>JBGVRS010000001.1:0-1984 GCA_045128635.1 Lachnospiraceae bacterium
ACCTTTGATGTTTTCCATCTCTGAATTGAGAAGGCTTTCAAGATTCATTTCTTTCATTTTGTTTAAATTTAGATGTTTGACTTTAATTAATTATCTCATATTCTCAGATTTTATACGTTTCTGAGAAGTTACGCCTTTTTACAGGGAAAACGCATGATTTAAAATGCTTTTAACCAGGCTATTAGTAAACTTTTAAGATAATCTTCATCCCATGCAGCTTTCATCCTTTTTCTTTTGATTGAGGCTTTCTTGTCCTTATGCTGGTGATTCTTCAATATGTTCAATGTCATTTTAGTAATTAAGGAATAATTCTGTGCTGAATTCTTCCTTTTTCGGTCATCGTCCTCGTTGAATGTAACATCCAGTTGCCAATGAAGTCCATTCTCAATCCCCCAATGTTTCCTTTTGAACTTGAGTATTCTTTTGGGGTCGTTTTCCAATGAAGTAATGAAATAATGCCTTTCTGTCACATCTTCTCCTGTAGCCTTGTCTATTCTCCAGTTGTCGATGTATCCGAAAGTCCGTATCCCTTCCCATTGCTTGAAGATCCTTCCCAAAAAATAAACGTCCGAACAAGTTCGGCATGTACGGTTTACAATAAGTCCATGCCCCTCTTCCCGTTCTGAAAATTCTTTCACATATTCACATTCATGGAATCTTCTTACGGCTTCCATTGCATCTTCGATGCTTTCCATCAGAGTAGGTTGGTTTCCCTTGACTTCAAGCAGATAATCCGCCTGTTTTGCAATGATTTGTGAAACAATCTCTTTCTGTGTTCCGATTGCGTCAATGGTTATAACATCTCCCTGATGAAGTTCCAAACTGTCCAGAAGTCTGGGGATGGCTATGATTTCGTTCTCTTTACTATCCACCTTTTCCTGTCCTAAGGAAAGGCATTGGTCCACCAGAAATGCACTGACCAGATGTAGCTTTTCCATGGGCTTGGGGTTCTTTTCCTGGATACGGAATCCCTCACTGTCATACTTCCCTCTCTCATTCATGCCTTTGCTGATGGTCTTGCCGTCTATGGCAATCTGTCTTCCAAAGTCTTCCTTCTGCCGATTATCAGTCTCTTCCATATTATCCTGCTCAAGGTGTATTCCCATGTTTTCCCTCATTGACAACGCCCATTTCCTATAGGAATTCTCCAATAGAGAGGAACTGACCAGACAGAAGAACCTCCTTATTGTATCATGCGAGGGACTTTCCTCCAGTGTTGGAAAGAATGAGCGGAGAAAGTCCAGCCGGGCCTCGGCAAAGTCTGCTATTTCATTCCAAGTTTGGCAATTCGCAAATACCCCCATTAAAGCGGACATCATGATGACTGGGGCTGGATGTATAACTTTTGATGCCTGTCTCGGATCTATTCCGTTAACTACATTAGACATACTCTCCAAATGTCTTTCAAAATCGTCTCTTAATAAAAAATCCTTAGCTGCTTTATTCATAATAATCTGATTTTCAAGATATAAAGATAATAAAATTATTGGATATACGCAAATATTTAACTGCTTGATTTACAGCTAATTCAAACATTTTTTATTTTATAAAGTTCTGATCCCTGTTTTTTTATTCTGTAATGATTGATTAAAATAAATCCATTTAGACTGATTCTAACAAATTCTTCTAAAAACGGCCGAAATAATTTTATTCAACAAATGAACGTTACTGAAAAATAAAAACTTAGCATTCATGCGTTTTCCCTGCTTTTTATATCTATTTTTTTAACATCATAAATTGAAGTATGAATCAGCTAGAAAATAAAAACTTGAAGGAGTTGTTGGATGAGTTTCTTGAAGTTCATTATAGTGGCTCCTTCTCCCGTATGGTCAGTGAATACATCCGCATCACGGGGATGACGGAGGAAGAAGTGGAAGCTTTGTTGGAAGCGATGAAGGATATGACAAAAATAATCACTAAAATGAAAGAACAATGAAAAGAGTATTATTCTATCTGTCGGCTTTGATTGTTTTGGGTGCTTGCT
>JBGVRS010000002.1:0-34545 GCA_045128635.1 Lachnospiraceae bacterium
CGTTATGATAGGCCTGAACAACCTCATTATAACGGAAAGGTGATTTTTTTGTATAACAGCCGTCGCGCACCCGCATAGCAGGTGGTTGATATTTCGCACGCTTCGCGTACTCAACTGGGACTATCCGTCCCATAACAAAAAGAGAGCTGCTCACATGTGTGAACAACTCTCTACATAGCTAAATCATATTATTTTTAGAATCCGCCAAGTTCGTCTTCTTCCAGTACCTCTTCAATTACATCAAGGTTTTTATCTTTCTTTTCATCCTGTTTAATTATGTTAGCCTTTTCCTTCAATACATCTTTTGTATTTTCAATTGATGTTTTTGCCATGACAGCCGCATTATCTCGCAGAAACTGTTTATAAAACGGAACGCCGTTTTTATTATCAAGCATACTCAGAAGCTGCTCTTGTGATCTGCTCATGAATTTATCGAAAGCTTCACTTTTCGAAATTACATCTACTGCCCTTTCTACAGCTCTTTCATTTAATGCAGAAGCCATAGCATTTGATTTCTTCAGTTTTTCACTGTTTTCAATCATTGTTTTTAAATAGATGATTTTTGCAAATGCCTGTTTAGATTCTGCTTTATCAAAATCCGGTGATTTCATATCATTAATCACTGCTTTGATTTCACTGTTCACTGTGCGGTTCGTATGAAGTTCAAGGCTTCTCACCTTTTCATTTGTTCTGAATCCTACACAAAGTTTTTCAGCTATCGCTGAAGTTGTTTTTGCAACCTCAATTCTTAAAGTTTCTATTTTGTTTGCTTTATGACCTTTCAGAGAATCCATTTTATACATTTCATAGGCATTCGCTGTACGTCTTAATGCTACAATATTTTCAAAAAGAAGCTGTGACTGTTCAGCACTTATTTGAGTTGTGTTTTTCTCCTGCATTTCGCGTTCAATGATACTTACTCTATTTACTGCTTGTTCACACTGATTTTTCATTGCTTTGAATTCTTTTGAAGATTTTATCAAGGCAGGATCTGCTTTTTCAATCATTTGGCTAAGCAGTTTCAGATTTTCTTTTGTCTCCAGAAATACATCATTGTCATCCAATTCATTTAATGGACGTTCAGATTTTGCGATTTCCAGCATATCTTGTTCAAATGTTTCTTTTGCAGCAGCCACATATTTGTCGATATTTCGATTATCCAAAACCCCTTTATCAAACTGGTCCACACGATCGATCTTTTCATAATTAACAGCCTTGCGAACCTTATCAGGTGCATTCTTCAGTTTATCCAATGCTTCTGTTAAACGTCCAAATATATTACCGTAGTCTGCAAGATCCTTCAGCTTCATATCTTTCCAGTCTTCCTCTTTCACAATCTGGATTTTTTTATTTTCGATCGCTTCCTGAAGACGAGTCAGACGCTGCTGAGCGGCAATAATCTCTTTTTTATTCAGAGTCGTACCAACAAGTGCATCCGTAATATCATCTGTCTTCATATGGAGAATTTTATCTGCCATTTTTTCTGATATTACAGAGATTTGATCCAATGCAACAGAAAAGTTATTTAATTTTTTATCTGCAGGTGGACAAATACCAATAAACGAATAGTCATTGTCGATTCCCTGTACACCTATAAATTGAGGGTTTCCTGTATCCAGTCCGTCGAATTTATAAATCATATTTCCAGAATGACGATCCAGATTCATACAGATATAGTCCAAAATCTGCAGATCTGCCACACTTTTTAAACCAATACCGTCAAAAAGATGGTCCGTGATATCAGCTGCTATATCTCCTTTTCTAAAATTAGCGACATCCACACCATCTGCGCGTTCCATCGCGACGCCGTCTACAATGTTTTCACCCATCTGAACCTGTACAGGTACAGTTCTAGCCAACAGGTCCGGAACTCCCAAACTGTCACCTATCTGATTCATTGCAACATTACGCATGTCCACTCTTTCATTATAGCTTCTGTTTTCTTTTTGAATTCTATTTTGAAGATCTACCATGATGCCAAACATTCTTCCTGCAATTACTTGTGTCATCATTTCGACATTCTTATCTTTCTTCAGAGATTCAGCCTCTACCTCATCATAACCAAGCTCCTCAAAATCAGGAACATAGTTTATATTACCCATGTATGTGCTGCTGTCGATTCGCTGATAGTGTACTTTCATTCTATCGATGAGTTCTGCATACCGAGGATGTTCCTGTGTATACGAATCAAAGAATCTTTCCCTTTCTTCATACGCTTCCAATGTTTTAGCTTTTGTAAAGAAACATTCTTTCATATTACCATCTTTATCTTCATAAGAAAAAGCAAACCGTTTATTTAATGCACCAGAAGTAAAATCCAGTACTGTATCATTCGGAACGACAAATTTTAATGGTTCAACCATATGTTTTTCAGGCGCTTTTAGCATAGTGCCATGGCCCAGAATACGTCCTACAGGAACAGGTGGTTTTGTATTATTTACTTCCTTTTCAATCTGGAAAAGGGTTTCGATTTTCTCTTTATCTCTCTGACGTCCAAGTTCTCTGGATTTTTCCTTTTTTTCATGTTTTTGGATTAATTCCTTGATATTTCCGAGCATTTTAAACTGGTTGTTGCCTGCTTTTGCCAGTACTTCTCGGTTATAGTGATGCCACTCATCTGCAGGAACAATTCTAAGGAAACCTTGCTCTATTTCGCCCGGTTTTTTATTTTTGAAGTGTTCAAGACCTTCTATAATTTTTTCCTGAAGATGCGCAGTTCTTTCCCAGACTGCATTGATTTCTTTTAATGAAAGTCTGTAGCCAGACAAAGTTGACTGAAGTGTGGATTTCTCAATTGCAAGTATACGCTGAGCAGTGGCAGCATCCAATACGCCAAACTGTTCTGGCTGAATCCACACATTACCAACATTCTTTTTGGTTGTGGCAGGAGTCAGGCCAAAGGACAAATCATTATCAATTCCGGTAATTCCGATCAGTTTTGTCTTTCCATTTACATCTCCAAATTGATAGAACATATTACCTTCATGACGGTCAATATTTCCACAGATATAGTCTAAGGCCTGCATCGCAGCAATATCTGCAAATACTTCGTGATTGTCGTAAACATCTCCGTCATATTCTCTCATTGGATCATCTTCTGAAAGATGAAAAGCATCTTTTCCTACTGCATTTTCCATAAAAGTTCCAGATACTGCTTTACCATTCTGCATAAGAATCATCGTTTCTGACTTAGCGAGAAGGTTTGGCTTTCCAACAAGTGATGTAACAGCACTCATTGCTGCATTTCGCTTATCAATATTTGCATCTGCATCTGTATGAAGATACAATTCTTCCTCAATGTACGTAATATACAAACCTTGTTGTTTTTCCATCTCATATGTCAGTTCCATCATCATCTTTGGATACTGTGGATGAGTTTCGTATTTATCAGCAACGGTTCCAGGAACATTTACCATATTTAAAGAATTTTTCCATACTTTATAAGCGATATTTTTGGCCACATTAGGATCCGATTTGTTCTGTATACTGCCTTCTGCTCGTCCCATAACAGCATTACCAAATGTTTGCCTGTCACAGGTTTCTATATGATCAAAAATTTCCGACATATCCGGATATTTTTGTCTGAATTCGGCAAGAATTCTATCACGGTTAACTAACGGATCAGCAAAACTATTTTTTGTAAAAAATCCTTTTTTAATGACGTTGTCGCTTCCCTCAATGTGCAGCGGAATACGACTGCTCATCTGATTACCTGTAGTGGAAACTGACTGATTTCCTATATCAACCGTAACTGCACGTCCGTTTTCCAGAATTTCTGTCAATGTCATATTTTTGTCCGGAGAAACTACATCCAATGCCGCCTCATCAAGACTTAACAACATACTGAGTTCGTTCACCAATTCATTAACTCCCTTTAACTGGTTATCCGGAATCGTCAGCATGCGGTTGCAGTTTTTGAGAACCTCTTTATAGGCATGGTGAATCTTTGTGATGTCTTCTTTTTTCAGTGCGGGCATCTTGCCTTCTTCATTTATCCAGTAATATTCTTCGGTAATCTCAGCCAACTGATTTAAAGATTCCAGCATTTTTTCATATTTGCCCAAACTTTCATTTTTAGTCGCAGCATCACCGATTAACATAATATATCTTTGTAGATGGTTTCTTACATTCATTGTCTTATCCGGCATATCCTAACTCCTTTTACCTGGTATTCCTATATTTACATTTTAACCCGTAACTTTTTGATATTTATATATAATTAATACACTTGTATTTTAATTTTGTTACAAAAACTGAAGACAAAATAATGACAAAATTATGACAGAACACAAAAAATCACTGACCCATTCTGATCAGTGCGCATTGCTAAAATTTTTTTCAATTAATTTCCCCAAAAGTGTAAGGTTGTAAGGCTTTAATCGTATTTGTAGTAGAGGGTTATTTTGCACTTGTAAAAGAGATCTGTGAATCACACGAAAGCTGAAAGTTTTCTACGCATCGCTGTTCTATTTTTGGGGGAATTTGTTAACAAAAAATGAACATTGGTGATTGTAAACCAATGCTCATTATAGAAACTTCTCATTATTTTTTCATAAATAATGTTTTCAAATTATATTCTTCCGCAGCAAATTTTATATTTTTTCCCAGAACCGCATGGACATCTGTCATTTGGATAGAATTTTCTAAGTGGTCCTATAATGGAATCTCCTTTTATAAGACCTAGTTCTATTGCTGTATGTCCACGGTATCTTATCAAGCGTGTGTTCTGCATAATTTTATCGATATAAATACTCAACAATTTAATATCTTGTCTTGTTTTAAAAAGATATGTAGAACCCATCTGAAGTTTTACGATTTTTTCCAAAATAGTTGCCTTCTGATAGTCTGCAAATATCAGATCATTAACAATATTACAAACAGCACCAATATAGTATTCCGATAGTTTTTTATCAGTTCTAAGATATGCTCGCAACTCATTGTATATTTTCCCTGGAACCTGATTTTCGGCTTTTCCGTAATACAAAAAGTCTTCTTTTTTAGTTGGAACATAGAATGCATACTTTGCCTGTATTTCCAGAATTGACTTCCAAAGATCGTCTTCCTTTAACCAATTACTTATAATGAAAAGATCTTGAAAAAGTCATTCGACTTGAATATGGGGATTTGACAAAAGATTCCGCAGAGTAAAAACATAAATGCCGCAGATAAATCTGCGGCATTTTCTATATGCAATATAAAGCTATTCGTTACTCACTTCGAATCATAATTGTAGTAATAACTGGCTGCATCATAAAAGTTTCTGCATTGATTACTTCTTTTCTATTTAAAATTCTCCCTTTTCAATACAACCGGTGTTACATTGCCTTCATAGAAAGATTGAGGTTCTACGGTAATTTTTCCACCCATATCACATACAATTTTTACTGTTGTGTCGCGAGCAGTCATGTGAATTTCATCCACATTTTGCTCAAACAAGTCTTCAAATGAATACCTTGCAAGTTTAGGGCCTATCTTTTGTCCGCGAAGCGAAGGAAGCACCACAAATCGTCCCCAGTGCATTACACTCGCCTCTTTCCACGCGATTGCAGTCCCAATAATTTTTCCATCCAATTCTGCACACCAGCAGATAGGATTTCTTGCTAAAAATTCTTCCACGTTATCTTCTGGGATTCCCTGTTCATTGTGAAAGATATTGGATTGCAGGATGATTATTTTTGCATATTCCTCTTTATTTGCTCGCCTGTAAATAATCTTATTCATAAACAATTACCTTATATCTTTATTCTAAAAAGGAACTCAAATTTGAGTTCCTTTAGACATCTTTCTATTTGGTTTCTTCCATATATTTATCCCAATAGCAATTCTGAATTAATTCAGCCAGCTTAGAATCTTTGCATCCAATATTTTCTCCGTTTAAACTGCCCGCTCTTCTGCAAAGCTGTGTCGCACTGGATATAAATACTTCGTCTGCATTTTTTAAATCTTCCATGGTAAATGGAGTTTCATCAACCGGAATATTATTTTCTTTGCAGATCTGAATCATATGCATTCTGGTAATCCCTGGTAAAATATGATGGTCTGTAGGATGCGTAATAAATACTCCGTCCTTGATAATACTGATGTTACTATGTGCACATTCTGTTACAATCTCTCCGCGGTGAAATACACACTCATCACGACCTTCATTTTCTGCCTTTGTTGCAGCCATGCAGTTTACCAACAGATTCAGTGTTTTAATATTACAATGCAAAAATCTGGTATCTTCCATATCTGTCAGACTCAACAACTGCTTCTGGTCTTTTACCACCATTGGCTTAATGGTCACCCACAGATTCGCTTTTACATCTTTTGATGGATAAATATGATTTCTTGGCGCAGTTCCTCTTGTAATCTGCCAATACAGCATCTGTTCCGGAGAATCCACCTTCAAAACCAAATTTTTTAAAATATCTGCCAATTCCTCTTTTGTATAAGGAATTTCAATGCCGATCAGTCCTGCACTGTTATAGAAACGATCCAGATGTTCTTTTAATGCAAACACTTTATGGTTTCTTACCATTGTCGCTTCATATACACCATCACCGAAATAACACACTCTATCATTCATAGGAATCATCATCTCGTTGATCGGTGATATATTTCCATTATAATAAGCTAAATCCTTCATAAAATTATTCGAATCTACCTTTCATTAAAACCTTACCATTTAGCACTGCAGTTTTCCCTCTCATAAAGAGACTTTCAATAGCAAGTTCTTCTCCCAACACAAGAATATCTGCATCTGCACCTTCTGCCACACAACCTTTAACACCTTTTTTCGCCAAAAGATCTGCAGGTGTTGAAGTCACCATCTTTAGTACTTCTTCTAACGGAAGTCCTCTGCTTACAAGGCTTTGCACTGTCTGATGGAGATATTTTGGCGAAGCATAGGTAAGTCCAATACATTCCCCAATCTCATTAAATTTTGGCTGACTGCCGAATGCATCTGTGGACATGGTCACATGATCTGCGCTTACACCTTCACGATTAAGCAGGTCTGCAATCTGCGCAGCACCTTCTTCCATTTCTTCCGGTGTACATCCAACCGTACAATCAATATATCCGCCTCTACGTACCAATTCTACTCCATCTTCGATTAATTCCGGTGAACGGAGCATATGTGTTGGAAGCAGATTCTTTGGAGATACATCTGAATTATCCAGCACATAGAAAATTGGATTCAAACGGCCTTTACCGCTTCCCATGTGCATGGTCACAAGTCCTGGTGTGTTACTGAGAAGTCCTGCACGGCGTGCCGCTGTCGCAAGAGCAATCAAATCTTCTCCAGTTGGGTTAGAGCTTCTGTGATCTGACACCGCAACTTTTACCCCGATCATTGGAGTGATCATCATGATATCTTTTTCTACACTTCCAGTCATTGTTACTGGTGGATAACCATACGCACTTGTTAATGTATACGCTGTCATACCTTCATCATTCAGTGCTCTTGCTTTCGCCACCAGATTTTCAATGCTTCTTGTAATACCATCTGTTCCAAGAAGTCCCACTACAGTCGTAATCCCATTAGTCGTAAAAATGCTAAGCTGAGATTCCGGAACTCTGGACGCAGGGCCCTGTTCTCCGCCGCCTCCGGTAATATGCACATGCATATCAATATATCCTGGAACAACCGTTTTTCTTTCAAGGTCAAAAGTTTCTACATCCGGAAGACCTTCATAACCTTCAATTTTGTCTGCAATACGACAAATTGTTTCATCTACGATCAGAATATCTTTCACTCCTAAAGGCTCTGGAGCATAAATATTCGCATTTTTTAATAATTTAATCATATGCTTTTCTTTCTATTTTTCTTCATCTTCTAATTTCGCAATACCAAAGCCTGTGAATCCCCATATAATTGCAAATATGAAACCTGTATAACAAAGAACTGCCCATGGAAGGTAAGCAAGTGTTTCTACTCCCAGAGTTGCTGTCATATATGCACCAGCTGCTGACCAAGGTACCAATGGTACGAATACTGTACCTGCGTCTTCCAGTGTACGTGAAAGGTTTTTCGCTGCAAGACCACGTGCCTTGTAAGCATCACGGAACATTTCACCTGGAATTAAGATAGAAAGGTAAGAGTTACCTGTTGTTAATGCCATAACGATACAAGAACCTACTGTTGCTGAAATCAACGCACCTGTACTCTTTGCAACACTTAAAATCTTTTCAAGTACTACATCAAGACAGCCTGCACGGCTCATAATACCTGCGAAGCAGAATGCACAGAATACTAACAGAGTTGTACTCATGATACCATTCATACCGCCACGATTTAAAAGTTTTGTAATTTCAGCTGTTGCTGTTGCAGGATCAAATCCTTCACGAACGATCATAGATACGTTGAATCCGTTTACTGTTGCTGTAAGTGTATCTTTTAATGTTACGCCCTGGAAAAGGATACCTTCGATTCCAGCTACAATTGTAGATAATAACATTACAGGAATGGTTGGTTTCTGTAAAAGTGAACCTGCCAGTACAATGATAACCGGAAGGAGAAGTAAAATGTTCCAGTTAAACATTACGTCTAACTGATTTAACATTGTTGTAACTGTTTCAGAGTTTGCACCTGCAGAAACATTTGCATTCATACCTGCGATTGCATACACTACCAGCGAAATGATTGTTGCAGGAACTGTTGTATAGAACATATGACCAATATGTTCATATAATTTACTTCCAGCTGCAATTGGAGCAAGGTTTGTTGTATCAGAAAGTGGAGACATTTTGTCACCAAAGTAGGAACCTGCGATAACTGCACCGGCTGTTGCAGGAAGAGATACACCAAGTGTACTTGCGATACCCATTAATGCAACCCCCATAGTTGCTACAGATCCCCAGGATGTACCTGTTACAACAGATACTACTGCTGTAATTAAGAATGCTGTTACAAGTAAAAACTTTGGATTTACAATCTGAACACCATAGTAGATCATAAGTGGAATTGTTCCTGCTGCCATCCATGTACCTACCATAGCACCTACGGTTACAAGAATTAAAATTGCTGGCATCCCTTTTGCAATTTTCTGTGAAATTTCATCCAGCATTTCATCCCATGTAACACCTACACGGAATGCAATAAATGCAGCAACACATGCTACTAAAATTAAGAGAGGTTCTGTACTATAACCTAAAACCCCTTTACCGATTGTAAGGATCAATAACATCGCAATAATTGGAATAATCGCCTCAACAAATGTCGGTTTTCTTTTTGCGCGAACTTTTTTCTCCGCCTTACCCATATCCTTATCCTCCTTATCTTTTGAAAAATGCAGTACCCTTCGCATTTTATCTAATTTAGGTTGCCTATGATTTTAGCATAATTTGCTGAGTTTATCAATCTACTGCTTTACTTTGGTGCGGTTTTGCAACATTCGGTTAAATCATTGATGGCTTGCAGTAACACAAAAAAACCGCAGATTTCTCTGCGGTTTTAGTTGACATAATTTTATTCGAATTCGAAAATTTTTCAAAAACACTAAACAAATTTGTTTAGGAGTTATGGTTTGATTTGATAACAATTAGCTTCAATTATCCAATCTATATAGGTTAGCTGAATCAATGTTATCACTTTCTTATCACAGAAATGTTATCATGTTTTTAATTAAGAAGCAATTATTTTATGAGTATTCGATGATAGAATTTTATTTTGAACTTTTTATTAAATATTCCAAAGTATGCAATGAAAAACACCCCATAAGAAAATGTTACGGGGTGTTTTCTTTCCGATTTAAAGGAGGAAAGATATATAAGGGTTTAAGATTAAACTCTCTTTAAAAGAACATCTTTTTCGTAAGCTTCGATTTCATCATAGTAATTATCTGCTACTACTCCACACTGTCTGCAGTATTCTGCCCAAACAGCACCGATAGGAAGCATCTTACAATCTTCCATTGCAACCATTTTTCTGGAGAACTGGTTTGTATCCTGTAATTCTTTTAACATTGCACTTGGTGTACATAATGCAGTAAGTAATGCTTTCTGCATACTTCTGTAGCCTGTTACCCACGCAGATACACGGTTGATAGATGCATCAAAGTAATCTAAAGCAATAAATACTCTGTTAAGAGCGTCACATCTTACGATTTCCTGTGCGATTTCTTTTGTTTCGTCATCTAATAAAACAACATGGTCGGAATCCCAACGAATTCCACGTGTTACATGAAGCGCTACTTCAGGGAAGAATGTAAGTAATGCTGGAATCTTATCAGATACAACTTCTGTTGGATGATAATGTCCGTTGTCCATTAATGGTAAACATTTATCGCTGTTTGCAGCTGCATAACTTAATGCAAACTCACCAGAACCACAAGTATATGCTTCTACACCAATACCAAATACTTTAGATTCTACACATGGTTTTACTTTGTTGAAATCATATGGTTCAGCTAAAATAGCATCGATAGATTCTTTGTAACGCATTCTTGGTCCTAAACGATCAGCTGGAACGTCTTTAAATCCGTCACCTGTCCAGATATTCATTACACATGGAATACCGGTCTGTTCTGCAAAGTATGTAGAGATACGGATACAAGCTTTACCATGTTCAATCCAGAATTTTCTTGTTTCTTCATCAGGACTGGAAAGTGTTAAGCCATCTTTTACTTTTGGATGAGAGAAGAAAGTTGGGTTAAAATCAAGCCCCATACCTCTTTCTTTTGCAAAATCTACCCATTTCTGGAAATGTTTTGGTTCTAATTTGTCACGGTCTACAAATTCACCATCTTCAAAGATTGCATAACAAGCATGAACGTTGATTTTTTTAGCACCTGGCATTAAGCTCATTGCTTTATCCATATCTGCCATTAATTCTTCCGGAGTTCTAGCTCTTCCTGGATAATCTCCTGTTGTCTGGATACCACCTGTTAAACCACCGTCATTGTCAAAACCAATAACGTCGTCTCCCTGCCAACAATGTAATGCAACAGGAATTTCTTTACATTTTGCAATAGCTGCATCAGTGTCTACGCCATATTTAGCATAAACTTCTTTTGCTAATTCATACATTTTATTCATAAATAACATTCCTTTCTTCTTGTTATTACCAAATACCTTTTCATATCTGATATTAACAAATTATCAAGCTTTCCAGCTCTTCTATCGCTTTCTGACAACTTTCCGAGTTCACTCCCATATAAAACATTTCTTTTAACTCATTCATCCGGATTGTTTTTCCTTCTGCATCCCCATTTCCAAGCCATAATGCCTGAGGCACGTATTTTTTTAAAATCGGTATTACTGTTGGATTCTTTACTAAATCACCCAGCATACTGTTTTTTCCATAGATACATCTCAAATCCTTTGATGGCATATAAGATATATCATAGGTTCCTGCACTCAAAATTTCTTCTTCTTTCTCCGGAAGTCTAATTATGGCCTGACATTCAAATGGTACTTCTATATGAATGCTTAGTTTGCCATCTTTTTCAATTCTCCAGTTGCAAATATATTGGCCATACACAGATTTATAGCTTGCATTTACATGAGATAATCTTCCTGTAATTTCCGGTTCTATCATCACCTTTTTAAATCCATAACTTGATGGTTTAATTCCTGCCACATTGCTATATAAAAATTCGGCTACATTTCCATAAGCAAAATGATTCAATGAATTCATACCGGTTCCGCTAATACTTCCATCTTCATTAACAGAATTCCAGCGTTCCCAGATGGTTGTTGCCCCTAAATTAACACAATGTAACCATCCCGGATAATCTTCTTTAAACAAGAATTCATAGGCATAATCCACCATTTCATTTTCTGCCAATGTTTGACATAACATAGGTGCTCCTACAAATCCGCATTTTATTTTATACGCATCCAAGCGAAGGCGTTTTTTTAATCCTTCTAGAATTTTCCCTTTATTTTTATAAATCCCAAAACGAAGTGCTACTAAATATCCTGTTTGAGTATCTACACACAATCTTCCTGTTTCTGAGAAATATTCCTTTAAAATAGCAAGCTTAATTGTTTCCGCTAAAAGATCATATTGTTTCCAATCACAGGCTCCTATTTCTTTTCCCATATCAGCAGTCTTTTTGGCCGATGCATAATAGTATATTGCTGCAATATATTCCTCGTCCGTTCCACCCCGCATACTCTGCTCAGTTACACCATCTAAGGCCAGCCAATCGCCAAACTGATGTTGTTTTTTTATCAAATGATTCTCATCTGCACATTCTCTAGTAATGTAGTCCACCCAATCTGACATCATCTGATACTCTTTTTTATAATCTATTTTATTACCATAATATTTTCTTAGAGCATCAGGCACAAAAGTTCCACAATCACCCCAAACAGCACAACTTCCACTTAAATTACCTTGATTTGGAAAATAGTTTGGAATACCACCATTTAGTTTTTCCTGTTCATTTCTCAAATCATGCAAATATTTTCGATAAAATGCTCTTGTATCCATATGGTAACAGGAAGTATTTACGAATGCTTGCACATCCCCTGTCCATGCCATACGTTCATCTCTCTGTGGACAATCTGTTGGAACGTCTGTAAAATTGGAACATTGCCCCCAAAAACTATTTTCATAAAGACGATTAATCTTTTCATTAGAACATTCAAAATAACCTGTTCTATCCAAATCGCTATATACTACTTTTGCTACAAAATCTTCCGGATTTAATTCTCCAATCCATCCTGTAACTCTTACATATCGGAAACCAAAATAGGTAAAATGAGGACGGATTTCTTTTTTCGTTCCATCGGAAACGTACAAAAACTGTGATTTTGCAGAACGATAATTTTCATTATAAAAATTGTTATTCTGTAAAATTTCTCCAAAATCCAAAACAACTCTGGTTCCCATTGGTAACTCTGCCACAAACTGTACATAACCTGTCATATTCTGACCAAAATCCAAAACTGTTTCTCCCGCAGGTGTACGAATCACTTCTACCACTGGCATTTCCTTTTTCACTTTCATGGGAACACCAAAGCGCTCAATCAACATTCCCTTCGTTTCCATAGGAAGTACTACAGCATTTTTTTTCGGATTATCTTTATTTTCCCATAAAATACGATTATAAATCTCTCCATCATAAATAGAGCTGTCTTCAATATCAGAACCGTAATATACCCAAGTTTCATCCGTACAGATTACTTCTGTTTTCCCACTTTCATATAACAAATGCAATTCACCAATCAGAGACATCTGATTTCCGTAAAGACAATCTTTTCCCTCTAGACCAAATCGTCCCATATACCAGCCTTTTCCAAGAGATACACAAATCTCATTGGTTGTATAAATCATATCTGTCACATCGTGAGTCTGATACTGATACTCCTTGGTATAATCAAATAGTCCCGGTGCCAGATATTCTTCTCCAATTCGTTCTCCATTCAGATGTGCTTCATAGGCTCCCAAACCACAGATATAAAGCCTTGCTGACTTTACTTTTTCTTTTATAGAAAAACTTTTACAGAAGATAGGATGAAATTTATCTTGTGTTTCAGTTCCAATCCATTTCCCACTCCAGCCTTCTTCCATTTTTCCGGTCTCGAAAAAAGTTTCTTCAATTGCTTCATCACCCTGGTTACCTTTTACAAAAACACGTACATAATATCTGGTCCGTGGTTCCAAATCTATGGGAAGAATTGTACAACTGGCATCTACTTCTTTACCGGAAACCTTACAAAGAATTTCTGCAAAACCTTTGTTTTTACTAACTTCTATATACTTTTCGTCCGCATATTGCGAAATAGTATTTTCTACTACCCATGAAACAGAAACATTTTCTAAAAAATATCCTATAGGTTCTTTTATACCATTTATTTTTAAGTCAGAAATTTTCATAGTCTAACCTTCACTTAATTTTTTCTCTATTTCTTCGATGGTAATTCCTGCAAAACCGGGAATTATGATATCAGCTTCCGGTAAATTTTGAACATCGCCTATCCCTACCGCTTTCATTCCACCTCTATGTGCAGCTTCTACTCCTGCTGCTGCATCTTCAAATACGATACAGTCTGCCACATCTAATCGGAGACTTTCCGCCCCTTTTACAAACACTTCCGGATCAGGTTTTGCACTGGATACTTTTGTCCCATCAATAATTTCATCAAAAGAATCCAAAAGTCCTAATCTTTCCAAAATAATCATAGAATTCTTACTGGCAGAACCTAATGCAATTTTGTAACCTTTTTTTCTGGCAGAATCTAAAAATTCTTTTACTCCTGGTAAAATTTCCTCTTTTTCAAGCTTCATTATGTATTCCAGATAATGATCATTTTTTAAAGTACAATAATGTTCCTTCTCTTCCAATGACATCTCTCTATTTCCGATTTCCAAAATTATTTCAAAAGAACGCATTCTGGAAACACCTTTTAACCGTTCATTATCCTGCTTGGTAAATTCAATTCCAAGCTTATCAGCCAAATCTTTCCAAGCCAAATAATGATATTTTGCAGTGTCAACAATGACACCATCTAAATCAAATAATAATCCTTTATGCATTTCTATCCCCTCTAGTAACTCAAATATTCCTTGCCACAGAATGGGTCCACCGGACTCACTCCTTCAAAAGATTGGTTTCCAACAATCTTTTCTACTGCTGCCG
Source organism: Lachnospiraceae bacterium (assembly GCA_045128635.1). Classification (GTDB taxonomy): domain Bacteria; phylum Bacillota; class Clostridia; order Lachnospirales; family Lachnospiraceae; genus HGM12587. The sequence goes on from JBGVRS010000002.1 coordinate 14,574, forward strand.
TAATCACAGCATCATGGTTGGAGTAAGCATTGATATACGTCTGCACCATCGGTACATCCAACAAATGATATGGATTCTGTAAGGAAATAAACATAGTTGGAACTTCCTTTACAAACCATGGAATATTGTTTCCAAGACCAAACAACGCGTGCCAGTTAATACGATTTGTTGTTTTATTAGATGCATTTTCAATATTTCCAATGTAAACTACCAAATCATATTTTTCTCTGAATTGTGTCACTGTATCAAAAGGTAATGACTTGGTAAAATCAAATACTTCTCTTTCGTAAGGAATCATCTGAAATCCTTTTTCTGTCATTTCTTTTACAAATGTCTTTTCAACGCGTTCATTAGACGCACAATCTCCCAGAATCTGATACAGAACTTTAGGGTATTTTGAGGCAGAAACCGGAAGTAAATTCTGGGTGTCTTTTACTAAAGTCACAGATTTTTCAGCACACTCTTTTGCCCATGTCAAATGTTCTTCACAACTCAACACATTCATATCTTCCTGTTTTGGATACAAAGTACCATCTGCTTTTTTCTGATGTAATTTCATGAAAGCCTTTGTCGCTAAAATTCTTTTTACTGCTTCTTCCAATCTTTCTTCTGTCAGTCTTCCTTCCTTATAACCTTCCATCATAAAGTTGTAATCTTCGGTATAATCTTTATTAAATAAGAACATGTCGCAGCCTGCCATAATCGCAGCAGGTACTGCCAATCTTCGTTCCATAGCACAACAGAAACCGACCATAGGTGTAGCATCTGTAATGACAAGGCCGTTAAATCCTAATTTTTCTCTGAGTAATCCTTTTAAAATTTCCGGTGAAAGAGATGCCGGAAGTAGCTGTTTTCCAAAGTCAGGATTCAATTTTTTCTGATATGAAGGTAAAGCGATATGACCTACCATAATGGTAGGAACACCTGCTTCAATCATGGCATTGTAAACGTCTCCAAAGGTGTCATCCCATTCGTCACAGGAAAGAGTATTTACAGAGGTTAAAATATGCTGATCACATTCATCCACTCCATCTCCCGGAAAATGTTTTGCACTAGTTAACATCCCTTCTTCTTGCATAGCTTTCAAATATTCCAGAGCACAAGCCTTTACCATTTCTTTGTCGGAACCGTAGGTTCTAACATTGGTAATTGGATTGTGATAATTCATATCAATATCTACGATAGGTGCGAAAGCATAATTACATCCAACAGCCTTTCCTTCTCTACCGCAAATTTTTCCCAAACGGTATGCCTGTTTTGGATCACCGGTAGCTGCTACTTGCATCTGTTTTCCAAACGCAGTTCCTTCTGCTACAATACCGTCTCCTCCTGCTTCTAAATTGGCTGCAGTAAATAAAGGGATCTTACTTTGTTTTTGCAAAAAACTGTAAGTATCAAACATCTCCTGCGCCGGACCGGTACGGAACAAAATTCCTCCCGGATGTTTAGAAAGCATTTCATATTTCAAATAATCAGGATGGGAAGAATAACCAATAGGACAGAACAACTGACCAATCTTTTCTTCCAGAGTCATACTTTCCCATGTCTCATCTACCCAACGGATTTCTTCATCATTTAAATAAAAAGGCTTTGCCTTATAATCAAACATCTATATAACCTGCCTTTCAAAAAAGGCTGTAGAACATATTCTCGTCTACAGCCTTTTCCTATATTACTTCTTGTTTCGCTTAGCGAGCATTTTCAATTCAATGAGCTTACCTTCATTGTTCAAATAAATAAGGAAGCCTACCAGCAATAATGCCGAGATAATCTGCTGAACAGAAGAATCTATATTTAATCTGACATATGCCATGGATACAAATGCCATGGAAATGGCACCTAACAAATATCCAAACTTATCATTTGCAAATCTACCAATATATCCACCAATAAACATTGGAAGGAAAGCTGCAAACATGGCTCCAATAGAACCAAAGTTCAAGGACATCTGAATAGTTCCAGTATTAGTGGATGTAATGAATCCCTGAATTCCCATTAATGCACCTGCAATTGCGTAGCAGGCGAGGGTATTTCCAATTTCCTTAATACCTGTATTTACAGAAACCTTTTGTCCGGATAATAATGCCTTATAATTAAAACCGAACTCTGTATGATCAAAGAGAACAATCATAACTATTACTGCTGCCACTGTAATTAACAAATAGTTTCTTACACTTGGAAAACCTACCAGTTCTGTATTATTAACAAAAGAAACCCCATATCCATCCGTAATGGCAAAAGCCAATCCTTCATAAAGCAATGCCATTGCCAAAGATACAATAATTGGCGGAAGCTTTACGATTACGTACACCAGACCGGAGAGAAAACCAAAGAACATTCCTACTAGTAAAGAAAGTACCAGCATAACCGGTGCACTCCATCCGAATCGAATACAAAGTGTAGAACTGATGACAGAACCCAGTAATGCTACAGAACCAATGGAAAAATCAAATCTTCCTGAATTCAAATTGATGGATAATGCAAAAGTAACTAATGCTACATTTGCAATGGCTCTAAAAAATGTAATCCAGCTTCCCTCTGATTCAAACAAACTTATTCCATTTACTGTACTAACCAGGAACACTACCAGAAATGTAAGTACCGGTATAGCAAAGGTTCCCAATAATCTCTTTCCTTTACTCATGTTTTTTCTCCTTAATTCTTAAGTAAATGCTTATTTCATAGCCTGAATTTCATCAAAGGAATATGCACCAACAAATGCTGCGAAATCTTCGTAGCTTGCTCCGTATAAATTATCTAACATAGCTTTTGTGTAAGCAGGATCTTCTTTAGAACTGTCTACGGAATAGAATTCGTTAAAATCTTCTGCACTTGTTGCTACCCAGTAACCCTGGCTAAGTGCTAATGCATTACCTTCTGTATCACGGATTGGGCTACCCTGTGTTGCACTGTATGTAGCCATGAAGATAGGTCCGATACTTGCAGAGAATTTGCCAGCAAGATAGTTTAAGTTACCAGCTTCCATAGCTTCTTTATATGCATCTGCATAAGCATCAACAGATGCAATCTGAACACCTTCTCCTTTTGCTGCTGCAAAGAAGTCAGAACCGTTACCTACTGCAAGAATTACTTCAAGACCTGGTGTCTGCGCCATAGCTGCACATTTTCCAAACCAAGCGTCATCCATGTCATATCCACCAACATAACCAACAAGTTCTACACTTCCGATCACACCAGTTTCAACGCCACCGTCTGCATAAATCTGTCCAATAATGGAACCCATGTCAGAAGCTCCTTTGTAGTCGCCTCCGCCAACTTCACACATAGCTGTTAACATACCTGCTGCACGATAGATGTGCATATCTATATAGTAAGGAATCGCTCCACCAAACATAGCGAATTTTGTTTTTCCGTTATCAAGGAAGAATTTTGCCATGTCATAACCAGTCTGGTATTCAGTCATAAGGTCAGGACCAATAGCACCTACATAAAATTCGTTTGTTTTTGCTGCTTCATACTGTTCATCTGTTAAAGTACCTGTTGCTACCGCATAGTAAACACCTGCATCTGCACACTGTGTTAACTGAGCAGGTCTGTCAAAAGATGAAAAAGAAATTACTGCTTTACAATTGTTTGCAATAAAGTTGTCAATTGCACTTGCTTCTGCTGCTGCATCTTTTAATTCATCAGAATACAATAATTCTACGTTGTACTGGTTCTGGATGTATTCTTCATAATAAGCACGAAAAGCTAATGCTTCTGCACTTGTAGTATCAGATACAAGAATACCCATTTTTACTGCTTTACCTTCGCCTTTTGCAGGTACTGCAGATTCTGTTTCTGTTGCAACTTCTGTTGCTACATCCGCTGTTGTGTCAGCTGTTTCTTTGCTGCCGCATCCTGTCAATACTGCTGAAAATACAGTTACGATTGAAAGAACGAGCGCTAATGCTTTTTTCATTTTCATAAAAAGTCCCTCCTTTTGTTTTTTGATTATTTCATTTGAATAATCAGGATTTATATCATAGCCATCGCTATCATATCTTTGTTATTTAAATTCATCTCACCCTTATCTCGGTAACAGATTTTTATTCTTGTTATCAGACATCGCAAGGAATACTACCAGAATAAAAATTATTGCTTTTACCATCTGACCGATACCTGAATTTAAGTTGAACATCAACATAATCTGATTCAATAACGTCATGGAAAATGCTCCGATTACAGCTGCATAAATTTTACTTCTGGCCCCACCGGATACCGGCATACCACCGAATACAATAGAAATAATTACATCCATTCCAACGGAGGATGCTGTATTTTTAGTTAAGGTTGGTGCATAAGTAATAGAAAGAAATGCTCCAAGACCCACACCAATACCGGACATTACGAATGCAATAATTGCCATTTTCTTATTTTCAATTCCGGAAAGTTTTGCACATATAGGATTTCCACCAAGAAATTTTTCTTTACGTCCAATTTTTGTAAAGTTAAATACAAACACACACAATGCTCCAAATACTACCAACACTATCAATTTGAAAGCTGGTGTATTCAATGCTTTTACAGCTTCTGCAGGAACCGCAATCTGACTTCCTGTTCCATTAACATTAATTAGCATTAATACAATGGCATTTAATACGGAAAGCATTGCAACTGTGGTAACGAATACCGGAAGATTAAAAACAGATGCCATACAGGAATTTACTAATGCAATTAATACCGCAATCCCTACACAAGTAAGGAACATTAAGACTATATTCTCTGTTGCGTTGTATACCATTCCACCAAGCAGTGCACTGACACAACAGGAAGCTCCAAGACTAATGTCAAAAGAACCTAAGGTGTAAATGAATATAGCTCCTGTTGCAACTACAGCTACAACTACAGATTGGTTTAAAATATTTTTTAAGCTGTACGCAATATTTAAATCTTGTATTGTTCCGCAAACAAAGAAGAGCACAGCCAGTGCTATAAGTCCAAATAAAGGCGCAACACTGAATATTTTTTGTTTCATTTGTTCTTTTTTCAGAAGTTTTTCTTTATCCATCTCTCCGTGCTCCTTTAAATCATGTATTCAATCATGTCTGACTCAGATAAACTTTCACTTCGTTTGAATTCTGCTTTCAATTCGCCATCTTTCATAACTACAACTCTGTCAGACATCCCGATCAACTCTGCCATTTCTTCGGAAATCAGTAAAATGCTTTTTCCTTCTTTTTTCATACGATACATCATCTGATACATGGCCTGTTTTACACCGATATCAACTCCTCGGGTCGGACAATCCAAAACCAAAATTTCACTGCCTCTTCCAATCCATTTCCCAAATACTACCTTCTGTTTGTTTCCACCAGAAAGGGCTGCTACCTGCTGATTAGCTCCAGCACATTTAACACTTAAAGCCTCTATCTGTTCTTCTACATATTTGTTTTCTTTGCCAGGTAAAATCAGGAATTTGGATACCGCAAACTGATCCATACCTGCCACTGCGATATTAGCCTTAATGCTGGCTTCCAGACACAGGGATTCCACATCTCTATCTTTGGCAACATACCCTATTTTTTCATTCATTGCCTGAACTTCATTTTTAATTTCTTTTCCATGAACAGTAATCTTACCGCTATCCAATTTCATATTTCCGAATACAACTTTACCAAGAGTATGCATTCCACAATGGGACAAGCCACCGATACCAAGAATCTCTCCTTTATGTAACTGCAGGTTAAAATTAATCAACTGATTTCCCAAATTCGCATCTTTTAACTCTACTACCACTTCCTCGGAAAAACTTCCATCAAAATCACCACGATAATAGTCACCTTTCATCTCACGACCAATCATGCTTGCTTTAATAGCATTTTCTTCAAATTCATCTTTTTCGAAAGTACGAATAATGTTTCCATCTCGCAATACCGTCAGACGTCCACATACTTCCATGATTTCATCTAAATCATGAGAAATAAAAATGACGGTTTTTCCTTCGTCACGCATTTTATTCATGATGTCATAAATAATTTTTCTTCCAAGCTGGGAAAGTGCCGTAGTAGTTTCGTCTACCACAAGAACTTTCGGATTCTTTACCATTACTTTTGCGATTTCTACCAATTTTCTATCTTGAAAATCCAACGCTGCTGTTACCATATCTGCTTTGATATGATTTGCACCTATTCCATCCAAAGCTTCCTGTGCCTGTCGTATCATTTCTTTTCCGTTTACGAAAAGACCCTTTTTGAACAAATAAGATTTTCCAAGAAAAATATTTTCGGCTACTGTAACTCCCGGTACAGTACCATTTTCCTGAACAATCATTCCCACTCCATGCTCCAATGCATCCATCATGCTGGTAGGATTCCATGGAGTACCCTCTAAGAACATTTCACCCTCATCGCACTTCTGCATTCCTGCATAAATAGAAGTAGCTGTAGATTTTCCGGAGCCATTTTCACCAATGAGTCCACAAATCTCACCGGAATAAACCGTGATATCCACATTGTTTAATGCGATAGTGCTTCCAAATCGCTTTGACATATTTTTAATTTCAACAACTGCTTTTCTACTCATTTTTTCCTCCATTTGAAGTACCTATGCGAAGTCTATGCTCTTGAATACTTTGTTTTCATTTTTACGTTGCAGTATTTTCTTTATGGAAATTATAATTTTATATTTGTTTTCAATGAATTGTTTGATTTGGTATGTTTTATTGACTTTATTTGTTATTTGTATTAAGATTGATATATATATTTGACTTTTTATAATATAACGAACTTTTTATTTCATATAAATAGAAAAGAGCTCAATAATAAACCCTTTCAGAACTAGGAGACTTATATGATACTTTCAGAATTGATGCAAGAATTACACACTCTAAATATTTCAGAGCAGTTTTATAAAACCTATCAAGAGAAAAAAACCTCACCCAAGCAGTTTCAACATTTTTTAAACTCTCTTGATCGAAGTTTTCTTGAAGAACACCATTTAATTATTCCTGAAATTCCTTCTACAATACCGCCTTCTATGCAGGAAAACTTTTCTTATGTACAATCTACTTCTGGGATTATGGTTCAAAAGCATAATTGTTATACCCCGCCTTTTTCCCATCGTCATACATTTTTTGAAGCATTTTATGTTTATGAAGGAAGCTGTGAACATGAAATTGAAGGAAAACATCAAACTATGACTATTGGTGACTTCTGTATCATTCCACCAGGAATTGAACATACCATTTCTGTACAGGATCAAAGTATTATCATTGTTATGATTTTGAACCGTACTTCTTTGGAAAATACTTTTGCCAATCCGGTTTATCACAGAAAAAATCTTTTAGCAGACTTTTTTTTACAAAATATTTATATTAAAGATGCCAATCATTATTTAATTTTTCATACCGGGAATGATGAATCTATGCGGTCTCTTTTATTAGATATGATGTTAGAAGCCAGAAATAAGTATGCTGAGTACGAAGCTGTTCTGTACTCTCTTTTTGGTGTTTTCTTCGCCAAACTTATTCGTTACTATGAAAATACTATTGAATATCCAGAATTTTCTGACCGCAACTCTTCTCTGGCCTATGGAATCATTACTTATATTCAGGAAAACTATAAAGATGTTACCTTAAGTCGTGTTGCTCAGAAATTCCACTATACACTGGAATATACTTCTAAATTTATTAAACAAACTTCCGGCAAAACATTTTCCGAATTACTGACTCAAATTCGTTTAGAACATGCAGAAAAACTTTTAAAAAACACTGCTCTTTCTATAAGCGACATTTCTTTTGATATTGGTTATGAAAATCCAGAAACCTTTATTCGTAATTTTAAAAAATTGTATAAAAAAACTCCCGCCGTATATCGACGGGAATCCGCTTTAAAAAATTAATATTATGAAGATCTTAACTAATTTTTTATTTGTTATCAAAATCAAAGAAATAATTGTAGATACCATGGCTCTTATTACTACTGCTATAAACCATACGACAGTATTAGCTATAAGACCAACTGCGTCTTGTAATACGAACCAAAAAATAAGCCTAGCCCTAGTACAAATGAACTCATTCCACGAAGAATAGATTTTTATTTGTAATTGCGTGATGAAAAAACATCATGTCCCATTAAAAAGCTTCATCTTATGATAGCATCCAAATAATTTGTTAATATCTATTCTTGTTTATATTTTTTGCTATGTAACACTTTTTCTAAATATTATTTTATATATTTTTTTGTATACTAGGTTTTAAATTTGTTTTATAAAATCTTAAGAAAACAATTATGTTGTCATAAAAAAGTCCTAATCTCAACTCATACAAGCAAAAATCAGAACTTATAATTCTTTATCATACAACTCTATTGTATTCTTTTTTCAAATTTACTTTTGGAGCCTTTACCTTCTTTTGCGATTTGACTACCGCTTTCTTTTCTTCCAACTGCTCCTGAATCGTTTTCGGTCTAATAAATTCTTTAAACGCATCTACCAATCCTTTCACATCGATAAACAATTCATATTGCTTCAACTTAGCCTTAAGATTTTTCTCCTGCTCTTTTAATTTAATTATAGATTTTTCCATTGCAGATAATTCTCTTTCATAGGCTATGTTTAGATTTTTTAATGTGCCGGTTCCCTGTGCCATATCCATTAACTTATCCAAATTTCTTTCTGATATTTTGAAATATGGTTCCCCACCAAGTATTACCGGTAATTGTTTTGTATCTTGTCTGATTAACGCAAGTTCTCTTTTTATAGGTTTTTCTGCAGCTAATAGCTTTTCCATTTTCTTCTCATGAATAGCATATTCCTTTTCTTTATCTTCGATTTGAGCATTTATCTCTTCCAACTGTTGTTTACATTCTTCCACAAGTTCTGTTGTTTCATTTACCTGCTCACTAGCTTTTGTAATCACATTTTCTGCTTCCTGCTTTTCTGCGTTAAGAATTTCCAATTCAGCAGTTAACTGATCTGCAGCCTGCCTTGCTGCTTTATATTCCGGAATACTATAGTTATCTCTTTTTTCTCCAAGGATTTCTACTTCCAAGTTTCGTTCCTGGCACATTTCTCTTAAATAATCTCTCTCGCGCGATTGCCAGTGCATGGTTTCATTATCATTCTTACTGGTAGCTGGTGCTATTCCCATTTCCTGCAATGCTTTTGTAAGACTATTTCTGGTATGCATTTTTGTCTTATAACCATGTGCTACCGAAATATAATCAATGTGCAAATGTGGAGTAGCTTCATCCATATGTAACACTGCATTAAACACATATAAGTTAGGATTTCTTTCCTGAAAACTTCTTGCATAGGCATCCAAGATTTCTCTTGCCTCTTTTGCCTCTTCCGATAATTCTCCCTTATCATCCAAAACACCAGTATCTTCTTTCTTACCTATTTGAACTACAATCTCATAAAACTGTTTTTCTTTATTCCCGGAATTTTTAATATCTGTAAGATAATCTACTATCTGCCTGTCTTTTCTTTTTTGCTTTGCATTATATTCTTCTACGGCAGGACCGAATATCTGTTTATATGCTTCTCTAATAGGTTGTCTGACATAATATTCGTTCCACGCCATTCTATCCCGGTCCACATTGTCGGCAACGAAATCTCTATTGTTATGTGTGATACTTCCTTTTCCTTTTACAAAAGATATCGTTTTCCCCATGTTCCCCTCCTTTCCTTTTTCGCTACGCCCGCCTAAGCGGTTCCGGCGTATTCGCCGGGTCTTGTTACTTCTTCCAGAAGTAACTCCTTATTACTTTTGACATTACATATCAAAAGCCCAGTCGCCCTTTCAGGGAGACTCTTGCAGAGAGCTATCGATTTTCTTGATGGTTGGCATGATAGTGATGCCATAAAAATTACTGGCATCATTTTTGTGCCTAACCAAACATCTCAAGAAAATCGAGGGCTTCCTCACCCAATACTTCAGGTTCGTCTGCCTGGGAATCTGTATCTTCCTTAGTTACACTTTCTGTTTTATCAGATACAAAATTCCCTCTTGCTTCGCTGCCTATTGGTATGCTCATTCCCATTTTCTTCATCTCTTCTGCTACCAATAAGGCAATACGCTTTGCAAGTCCATCTGCAGAATCTGTTTGCTCTTCCTTTGCTAAAATCAAAGTAATAGCTGCTGCATTCTTTGATATGTTTCTTTCCTTTGCTATCTTTTCAAGAAGCTTCCAGGCTCTCATGTCCTGTTCGTTTTCTTCCCGAAACCGTAAGCTAATTCTCTTTTCTTTCATAGTTTTTCTCCTGGAGTGAAGAAGAAGCTTACGCCCCTTTCTTCATTCTCATCTGTGTCATATACAAACTTTCATATCCTTTTGCAGTAGCACAAATATCCGTGATAATTTCCACACCACTTGGGTCATAGGTACCAAAGTTTCGGATGAGACATCCACCTCCGCCAATGATATGAAGTTTTACCATTTCCGGATCATATTCATATTCACTTAGCTTATCAAAGATTTCTGCTGTGTATTTTCCTGCTTCCATTTGCATAACTGCTAAGATACGCTTTGATGTTTCTGCAGTTCCTGTTTTAAGAAAATCTTCAATCAAACTTTCATCCGGAAGCTTACCGCATTCTGCCTGTACTGCATTATAGATGCGTTTTACACACTGATGCACTCCAATCTTATCCGTAAACATCCTGTCAGATATTGGTCTGCCATTGGTAATCACAAGGGTATTCATGGTTCCGTTTCCGATATCCGCCAACATATGTACTCCTTTATAATTAGGTAAAGCTGCCACAATGCCGGCATAGCCTTGTGGATACACTCTTACATCACAAATTTTGATGTGATACCGAACGTTACAAAACTTAAAATCCACCTCTGTATTTTTCATAAGATATTCTGCAAAATCTTTTTTCTGATTCGCTAACCAGTTTAAAGGTAAACCTACTGCAAGAAGCACATCTGCCGACTTAAGCCCTCTAGTAGCAAGCTCTTTTGCGATTGCAGCCAGGGTAAGAATATAGTAATCTTCATCTTCACTTTTGCTTGCAATAAATACCTTGTGACTTTCACCAATCACGTAATATTTTCCGTTGTATTCCAACACATTTGATGCAATAGCTGGTTCTGTTGCATAACACTTTACTCCGCTTTTAAATACAGTGTGACGTGTTTTCATATTTCCATATCCATGATCTATTCCTAATAAAATCTTTCCGTTAATATTAAATCCTTCCATTTATTTTTCCTCCAATCTTATTTTTGTCATTCAAATGACGTACCGAAATGACAACTTTTTTAAGAAAATAGTCTTTTTCAAAAAACGCGATGACATCGATGACATAGCTGCAAACCCTTTAAAATCAAGCTTTTTTTAATATTTACTTGTCATTTCGCTCTATGACAAATCAAATGACAACGCTTTGTCATCCGATTTTGTCATTTCGCTCAAAAAAACTTTTTTATGCAAATGGCAATTCCTCATCATCCGATATTGGCAAAAATTCACCTTTACTGTTTTCTCTTTTCCAACTGGCTTGTCTTCCATATTCTTTAAATCGATGCTGTGGTGATTTCTTCCAACCTTCAATACTGTTATTCATGATGTCATTAATTTCACGAATCTCGTATTGCTTTGGTTCCTCATATTCATGATGAAGTGCTTCCCGATAAATCATCAAACTACATACATAATCTTCATTGCAATTATCCAGCCATTCTTGTATTCTTCCTACCTTGGTATCCTCTGGCATGAATTCTCTTTGCATATCACGTAAATACTGTTCTGTTCCTTGGGATAGTTTTAGCTTATGATTCGTGGTCCTTCGATATAGTTCCATCATTTCTGCCCATAACTGATTCATATATGCTCTTGATTCTCGCTCATCTGCAAGAATATGTTTCTCTACTCGCTCCGGATGAATCATGATGGGAGCAAATCGTCGATTACCGGTTCTATCCAGCGGTAAAAAATCTAAAGTATTACTGGTACCTACAAATACACATTGTCTCGGTCTGTCTTCCGGATGTGTTTCATAAGGAATCTTATAGTTATCTTTCTGTCTGCTTAAAAATGATTTGATTTCTTCCACCGTTTTCGCATTAACAGTACCTAACATTTCCGGCATCTCAATTATCCAATGGCCCTGTAATTTTCGAAACACATTGTCATCACCTAATCGACTTAAATCATCTGAAAACCATTCATCCTTGATTGCCAAGAGACGAAACAATGTTGATTTTCCAGCTCCTTGCCCTCCAACTAAACACACCATAATTTCGTATTTACATCCCGGATGATATATTCTATGAATCATTGCCTGCATCAATAGTGTTATTACTTCTGTTGTATAATCACAGCTATCTGCTCCCAAATATTTTGGAAGCACTTCCGCAATTCTGGTTACACCATCCCATTTCAAATTTTCCAAATATTCCTTAATGGGATGAAAGTGATTTTGGCTGGCAATGATATTCATGGCTTTACCAATGGCTTTATAATTCTTAAGTTCATAGGTTCGTTCCAGATACCATTCAATCTGATTCACATCCACATCTCGGATTCCTCCTCCAGGTGGTTTTCCCCAGCCAAGATTCTTGGTAATATCCATCTTTCCAGTAAGATCGTTGTGACAGATGGCTCCGGATAATATTGGGTCATATTGCAGTACAATCATACAATTATCAATTCCCTGATAGATACGCTCTTTACTATCTGTTGCAAGCATCTGCTTTACTTCCAGGGTCGTATACGCTTTCCTACTATCCAGCACACAATTGATTTCTGCCAAGGATTTCATCTCCTGCTCGTTTAATATTGGCTGCAATTCGATGCACCTCCTTCCCATCTATAAGAAAGAGCTGGCGTTTTTCCTCATTCCCACCCGTGCATAAAATATCTAACCAATAACCAATCTTCATTTCCTGGTGAAGCATATATGCAAATCCATTGGTAATTACCACTGCAGCCGAATTACTTCCAAAGGCTTGTTCTCTTACTTCTTTGATTAATTTCTCACATTCTCTTAACTGATTAACAGTTTCCTTTATCCAACCTTGAAAACGTTTCTCTACATCTTCTGCATATTGCTTTTTTATACACTTATCTCGATATGCTTTTTTCTCTTCTTCTGAAACAGAATGATTGGTTTCGACCGGTAATCCAAAATCTTCAATAATCTTGCACGCAGCATCATATTGTGATAATCCAAACGTCTGCGCTACATAACCGATTGCATCTCCATGAGCTCCACATCCAAAACAGTGATAATGTGTATCACTTACTTTCATACTTGGATGTTTATCTTTATGAAATGGACAGCAAGCCATTCCTGAACGATTAATTTTTAATCCATAATATTCTGCCACTTGCCTGGCAGTAACATATTTTTTTACTTCTTCAAATACATTCAAATAATTCTCCCTCCTAAGTAAAATTTTTGTTGTTTGTACCCAGGAGCTTTGCTATACTGAATATGCGATTATTTAGTATATAGAAGCCCCTAAGGCTTTTCGATTATCATCCTCTGTTTGCCGACAGAGGATTTTATCGTTTTACAACTGTTTTTAAATCTCATTACCTTTTAATCCATTTAACGTCATATTTATTAACTGGATTTCTTCCAGTAATTCAGGTTTCAATTCCCCAGCATTTGATATTCTTTGTAACTCCAAAAGAACCTTTTCTAATTCGTTTCTTAATGCTTTGTATACTCTTGGATTTCCCATTACTACAACTTCTTTATCTGCAAGTTTTCTCATAATATAATCCTGCTTTGTAAGACCAGCCAGATTTACCGCCGTTTCTAACAGTTCATTTTCTTCCGGAGAAACTCGAAATGCTATAGTTTTATTTCTCCAACGATTATTCTTATCCATATTTTTTGCTGTCATATTACTTTCCCTCCATTTGTTCTTGGTTTAATCTTTCCACCATAGCATCCTGTTCTGATGGTAATAGGTGCGCATAACGATATGTAATTTTTTCTCGCTCATGCCCTACACGGTCTGCAATAGCTACCGCTGTAAATCCCATACTAATGAGCAGTGTTACATGGGAATGTCTCAAATCATGTATCCTTATCTGTTTTACGCCAGATGCTTTACATCCTCGTTCCATTTCATGTCTCAGATAATGCTTCGTTACTGGGAAAATTCTATCTTTCGGTAAGATGCTATGATACATATTGATACATTCCTGCATTTCCTCAGCTAAAAATTCCGGCATCTTCACAATACGTTTACTCTTCTTAGTTTTGGGTGATGTTATTACATCTTCACCTTTAATTTTCTGATACGTTTTGTTAATACGAACAGTCTTCGCTTCAAAATTAAAATCTTCTGGTGTTAACGCTAACAACTCTCCTTCACGTATTCCGCACCAGTACAACATCTGAAAAGCATAATAAGAAATTGGTTTATCCATCATCTCTTCAGAAAATTTTTTATATTCTTCCTTTGTCCAAAACAACATCTCTTTTCCTTCCTCTTCTCCCATCGTTCCTGCTTTCTTTGCCGGATTATAACTCAAATCATAGTAGCGAATGGCATGATTAAAAATGGCACTTAATTGCGCATGTATCGTTCTTAGATAAGTTTGTGACATCGGTTGTCCTGTACTCATCTCTAATTCACGCATCTTATTCTGCCAGGCAATCACATCCTTTGCTGTGATCTCTGACAACTTTCTTTTTCCAAGATAGGGAAGTATCTTGTTTTGAATAATAGATTCCTTCGTAAGCCATGTATTCAATTTCAACTTTGGTTTTATATCTTTTTCATACAGCTCACAAAAGGAAGCAAGTGTCATATCAATGTTTGCTTTCTTTTGAAGTCTGAATTGAAACTCCCATTCCTGAGCTTCTCTTTTGGTTGAAAATCCTCTTTTACATTTCTGCTTCTTTTCTCCGGTCCAATCCTCATAGTAAGCCATCACATACCATGAACCGGTCTTTTTATCTTTGTAGGTCGGCATTACACATCTCTCCTTTCATAATTTCTTGTGCCGTAAAACTGCTGATAAAAATAAGTTCTGTCCACTTTGCCACGAATAATTGGTCCTTTATATCCTTCTTCTCGCATCTGTTTATTCATCTTATTAATCAATTTATATGCATAAGATTCTGATACACCAAGGACTTCCGCAGCTTCGCTTACTCCTATAAACATTGTGCTCATTAGCTTCACCTCCTCTCTACTGCACTAAACAAATTTGTTTAACTTTTTCTATAAGATACTAAACATTTTTGTTTAAGTCAATGCTTTTTCTCAAAAAACTTAAGCTTTTTTGTTTAGTTTATCTTGTATTAGTTAAACAAATTTGTTATAGTTCTATTTAGATACACAACATACATTCACGAAAGGAACTATTTGTTATGGCAATTGGCGAAAGAATACATTTTTTCCGTACCCTGCGTGGTATGACTCAAAAATATGTTGGCGCACGTTTAGGATTTGATGAGAAATCCGCAGATGTACGTGTTGCTCAATACGAATCCGGTGCACGTTCTCCTAAGGATAATTATCTGGGATTACTTGCAGATACATTTGATGTATCACCCCTCGCATTATCTGTTCCAAACATCGATAGCTATGACAGTTTAATGCATACGCTTTTCGCATTAGAGGATATTTACGGTTTGAAGATTTCTAATATTGATGGTGAACTTTGTCTCAATCTCAAAAAATATGACAATCCATCCTATCTTCAGCTTCTGGATAATTTTACTGCTTGGTACGAACAAGCTAATAAATATCGCGAGGGGCAAATCTCTAAAGAAGACTACGATGAATGGCGTTACCACTACTCTATGAAAGATTCCACCAGCATCACATCTTCCGTAGATTTCAAATAAAAGGCACGAAAAAAAGGTCCTACTGAACATTAATTCAGTAAGACCTTTTCTATTGGACTTATCTTTATAACCACTTGCAACACTTAAACAATTTTGTTTAGTATCACATTATCAAATTGTTATCAAATCAAATTTTCACATGCCTCAAATCCGCATAAATACTGGATTCTTTTGAGTTCACGAATTATTCGAACTCTATAATGAAGTCTATATTTTGTAACGCAGTGTTTTATTTTGTGCTACATATTGTATAGTAATTCTTTAAATTCTATGGATTATATTGTTTTTGGTTGGTTTTTGCAACCAAAGTGCAACCGCTCAAAACTTTTACAAAATCTATTCTCTTTTAACACGCGTCTTTAATCCTCAAGTATATTGATGTCATCATATTCAAAATTTTCCCCATCAATTTCAATAATTTTATGAATGCCAACTTTATAATTATTAAATTTAGCAATATTTTTCCCAAATTCAATAAAGTCTTCATCTGACGGACAATTAACAACTAAAGTTGCCAATTCTTTTCCAGCCTGAGTAAACGGATATTGTTGAATTCCCACATCTAACGACTCCTCACCTTTAGTCGCTAAGGTCATTCCTAAGTCACCATTCACAAAAACAAGTCCCGGCTCTGTGGTTATTTGGAAACGCAATGTAATAAGTGAATCATTAAAAATCAATCCCATTTCGTTCAACTTCATAACATCACTATATTCTATTCCATTTTTTTCTAAATAATCATCATAATTCGGTAAAAACAGTTCCCCTGAAGGATCTGAAAACGAAAATTTACAAATTTTTACAAATAGTTCAGCGTCAGCTTTCCTCATACTTTTCAATATATCAATTGCTCTCAAAGAAAAAATTGAGGGATTACTTATTTCACCAGCAAGAACTTTTGCCCACATTTCTTGCATATCATCGTCGCTGATATTCCCCGCTGCATCATAATAGCGCATAAACCAATCAAAATCATAAATTCTATTTTCGTTTTCTCGTTGAATTTTCGAATAATATTTATCTGCTTTTTTTGCAATCTTGAGAAAGTTTTTTGCTCTATAAAATTCAGTATATGTCATCTGTCCAGCAGATAATAAATCCTCAACAACTTCATCAAATTTTCCTGCTTTTATCTTTTTAAATTCGGTAGTAGAAGTATTACTTCTTAAAAAAACCACAGTAATTATAGAGCCAATAATTGTTCCAACCGAAGAAAGGATTGATGGTACATTGCTACTTAAATATGCTATCAGTTCTGTTCCGTTCATTTTCTTCTCTCTATTCTTTTTAGTGCATGTTCAACAAAAAGCCTTGATTTTACTGACTTTGTTGAACGGTTAACAAGTTACATATATATTCAAACTAGAGTTTTCTGGATATGAAGCGACTTCTTTGAGTCCATTTCTGAAGATTTTAGGTACAAGAAATAAACGTCTTTGTTTTTCTTTATGAAGGCTTTCTTGTTCCCCAAATTCCTCTACAGTAACTAACCTCTCATGTCTACCAGGATCACCAGCCTCTGCCGGGTCCTAAATTCCTTCGTCCTGCTTATCCATAGTTGGGTGCTGCTCATGCTCCTTTCGCAGGGTCTCTGCCCTATAAAAAATGTCAACGCAGCTACTAGCTCTACTTTGTTCTATATATTTTCGCATTCCTGTTTCACAGCACCATTGACGGCGGACGCTTTCCTGTTTACAGTACTTCCTGCTTAAGCGGCGTTTAAGTCGCTTTCTCGGTGGATGTCTGACATCATTTTGAACCTGTCATAATCTACACCTTTTGTTAATACTGCGTAAAATACGCGTATCAACTTACAACTGACAGCTATCATTGCCTGTCTTCGTTTTAAAGGATTTTTTACACGAGTTACATAATAATCATAAATTGTTCGAAATTCTTTATTTCTTGCCAGCAACGGTACCATTACCTGATACAAGATTTTTCTGAGTTTTCTTCTTCCTCGTTTGCTGATTCTTGATCTTCCTTTATGCTTTCCGGAACTGTTTTCCACTAATTCCAGCCCTGCATACTTTTGAATCTGTTTTGGCGAATCAAAGCGTCTAATATCACCAACTTCAGCAATGAATCCTGCGATTGTAATAATTCCTACTCCTTTAATGGCGAGTAACTTTTCCACATATTTTACTTTTAGAATTGTTTCCTCAAGTACCTTGTTTATGGATTCTAATTGAGAAGTCCATAAGCGATGCTCTTCAAGTAACATATATAATTCACTTTTTGTTCCAAGTCCTCCGTCAAGTCCGACACTATTATGCGCAGCTTCAATCAGGATCTTTGCCCTATCTTCTGTAACACCTCTGCCACGCATCTTTTTATCATGCCAAATCTTTCGGATTCCAGTTATTCCAAGTGCGATTACATCCTTTGGTAATGGTGCTTTTTCAAGCACTGCCAAACCACTTGCCGCATCAAATCTTGTATATAATCCCAAGTACTCTGGGAAATGTATTGCAAGCCATCTCTGGATTCTGTTTGCAGATATGTTATGCTGCTTAATAATCCTGTCACGGCTGTATACCAAATCTCTTATCTCGGCATAAATGCCTTCTGGCATGTACGGAATAGAATATCTGCCATCCACTACCAGTTTTGCGATTGTTTTCGGATCTTTAGAATCCGTTTTCTTTGGGCTGTTATCATCAAGTTCCTTGATTTTCTTAACAGAGAAAGGATTAACCATTACTAATGTTTTCTGATGATCCTGTACATACTTTGCAAAAGCAAACCAGTAGTGACCAGTTGGCTCACAGCCAATTAAAATTTCAGTCTTACTATTTTCTCTTTTAAGAGTCTCTGCCCAAAGATTGAAAGAATTAAATCCTTCTATATCATTCTGAAAAGAAAAAACTCTTTTGGTAAGTTCGCGCCCTCTGTTATCAAAAGCTCTAGCAAAATGTGTCTGGCTTCCGATATCAATTCCAACTACCATTGTTGTATCTGTTACTTGCTCAATCTTTTCATTCTGTGTATAATTCATTTTGAACCTCCGGTGTTTGATTGTTTTGTTTACATCCGCCAAGATGCAACTCAATCTTACCTTGAGGTTCTTTTTTATTCAATTGGCGCTTTTAATGAATTACAGGAATGCTCCTTTGTTATAAATATTTTATTTAGGCGTTTGCGAAACGCCACAAGCCGCATAAATACGGCATTTTTTGTTTCTGAAAATCAAATAACTCCTCACCGGATATGGTATAATAGAGTTGACTAAAAACCATTATTCATACCCAAGAAAGGAGTTATTCTGATACTTATGATACCATACAAACAACTTTCTGTGGCAGATATTTTTCAGGATTGCCAAGAATAATTTGATAATGACAAACCTGCGTTTCTTTCACTTCTCGAAAACCATATCGATCTTGATGAGATTATTCCGGTTACTTTTTATAACCATTTTTATGCATCAACGGGCAGAACCCGCAAATACCCTTTACGTGCTTTTCTTTGGGCTTTGATCATTCAACGTATTTTCTCAATCCCAACAGATCAGCTTTTATTAACTTTTCTTTGTTTGTTAGATTATGCAGGAATTTCTGCACATGATTTAGGTCATTGCTATTTATCCGGTGCATTTTCTGCTCATTCTGATTTGGAATCTGCTATTACTATTGGTATTTTTCCGGATTTAGAAAGAATACGTTATTCTGTTCTTAAAAATTCATCTCTGGAGGGCGCTAAAACATTGCTTTTAAATCATACAAAGCTAGCAGAAGCCAATACATTGGTAGAAAATATGTATTGTGTACAGTTTGCATCAATTCCGGATTTCTTAATTAAAATGCAGGCAGCAAAATTTATACCTCATACAGATATGAAGCGGTATCCTAGTATCATAAATTTATTGAAGAAATCTTCAGCATAAAAAAGAGTTCCACATTACATAATGTGGAACTCTTTTGGGTAATCAAAGTTTTTGAGGGGCTACTCTCGTGAGGGACATTCATGAGGGTTCTTCGTGTTTCATGCCCTAAATTCAATTTATGAACAAACTGTTAATTCGTAGGAAACTTCAAATTTCTTGCCTAATTTCAACTCTTTACAAAACTGAAAGTGAACAAAATCGCTGCGCGATGGCCTGCCAAGGCTGTGGCGCAGTTTCTTCTACTTCTTCAAAAATAGGCAGTGACAGGATTGTCCCAAGATAGTATTGTTAAAGCACGACCTAAAACAAACTTCAAA
>JBGVRS010000003.1:0-2088 GCA_045128635.1 Lachnospiraceae bacterium
CTATAAGTTCCATCCTCAATCTCTGTTACTGTGGAATCTGCTTCTGTTTCTGTTACTCCGCTAAAGCTTGTTCCTTCTGAAATTGCTGTCTTTATATGTTCTACATAAATATCCTGAATAGCAGGAATCTGACCAAGTCCATCTAAAATACACTCTACTTCATAACCTTCATTCTCTAAAGCGGTTTTCCAAGAATCTTCTTCTGCTCCTGCCATATCATTATTTGCATGATCACCTGCAACTACCATTAATGGTTCTAATACAACCTTCTTATAACTTCCCTTAGCCTTAAGCGCTGCTATCACATCATCTAAGGAAGGAGCTGCTTCTACTGTGCCAACATAGTAATTTTCAAAACCACCTTCTGTCAACTTTTCCTGAAGCTTTGCATAAATTTCATTGGACGCTGCTTCTGTTCCATGTCCCATAAAGCAGATAGCTGTTTCACCATCATCATAGGAAGCTGTCTTTTCTGTAATGGCTTTGATTACTGCATCAAAATCAGCATCGCTTATCATCAATGGATCTGCTAATGTGATTTTGTCAAACTTATCCACATACTCTGTCAAAGCTTTTGCAAGGTCATTATACTCATAACCATTCATCAGATGTGTTGGCTGTACTATTAATTCCTTAACACCATCAGCTACTGCTCTGTCTAATGCTTCTTCTACATTATCAATCTCTAATCCATCACGTTCTTTCAACTTATCAATGATAATCTGACTGGTAAACGCTCTACGAACCTCATATTCCGGATATGCGTCTGTGATTGTCTTTTCAATGGCACCAATGGTGATATCTCTACTGTCATTATAGCTGGTTCCAAAACTTACTACTAAAATTGCGGTTTCATTCTTTGCCTGTTCTGCATCTCCATCCGAAACCTCTTTTTCCGGCTTTACTTGTGCATCAGCAGAAGTTGTACTTTCTTCCTGTACACTCTCATTTGTCACTTCCTGCTGTTGCTTTTCATCACCGCAACCGCCAAGACAACTTATGCTCAACAATGCTGTCAACATCACTACTAATTGTTTTTTCATATTTTCCTCATTTCCGCAGTTTCTCTGCTATCTGTATATTTCATCAAATATGTATCTGCCTACAAAAACGATTCCAATACCAACAAAAAGCACAACAAAAAGAAAACCCTTTCCTATACAGGTAAAGGGTTTGTACACAAAGTAAATCTGCGGGATGTATTGTTATCCTGCAAATATTCACGTACAACCAGTTACTCGTGGTCTGAAACAATCGTTTCTGTACAACAATCAGGCAGGTCTCCCGACTTATAGATCCATGCATCAGTGCTATCTTCCCAGTTTCCCAGTGATATATCAGCACCTGCTCCCTAATTACGGTGACGAGTTCGTACAGGATTTGCACCTGTTTCCCTTTTCACCAGAACCAACAAACATTGTTATTGTTCTGACACCTAATTGTTACATATTCAATTCAAGCCAGTATAACATATTTTAATTTTATATTCAACAATTTCTGGCATTTTTTTCATATAGGGTGTAACAGTTCAGCCTTGTCCTAGTCAAAAGAGAGAAATTTAAAAATTTTTTCACAAGTTTTATCCACACAAAAACGTATGATTTTACAGATTTGTATGCACTTTGTTTTTGTGTGGATAACTTTTTTACAAACTATCTGTTCCAGCCTACTTTTTCATGTTTGGTGAGACTGGTTTTCCACATATTCTGTTGATTTACAGAAAGTAATACACCGTCATTTTGACGAATCTCTTTTTAGGCATATTTTTCTTTTTTGTCTGTTTCTGATAAACTATGTTTATCAGAAACGAACGGAAGGAGATGCCCCATGGGAAGAAAAAGCAATTATGAAAATGGAATGTATCAACAGCTCATGGAAATCATGGGGCGTTTAGATACTGTAGAAAAAGAATCCGCACAAAAAATTGATACACTTAATAAGCGAATCGATACCCTTGAAAATGAAAATCTTGCTTTAAAGAAGGAAAATCAGTTGTTGAAGGATGATAATGCCCGTCTGAAAAGCATCATCAATAACGACAGTTCCAACACATCCCTTCCACCTTCTACCGACCCAAAAGGTGGGAAA
>JBGVRS010000004.1:0-2568 GCA_045128635.1 Lachnospiraceae bacterium
TCGTTACACTTTTTCATCCAGACAATAAACTCATCCAATGCTACCGGCTTACTATACAAATAGCCCTGATACCAGAAACGCCTAATTCTTTTAGTTTATCTCGCTGTTCTTCGGTTTCCACATATTCAGCAATTACTTTTACGCCTAATTTCTCTCCCAATTCAACCACAGAAGCCACAATCTTCTGGTCTGTGGAATTCTCCAGTATGTTTTTTACCAAAGAACCATCCAGTTTTACTACATCAAAATAATTCGATTGTAAATAAACAATAGACGTGTGACCCATACCAAAATCATCAATCAATAATGTATGGCCCACCTGCTTTAGATGTTCCAGCTTTTGAATTACAGCATCTGTATTGGAAAGCATATCCTGCTCTGTCATCTCGATCCACATTTTATCTGCCGTCTTCTATTTTAAAGTCTAATTTCTCCCGTTTATTGGAACGTTCCGCAGAAGTTCTTGCATTAAATTCCGTTTTCCATTCCGCACTGTCACGAGGCGGTATGTTAATTAATCTTGCCTTAATCCGTGAAACTCATATACCAACATAATTCTCGAAACACCAAAATACAAGCATTTTTCATTGTTTTTTGTATAATTCAAAATTCACCCATTCGGTGATGGTTTATTCTGCTATAATAGTCTTGTCAGAAAACTATTTTAGGGAGCGGATTTTATGAGTAATATAAAAATTGAATTTACAAATGAACGTATCATTCCGGCGAGTGGTCTTGCCGTAGTCGGTGCTATTCTTGGAAAAAGCGATTTTGTGAAACGTTGTAATAGAATGGATGTTACCAAAAACAGGTCACAACATCAGATAAAAAACGGGGACATTCTACTTACTTATATCGGAATGCTATGCATGGGAAAACCACAGTACGGAGCTGTTCACGAGATGGATGATGATATTGAATTTTACAAGTATGCACTAGGCATCACAAGGGCAATACCTTCCGAAGAAACACTTCGGCAGAGAATGGATGACATCGGTAATACTATGCGTGAAAAAATCCTGTCTGAAAATGTGGAAATGTTGCGTTCTAATGGAATAGTTCCCGGCAGACTTCCAAGCGGATATGTTCCAGTAGACATTGATGTCACTCCGTTTGATAATTCAAAAACTAAGAAAGAAGGAGTATCACGTACCTATAAAGGATACGACGGATACGCTCCAATCATGGCATATATAGGAACAGAAGGCTATTTGATCAATGCAGAACTGAGGGAAGGAAAACAGCACTGTCAGAAAAATACACCAGAATTCCTGCGAGAAACAATTCGCCTGTGTAAACAGATTACAAATGAACCTCTTCTGGTACGTTTGGATTCTGGAAATGATGCAGCTGAAAATATTGGGATCCTTTTGG
This sequence comes from Lachnospiraceae bacterium, assembly GCA_045128635.1. Classification (GTDB taxonomy): domain Bacteria; phylum Bacillota; class Clostridia; order Lachnospirales; family Lachnospiraceae; genus HGM12587. The sequence continues at coordinate 1,375 of JBGVRS010000004.1, forward strand.
AAGAGGGTTGCAAATTTATCATAAAAAGAAACCTGCGTCGTGAAAGTAAGGAAGAATGGCTTTCCATGGCACAAAAACACTGTCAAAATATCACACAGCCACGTGAGGGAAAAACTGTCTACACGGGAAGTGATTGGAAAGATATTTCCTATACAACAGAAGACGGAATCCAAAAGACAGTTACGCTCCGTATCGGATACGAAATCACAGAACGAACCATAGATAAAAAAGGCCAGTTTCTTTTTCCGTCAGATGTGGAGGTGGAAACATGGTGGGAAAATACAGGAATGAGTGATGATGAAGTGATCAGACATTACCATGCCCACGGAGAATGTGAACAATTCCATAGTGAGATCAAAACAGACATGGATGTGGAACGTCTTCCTTCTGGAAAGTTTGACACAAACGAGCTGGTATTGGAGTTAACGATTCTGGCATACAACATTCTACGCATGATCGGACAGGAAACCATTGGAAGACGCAAAACACGACATAAAGTAAAACGCCGTAGACTGAGAACTGTCATAAGCAATCTGGTCATGATGGCAAGTCATGTAACATCACATGCAAGGCAACTGATTATCGGACTTGGGAAAAGTAATGTATGGCGACATACGTTTTCTGAAGTTTATACTGCATTTGCGGATTTCAGTCTATAAAAAGAAAAAGTCAAAGTGCAATTTTTCCTATAGGGGGAAGTATACCCTTTTACAGGACAAATCTTTCATTTTGACAAGCAAGATAGACATATTAAAAAAATATATGCCGATTCGAAGAAATTAATCGTATCGGCATAAAAAGATATTCAGTTTCACGGATTCAGGATAGTTTTTATGAATTGGATAACAGAATTTTAAGGGATAAAAAAAATAGTATAGAAAGCGTACTGGAAAATATTGCAGAAGAAGTTACTGAAGAGGCAATGTTATTTGAGAATGAACCTTTCACAAATAAAATAATAGAAAATGCAAGTTTTTATATAAATGAATATGGAAAGTTAGAAAAAGATATCATGGAATGGCTATGTTCTGAATTTTCAATGGAGATGGATGAGATAGATAAAGAAAATCTGAACGATGAGATTAATCGTATCATTGAGAAAATAAGCATATCTGATGAAAAGATGATAGAAAAAATAATAGATAATCACATGTTGGCAGAGTTCTCTGAGCAAATAAATAATATCTATAGTGA
>JBGVRS010000005.1:0-1951 GCA_045128635.1 Lachnospiraceae bacterium
CGGATATGCATTCTGCTTTAATTCCTGTTCCAATGATAATAATTCCATTGTAATCCTCCTTACATATTTGTGTTAATTTGTGTTTAAATATAGACAAATGTACTTATTATACATTGTCTAACCAATATATTTTGTTATAGCTCCAAAGTAGTCTGCATTTCTTAGCATTAACCTTTTTGCAATGCTTTGTGGGACTTTGAAAATTCAGTGCAGTTAGTTTTGGATACAACGCTGTTACATATCCTGTGTGCGTTTCTCCATTTTTAAATGTATACGATACCAAATCCCGATGTTTTATTCCTAACACACGTTCTGTTTTTGCTTTGGATTTTCGTCTCATAGGTTTTATCACCCATTCTTTTATATTACAGGTATCTGGTTTCTGGTCTGTTATACAAACAGCATCATTACTATGAGATTTTGTGATACCCCATTCGATTCTTTTGTTTGCAGTATCACCACCATTCGTAAGATACAGCATCCCCAATTCGGAAATCTTTTCTCTCAGATAATATTTTCCCTGCATTACATGCTGTGCAGCATCAAATCTTTGTGGTTTTGATTGAATTTTAGCAAAATACCGGTCTTCAAACTCACGTTCCCTTCCTTCTGTTTTTTGATGACAGGAAGAACAAAGCGTAATCAGATTCCCGATGGTATCTGCACCACCATATCTTCTTGCCCTGATATGATGAACTTCCAACATCCCCTTTGATTTCCCACATTCCTGACAGCTATGCCCATCTCTGAGAAGAGCAGCTTTTCTCAAATTTTCATCTAAACGGTTTGATTTTTGATATTGCCATCTGTAAGGTTTGTAACCGTCTGTCATGGCACGAAGATCTATACAGACATCTTCAAGATGATACTCCTGAAGATTCACCCAACGATTCAGCCAGTATAATGTTCTTAAAATGGCATCTTTCTTTTGCTTAATACTTGGTGCTAAACGACCTTTTTTCTTAGAAGAAGACCGGTTGGAAAATCTTTCCTGACGATAACGCTTGTGTTGTCTGCGGTAATGCCGGTATCCACGTCTCACATCCAGTAAATGTTTTACATCCTGACGATGTTCCATGGTACCTTTAAAAACTACTTTATTTTTAGTAGGGCATTTTTGAACAATTGCAATTCCAACATGAGCAGAACCATCGTCAATTCCACAAACCATACAGCTTTTATCCTCATCCTCTGATGTTATCTCTTTTTTTAGCTGAATCACCATAGGGTATTTACTTTGTAAAGTCGCTCTGCCTTTTCTGATGAAATACCAGGCTTTCTTAACTTTAGTCGGAGCCAGCGGTCGATTGTTTTGATCCACCACAAAACAATATTCTGTTTTATGTTCCATCTCTAGATACCTTCCTTTCGGAGTATGTTTCGTCTTGCCAAGGTCGGAGAAGGGTATTTGTGTTTCTCTGTTATCTATGCAGGACATTAGCATAGTTTCTTGATTGGCACTCACAGAGCTTCAGACTGACGATTACATCTAAAGGTGTGTCTTTAACCTTATTCTCTAACGTAGTTCCTATCTGCAACATACTTTTTAGCAGTAGCAGTCACTCAGGCTTGAGACCTACTGTTATGTCCATATACAAAAGAATTTGTATCATCTACATTTGTCCACGTTTGTATATGTTTGACTATAATTTTAGTTACTTAACAATTAGTCCTTTCCATGTTGCAAAACCATATCAAACTCATGAAAAATAGTATATTCTTTCTTTTCCATAATGTCAAGATTTTCTGCTTCAAAAGAACTGTTTTGAAACAGAAATTTTGGTTCGAGAAATCAAGAAATCCTACTTTTCCTTGCACAGCATCCAAAAACCAAGTATAATGTACGCAAAGGGCGGCAGACCAGTAAGGAATTTATTGCAGCAAGCTTGTTTTACAAAAAACAATTCTTTGCTGGTCTAAAATAGCGAAGCGACTATATAAATTAAAGCTT
>JBGVRS010000006.1:0-3098 GCA_045128635.1 Lachnospiraceae bacterium
CGTGCAAAATTGTATGATTTAGAATGTCAGAAGGCTCATGATGCCGAGGCTGATGCAAGAAGAAGCCAGATTGGTACTGGTGACCGTTCAGAGAAGATTAGAACATACAACTTCCCACAGGGACGTGTAACAGACCATAGAATTAAGCTTACATTATACAAGATTGATCAGATTATGAATGGTGACATTCAGGAGATTATCGATGCGCTTATAGCAGCAGACCAGGCGGCTAAGCTTGCACAGGTAAGCGAGGACTAAAAATAGGCCGAGTTTGGATGTGAGATTGAAAATCTTATATTGAAATTATAAAAGAGATGCTCTATATCAGCTTAAGAGGCTGATATAGAGCATTTTTTTGTGGAGGGGTTGCAGTGCGTCGAAAAAAAGTGTTGTACAAGTATGCATGGCACTTTATAATGAGTTATATAAACTTGAAGTGAACAAAATCGCTGCGCGATGGCCTGCCAAGGCTGTGGCGCAGTTTTTTACTTTTTTTAAAAAAGGCAGTGACAGGATTGTCCCAAGATAGTATTGTTAAAGTACCACCAATAACAAACTTCAAACACGGGCTTAGTCCCGACAACTGCCTATGAAAAGAATATCATCTTTAGGCTGCTTACACAAGCAGTTTTATTTTTCAAATGCACCTCCATGATAGGTAGTTACTATTATTACTACTTTTATTTCATGGAGGTCTTTTATGTACGAATCATATATTAATAAAATCGAAGATATTGGTAAGCTTCGAAATCTAAAACCTGGCACTATTCGCACTTACCAAAACAACGTTAGGGATTTTTTGAAATTTATCAATAAACATCCAGATGAACTTACTTGCGAAGATGCAAGAGATTTTCTTTTACACCTAAAAAACAAAGGCGATAAAGCATCCACTCTTAATAATAAAAACGGAGCTTTAGTCTTTTTCTACAAACGTGTCTTAGGTAAACTTTGGGACGATAACTTAGTTCCAAGAGCCATCAATGATTATGCCATCCCAAGAGTTCTGACACGTGATGAGATAGAAAAACTTCTTGATGCTACACCTAACTTAAAATACAAAGCCATTTTTGCCATCATGTACTCATCTGGATTACGAGTTTCGGAAGTGCTTCATTTACATTACGATGACATTTCCAGAACAAATATGCAGATTTATATACATTCCGCTAAGAACCATACTTCACGTTATGCTCTCTTGTCCCAAAGAGCCTTGGATATACTTACTGAATACTGGTTTAAATGTGGAAAACCAAGAGATATACTTTTTCCTAATCAATGGACGGGCAAATATCTCACACCATCTGCGACAGGATTAGAAATGCATAAATCGGTAGAAAGAGCTGGATTGCCAAAAGATGTCCACTCGCACTGTCTGAGACACAGTTTCGCTACACATCTTTTAGAAGATGGCGTTGATATAAGATATATTCAGACATTATTAGGACATCGTTCTCCCAAGTCCACAGAAATATATCTTCACATCAGCAATAAAGCATTGCTCGGAGTAAAAAGTCCTTTTGATAAAAATGCAGGTGACGCCAATGAGTAAGCCCACTATACAAGATATCTTCCTTCGTTTTTATCCGAGATATCTGGAAAAATATGCACCTTCTCCACAGCAGGCAAAAGTTGCTCACTGTATCATTAACTGCAAGACTGGAGCTTATGGTGCAAATGTCAGTATGTGTGAAGACTGCGGACATCTGCAAATCCACTATAATTCCTGCCGTAACAGATGCTGTCCCATGTGTCAGGCTCTTCCCAAAGAAAAATGGATGGATAACCGTCGTGAAGATGTACTGGATGCACCTTATTTTCATGTTGTATTTACTGTTCCCCATGAATTAAATCCTCTAATCGTCAGTAATCAGCAGCTTCTCTATGATGCTATGTACCACTCCGTATCTTCTACCATTAACGAGCTTACCGAAGATACAAAACATCTTGGAGCAAAGGTAGGTTACATTTGTGTTTTACATACCTGGGGCTCTGAAATGAATTACCATCCTCATATCCATGTAATTCTGCTTGGTGGTGGTTTAACGGCTAAAAATCAATGGAAAGACAAAGGCGAAGAATTCTTTCTTCCAGTAAAAGTATTGTCAAAACTGTTTCGCGGTAAATATATGGATGAACTTAAAACTTTATGGGAAGATAATAAACTTGAATTTCATGGAACCAGCGAAAAATACCGTAATCACTTCACTTTTAAAGAACTACTCGACACCTGTTACAACAAAGAATGGATTCCTCATTGTAAAAAAACCTTTAATGGTGCACAGTCTGTAATTAACTATCTTGGAAAATATACACATAGGATTGCCATCAGCAATCACCGTATCATCTGCATGGATGAAACTACGGTTACTTACTATGTGAAAGACTATCGTGAGGAAGGTAATTGGAAAGAATTAACCATTTCCGGCATTGAATTCATCCGTCGTTTCCTTATGCATGTACCACCAAAACGCTTTGTAAGAATTAGACATTATGGACTGCTATGTACCAGAAGCAAAAACAAACACTTAACCTTATGCCGAAATCTACTAGGATGTAAACAGTATCTTTCAAGGCTGAAAGATCTGGAGACACCACAGATACTTGAAACACTTTATGGTATCAAGATCACTGTCTGTAAATGCTGTGGTGGACATCTGGGAAAACCTCAGCAATGGATACCTTTGCGGATTTAAAATATAGAATTCATATTTTTTCAAAAACCTCAGAAATGAGGTCTATTTGTCGTGTCAAATTTTCTAAATGCTGGACTTATACATACTGGCTCAGCCTTTAGATTATGGCAAAGTGCAAAGATTGAAAATACATACATATTGGCTACACGGACGCTTACTTTGTTCACTTTGGCAAAATCAAACGCGGTGCAAACGAAAGGGCAGTTTTCTATTGTTCAAGACTGCTTTTTCGTTTACGCCGCTATTGATTGTAGCCTAAAGAATTTTACGTTACTTGCATCATCTCATCTCTTTCGTACATCGTATCATATAAATTGCACTAAATAGAACAACTGTTGCCATGGAGTGATTTTATTAAGGAACATTGTTCCGGTTTAATAGATGAAGAAACAGTTACGGTTG
>JBGVRS010000007.1:0-1879 GCA_045128635.1 Lachnospiraceae bacterium
TGTTATATTTCAAAATACTCCGCCAATGCCGCAAGACCACATGCAACACTGCTTGCATCCACCCTGCCAAGCTTCGTATTCACCAGTTCAAAGAATTCCTCATACATGACTGCCACCTGCCTTTCCATAGTCTCCAAAGGAAAGGGCGTCTGCCATCAGCTGATGGTCTTCCCTGTATTTCTTTTCCAGGGCATCCAGAAGTCTTGAGGTTTCCGGAACCTGGTCCGTCATTCCCACCGGTACATCCGGCGTTTTATCACAGAAAGCACCTATACTCACCCGGTGTGCCATAACCGGCTTCATGTCCTGGTACAGAACCTTTATGGTATCCGTATTCATGGGGTCATAGGCGATTTCCACCTCTGCATTTGCCAGGGCTGTACTGGCTTCATATTTGACATCTCCAAAGGAGAAACATCCTGCGTTGTCCAGTCTTCTTGTTTCATGATGTAAAAAAGTGTCTTCGACACATCAACTCCCCTGCCCCTCATTCATGAGGGGTTTAGGGTTTTCTTTTTCTTAAATTCCTTTATAATAATCTTATGAGCAATATACTTCAAAACATATTTAAAGATCATTACGAAGAAATGTTATATACCCTGCACCCTCGCAAATCGGTCATCGAAAATGTTGATAAAATGATCAACTGTGGTGACCCTTCTTTTGGTGGTGCAATGTATGGCTGCTCATCTTGCGGTACCTTTAAATTTGTTCCTTTTCGGTGTCACAGCCGTTTTTGTCCAACCTGTGGAAACAAATACTCCATTGACCGCACTACCTCTATGTCTTTTAAGATAATCAATGTTCAACACAGACACTGTGTCTTTACCATTGATTCTGAACTCAGACGCTTCTTCCTTGAAGACAGAAAACTTCTTTCTCTTCTCTTTGAAGCAGTTCAAAGTGTTATCATGCGGTTGTTTCACAAAGATAACAAAGCAGAAAAGTTTACCCCCGGTTTCATTCTTGTTCTTCACACTTTTGGACGTGACTTAAAATGGAATCCTCACATTCACTGCCTTATTTCCGAAGGCGGCATTGGCAACAGCGGCTTATGGCGTGCAAAAACTCATTTTAACTACAAATTTCTCCGTAATGCATTCCGTACCGCACTTCTTAATCTTATGGAGAAGAAACTTGGTACATCCTTCAAAAGTGTTAAGGCCAAATGCTACCGTGATCACAAAGAAGGTTTTTATGTTTATGCAAAACCTAACAAATGTGATCCGAAAGCTGTCATCAAATACATTGGACGCTATCTTGGCAGACCAGTTATCGCTACTTCACGCATTGATAATTACGATGGTGAAAATGTCACTTTCCACTACAATCGACATGAGGATGACCAGCTCGTCGTCGAAACAATTCCTGTAATGGAATTCATTGACAGACTGATCCAGCACATACCGGAAAAGCATTTCAAACAAATCCGTTACTATGGTATATATGCCAGAAAACGTGAAAATGATAAGAAACTTAATCTTGCCATTGCAAAAGAAAAACGAAAAATCATTCTGTCTTTCAATCGTTGGCGTGAATGTATTTTGTCATCATTTGGATATGATCCATTAAAATGCCCCTGCTGCGGTAAAACAATGCGTTTCCTTGAGCTTTATCATAAACATCAGCATATTTCTCTGAACGAAATGTACGAAAGGGCTATGGGAAGACTTCCGTCTTTCTCCTCTGCATAATTCAGTGCAACAATTCTCCATCCGTGATATAATGATACAAACAACGGAGGAAAACACTATGCAAAAACGTTCAGATGAAATCAGAGACAAGTACATAGCAAATCCACCTGAAGGCATGACTGCTGATGACATCCGCCACATGAGTGAGGATGATTTGCTCGACATGGATTACTTCTTAAATGAAG
>JBGVRS010000008.1:0-10018 GCA_045128635.1 Lachnospiraceae bacterium
ATTAAAACCCCATACATATCGACTCCAGTGACGCAACTTTGTTCACTTTGGCAAAATCAAACGCGGTGCAAACAAAAGGGCAGTTTTTATCATTTAAGACTGCTTTTTCGTTTACACCGCTATCGATTGTAGCCTAAAGAATTTTTCTTTCTACCTCTTATCTAAATTCAACTCCATTTTTCTCAGACGCTTGCTTTAATACAAATGCAACGATAAGTACCGCACATTCTGAAATGCCGAATGTAAACCATACAATTTCTACTCGTCCCAACTAAAATTTTCTTTTCCAGCCCCTAATTCAAAATGATATTTCACAAGTCCAATATCAGCACCACTAAAGATACTTTCTTTGTTTGCAGTGATTACTACCTTGCTTCCTACCCCCTTTATAGTGAACTCCTGCTTATTAAGTGCAGTAGGGGCTAACAGTGCTGCATTCACTCCATCTATAAACCATGCTGGAATTTCACCTATATAACTTGCCACATCTTCATATGTTTTTGATTTGTGTGGAACTCCTTGTGTTGCACCATATCCTACACCTATTACACCAATAACTTTTTTACCATTTGATTTTTCATTTAACTTTCCTCTGTTGAATGTCCCTCCAACCCACCATGTATTGAGTCCAAGTGTCTGAGCATAAAGCATTATATCCGCACCACACTTACCAAGATTTTCATCCAATTCTGGTGTGTCATTTCCTTGTAGCACAAAGAAATTTTGAACGCCCTTGGCTAAAATCAATTTGATTAGAGAATTAAAAGCCGATGTATCATTTATTCTAAGTTCTACTGCAACACCATACTTTTCATTATTCTCTTTCACACGCGTATTCAATTTCTGGACAATATCTTCTGGCATTGACTTATCCAGATACTTACGTACCATATGCCTTGCTTTCATTGCTTCTCTTAAATCCATATCTAAAACCTCCTAAAACAGTTTTTTAAAAAGAATCCCCCAGCTTTATATTTAGCTGGGAGATTCTGAGGGAAATATAGGAACTACTTCTTAAGTGATTTTCTGTATTCTTTATATCCCATATATTCTTCTGTTTTACTAAACTGTACTCTACGAACAAATGACCAACACAAGGGGAGAACTATTTTATTTCCATTTATTCATGGCTTCTTCCATGCTCATGCCATTTGCAATTGCTTCTTTTCGCTTTGCATTGATTTCCTGAATTTCTTTCATACGAGGGCCTGACAATTCATAGCCTTTCATTGCCCAAAGCGTCAATGCCCATGCAACCATTGGAATGATACAGAATAATACAATTACTACCATATTCATTCCTTCTGAATATGGTGTTTCTGCTGTCGGAAGATTCTCTAATCCGATACAAGAAACCGCAATACCTACTACTGTAGCCGATAAAGAAGATACTAACTTATCAACCAATGAGAACAACGTTCCCATAATCCCCGGAATATATTTACCGGAACGATAGGTTTCGTAATCAGAACAATCTGCTACCATTGGAATCGGCATATCTGCTGTTGCATAATATGCACCATAACCAAGCCCAAAACAAAGAATAAATGCTAATGTATAGAGATTAAGGAATAATCCATCCTCATTAAAAATACTTAAGTTAAACATCGGATTTCCAGGTTTCCATAAAAGAAGGAGTGCTAGTACACCTATATAACAGATAAGCGCCACGCTTACATATTTCATCAAGGATGCCTTCTGCCCCTCTTTCTGTGAAGTCTTAACCGTCAACATAAAGAATGGAACCGAAAATACATAACCAAGTACCATCATCGGCAGATATAATCCATCATAATTCCCCATCATACAGCCGTACAACATACAAAGAACCGTTAAGTTTGTTGCAATCGATAACGCTAATTTACTACCGCCACCTGCAATCATCAAACGTTGTAATGGTTTATTTGCTTTGATAATTGCCACATATTCAGAAATCTTTGTCTGTTCTTGATTATCTCCACCGATACCAAAGTATTTTGAATTATCTTTTTCCCAGATACCAATTACTGCAAGGATTGTAAGTACGATAGAAACAACAATACCTATCGGCGTTAAAAACTTATAAAATTCAGCCTTATCATAGTCTGCTACATTGGAACGGATAATCGGTGCTAAGAACTGCATCAATCCCATTCCTGCCATGGAACCAATCGTATTAAAAATCGTAAATAATGGCCTTTGCTTCGGGTCGTTTGTTAATACGCTCTGTGCTGAACGTGTTACCGAAGTTTGGAATGTATAACCAATTACCCATATTGCATATAAAGCGATAAATGCCATATATCTTAACCACATCTGATCTTCGGAAATTGCAGGGCAAATACAATAAAGCATAAATACTGCAAATGCCATAATCATATTTCCAATTACCATAAACGGACGGAATTTACCGAATTTACCATTCGTGCGATCCATTAATGCGCCAATAAGCGGATCTGTAATTGCATCAAATACACGCATACCGGTAACCATTGCTGAAGCAAATACCATTGCAATTCCAAGAATATTATTACCGAATGTAGCAATATACGATAAAATTAATACATAATAAACGTTTGTTGCGCCATTATTCATCGGAAACAGTGCAAGCTGATACATTTTGGCTCGATTTACACCATCTCCTGCATTTGTTTTTTCATTACCCATAATTATTTCTCTACTTAAAATTTCTACATCCAGTTAGAGCTGTCTACTTTAGCAACCTTATATTCCGGTCTCTCCTGCTCTACTTTGTAGATTACACAGCTATCTTTATATTTTCCTGCTTTTACTTCCAGTTTATTTTCTTTTTCCAGAACAATATCAAACTTAAACACACTCTCTCCTTTTTTTGTTCCTACCAGTTTTCCATTGTGGTACAAAGAAACTTCATTTAAATTTGAATAAACAGTAATCGTCTGTTTTGCTGCACTTCTATATTCATAACGTTTTCCGGCAAGATATACAAACTTATCCTTCTTGTTCCAGTAAGCCTTGTACAGATAAAATGCGTCTTTCTTAGTTTTACGGTCAAATGTAATTAAACCTTTATGATTCATACCAGGCTCACCGCCCTGATTTCTTGCATCTGCCGCGAAATCAAACATATTCCAGTAATAATGTGCCCACATATATGGGTGGCGTTTGAAACATTCCAGCATATATTCATGATATTTCGAATGATATTCTTCCGAATTATCCCCACGTTTTGGCTTCTTGGAATGAAGGTTTGGCATACCCTCTGCACCATATTCGGAATAGCACAGACAACGATTCGGGTAAAGGAAGTGGAAGAACTTAATCCACCAGTCATTTAAGAAAAATCCCGGAACATACCAACCAAGATATAAATTCCAGCCTACTAAGTCCGTAATGTGTGCTACCGGATGCCAGTGTGGACACATTGCATAACAGGCAAGTGTTGTTGGTCTTGTCGGGTCCATTTCATGACATAAATCATTTAATACCCGATGATTTTCTAACATCTGCTTCTTTAAACGTGCTCCCGAAATAGTAATCTCATTTGAAACACCCCAAACTACGATACATGGATGATTATAATTCTGAATAATCAATTCTTTCATCTGCGAAATCGTATTTTCATTTCCATTTGCTAAATGCTCTGAAATATATGGAATTTCAGCCCATACAATCATACCTTCCCTATCGCAAAGATCATAGAAATACTGATCATGCTGATAGTGCGCCAATCGGATAGTATTCGCACCCACTTCTTTGATTAATGCCATATCTCTGTCATGATGTTCTTTTGAGATTGCATTTCCGATTCCTTTAAAATCCTGATGTCTTGAAACACCATGAAGCGGATATGATCTGCCGTTTAAGTGAAATCCATCTTTCGGACTAAATTCAAAAGTACGAACACCACAATTACAACCTATTTCATCAAGAATCTCTCCGTCCTTTTCTAAAAAAGCTTTGATAGTATAAAGATACGGATCGTCTAGACCATCCCATAAATGTACATCTTCTACTAAAAATTCTACTTTTTTTCCTTCTTTTCTTGCAAGTAAGCGACCTTTTGCATCATGAAGCTGAACAAATATATTCGCATCTGATTTTGTATAGGTCCACACGCGAATCATTGCATCTTTGTCTTTTACCTCTGTTGTATACTTGATTCCCGGTCCGTTATAATAATCCAACTCAAAATGATCTTTATTTACAATCAAAAACTCTACATCTCGATAAATACCACCATAGAATGTAAAGTCAGCTTTCTGCGGATATATCCTGTCATTTACACTATTATCTACTTCTACAATTAATACATTTTCTTCATTTAAAACATCTGTTACATCCACACGAAACGTAGAATATCCGCCTTCATGCGAACATACTTCTTTTCCATTTAAAATCACTTTTGCACTGGCGTTTACCCCATGAAATTGTAAATATACAAGCTCTTTCTCTTTATTAAACTTTGGTTTGGATAATGTTTTTGTATATTTACAAATTCCACGCCAGTAATCATTTCCACCGTCCTGACCGTCTTTTTCATTCCATGTATGCGGCAAATTTAGCTTTACCGCACTGCCATCATGAGAATAAAACATCCAGTTCTCCATAAGTTTTATAATTTTTCTCATGCTTCTTCTCCTAAGACTGATCTATTCATATCTATTTTTTATGCAAAAAGTCTCCTCACAGTGATACTGCGAGAAAACTTTCGCAACTTTAGAATGAGAACAAAACTATTTAATTTTACTTATTTTACTTTATTCTTTTTTATTTCGCGTACAGCCATTACTACACTGAATACAGAAAGGCATCTAAAGGTAATACCCCGTCATTCTTTAAGAGAACAACACCTTCTTCATGTACTCTTTCTGCTACATCTGCACCTGCTGCTTCTAAGTCTTCTTTTGAAGCATATTCAGATTCAAAATATGTTGTGTTTTCTGTTCCATATAGGAACTACTTCTTAAGTGATTTTCTGTATTCTTTATATCCCATATATTCTTCTGTTTTATTAAACTGTACTCTACGAACAATATAGATTACTAAGCAAGCAAGGAATGCGACTACACAAATTGTACGAATTGTTTCAACTGTTGTAATAATCTGTGCATCTTTTGCTTTTACAGTTGTTTCTGGACCAACATTGTTCATGGCAAGAGAATTTGCTACCGTATAAAGGTTACGATGTGCTGCTTCTCTCATAGCATTTACTGCTACTGGATCATCTGCATATTCAAGAAGGTCATCCACCTTACCATTCATCATGTCATCATAAGCAGAGCTTCCTGCCATAACACCACTAATAGCATCCATATGATTTCTACAGTTATCTGAAATAATCATACCTTCACAGCCCCACTCATTACGAAGGATTCCTGTGATTAAGCCATAATCAGAACCAGACCATGTTGTGCCCCATCTTGTATATGAAGTCATAACACCTGATGCATTTTCATCTTCAAATACATTCTGAAATGCTTTTAAATAAATTTCACGAATTGCCTGTTCATTTGCCCAAATAGAAATTCCTACACGTTCGTTTTCATGGTCGTTAAGTGCAAAGTGTTTAATAACTACTTTTACACCATATTCCTCGATACCACGAACCTCATACTGTGTCATGATGTTAGAAAGGAATCCATCTTCTGAGAAGTATTCAAAGTTTCTTCCTGAATAAGCAGTTCTATGAATGTTACTACCTGGTCCATAAAGAATTGCATAACCGTTATCTACACAGTCATTACCTACTACTTTACCTACTTCGTAAACAAGCTCCTTATTAAATGTAGCAGCCATAACATCTTCTGATGTTAATGGAACCGTATCAATCTTCGCACCAAATTTAAATAATGAAGCTGTTAATCCTTGTGGACCATTTTCATCACGAGAACCTGGTGCATCTACAGATTCGATTGCCATCGTCCAATGGAACGCATCACCGATGAGTGTAGCCATTTCTTCTACAGACATCTGGTCAAGTAATGCTTCCCACTTAGGATCGTTGTAATCAAGTCCCATCATGTCATAAAGTTTTAATCCATTATCTGCACCCGTTGTTGGCATTTCCATTGCTTCATAATCTTCGCTATGATAAATCAGTGCATCTAAGTCAGAAATCATCTGTTCTGTTAAGTTGACTTTGATAATATCTGTAGGATATGTTCCTGTCCAATCATTTCTAGAAAGGTATGTTACATTTACATTGTCATCGCCTTCGTAGTAATTTAAGTCAGTATCAGCTACCTGATTTGTAATCGCTGTTCCATTGTCTGAAACTGCATATGTTTCTGCATCGAATTTATCGTTTACATATTTATATGTAAATGCAATCGTTCCATCTGCATCCATTGCAGAGTTTGCTGTAGTATACCCTTTTGCTGCTAAGATGTTATTTACCGCATTATGAGCATCTGTTGCTACTGTTAAGTAATAGTCGCCATCCTCTAAAATGTATGTGCCTTTGCCATTTGCATCATAAGAAGCCAATTCTTTTCTTTCTACTTCTATGGTTACTACTTCTGATTGTCCTTTTTCAAGGATATTCGTTTTTCCAAAACCAACTAACTGTACAGACGCCTTTTCTACACCATTTTCGATATCATACTGCGTGTATGGAGACTGACCATAAATCTGAACAGTTTCTTTACCTGCCATATCACCTGTATTTGTTACTTTTACAGATACTTCAAATACATCTTTTTCTGCATTGAAATTTACTGTGTAATCACTGTATTCAAATGTTGTATACGATAAACCATAACCAAATGGAAACGCTACATCTGCATGATAGTCATATCCTGCGGTATTTCCTTTGCCCATTACTACGTCTTCGTATCTGGTCTCGTAATATTTATAACCTACATAGATACCTTCCTGGTAAATCATATAAGTATCTGCTGTATCAGGAAGTCCACTCTCTTCCCAGCCACCATATACAGTTGGACTAAAGTTTACCATGGCTGGAGCAGAGTAGTTGTCATAGCAATAGGTAACAACCAAACTACCCGATGGATTTACATCGCCTGCTAAAATATCAGTAACAGCATTGAGACCTGTACCTACGCCACCAATCCAAAGAACTGAATCCACGCCATAAGGATTTCCCTGTAAGAAATCCATTTCAAGAGCATTCGATGTATTTACTAAAACAATGATTTTCTTAAATACACCTGCATCTTTTAATGCCTTTACATTTTCCATCATCTCTTTTTCTACATCATCCAATTCTAAGTAATTGAATTTTGTAAACTGTAAGTCATCATCTTCCCCACCTACACGTGAGATTACTACAACAGCTGCATCACCATATTCAGCAAAAGAATCTTTCACTTCATCTGTGTATACAGACCAAGGCACTTCTGCGATAGTTGTTTCTGCTGATGAGAAGAGACTTGCTTCTACACGTACATATTCGCTAGCTTCACCTTCAGCATAAAAGTTCCAAAGTGTTTCATTTACTTCGAAACCTGATTTTTCTGCTGCCTGTTTTAAATTATCACAAGCTGAAGCATCAATATTTGCAGAACCTGTTCCACCATACACTACATTTACAGAACTACTTGAAAACAAACTAATTTTGTTTCCTTTTTCCAAAGGCAACGCATTATTTTCATTTACAAGAAGTGTTGCACCTTCCGCTTCGGTACGATATACCACTTCTTCTCCTGCCGCCAAACGTTCTTCAGTAGTAGCAAAATCTCCATCAAAATAGATGGCATTTTTATCTGGATTTTCCAATTCCCAGAATGTGTCCCCAGTAATGATTGCAAAGGTATTGTCTGCCATATTTGCAATAAAACATACCAAAACCATAATTACCATGAAAAATGCAAAAATTTGCGAAAGTGCTTTCCAAGGCTGTATATATTTTCTTTTTGCCTTTTTGTAAGCTTTCTTTCTGGTTTTCATTTCAGCTTTTAAAGCTTTCTTGTCTTCCATCTTTTTCCTCCTATGTTCCCTTTATTACATCACGATAAACGCACAGTTTCCTGGCTTTAACTCAACACTACCAGCACGAATTGTACGTCCCTTTAGTTCTGGTAATACATCATTTTCTCCAAGTACAAGCGGTTCATCGTTTAAGTACATAACTGTAGAACGCATATTACCATTTCCGCTTAATACATATAGTTCTGCGTCCTGTTCCAATTCTACAATAGTCGTATCTGTCCAAGAATTGTTGATTACTAAATATACCTTTTTGTCTGCATCTGACTTATGATTATGTGCATACACATGTGCACCTTCCACCACTGGAATTCCTGTATCAAATACAGTAGTTCCCATCAAAGTATTCCACAGTAAAACTGCAAAGTAGTTTGGTCTAGGTTCAAAGGTTCCATGCTTTAAGAATCCATAATCCGAAGATGCCAATGTGTTATGAAATATAACACCCTTGGTCACAGCTGCAAATCCACCAAGCTCATTTAAAGTGCGAACAACATCCAAATAAGTAGATGCCCATGTACATCCACCCGCTCCTGCATCACCAGCTTCTGTCACCCAGATTTCTCCTCCTGGACAGTATGTGTCGACCACTGGCAACGTACAGCGGGCTGCATCAACAGGGGTCGCTAAATATGCTTCTGACATCGCTTTGTCTGCTCCCCAATGCATATGTGGAACCATCTGTGCCATACGTTCTGAAATGCCGTTATAGCAATGATAACTAAATACATCGAGTGGTTCTTTTGTGCCATCCATCAGCATCTCTGTGGTACAAAGATTAAACATAGATGCAATGCCGCCTGCTTTTTCTTTATTGTCTTCTGCTGTACCAGAGTTTCCGCATGGCCCTACTAGCAAACATTCTGGATAGTTTGCACGTACCCATGCAAAAAAGATATCCTGATCTCTTGCATACGCTGGAGCATCGTATCCCTTTGCTTTCAATATTCAATTAAAAAACGCAATAGTTAAGTGCTTAACCATTGTATTACATATAATACTATCCCCCAAACATATAGTCAAGCACTTAACTATTAAGCTGCTATCTATTCGTATACATAAAAAAAACTGCCACATTTCTGTGACAGTTTCTTCTTTTAGGACTATTCTTCATCTATGTCTTGTTCTCCCATAGCATCAGCCATCTTGTTAATCATCGCTATGAAATGGGATATATCTGTTTCTCCTATTCCTTGAATAACCTTTTCAAATCTATCGAAAAACTCCTGATTTTTCTTTTGGTAAACTTCTTGCCCCACTTCCGTTAGAACAACAATGATATTACGGCGATTATTCACATCGACCTCTCTCGTAAGATAACCCCTTTTCTCAAGCGAATTTATCATTTGAGATACCGCAGCTTTACTTACCGAAAGATACTCTCTTACTTCTGTTAGTGCCATTGGATTATATGATTCTTTCGTATTCTCTGCAACCTCACGCATAAGAATAAACTCAGACATTGTAATATTGGCATTATCTAAGTCACGTCCCAAGCCACGATTCATCATTTTCTTCAATCGAAACATTGCCTGTACCAATTCGTTCTGTATCTCTTTTGACATATATATCCTACCTCAATAATTAATTACTTAACAGTTATAAATATAAAACATAGTCATAAAATTTGCAAGGACAGAACCTATCATTAACGCTTAATCAAAAATCTCTTTCATAATACCATTCTCCATATCATCAATACTGTAAATCGTATCCATGACCTCGAATGTTTCTCTTAAATTTCCTCTTGCACTCTTCCAACCAATCTCCATCAAGAAATACACTATTGGGTAAATCTGACTTTAATTGCTGGCTAACAGCAGTCTTTCCAACTCCCTTTGTTCCACCGATTATATACAAATTTTTCATATTCTTTCACCTGAAAATTCTAATTTATCTAACTGTTTCAAAAATGAAATTCAAATATTTCATTCAGTATAGCACAAAAATACGCATTGATCATACCAAACTAATCAATGCGTATTACAGGTTTATGAACAAACTGTTAACTCGTAGGAAACTTCAAATTCTTCTATGCTTTCAACTCTTCACAAAACTGAAAGTGAACAAAATCGCTGCGCGATGGCCTGCCAAGGCTGTGGCGCAGTTT
>JBGVRS010000009.1:0-2506 GCA_045128635.1 Lachnospiraceae bacterium
TGTGTTTAAGGGAAACGACAAGGACGGTGTCACCAGATTTGCCAGTATGAGAGGTGTGTTTGACAAGAAGGGAAAACCATTTAAGTGTGATGTGCCGGGAAATGATAAGCGGTATGGATTTAATATTGCAAATGAAGAGAGCACAGAGCTTGTAGTATTTGAGGCTGCCATTGACCTGATGAGCTATATGGATATTCACAGGGATTTTGAGAGTAACATGATTGCCCTTGGTATGGTGGCTGATGCTCCGCTTGAAACATTCTTAAAAGAACATCCGCAGATATCAAGCATAAGGTTTTGTCTGGATAATGACAAGGCTGGAAGAGACGCAACAGAAATGTTGATGGAAAAGTATTATCAGCTTGATTATGATGTGACAGACTCGCCACCACCAAAGGGATGCAAAGACTACAATGAGTGGCTTGTAAAAGCAAAAGCAGAAAGAATACCGGAACTGGATAAAATTATCAGATGAAAATCAAGTGGCTATGAAAAAATCATATCCAAATGGAGTATGGCTATTAGATTTTCATAGCCAGAAAAGAAAAGGCTATAACTTTTTAATAGCCATGAAAAATGTGCTTTTTGGGTGCCGAATCGGTGGCTATTACTTTTTCATAGCCAGTCATAAAAAGGCTATAACTTTTCAATAGCCAAGACAAAAAAGGCTAGCACTTTTTCATAGCCATAAAAAATATCTGAAAAAAAGGCTATTACTTTTTCATAGCCAGCCGTAAAATGGCTATTACTTTTCAATAGCCAGAGGCAAAATGGCTATTAAATATTCATAGCCATAGTGATTTTAAGGGGTTTCAGGGGATTTTCTCCCCTGACAAGATGCATTAGGGGCAGAGATGTCTCTAATGCGTATCTTGCCATGGATATCTTAAGTTCGTAATGTTCATTCCGTTAGAGATAATCCATGGACGGGAATTGAAGAATTACTAACACAGATAAGGAGGTGTGCAGGGACGATGGATGAGAAAATGCACTTTATGACAGATGCAGGTGAACTTCTTGACTGGATGCGGGAGCATGAAGAATTCAAAATCATCAATAAGGTAGAGGCACAGATGCTTCTTGATTATATGGAAGGTCATGATTACCGCCTTAGTACGGATAAGGAAGGGAACCTTGTCAGGGTTGATGTAAATGATGACCAGTATGATACAGATGAATATTCTGTTGATGATCTGATTGACAGCGTCTGTGAATGGAACTATGAGTTGATTTTGCATACCACAGAAGAAATGAAGAAGTCTGATATATCAGATGCAGAATACTCAAAGCTTGAGGAGAAAATGAATTCTCTTAAGGAACAGGAGCAGATACTGGATAAACTATTTGACCAGACAAAGTATTCAGCAAAGGTGGAACTGCTTGCAACCGAACTGGCAGAAGTATTTATAGCTAATCTACAGCGTAATGGTGTGGATAAAGCAGTTGGAACACTGTGTGAAGCTATCAGAGACGAGCCATTGAAGGAAGGTGACAGAGGTGGCAGATAAGGTTCATTGTGTAAGGAAGACACTCAGACTTACACCGGCAGAAGCAAAGCTGTTGGAAGAAAAGTCAACAAATGCAGGTATGAATGAGGCAGAATATTTGAGATTTCTCATTAGTCAGAAACCAAATGATTATCCGGAAATAAGGAAGCTAATCAAAGAGCTTATCAATGAAGTAAATCATATCGGAGTGAATATTAACCAGATTGTTCATCATCATAACTATGAGCTATATTCAAAGGCTGACAGGGAACAGCTGATTGCTTATATGAGGAAGTTAAATGCTACTTTAAAAGAGGCGGTGGTCAGTCTTGGCAATTAGTAAGATACTTCATATGAAAGACTGTGGCAGTTCCTTTCATGGAAAGCACCTGAAATCAGCACTTGATTATATCACGGTTCCAGAAAAGACTCAGAATGGAAGACTTGTTGCTGCAGTAAACTGTCAGGTGGATATGGCTTTTGAGCAGATGAAGGAGACAAAGAAGAAGTTTAATAAGCTTGATAAACGGCAGGCGTATCACATTATTCTATCCTTTAAGGAAGGAGAAACCAGTCCTGATACTGTATTTGAGCTTACAGAGAAGTTTGTAAAAGAGTATCTTGGCAATGACTATGAGGCTGTGTATGCCGTCCATGATAATACGGAGCACCCGCATTCGCACATTGTGTTTAACAGTGTTTCTTTTCGTGACGGGAAAAAATACCATTACAAGAAAGGTGACTGGGAGAGGTATATACAGCCGATAACAAACCGGTTATGTGAGGAATATGGTCTTTCAACGATTGAATTGGATGAAGAGCCGGGGAAAAGGCAGAGAACTGACAGGGAATGGAACAGATACCGTGACGGCAAATTTATATGGTCCGATATGGTAAAAAGAGATGTAGATGCCTGCATATTACAGGCAGCCTCTTTTGATAGTTTTCTTTCCCAGATGGAAAATAAGGGATATGAAATCAAGAATGCCCATGGAGAAGGCAAATATTTAGCTGTAAAG
>JBGVRS010000010.1:0-1842 GCA_045128635.1 Lachnospiraceae bacterium
AGAGCCGCATCGAGCAGGCCAGATGCCGCACCCGCAAGGACAGCACTCGGTTTGGGGACACGCTGATTACCGCCAGCCCGGAGTTTTTCAAGGGCAAGTCCCCAACGTTGTCAACTTAAGCTTTTCTAGACGTTTCCTGCACCAAAATTTGTGTCATTTTGAAATTACATCAACCAAAACGATATTTTCAACCACCACATTAACATCACCCCAAAATAAATAAAATATCCTATGGATTTTTTACCTGAAAAAGGGTATAGTTAAATAAGCCTATTGAGTATATTGCTATACGGTTTCTAGGATTACGTAGTGGTTTTTCTATTTTTACTGTGTGTCTTATGCTCTTTAGGCATTTTTCTTTTTTTGTGCCTGCCAGGCTGTATCAAAGACTTATTCTGCACCCCCTCCATTACCAGATCTTCAAGTGTTGTATTTACAGCCTGTCCTGTCAGATACATTGGAAAAAGAACAGCGAGCCTGCCTATCAGATGCGAACGGGTGCTCTGATATTTTTTGGTTTCTTTCCCTGTTGATTGTAAGTCTATTCTTCTGTCTGCTTCATTTTTGATAATGGAGCAGAAGTTTGATTTTGTCAGTGTAATGAAAAATTCCTGCTCAATGGAGCGGCTGGTAGCTCCGTTAAACTGTTCCAGTTCCCAGTGTTCTTTTAATTCGTAGTATTTTGATTCAATTTTCCACCTTTTATGATACAGTTTTTTCAACATTTCAGGTGTTATATTCGGATCCAGAATATTTGTAACCAGATATTCAATTTCACCCGTACTGAGTTCGGCCTGAACAACCCTTATATTTGCATGATATTTCGCTGAATCAAGAACAATATCATCTTCTTCAGAACCTGTTAATGAGGTGGTTGATTTTTTTATACGCATAAGGCAGCTGCATCCTGCATCTACCAGAAAATTGAACATATCTGTTGAGAAATAGCCACGGTCAAATATGATAAGAGAATTCTCTATCAGATCCAAAGACTCCAGTTTACTGATATGTTTCCGGGCTAAATCCCGTTCGGATGAATGTACATATTCAAGGGTTGCATCAACAACATAATCCTGTGAAATGTCATACAGAACAGATCCAAGTCCCATGAAATGTTTCCTGTCATAACGTCCATCTCCCTGAAAGCCAAAATCCGTTTCCACACTTTCAGAATAAGGCATGTGTACCCTCGTTCCATCAATGGCAAACAGATGATAACCATTCCACAGGTTAAATATTTGTGTAAACAGATAGTAAGTTCTTACCGTAATATCCAACAGTTCCTTAAACAGGGCAGGTTTGATATTCTGACGTGCTTTGGAAACTGCCTGTCTGGAAACCTTTGGGAAATCCAGCTCTGGAAGAAAATCCCGGATATTGGAAATATTTGTTCCCATTGCGGCTTTGTTTGAGTAAAAGAGATACACAATAACCTGATACATGGAAATAAGACGTTTTCTTGTGAAACGATTCGGTTCCTTAAACTGGTTAAGAAAAGTTTCTGAATTAATTGCAGCACGTATACGACTAAGAATAGCATCGCAGATAGATTTATAATGCATTTGGCACCTCCGAAAAAATATATAATCAAAGGGCTTCGCCGCATTATTTTGACTATTTGTCAAGCGTTTTGCGCAAAAAAATCCACCAATTTTACTTGGTAGATTTTGTATGATTTCACTATTAAATTTAGCCTATTTTCTTAAGTTGACAACGTTGGACGCAGACCCTATACAGAGTTACCTTCCATCAGCTGATGGAAGAATTAAAGAGAGCAGGCATTGAGAATATCATTCAGACGAAGGGGAAAAAGAAATCGATTGTCATGGATATGGTAGAATG
>JBGVRS010000011.1:0-3467 GCA_045128635.1 Lachnospiraceae bacterium
TGAAAGTGGACTTTGACCGCGTAATGGGAGTGAAAAAATAGCAGAAATTCCAAATGACTACAGAAATTATAAAATTATTTCATGCTGAATGATTTCTGCATGTTTTCATTATTCACCTTTGCGACAGAAACAAACAGAAAACCCTAGTTATTAACAATTAAATTTTATTAAGTATGGCAGAATGTAAAACTGTAACACTAAGAACACGTCCATTAAAGAATGGAATGATTTCCTTTTATTTGGATTATTATCCTGGTTATCGTGAACAAGAAACGATGAAGACTATTCGTCATGAGGGATTAAACATTTATATATATGCCAATCCCAAGAACCAACGCGAACGTGACTTCAACACCACAATGTATGAGAAGGCTGAAGCAATCCGTTGCAGACGTTATGAAGCTATCGTAAACGAACGTTATGATTTCTTCGATAAGCGAAAATTCAAAGCCGATTTTTTGGAATATTATCGAAGTCAACTTGGAAAGCATGATCAGAAATGGGGATTTGTGTATCAGCACTTCAATAATTTTGCCCATGGTAAATGCACCTTCGAAGACATTGATGTACACTTCTGCAACAAATTCCGAGAGTACTTGCTATCCGCAAAACAACTTAGACATCCCGACAGAAAGGTTACAAAGAACTCCGCTTCGGGTTATTGGTCAACGTTCAGAGGCTTCTTGAAAATTCTATATCGCAGTAGAATGATCAAGACCAATGTAAATGATTATCTAGATAAGATTGAAACCGAAGATGTAATCAAAGACTATCTGAGTGTAGAAGAATTGTTTGCTCTGGCGGAAACTCCATGCAAAAAGCCTGTACTAAAGAACGCATCACTATTTTCATGTCTGACCAGTTTGCGTCTTGGTGACATCCTTTCGCTTCGTTGGGAAGAGATTGTTGATTTTGCAGCTGGTGGGAAATGCGTACATACCATTTGTGAAAAGACAAAGACCGAAGATATCATTCCTATCAGCGATGAAGCCTTGGAACTTATTGGCTATTCCCCAAAGAAGAAAGGCAGAGTATTTGAGGGTTTGAAAAGAAGTTGGGTTCAACAGCCAATGAAAGAATGGATTCGTTCGGCTGGTATTACCAAGCACATAACCTTTCACTCCTACCGCAGAACATTTGCTACCCTTCAAGGTGCAGCTGGAACAGACATCCGTACCATACAAAGTATGATGGCCCACAAGAGTATTACAACTACCCAGAGATATATGAAACCTGTGGATAGTAACAAACGTGAAGCAAGTAACAAAATATCATTGACTAGAAAGGAATAAAGGTCATAAATCTACGATTAAAATGCCCTAAGTATGACTTATAGTACCATTTTAGAGTACCATTTCATACTTTGGGCTATTTTTTGTTAAAATTCGAACGATTTATTGCAGTTAATTATCACCATTGAGAAACAGTAAATAATTTTGTGATAAATAACAACATTAAATATCAACAGACTATGGCAAATTATATTCAAATTCGAGCAAAAAAAGCAAGTGATGTAATCGGAGCAGGCGTAATCTCCTATGCTTTAATTGGAAGTTTTTTACTCTATAAATTCCATATAAATTTAATGGAATATACAACACCTATAATACTAGGTTTTGTTGTAATAACAGTTTCTTTTGCTTGTACAAAAAGATTTTTCTACCATATTATGATGGAGAACTCTAATCTTTTATCTTTTAGCAAGCAAAAAGAATTCATCTCTGGTTCCTCTACAATAAATGAACCCCAAAATGTAGAGGATGAAGCCCAAAATTCAAGCCCTGACACGAAATATGACACCCAAAGCGAAGATAATGACACCCAAAATGACAGTCAAAGTGACACCCAAAACATTCCTGTCGCTGAAGAGATTGATGAAGAGAAGAAGCATAGCTATTCCTATCTCGATAAGTATGCGATGCTACAGGAGAACATCGAAAAGGAAAACATTAAACGCAAAGTACTCATCATGGAGGCTATACGTGAATATGTTACCTACACAGTAGCACCATATCTAAAGAAAGAGGATGTTTTGATTTTATTGGAGAACATCAACTGTATGGCAATAGGTCATACAAGTTCTTATAAAAGTATTCGCTCTGATTTAAACAATCCATTAAGGTCGCCCGATTTACGCCATTTGGCATGGAACATTGGCGAAAGATTAGGAATTCCAAATAGAGAACGTGCCATTTTTATTAAGGCTTCATTTCCATTTGAACTTCGTGATGCAACTGTTGAGTATCTTGAAAGGAATCTCCGTGATGTTATTCCGGCATCAATTCCAATAGATAGACCAGCCAAGGGTGACTACAAATTCAACTCAATGAAGAAGACTATAGCTGCTTAGTAATAATTTACTTGTTCTGCAAGATAATTATTCCAGTCTGCACTATTTCTGCGATTATTCATTATATTCATTTGCACCATGTTAAACCTCAAAGTTAAAAAACATGGTAACAAAAGAATTTACATTTAACGACCTACCAACAGTTGTAGGTGAGTTGTGCGAGAAAATCGCAAGTCTGGAAACAACGATTAAAGAGAACATCAAAAATCGTAATGAGGTAAAGGAGAACACACATGTACTCATGAGCGTACAGGAAGCGTGTGAATACCTTAAAATGCCTCTATCCACCTTCTATTACAAGGTGAAGAATGATGGACTACCGGCAATCAAGCAAGGCAAGCATCTTTTGATCTATCGGGATGAACTCGACAAGTGGCTGGAACTCTCTCGTAAGAATCCTGTCCCATTGACTGCCGAGGAAGAGAATGAGAAACTTTCGGCATCGTTCCGTCGCAAGGCAAAACCTTTAAAGTGGTAGCATTATGGATTACAGAGAAAATACCCGTAAGATGCTGCCCGAAGAGCTGGCTTCTTGTATTGAGGAATCAACCATTCACATGACCGATGAGTACACCTGTCCACCCGAAGTCTTGAGAGTTGGGGAGGCTGTTGTCGGCACACTAGGCAATTTCAGTGCATCCATCGGTAAGGCAAAGAGTAAAAAGACATTCAATGTCTCTGCCATAGTTGCTTCTGCCTTATCGAACGATGAAGTGCTCCGTTACAATTCCGATTTCCCATCGGACAAACGCAACATCCTTTATATTGACACCGAGCAGGGACGTCATCATTGCCAAAAGGTACTGAAGCGAATTGTCCGCTTGGCTAATTTGCCAATAGACATTGAGCCCAAAAGCCTGAAGATATTAGCACTTCGCAAATATACTCCAGAAGAACGATTGGCTATTGTGGAGTATGCTTTGAATATAATACCCAATATCGGGTTGGTCATCATTGATGGCATCCGTGATTTTGTCTACGACATCAATTCTCCAAGTGAAGCCACAAAGATCATCTCCAAACTAATGCAATGGACTGATGACTATCAGATCCATATTCACACCATTCTTCATCAGAACAAGAATGATGAGCATGCTCGTGGCCACATCGGAACTGA
>JBGVRS010000012.1:0-12552 GCA_045128635.1 Lachnospiraceae bacterium
TTGTCATTTAACTTTTCAAGTTTCAAATTATCACATCCATTCTAATTAGAGTTACATTATAGTATAAACAAAAAACAAAAGGATGTAAAGTTGTATAATCTGTAAAAGCTGTGAATTTTAGAAAAACTTAATAATTCTTCCTGTTGCGAAAACTGGTATTTTTTTCTATAATAAGAACAGAAAGAGCAGACATTTTTCATCTTTGTGTAAGCTGCTCCTATCTTGCAATTCCCGCCGTTCGGCGAATATTTTCCGAATTGTTAGTAATATAAAAGAATATTTCATGTAACTGCTCTTTCAAAGTGTTTTGCCGATCATATATCACATTGTTTATGCATTGCGGTAAAACAGGCGGGGCGGACAGAATATGTTTTGCAGATAGAACCCCTCTATGTATAAGCAGAAGTTGTTCCGCCCCTTTAAAATCTTAAAAATTGCTTAAAGTCGAAAAAAGTCGGTGACGAAACCACAAAATGTGGTATAATGAAACATTATAAGGGGCAATATTTGCCTCATGAATAGAAATAGGCATGGAGGAGACTCATGGCAGCAAAGAAAAGACGACGCAGAAGAAGAAAAAGCCGGATTAATGTGGTTGCGGTAGGAATTTTGGCGATATTTTTAATACTGTTCATTGTTGCGGCAGTATTTTTAATAAAAAGATATTCCCCATCTAAGGAAAAAATGGATTTAAATTTATATTTCCAGATGGAAGAAGAGGATGATCTTGCAATCATTATTCAGAATACACTGATTGAAGATTTGGGAATTGTGTTAAATGGCAGACCATATGTCAGCACAGAAGTTGTAAAAGAGTATTTGAATGACAGATTCTATTGGGACAGCGCAGAAAATCTCTATATCTATACAACACCGACAGAAATGATTACAGCCCATGTGGGTGAAAGCCAGTATCTGGTAGATAAGCAGGCAACACCGACAGATTATCAGATTGTAAAAGTGGAAGAAGGAATTGCATACGTTGCTTTAGAATATGTGCAGAAACATACAGCAATAGATTATGAATATATGACAGAGCCAAATCGTGTACAGATTACCTGTGAATACGGTGATTTTCCGGCAGTAGAAGCAAAACGAAATGGTGAAGTTCGATACCGTGCTGGTATTAAGAGTCCGATTCTTACAGAAGTGAAAAAGGGCGATATGATGTTCGTACTGGATGAAGGGGAAACACCGATTGAAAAATGGACAAGAGTCCGCACTGCAGATGGTTATATTGGATATATTCAGGATAAGAAGTTACGCGATGAGTCAACGGTTACATTGACGAATGATTTTGTGGAACCGGAATACAGTAATTTAACGAAAGATTACACCATTAACCTGACATGGCATCAGGTAACCAACAGAGATGCAAACAGTCAGGTATATGAAAAGATTAAAGATGCCAAAGGTCTGACAACAATTTCTCCGACCTGGTTCTTTATCAAAGATAACGAAGGAAATATTCAGTCTATTGCATCACAGGATTACGTGGACTACTGTCACCAGAATAATATTGAAGTATGGGGACTTGTGGAAAACATCACTTATGCAGGCGAAATAGATATTACTTCTATATTAAATAAAACATCTTCCCGTCAAAATCTGGTGTCCCAGTTGATCGCACAGGCAATTCAGTATGATCTGGATGGTATCAATGTGGATATCGAAGCACTTCCGGGTGCAGCAGGCGATGGATTTATCGAATTTGTTCGTGAACTTTCCATTATGTGCCGCAGAAATAATATTATTCTTTCTGTTGATAATTACGTGCCGATGGCATATAACCAGAATTACAATCGTAAAGAACAGGGAATTGTTGCCGACTATGTGATTATTATGGGTTACGATGAGCACTTTGCAGGCAGTGAAGAAGCTGGTTCTGTTGCATCTATCGGATATGTAAGAAATGGTATTGAAAAGACATTGGAAGAAGTACCTGCAGAAAAAGTAATTAATGCGGTGCCATTCTATACAAGACTTTGGCAAACCAATAAAGACGGAGAACTGAGCAGTCAGGCACTTGGCATGGGTGGTGCTGCGAAAACAGTTTCCAATAATGGAGCAACTCCGGAATGGTCAGATGAAGCCGGACAGTATTATGCAGAATTTGAAAACTCTGACGGATTCTATCAGATTTGGATGGAAGAAGAAGCATCCATTGAAGAAAAAGCCAAACTGTTGAAAGAATATGGCCTTGCAGGTATTGCTTCATGGCGCCTTGGCTACGAAAAAGATGAAATCTGGGATGTTATTTTAAAATATGTAAATTAAATTGCAGAATCATTTAAATATTGTAAGATTCCTAAGTGGATGGCCCATGCCAGCTTTTGCTGGTATGTGTCGTCCACTAATTTTTTGCTTTCAGCCCAGTTGGATAGAAATCCGCATTCTACAATGACAATCGGTGAAGACACATTTTTTAGAAGATAGTAACTGTCATTTGATTTTTCAACGCGGTGGTTGCCAGGGTCTGCCCGGGCGATAAGAGAATCCTGAATGAGTGCTGCCAAAAGCTTTCCTTCTTCAGATTTTGTATAATAAAAGACCTGAGCACCATCGATAGATTCTTTTGGATAACTGTTTTGGTGAATGCTGATAATACAGTCAGGTTTTGCCTGGTCCATAAGCGTTGCACGGTTTTTCATATCCTGCCGTTTTTTGTTGTTGGAGGATTCTTCATAAAGCCCGGTATCATCAGTTCTTGTCATGATTACATTGATATCTGCTGCAATAAGAAGCTGCTCCAGCTTTTTTGCAATGATTAAATTAACATCTTTTTCCAATGTACCGTCAACACCGACTTTGCCGCTGTCAAAGCCGCCATGACCGGCATCAATGACTACCGTAAATTGGGAAGCATCCATAAGCGCATGCTGAAAAAATACAGACTGAGTGTGTTCGGTAATAAAAGCGATAGAGCAGACAAGCAGAAAAATAGAGGCAATGAGAATAAAGGATTCCTTCAACTGATTCATTGACTGACACCTCGATGGGAAAAGTCAATGTAATTATATGAAAATATTTGAAAAAATATGAAAAGGTGCTATACTATGAAAGATAATGAAGAGTAGAATAGGTGAATAATGCAGACAATTATTAGAAAAGTAGATGCAAACTGCATCGATGAAATGATTATGGAAGAAGCGGGCGCACTTTTGAAGGAAGGTGCACTGGTTGCATTTCCAACAGAAACCGTATACGGTTTGGGTGCAAATGCGCTGGATTCTGAAGCAGCAGCTAAAATCTATGCGGCAAAAGGAAGACCATCGGATAATCCGTTGATTGTGCATATCGCAGATATGGACGCATTGCCTTTGATAACGGCCGAGATTCCGGAAGCAGCAAAGAAACTGGCAGCTAAATTCTGGCCGGGACCATTGACGATGGTTATGAAAAAGAGTGAAGTGGTGCCTTATGGAACCACCGGAGGTTTGGATACTGTAGCAGTACGTATGCCGGCGCATCCAATTGCTCTTGAAATGATTCGCCATGGCGGAGGATATATTGCAGCGCCAAGTGCCAATACATCAGGTCGGCCAAGTCCTACACTGGCAAGCCATGTGGCAGATGATATGGATGGAATTGTTCCATTGATTTTGGATGGCGGTGCGGTAGGGATTGGAATCGAATCTACAATTGTAGATTTAACTGACGAAATACCGACGATTTTAAGACCGGGATTTATTACAAAAGAAATGCTTCAAGAGGTTGTGGGAGAAGTTCAGATTGATAAAGGTCTGGATGCGGATTCCAAAACACCACCAAAAGCCCCGGGAATGAAATATCGACATTATGCACCAAAGGCAGAGCTGATGATTGTGGAAGGTTCTTCGGAAGCAGTTGTGGCAAAAATCAATGCATTGGTGAGAAAAAATGAAGAAAAAGGAATCTGTACAGGAATCATTGGTACAGAGGAAACCGTATCAAGATACCCGGCAGGCATTGTAAAATGCATGGGTACAAGAAATGATGAGCTTAGCATTAGTAGTCATCTTTACGGAATTTTAAGAGAGTTTGATGAGAGTGATGCGAAGGTGATTTATTCAGAAAGTTTTGAAGAAGGCGCTATGGGAAGCGCAATTATGAATCGCTTATTAAAAGCGGCAGGACACAAAATTATACATGTATAGAGAAAAGGAGAAAAATATGATCGCTTTAGGTTGTGACCACGGTGGATTTGAATTAATGCAGGAGGTAAAAGCGCATCTTACAAAAAGAGGCTTTGAATACAAGGATTTTGGATGCTACGGTACAGAAGCAGTCGATTATCCGGAATTTGGACGTGCTGCTGCAGAAGCAGTTGCATCAGGAGAATGTGAATACGGTATTGTAATCTGTGGTACCGGAATTGGAATTTCCATTACAGCAAATAAAGTTCCTGGAATCCGCTGCGCACTTTGTACAGACTGTTTTATGGCTCAGGCTACAAAGGAACACAATGATGCAAACATGCTTGCCTTTGGAGCAAGAGTTCTTGGTGCAGGTACAGCATTAAAAATCGTTGATACATTCTTAGATACACCATTCTCAAATGACGAACGTCATAAGAGAAGAATTGCAAAAATCGAAAAAGGGGAATAAATATGGCGAAGGTAGTTTATATGGATCATCCATTGATCCAGCACAAGATTGGTATTTTAAGAAGAAAAGAAACAGGAACAAAAGAGTTTCGTACGCTGGTCAGTGAAATTGCCATGTTAATGTGCTATGAAGCTACCAGAGACTTAGAACTTTCTGATGTGGAAATTGAAACACCGATCTGCAAGACAACAGTGAAAGAACTGGGTGGCAAAAAAATGGCAATCATTCCAATTCTCAGAGCGGGTCTTGGGATGGTAGAAGGAATGCTTACCATGGTTCCGGCTGCCAAAGTAGGCCACATCGGACTTTATAGAAATGAAGAAACATTAGAACCTGTAGAATATTACTGCAAGCTTCCGGCAGACTGTCACGAAAGAGATACTTTTGTGGTTGATCCAATGCTGGCAACAGGCGGTTCTGCAGTGGCAGCAATTCAGATGTTAAAGGACAAAGGCGTTAAAAACATTCGTTTTATGTGTACGATTGCAGCACCAGAGGGGGTAAAGGTGCTGACAGAGGCACATCCGGATGTGGATGTTTATGTGGGCGCTTTAGATAGTCACTTAAATGAAAATGGTTATATTGTTCCGGGACTTGGTGACGCGGGCGATAGAATTTTCGGAACAAAGTAAGGAGAAGAACAATGGGGGAAAAAAGAACAGATTACATTTCATGGGATGAATATTTTATGGCAGTTGCGAAGCTTGCCGGTATGAGATCGAAAGATCCAAATACACAGGTAGGAGCATGTATTGTCAGCCAGAAAAACAAAATTTTATCCATGGGTTATAATGGATTCCCAATCGGATGCTCAGATGATGAGTTTCCATGGGCACGTGTAGGGGATACAGCAGATACAAAATATGCTTATGTAACACATGCTGAATTAAACGCAATCTTAAATTACAGAGGAAATTTAGAGGGATCAAAGTTATACGTTTCTCTTTTCCCTTGTAATGAATGTGCGAAAGCAATTATTCAGGCGGGAATTAAAACAGTCGTATATGGTGATAACAAATATGACGGAACACCATCAGTAGTGGCTTCTAAGAGAATGTTTAAAGCAGCAGGAGTAGAATGTGTTGCGTACAATTATTCAGGGAAAGAACTGAAACTGGATGTATAGAATAAGAGAGGCAGCACTGTAGCGGTGTTGCCTCATATTATGTTTGTTTGATAGAACAGATAGATGTAGGTGAGTAGTATGGAACTTGGAATGATACAGCTTTTAAAAATGAAACAGAGTGTAGAGAGAATTCTTCATGTGCCGGGGAATTACAAAGGTGGAATTCTGGAAATGGCACTGGTTGTGGATTGCAATCTGGAAACACAGACTGCAAAGGAAAATGTACAGGCAATGATCAAAGCGCTGAAATCTCATAGTGAAACCTTCAGAAATGTGCGTCTTAACGTGGTTTGGTGGAAATCTGATGAAGAAATCGTGACAGAAGTGACTCCGATGACAGTTCTGCAGATGGGAACTCCTTTTGAGACATATGAAAAACACGCAGCACAGAAGCGTATTGATAAGCTTTTTGCAAATTTAAAGATGTTCCAGGCTCGTTCCAAGCTGATTCTTCTTTTAAGCGATGGTGATTTTTTCATTGAAAATGACGAAGCTTGCATGGAAAGTTTAAAACCATTCCTGGGAAGAAAGATACTTCTGATGCTGGATGAAATTTCGGAGGAAATTGAAAAGTTAGCGTTAAAAGCACGAATGATCACCTTAGAGGTTTAGTATGAAAAAATTACTGATTTATTTGAAACATTATAAAAAAGAAACTGTGCTGGCTCCGTTGTTTAAACTGCTGGAAGCTTCTTTTGAACTGATGATTCCATTAGTTGTGGCAGCAATCGTGGATACAGGGATTGGTCTGGGTGATTTAAATTACGTTTACAAAATGGGTGGAATTATGATTCTGCTTGGTGTGGTCGGTCTGATTGCAGCGGTTACTGCGCAGTATTTTTCAGCAAAGGCGGCAGTTGGCTTTGCCACAGAACTTCGCTCAGCGTTGTTTGGACATATACAGAGTTTGTCCTACACAGAGATTGATACGGTAGGAACTTCTACTCTGATCACAAGACTTACCAGTGATGTAAATCAGGTGCAGTCAGGGGTAAATATGACTCTGCGTCTGCTTCTTCGTTCGCCATTTATTGTATTTGGTGCAATGATCATGGCGTTTACGGTAGATGTAAAATCTGCGCTTATCTTTGTAGGTGTCATACCTCTTTTATGTATTGTGGTATTTGGGATTATGCTGATTACCATGCCGATGTACAAGACAGTGCTGAAGCGTCTGGATGAAGTGCTGGCATTGACACGAGAGAACTTAACAGGTATTCGTGTCATTCGTGCATTTCATAAGGAAAGCGAAGAAATTCAGAAATTTAAAAAGGGCAATGAGGAATTAACGGATATTCAGCTGGGTGTTGGAAAAATTTCAGCTCTTTTAAATCCGGTAACATACGTGATTATTAATCTTGGATTGGTGGTGCTGATTTATACCGGTGCGATGCAGGTAGATGGAGGTCATCTGACACAGGGACAGGTCATTGCACTGATTAACTATATTTCTCAGATTCTTGTGGAACTGATCAAGATGGCTAATCTGATCGTGCTGATTACCAAGGCACTTTCCAGCGCAAATCGCATCAGTGGTATTTTTGAAATTAAAAGCAGCATGCCATCAGATGGAAAAGAAAAGATTTGCGGTAGTCAGGAAACTCCAATCCTGGAATTTGAAAACGTAGGTTTCTGCTATGAAGGAGCAGGGGAAGAATCCTTATCAGACATCGACTTTGCAGTTTACAAGGGTGAAACTGTGGGAATTATCGGAGGTACCGGTTCCGGTAAGTCCACACTGGTAAATCTGATTCCGAGATTTTATGATGCTACCAGTGGTTTGGTACGCTTATATGGCAGACCAATTTCAGAATATGATATTGAAAGTTTAAGAGCATGCATTGGTGTAGTTCCACAAAAAGCTGTGCTTTTTAAAGGAACAATTAAAAGTAATCTTTTGTGGGGCAATGAGAATGCATCCAAAGATGATATGGAAGAGGCATTGACTGCTTCTCAGTCAAAAGAATTTGTTGAAAAACTGGATAAGTATCTGGATGCACCTGTGGCACAGGGAGGAAAGAATTTTTCCGGTGGTCAGAGACAGCGACTTACCATTGCCCGTGCGCTTACAAGAAAACCGGAAATCCTGATTTTGGATGACAGTACTTCTGCGCTGGATTATGCAACAGATGCAAGACTTCGTGCTGAATTAAAGAGAAGAAAAGAGACGATGACCACATTTATCGTGTCTCAGAGAACCTCCAGCATTCAGTTTGCAGATAAAATCGTGGTTTTGGAAGATGGAAAGATTGTGGGATTAGGAACTCATAAATATCTTTTAGAACATTGTGAAGTATATCGGGAAATTTATGATTCCCAGTATCAGAACCCGGAAGAAGAGGAGGTTGCTTATGAATAAGAAATCGACTTTGAAAAAGGTTTTGAAACGAATTGAAAAATACCGTTTACTGGTACTACTGTCATTGCTGATGGCAGCGGCAACTGTAGTTTTAACTTTATATCTGCCAATTCTTACTGGGAATGCGGTGGATGGAATTATCGCAAAAGGTCTTGTGAATTTTACAGGTTTGTTTAAAATTCTGCAGGCCATGATTGTGGTAATCATTGCAACAGCAATTTTTCAGTGGCTGATGAATATTGTCAATAACCATATTACCTATCATGTGGTACAAGATATTCGAAAAGAGGCTTTTGAAAAGCTGGAAAGACTTCCTTTAAAATATGTAGACAGTCGTTCCTATGGTGATATCGTCAGTCGAATGATTGCGGATGTGGATCAGTTTGCGGAAGGTCTTTTGATGGGATTTACGCAGCTGTTTACAGGACTTCTGACAATTGTTGGAACATTGTTCTTTATGTTTGACATTAATGTGAAAATTGCGTTGGTGGTTGTTGTATTAACACCATTATCACTGTTTGTAGCAGGATTTATTGCAAAACGTACTTATACTATGTTCAAAAAACAGTCAGAAACAAGAGGTGAACAGACTTCTCTGATCGAAGAAATGGTGGGAAATCTGAAAGTTGTAAAAGCTTTTGGACATGAGGATGAAAATCAGGAGACATTTGATGAGATTAATGGAAGATTGCAGAAATATTCATTAAGTGCGATTTTCTTTTCGTCTTTGGTAAATCCATGTACCAGATTTATTAACAGCATGATCTATGCGGGAGTTGGAATTACCGGAGCGATTGCAGCATTGAATGGAAGACTTTCTGTTGGGCAGCTGACTTGTTTTTTAAGTTATGCAAATCAGTATACGAAGCCTTTTAATGAGATTTCAGGTGTTATCACAGAACTTCAGAATGCGCTTGCATGTGCGGCCAGAGTGTTTGAACTTATTGAGGAAGAGCCGGAGACTCCGGATAGTGAAGAGGCAGTTGTACTGGAAGAAGCAAAGGGCGATATTCAGTTAGAACACGTATATTTTTCTTATACAGCAGATAAGAAACTGATTCAGGACTTTAATTTATCAGTAAAACCAGGTCAGAGAATTGCCATTGTGGGACCGACCGGATGTGGAAAAACTACGTTAATTAATCTTTTGATGAGATTTTATGATGTAAATGAAGGCAAGATTTCTGTGGATGGCCATGAAATCAGAGATATTACAAGAGGTTCTTTGCGTACCAACTATGGAATGGTGCTTCAGGATACCTGGATTCGAAATGGTACCGTAAAAGAGAATATTGTAATCGGAAAACCGGATGCGACCATGGATGAAATCGTTATAGCAGCAAAAGCATCCCGTGCTCATGATTTTATCAAACGTCTTCCAAATGGTTATGATACTGTGCTGGGAGAAGAAGGTGGAAATCTGTCACAGGGACAAAAACAGCTGCTTTGTATTACCAGAGTTATGCTTTGTCTGCCGCCAATGCTGATTTTAGATGAAGCAACCTCTTCTATCGATACCCGTACGGAAATTAAGATTCAGCAGGCATTTGCCAAAATGATGGAAGGGCGTACAAGCTTTATTGTTGCACACAGACTTTCAACAATTCGTGAAGCAGATGTGATTCTTGTCATGAAAGACGGAAATATTATTGAGCAGGGAAGTCATGAAGATTTATTGTCGAAAGATGGATTCTATGCGGAGCTTTATAACAGCCAGTTTGCAGGATAGAGGTAATATATGGAACTTTTGAAAAAACGACTGATGGAACTGGCAGAAAAATCATATCGTAACAATCAGTATTTATTTACAAATTTTTTGAATATGGCAGAAATGAATGCTTTTTGGGAAATCCGCAAGGAGATTTCTTATATTCCTGTTACTGCCTTTGGTGGTACAGAGAATTGTGAACGATTGATGCTGCGCTTTGGTTCCGAGGAAATGTTTGGATATGAAGAACCTTTTCCGATTTACTGTATTCAGGCAGAGCCGTTGATTGAAAAATTTGCAGATAATTTTACCCATAGAGATTTTCTTGGGGCAATTATGAACCTTGGAATTGAAAGAGAAATTGTGGGAGATATTGCAATCAAGGGAAAAAAAGCGTATATTTTTTGTACAGAGAAAATTGCACCCTATATTGCAGAAAATCTGGTTCAGGTAAAGCATACGTCGATGCATTGCACTGTGCTTGAACAGGCGCCGGATATATTAAAACCTGTTCTTGAAAAAAGAGAAGTGACAGCGGCATCGGAACGTATTGATGCAATCTTAGGAAAACTTTTGAATCTGTCCAGAAGTCAGAGTGTTCTGGCGTTTCGTGAGAAAAAAGTATTTGTAAATGGCCGTCAGTGTGAAAATAACAGCTATCAACTGAAAAATGGGGATGTAATTACCTATAGAGGTTTTGGCAAGTTTATTTATGAAGGCATAAAGTACGAAACGAAAAAAGGGAAAATCTGCGCGGAAGTTTCCGTGTATGTTTAAGTGAATTGCTTTGGGGGAAAGAAAAGAGATGTTTGGCTTTTTAAAGAAAAAGGAAACAGAAGGTTTAGGAATTGAACTTCCGCCATTAGAGGAAGATGGTGAAAAAGAGATTATTTGTGCTCCGATTGAAGGCGAAGTTGTGGGGTGTGCTGAAATTATCGATCTGACTTTCCAAAAAGAAATGTTAGGGCAAAGTGTTGCCATCAAACCTGCAGTAGGGAAAGTATATGCACCGACAGATGGCAAAATTGAAATGATGATTGAAACATTACATGCGGTTAGCATGACATCTGACAAAGGTGTAGAGATGCTGATTCATGTAGGAATTGATACAGTCGCTTTAAAAGGAAAATATTTTAAAGGATATGTAAAAGAAGGCAGCCTGGTAAAACGTGGAGATCTTTTGATGGAGTTTGATATTGAGGCAATAAAAAAAGCCGGATATGATGTGATTTCTCCGGTGATTATCTGTAATTCTGATGATTATTCGCAGGTGGAAAAAATCATTGGGAAAGAAGTGAAAGTCGGCGAGACAATCATGAAATTAACAAAATAATGAAATACAATAAGCGTCTGTGGAACATTTGAGTTTCCACAGGCGTATTTTATTAAAAAAGGATTTTTATGAATACCAGATTATATGGCCTTTCGGATTTGACAGCAGCAGAAGAGATGGGGGTATTAAAGCTGCGTCGTCAGCCTTATCTAAACCTGACCGGACGTAATATTATTTTTGGAATTGCTGATACGGGAATTGATTATACGCATCCGGTGTTTCGTTATGGTGACGGTAGAAGCCGGATTTTAGCAATCTGGGATCAGACAGCAGAGAATGCAGGTAATGCAGAGGTTCCTTTTGGAAGAGTTTATTTGCAGGAGCAGATTAACGAAGCCTTGGAAAGTGAAAATCCAATGGAGCTTGTACCAGTCACAGATGAGAATGGACACGGAACTTTTATGACGGGACTTGCAGCCGGAAATGAAGTGGAGGAAGAGGAATTCACCGGAATTGCACCGGATGCAGATATTCTGGTAGTGAAGCTTCGCCAGGCGGAAGCAGATTTGAAGCAGTTCTGGTATATTTCAGAGGAGACACCAGCTTTTGCGGAGGAAGATTTAATTGCGGCAATAGATTTTATGATCGCTTTTGCCATAGAGAGAAATCAGGATATGGTCCTGTATTTTGGAGTGTCTTCAAGTCAGGGGGATCATAATGGGAGAGGAGATTTTGCAGGGTATCTGAATCTGATTTCGTTACAGTCCGGGCGAGCGGTTGTACTGCCAGCCGGAAATGAAGGGAATGCAGCCCATCATTTTAGCAGCAGATCCTATGAGGGAGTTGTCTATCAGGATGTGGAGGTTAGGGTTTCCGGTATAAGAGAGGGGTTATATATAGAATTTTGGGCGGATGCACCGGACCTTTATGGAATCGGTTTTGTATCACCTACCGGAGAAGTGGTAGAAAAGCTCCCGACAAGAACTGATTTGCGGGAAACAATTTCTTTTGTATTTGAGCAGACGATCATTTATGTGATTTATGAGAGGGTAGAACCCACAACCGGTGCAACTCTCATACGCATACGCATGGATAATCCAACCGATGGAATATGGAAGCTGCGTATTTTTCAGGAAGAAGTTTATGGGGGAAGATTTGATCTTTGGATGCCGATTACACCTTTTATTCAAGGCGAGGCAGTTTTCCTAAAACCTGATCCTGAAACGACGGTGACGGAACCCGGAAATAGCGAGGAAAATATGACGATTGGGGCATATGACATGAACACAGAAGGGATTTATCTGGATTCTTCCAGGGGATTTACAAGAAACGGAAGAGTAAAACCGGATTTTGCTGCGCCGGGAGCAAATATCCGGGGACCAATCAGAGGCGGGCTTTATACCGCCAGAAGCGGAACTTCTGTGGCAGCTGCGCTCTCAGCAGGGATTGCTTTGTTGATGATGGAATATAACCCGGATTATACAGGAGTTCAAATTAAA
>JBGVRS010000013.1:0-48020 GCA_045128635.1 Lachnospiraceae bacterium
CAATATTCCCCACTGCTGCCTCCCGTAGGAGTTTGGGCCGTGTCTCAGTCCCAATGTGGCCGTTCACCCTCTCAGGCCGGCTACTGATCGTCGCCTTGGTGGGCCGTTACCTCACCAACTAGCTAATCAGACGCGGGTCCATCTCGTACCGATAAATCTTTTCCGTCTGGGTCATGCGACCCTAGCGGGTTATGCGGTATTAGCAGTCATTTCTAACTGTTATCCCCCTGTACGAGGCAGGTTACCCACGCGTTACTCACCCGTCCGCCACTAAGTCAACTAATCAATCAACCGAAATCTCAATCATAGTCGCTTCGTTCGACTTGCATGTGTTAAGCACGCCGCCAGCGTTCATCCTGAGCCAGGATCAAACTCTCATGTTAAAATGTTTGATTCCGTTCAGAACAACACTTGGCTGTTCTTCCGTTTATTACTGTTTGAATTTCTGTTCTTTATGAACCATCTTTCCAGACATTTACTCATAAAAGAATTTCAAGGTTCTGCATATGTTCTTTAAAGAACGTTTTGCATGTTATATACTGTTTAGTTATCAATGTTCATGTTTGTTTGTGTTGTTTTCTGTTTGTTTCGTGACAACTTTGACAGAATATCATGTCTTTCAAACTTTGTCAACACTTTTTTTAAACTTTTTTTAAATTATTTTTTTCAAAAAGTTTAACGCAGAAAGAGGGATTTGAACCCTCGCGCCGGTCACCCGACCTACACCCTTAGCAGGGGCGCCTCTTCAGCCTCTTGAGTATTTCTGCTGAACTCTTATTAGTTCTATAAAACACTGTTTTTCGCAGTGCATGGATTATTATAATTGACCTTTTTTTATTTGTCAATCACTTTTTTTCATTTTCTACAATACTTTTTTTATTGTACTTTTATCAAATCATTACAATTTCAACTTGTAGTATCCAATTTTTATTATAGACTCAACATCATGTATTTATTCCTATATAATATAGAAATAAAATTTTTTTCAAAATTTTATTTAAAATGTAATATTTTAGGTATTTTGCCTATTTACAAGTATTTTTTATTCTTTTCGTGACATTTTTTCATTCATTGGTTATAATCAAGATAATGTACAAATATATTTAACAAGGAGTGTTTATGAATAAAGAATTAATATCTCTGATTATCCCTTGTTATAATGAAGAGCAGGTTTTACCTATTTTAAAGGACGCGCTTTTAAAAGTAATGGACGAAATGTCTGAATATGAATTTGAACTGCTTTTTATCAATGACGGATCTAAGGATCAGACTTTAAATATTTTAAAAACTTTTCATAAAGAAGATTCTCGCATGAATTATCTTTCTTTTTCCAGAAATTTTGGAAAAGAAGCTGCTATTTATGCCGGTCTTCAAAATGCTTCCGGGCACTACGTCGCTTTGATGGATGCAGATATGCAGGACCCGCCATCACTTCTTCCTGAAATGATGAGTTATCTTCAGACTGACGAATATGATTGTGTTGCAACAAGACGTTCTGACCGAAAAGGCGAACCACCAATTCGTTCTTTCTTTGCAAGATTTTTCTATAAATTAATTAATAAAATGTCTGATGCAGATATTGTAGACGGCGCCAGAGATTTTAGATTAATGAAACGCCCAATGGTCGATGCAATTCTTTCTATGACTGAATACAATCGTTTTTCTAAAGGAATTTTCGGATGGGTAGGTTTCCGCACCAAATGGATTTCTTATGAAAATATTGAAAGAGCTGCTGGAGATACCAAATGGTCTTTCTGGAAACTATTCCTTTATTCTTTAGAAGGTATTATTGGATTTTCCACTGCGCCATTGGCACTTGCATCATTTTTCGGAATGTTTATGTGTGTAGTTGCATTTATATTTATTGTATTTATTATTATTAAAACATTAATCTTTGGTGATCCAACATCAGGATGGCCTTCCATGATATGTATCATTACATTAATTGGTGGAATTCAGTTATTCTGTATGGGAATTATCGGACAATACCTGGCAAAAACATATTTAGAATCAAAACATCGACCAATTTATATTTTGGCTGAAAATACTTTAAAAAAATAATATTCATAAAAAAATCAGGCTCCATCAAACCGGAACCTGATTTTTATTTTACTTATGATTCTTCTGTAATTTCTTCTGCTTCTTCAGCATCTTCTTCCGTTTCTCTTACCTTTGTAATACTTGCTACTGAAATATTTTCTTCTGAAATATTCATCAGCTTCACACCGGAAGTAATACGACCAAGTACTGATATATCTCCGCAGGAAATACGAATGATAATTCCGGCAGTTGTGATCATCAGAATTTCATCCTGCTCATCAATTGCCTTCATTCCCACAACATTACCTGTCTTTTCAATAATGTTATAGCATTTTACACCTTTACCGCCACGATTCTGAATTTTAAATTCTGATACAGCTGTTCTCTTACCATATCCATTTTCAGAAACAAAGAGTAAATATTCACCCTGGCAGGAAAGCTGCATTCCGATGACTTCATCATCACCTTCTAAAGTCATACCAATAACGCCCATAGAAGTTCTTCCTGTAGGTCTTACATCATTTTCATCAAAACGGATACATTTACCATATTTTGTAGAAAGAATAATATCTTTCTGCTTATCAGTTAATTTTACTTCGATCAATTCATCATCTTCGCGAAGTGTAATTGCCGCAAGACCGGTTTTTCTTACATTAGCATATTCTTTCAGAGAAGTCTTTTTCACAATACCTTTCTTTGTTGCCATAAATAAGTACTGTTCTTCTGCATAATCCTCTAATGTGATACCTGCAGTTACTTTTTCACCAGGCTGCAGCTGTAAAATATTAATAATTGCTGTTCCACGGGCTGTTCTTGACGCTTCCGGAATTTCATATGCTTTTAATCTGTAAACGCGGCCTTTATTTGTAAAGAATAACATGAACTGATGAGTATCTGTCATAAACAGATCTTCAATATTATCTTCTTCAATGGTCTGCATTCCCTTGATGCCTTTACCGCCACGATTCTGATTTTTGAAGTTATCCGGAGTCATACGTTTGATATAACCCATTCTTGTCATTGTAACAATTACATTTTCTCTTGGAATTAAATCTTCCATGGAAATATCTTCTTCATCAAATCCAATGGCTGTTCTTCTTTCATCACCATATTTATCAGAAATCAGCATGATTTCATCTTTGATAACACCAAGAAGAACTTTTTCGTCTGCAAGGATTGTTTTTAAATAAGCAATCTTTTCCATCAGTTCTTTGTGTTCGTTTTCCAGTTTTTCTCTTTCCAAACCGGTCAGAGCACGAAGACGCATATCAACGATTGCCTGCGCCTGAACATCATCCAGACCAAATCTTTCGATCAACCCTTCTTTTGCAGATTGAGTAGAACGAGAACCTCTGATAATTCTGATCACTTCATCAATATTATCAAGAGCAATGAGTAACCCTTTTAAAATATGAGCACGTTCTTCTGCTTTATTTAATTCATATTTTGTTCTTCTTGTAACTACATCTTCCTGATGTGTCAGGTAATGTGTCAGCATTTCTACAAGACTCATAACCTTTGGCTCATTATTTGCAAGTGCAAGCATAATTACACCAAAAGTATCCTGAAGCTGAGTATGTTTGTAGAGATGATTTAATACAACATTTGGATTTACATCTTTACGGAGCTCAATATTGATTCTCATACCTTCACGGCTGGATTCGTCTCCAATGTATGTAATTCCATCTACTTTCTTTTCTTTAACTAAATCGGCAATTTTTTCAATCAGTCTTGCCTTATTTACCATATATGGAAGCTCGGTAACAACAATTCTGTTCTTACCGTTTGCCATTGGTTCAATATTTGTTACCGCACGTACGCGAATTTTACCACGACCGGTACGATACGCTTCTTCAATTCCACGAGTACCTAAAAT
This sequence comes from Lachnospiraceae bacterium, assembly GCA_045128635.1. GTDB lineage: Bacteria > Bacillota > Clostridia > Lachnospirales > Lachnospiraceae > HGM12587. The sequence goes on from JBGVRS010000013.1 coordinate 3,917, forward strand.
TTCAGCACCTGTTGGGAAATCCGGACCTTTGACAATTTCAAGTAATTCTTCAATGGTTGTTTCTCTATCTTCTTCGATACGGTTATCAATGATTTTTACAACCGCTGCAATAATCTCTCTTAAATTGTGCGGTGGAATATTTGTAGCCATACCAACAGCAATACCTGTTGTACCATTTACCAGAAGATTCGGAAATCTTGCAGGTAAAACAGAAGGTTCTTTTTCTGTTTCATCAAAGTTAGGTACAAAATCTACAGTATCTTTATTGATGTCAGAAATTAATTCCATGGAAATTTTACTAAGTCTTGCTTCTGTATATCGCATGGCAGCTGCGCCATCACCATCTACAGAACCAAAGTTTCCATGTCCATCTACCAGCATATAACGGGTAGACCATTCCTGTGCCATATTTACTAATGCACCATAAATAGAACTGTCACCATGTGGATGATATTTACCCATGGTATCACCGACGATACGGGCACATTTACGATGTGGCTTATCCGGACCGTTGTTCAGTTCAACCATAGAATATAAAATACGTCTCTGTACCGGTTTTAAACCGTCTCTTACATCAGGAAGGGCACGGGAAACGATAACACTCATGGCATAATCAATATAAGATTCTTCCATAGTCTTTTTCAGATCGACTTCATGGATTTTATCAAAAATATTCGGTTCCATTCTATCCTCCTGATTATACGTCTAAATTCTTAACATATTTTGCGTTTGCTTCAATAAATTCACGTCTAGGCTCTACCTTATCACCCATGAGAGTTGTAAATGTCACATCAATTTCTGATGCTTCTTCCTCATTCATATTTACACGAAGTAAAACTCTCTGTTCCGGATCCATAGTTGTTTCCCAAAGCTGTTCTGCATCCATTTCTCCAAGACCTTTATAACGCTGAATTTTATTGCTATTGTCACGACCTACTTCATTCAGAATCTTATTTAATTCTTCATCACTGTAGGCGTACCATACTTTTTTATTCTTTTCTAATTTGTATAAAGGCGGCTGAGCCAAATATACATATCCCTGTTTAATCAGTTCCGGCATAAAACGATACAGGAATGTTAAAAGTAAGGTTGCAATATGAGCACCGTCAACATCGGCATCTGTCATAATAATAATTTTATGATAACGAAGTTTTGAAATATCAAAATCTTCATGAATACCGGTACCAAAAGCAGTGATCATTGCTTTAATTTCCGCATTTCCATAAATACGGTCAAGTCTTGCTTTTTCCACGTTTAAGATTTTTCCACGGAGTGGTAAAATTGCCTGAGTTGCACGGTCTCTGGCTGTTTTTGCAGATCCACCCGCAGAATCACCTTCTACGATATAAATTTCACAATTTTCCGGATTTTTATCTGAACAATCTGCTAATTTTCCAGGAAGTGCCATACCATCCAGTGCTGATTTTCTTCTTGTTAAATCTCTTGCTTTTCTGGCTGCTTCTCTTGCACGCTGAGCCAAAATAGATTTTTCAAGAATCATTTTTGCAACTGTCGGATTTTGTTCTAAATAAATTTCAAGTTTTTCGGATACAATACTCTTAACCGCACCGCGGGCTTCTGAATTACCAAGCTTCTGCTTTGTCTGACCTTCAAACTGAGGCTCGCCAATTTTAATACTGATAATCGCAGTTAAACCTTCACGGATATCTTCGCCTGATAAATTATCTTCTGTATCTTTCAATAATTTATTTTTACGGGCATACACATTAAAGGTGTCTGTTACCGCACCTCTAAAACCTGTTAAATGAGTACCACCTTCCGGTGTGTTAATATTATTTACAAAACTATATACATTTTCAGTAAAGGAATCATTATGCTGGAATGCTACTTCCACATAAACTTCGTCCTTTGTACCTTCACAGTAAATAATATCATCATAAAGTGCAGTTTTACTATGATTTAAGTACTGAACAAATTCCTTGATACCACCCTCATAATGGAATTCTTTTTCGATGACCTCTTCTTCTCTTAAATCTCTAAGTACAATACGAAGTCCTTTTGTAAGAAATGCCATTTCACGAAGTCTTGTTTTTAATGTATTAAATTCAAAGACTGTTTCTTCAAAAATTTCTTTATCAGGTAAGAATGTAACACTTGTACCTGTTTTTTCAATGTCACATTCTCCTACAACTTTTAATTTATAGATTGTATTTCCACGTTCATAACGCTGTTTATATACTTTTCCTTCACTGCAAATGGTTACTTCCAGCCATTCGGAAAGCGCATTTACAACAGACGCACCTACACCATGGAGACCGCCGGATACTTTGTATCCGCCACCGCCAAATTTTCCTCCGGCATGAAGAATAGTAAATACAACTTCAACTGCAGGAATTCCTGCTTTTTTATTAATTCCAACCGGAATTCCACGACCGTCATCAGTTACGGTAATAGAATTATCCGGATTGATAGATACTTCAATGTTTTTACAAAAACCTGCCAATGCTTCATCGACAGAGTTATCTACGATTTCATAAACTAAATGATGCAGACCACGCAGTGAAGTACTGCCGATATACATACCCGGTCTTTTTCTTACCGCCTGCAGTCCTTCCAATATCTGAATTTGATCAGCTCCGTATTCAACGCTCATGAATTCCTCCTAATTTTCGCTAACAACAGTTCCATCTGTCACTTTAAATATCTTATCGATGGAAAATCTGCAATTTACAAATTCATCCAATCCAGTACAAGTGATCATTGCCTGAATATCATGAATATGGTTCAATAAATAGTTTTGACGATTTTTATCTAATTCAGACAATACATCGTCCAATAATAAAATCGGTGTATCTCCAGTTGTACTTTTTACAAGTTCAATTTCCGAAAGTTTTAAAGATAAAGCAGCACATCTTTGCTGACCCTGGGATCCATATTTTCTAACATCCATTCCATCGAAGTAAAATCCTAAATCATCTCTGTGTGGTCCTACGCTGGTAGTCTTTAATTTTAAATCTTTTTCTCTGTTTAATTTTAACTGCTCCATTAAATTTTCTTTTTCACAATTTTTTAAATAAACAATTTTTAGATTTTCCTTACCACCGGAAAGAGAATAATGAATATTAAAAATAATTTCGTTTAAGCGTTCTACGAACGCTTCTCTCATTTTAATAATCCTCTGCCCGTATTCACACAATTGAAAATCCCAAATATCTAAAGTATCTGTAAGATCCTTTCTAAAAAATAAATCTTTTAATAATTTATTTCTTTGAATAACGATTTTATTATAATTTGCCAGATCGGAAAGATATATTTTATTTAACTGGCACAGCTCAATATCCATAAATCTTCTTTTTTCCGACGGGCCATTTTTGATAATATTTAAATCTTCAGGGGAAAAAAATACAAAATTGATCATTCCAAAAAGCTCACTTGCTTTTTTTATTGGAATTCCATCGATGGCTACCCCTTTTGATTTATTATTTTTTAAATGAATATCAATTTTATGAGAAATACCATTTTTTCTTACCATCGTACTGATATGGGATTCTTCTTCAGTAAATCGAATCAGCTCCAGATCCTTGCTTGTACGATGAGATTTTGTAGTACCACTCATATAAACAGCTTCTAAAATATTCGTTTTTCCCTGCGCATTATTACCATAGAAAATATTTGTACCATCGCTAAAATTTAAATTTAAATTTTCATAATTTCTGTAGTTTTTTAAACTCAGAGATTCAACAATCATAAAAGCACCTTATTTTACAATTTTAATTTCTTCTCCCTGGAAATCTACCAGGTCACCATCATAGAGTTTCTTTCCTCTCTGAAGTTCAACTTCGCCATTTACTTTTACAAGTCCATTCTGGATTGCAATTTTAGCATCTACACCTGATTCCACAAGTCCGCATGCTTTTAATGCCTGGCCAAGTTTAATATATTCATCTCTTAATTTGATAATTTCCATAATCTAATCCTATCTTGCTGCATTATTAAAGTTTACCGGTAAAATGAGATAAGTATAACTTTCTTTTTCATCCTTAATAAAGCAAGGAGCTTTTGGATTTACCATATATAATGTTACGATTTCATCATCAATGACACGAAGTGCATCGATTAAGAATTTTGGATTAAATCCAATTAAAATATCTTTTCCATCTTTCTGGATATCAATATCTTCTTTCATGGAACCTAACTGAGAATTGATCTGCAGTTTCATTCTTTCATCATTGATATCAATGATAATAGGTTTCTTATCTCCTTCTTTTACAAGAAGTGTTGCACGGTCAATACAGCTTAAAAATTCTTTTTTATTAATTTTAATTTTTGTTTCATAATCACTGGAGAGCATCTGATTGATTCTAAAATACTCTCCTTCAATTAATCTTGAAACAACTGTTGTCTGATCAAATTCAAATACAACATGATTTGAAGTAAAGAAAATATTTACCATGGATTCTGTATCGCCGGATAAAATTTTACTAATTTCAATTAAAGTTTTTCCCGGAACGATTACTTTTTTCGCTGGATAATCTTCTTTTAATTCTACTTTTCTAATAGAAATACGATGTCCGTCAAGTGAAACTACTTTTAACATCTGATCTACAACTTCAAAAAGTTCACCAGTCATAAGCTTATTATTTTCATTATCTGCAATAGAGAAGATTGTCTGTCTGATAATTTCTTTTAATGTAAACTGAGAAACTTCGATAGAATCATTTCTTTCTACATATGGAAGATAAGAAAAATCTTCTCCTGATTTACCACAAATATGGAATTTTGCTTTTTCACAGGTAATCGTTGTCTGTAAATTAGAATCTGTTTCAATGACTACATCATTGTCAGGAAGTTTTCTTACGATTTCAGAAAAAATCTTTGCATCTAATGCAATTAAACCTTTTTCAAGGACATCTCCTTCAATTCTTGTTTCAATACCAAGCTCCATATCATTTGCAGTTAATTTAATGCTGCCGGTTGTCGCATCAATTAAAATACATTCTAAAATTGCCATTGTTGTTTTAGAAGGAACGGCTTTGGCAACAATATTAACACCTTTTAAAAGGTTTGATTTAGAACAAATGATTTTCATGATGTGAATAACTCCTTTCAGAAAATTATATATAAATTATTTAAAAGTAATTAGCTGTAATAGTAATAGGGGCTGTGAATATGTTGAAAAGTAGATTTTTCCTTGTAAAATAAAGGTTTTTTATAAAGGAAAACTATGTGAATAACTCTTAAAAATATTGTGAATAAATTTAGAATTATCCACACCTTTAAAAAATTATAAAGTTGTCCACATACTATCAACATGATTTTCACATACCTTTGTTGATATCTCCTATTAATATAGGAAGAAACTCTTACATTGGATTAATTTTTTTCATAATAATATCAATGTTATTTTTAATAGAAGCATTGTTTGATTTCAATTCAGCTTCTATTTTGTTGTGACCATTGATAATTGTTGTATGATCTCTTTTTCCTAAAAGATTACCGATGTTCTTTAAAGAAGCCTCTGTCATTTTTCTGCAAAGATACATGGCAATCTGTCTTGGAACAACAATTTCATTATTTCTTTTATTACCGGCAATATCAGCCATGGTAATTCCGTAATGTTCTGCAACTGTCTGAATGATCAGTTCCGGTGTTACTTCACGTTTTTCATTTGGAAGTAAAATGTCACGAAGAACTTCTTCTGCTTTTTCAACTGTAATTTCTTTAATATCTTTTCTTTCCAGATTAGAATAAGCAATTAATTTATTTAATGCGCCTTCCAGTTCTCGAATATTTGATTTTACATTAGAAGCAATAAACTGAATGACATCATCATTAAATTTATAACCGTCGGTTTCTTCTTTTTTACGAAGAATTGCCATTCTTGTTTCATAATCCGGTGCAGAAATATCAGCAATCAGACCCCATTCAAATCTGGAACGAAGTCTTGATTCTAATGTTTCAATTTCTTTTGGCGGACGGTCAGAAGAAATAATGATCTGCTTATTTGCACCATGTAAAGTATTAAATGTATGGAAAAATTCTTCCTGTGTACTTTCTTTACCAATGATGAACTGAACGTCGTCGATTAAAAGAACATCAATATTTCTGTATTTTTCACGGAAATCATTAATAGTTGTGTTATTAATGCCTCGAATAGCATCAATCAGTTCTACTGTAAATGTTTCAGAGGTAACATAAAGAACCTTTTTTGTTTTATCTTTTGATAAAATACTATGTGCAATAGAATGCATTAAGTGAGTTTTACCAAGACCAACTCCCCCGTAAAGAAAGAGTGGATTGTAAATCTTACCAGGCTTGTCTGCAACAGCCAATGATGCAGCATGTGCGAATTTATTATTACTGCCAACAACAAATGTATCAAAAGTATATTTAGGATTTAAATTTGCACGTTCAATTACCTCGTTCATTAAATTTGCAGATTTTTTAATAGGAAGTTCTTCACTTTCCGCCTGCTGTTTTGTAACGAATTCTATTTCATACATCTGATCAATAATTTCAATAATAGCAGCCTGAAGAGCAATTTTATATTTTTTTTCAAGATATTCTACGGCTCCATCTACTTCTACAAGAATTCTCAAAATGTTATTTTCGAGACTATGTATTTTTAATGGTTTGATCCATGTATTAAAAGAAAGATTTGATAATTCAAGATCTGTTCTCATATATTCCAGGATTTCGTCCCATTTTTCATAAATAAGATTCATGTTTACCACCTTAGTCCATAATGTTCGCTAATATATCACTTTATATAATAAACTATCCACAAAATAATATCAAACAAAAAATGAAAATAATGTGGATAATTAGGCAGTAGTAAATATAAATCCACTTGTTTTTCAACAAAATATTATAATTTATACACATTAACATAAAAAATATGTGGATAATGTGGAAAACTTTACACACATAAAAAAAACCAGGAAAATCAAGGCTTGTCATATTTTTAGAAAATAAAATACACAATGTTTACATAAAGTTATACACAACATATCCACAAAATGTGGATAAATAATTTTTTTTAAATTGTGAATACATGATATTGTGATTAGTATGTGTGTAACCTAACAAAATGATGTGGATTTGCTGAAAAATGGCGGTTTTTCGCACTTTTCGTAAATAAATTTTGCTTGACTTATTTTATAAATATGAATATAATCGATATGATGTTTTTCGTGTGCGCAAAATTTGTGCAGAATGTTTTTAGTAGTAAAACAGGAAACATCAAAGCAGTATTATGTAACTGCTTTTAGATAACAGAGATTAATCACCTTATATATTTTATATACGGTTGGGAAAAGGAGGTGCCCCGATATGAAAATGACATTTCAGCCAAAGAAAAGATCACATGCGAAAGTTCATGGATTCAGAGCAAGAATGAGCACAGCAGGCGGAAGAAAAGTTTTAGCTGCTAGAAGAGCAAAAGGAAGAAAACAGTTATCAGCATAGGCCGCGTTTATGTGGCCTTTTCTTCTATAAAAAAAGGAGAAAATAATAATGAAAAATTCACAGTCACTGAAAAAAAATGCAGATTTCCAGAATGTATATCAATACGGCAAATCTTTTGCAAATAAGTATTTGGTGATGTACGTGAAAGAAAACGATTTAGGTATAAATCGTATAGGGATATCTGTTAGTAAAAAAGTTGGGAACAGTGTCGTAAGACACAGAGTCAAAAGACTGATATTGGAAAGCTATCGATTACATGAAGACATGTTTAATAGTAGTTTAGACATGGTAATCATCGCCAGAAATACTGCAAAAGAAAAAAATTATCATGAAATAGAAAGTGCAGTGTTACATCTGGGAAAACTTCACGGAATCATGGTCGCAGGCGACCGTCACGATATTATAGGAAATTAGTATGAAAACAATATTGATCACTATGATTCGATTTTATCAAAGATATTTATCTCCTTTAAAATCCACGAAATGTCCTTATTTTCCATCCTGTTCAGAATATGGATTAGAGGCAGTTCAAAAATATGGAGCTTTTAAGGGAGGTATTTTAGCTTTATGGAGAATTGTTCGTTGTAATCCTTTTTCAAAAGGAGGATACGACCCGGTACCTTAAAGGAGGAAAAATAATTGTTAGGTTTATTAGCAACGCAGCATACAGGAGCTTTCTTAGGTCCTATCGCAAAATTATTGGGTTGGATCATGAATGCTATCTTTAATTTAATGGATAGTTTATTCGGGGTTCAGAATATTGGTTTAAGTATTATTTTATTTACAGTTGTTGTTTATATGTGTATGTTACCATTAACATACAAGCAGCAGAAATTTTCAAAAATGTCTGCAAAAATGAATCCTGAAATTAAGGCAGTTCAGAAAAAATATGCCGGAAAACAGGATCAGGCATCTATGATGGCAATGCAGGATGAAACAAAAGCAGTTTATGCAAAATATGGTGTTTCTCCATCAGGCAGCTGTGTTCAGTTAATTATTCAGATGCCGATTTTATTGGTATTATATCGTGTAATCTATAATGTACCTGCATACATTACAAGCGTAAAAGATGCCTTTATGCCATTGGTAAATAAGCTTCTTACAATGGATGGGGCTGTAGAATATATGACAGAAGTTGGTACAGCACTTGGTGTAAGTAAAAAATTAGATTTTGCTGCAGCAAATACATTTGTAGATGTATTAAATAAATTTCAGGCAAGCAACTGGGCTGATTTATCAGCAAAATACCCTGAATTATCTGATATGATTTTATCTACACAGACAGAAATTGATCAGATGAATACATTCCTTGGAATTAACATTGCATATTCACCATCAAACCTTTTAAGAGCAGGTTCTGTTGTATTGGCGATTGGAGCTATTGCAATTCCGGCATTGGCTGCATTAACACAGTGGTTAAATACAAAATTAATGCCTCAGGCAGCTGCAACAGAAGGCGGAGATGATGCAATGTCTCAGTCTATGAAACAGATGAATTTAATGATGCCTTTAATGTCAGCAGTATTCTGTTTTACATTGCCGGCAGGTATGGGTATTTACTGGATTGCCAGTGCATTGGTTAGATCTGTACAGCAGGTTATCTTAAATAAACATTTTGATAAAATTGATTTAGATGAATTAGTTCAGAAGAATCTTGAAAAATTAAATGAAAAACGTGCAAAACAGGGCCTTCCACCTCAGAGACTGAATGAAAAAGCAATCAGAGCAGCACAGGTAAAACCTGTAGATGAAGAAAAGAAAGCTGCTAAGAAGGCTGCAACTGCTGAAAATATTAAAAAAGCAACTGCATATTATAATGATAATGCAAAACCAGGAAGTCTTGCTTCAAAAGCAAATATGGTTAAGAAGTTTGAGGAAAAGAACGCAAAGAAATAAAGGGGAGGATTTGAAATGGATTACATTCAGGTAAGCGCAAAAACAGTAGAAGATGCTGTTTTAGAAGCGGCTATGAAACTTGCTACAACAAGAGAACATTTAGAATATGAAGTAATTGAAAAAGGCAGTGCCGGATTTTTAGGTTTTGGTGCGAAACCAGCTGTGATCAAAGCGAGAGCTCTTTCAGATGAAGAAATTGAAAAAGCAGAAAAACAGCCGGAACCTGCAAAAGAAGTTGTAAAACAGGAAGTAAAAAAAGAAATCAAGAAAGAAGTTAAAAAAGATGAGCCAGTAAAAGAAGAAAAAGTTGAAAAAACTGAAGAACCTGCTCCATTAAAAAAAGAAGCAGTTGCTGGTAAAGAAATTTCTGCAGAAGATTTCTTAAAAGATGTTTTCAAAGCAATGGATATGGTTGTTGATATCAAAGTGACTGAAAACACAGAAGAAAAGACAATGGATATTGAACTTTCCGGAGAAGAAATGGGTGTTTTAATCGGTAAGAGAGGACAGACACTTGATTCATTACAGTATCTTGTAAGTTTAGTAGTTAATAAATACAGCGATGATTACATTCGTGTAAAAATTGATACTGAAAACTACCGTGAAAGAAGAAAAGAAACTCTTGAAAATCTTGCAAGAAATATTGCATATAAAGTAAAGAGAACAAGAAAAACAGTTTCTTTAGAACCAATGAATCCATATGAAAGAAGAGTGATTCATTCAGCTCTTCAGAATGACCGTTATGTTACTACCCATAGTGAAGGTGAAGAACCATACAGAAGAGTCGTAGTTACATTAAAAGACAATCATCATCACCGTAATTATCATAAAAAAGGGGAACGCTAATGCGTTTCCCTTTTGTGTCAATAAATAATAGAGGAAATTAAAATGATCAAGGATACAATTGCTGCAATCGCAACAGCGATGTCTTCTTCAGGAATTGGGATTGTTCGAATGAGTGGTCCGGGTTCTTTTGAAATTATTGATAGAATATTTCAGCCAAAAAAGGTTGGTAAAAAACTTTCTAATGAAAAAGGATATTCCCTTCACTATGGTTTTATTAAAGATGGTGAAGATTTGATAGATGAAGTTTTGGTTCTTGCAATGAGAGGACCACATAGTTATACAGCAGAAGATACCATTGAAATTGATTGTCATGGTGGTATTTTTGTTGTGAAAAAAATACTGGAAACAGTCATAAAATATGGTGCCAGAGTTGCGGATCCTGGAGAATTTACAAAACGTGCTTTCTTAAATGGAAGAATTGACTTATCTCAGGCAGAAGCAGTCATTGATGTTATTAATGCAAAAAATGAAATGGCACTGAAAAGTTCTTTGAGTCAGTTAAAAGGTTCTGTTCATACAAAAATCGTTTCTTTGAGAGCAGATATTTTATATGAAATTGCGTTTATTGAATCTGCACTGGATGATCCGGAACATATTAGTCTGGATGAATATCCTGAAACATTGCTTCCAAAGGTTCAGGGAATTAATAGGGATTTAAAAAAATTACTTGCTTCCTGTGATAATGGCAGATTCTTAAAAGAAGGAGTTCAAACAGTCATTGTTGGAAAGCCAAATGCAGGAAAATCTTCTTTGATGAATGTTTTGGTAGGAGAAGAACGTGCCATTGTAACTGACATTGCGGGAACTACCCGTGACATTATTGAGGAACATATTTCTTTAAATGGTGTTTCTTTAAATATTATTGATACTGCAGGGATTCGAAATACAAGTGATATCGTAGAAAATATTGGTGTATCAAAAGCGAAAGAATATGCAGAAAAATCTGACTTAATTTTATATGTGGTAGATGGTACAAAAGAAATGGATGAGGCAGATGAAGAAATCTGGCCGATTTTGGAAAATAAAAAAGTTATCATCTTGTTAAATAAGTCAGATTTAGATAATATATTGACGAAGGAAGAATTAGAAGAAAAATTTCATTTTCCGGTAATTCCTATTTCTGCAAAAGAAGAAACAGGAATCAATATTTTGGAAGATACTTTAAAAGAAATGTTTTTCCACGGTGAATTGTCATTTAATGATGAAATTTATATTACAAATATGCGTCATAAAGAAGCAATTCAGAATGCATATGATAGTATGCAGTTGGTGGAAGGAAGTATTTTGGATGGTATGCCGGAAGACTTTTTCTCTATAGATTTAATGAATGCATACAAATCACTTGGAATTGTCATTGGTGAAGAAATTGAAGATGATCTTGCCAATGAAATTTTCAGTAAATTCTGTATGGGAAAATAAAGGAGCATATAAATGCCAGTAGTTGAAGAAAAAGTAGACGTAGTTGTTGTAGGTGCAGGACATGCAGGCTGTGAAGCAGCCCTTGCCTGTGCGCGACTTGGTTTAGAAACAGTTATTTTTACAGTGAGCGTTGATAGTATTGCGCTTATGCCATGTAACCCGAATATTGGAGGAAGCTCTAAAGGACATCTTGTTAGAGAAATTGATGCCCTTGGTGGTGAGATGGGTAAAAATATTGATAAAACGTTCATTCAGTCAAAAATGCTGAATGTTTCAAAAGGTCCGGCAGTACATTCTCTGCGTGCCCAGGCTGATAAAGCAGAATATAGCAGAAGCATGAGAATGGTACTGGAAAATACAGATCATTTATCGATTGTTCAGGCGGAAGTTACTGAAATTATGGCAGAAGATGGTCATGTGACAGGTGTGAAAACATTTTCAGGAGCAACTTACTTTGCAAAGGCAGTTGTTCTGTGTACCGGAACCTATTTAAAAGCAAGATGTCTTTACGGAGATGTCGTAAATCACACAGGTCCTAACGGATTACAGTCAGCAAATTACCTGACAGATTCTTTGAAAAATCTTGGAATTGAGATGTTTCGTTTCAAAACAGGTACACCTGCAAGAATTGATAAACGAAGTGTTGATTTTTCTAAGATGGAAGAACAGTTTGGAGATAAAGAAGTTGTACCATTTTCATTTACAACTAATCCGGAGGATGTACAGATAGAACAGGCATCCTGCTGGCTGACTTATACAAATGAAAAAACACATGAGATTATCAGAGGAAACTTAGACCGTTCTCCCTTGTATTCCGGTGTAATCGAAGGAACAGGTCCAAGATATTGTCCATCTATAGAAGATAAGGTTGTAAGATTTTCTGACAAAAACAGACATCAGGTATTTATTGAACCGGAAGGACTTTATACTAATGAAATGTATGTTGGCGGTATGAGCAGTTCCTTACCTGAAGATGTACAGCATGCAATGTATCGCAGTGTACCTGGTCTTGAAAATGTAAAGATTGTCAGAAATGCTTATGCAATTGAATATGATTGTATTAATCCAAGACAGTTATATGCAACATTGGAATTTAAAGCTGTTAAAGGTCTTTTTAGCGGCGGGCAGTTTAATGGTAGTTCAGGATATGAAGAAGCTGCAGCGCAGGGACTTGTTGCAGGTATTAATGCAGCCATGGAAGTTCTAGGAAAAGAGCAGATTGTGATTGACCGTTCCCAAGGGTATATTGGTGTTTTGATTGATGATCTTGTAACAAAAGATAATCATGAACCATATCGTATGATGACTTCCAGAAGCGAATATCGTTTATTGCTTCGTCAGGATAATGCAGATCAGCGTTTGACAAGAATTGGATATCAGGTTGGTTTGATTTCAGAAGAAAGATATCAGCATCTTTTAAAAAAAGAACGTCAGATTGAAGAAGAAGTAGCTCGTCTGGAATCTGTATTTGTTGGATGTACAGAAAATGTAAATAATATTTTAGAACGTTACAACAGTACAGCACTAAAGTCTGGTACATCATTGGCAGAATTGATCAGACGTCCGGAATTAAAATACGAATATCTTGCAGAAATAGATAAGGATAGACCGGAACTTTCAAAAGAGGTAACTGATCAGGTTGAAATTAATTTAAAATATGATGGATATATCAAACGTCAGTTAAAACAGGTTGAACAGTTTAAAAAATTAGAAAATAAAAAGATTCCAAAGGATTTAGATTATAAAGAAATAGGATCTTTACGAGTAGAAGCAGTACAGAAGTTAGAAGCTTACAGACCTCTTTCTATTGGACAGGCTTCTCGTATTTCAGGTGTTTCACCGGCAGATATTTCTGTCATTTTAGTATATTTGGAACAGAGAAAACATTTATCGAAAGATACTCATACTCAGGAGGATTGATTTTGAATAAAGAAGAACTATTAAAATCGAGTGCTGCATCCATTGGTGTAGAGTTAAGCGATATACAGATATCACAGTTTATCAAATATCATGAAATTCTCGTAGAATGGAATTCTTTTATGAATCTTACAGGGATTACTGAATATGAGGAAGTTGTACAGAAGCATTTTGTAGATAGTCTTGCACTTTGTAAAGCAATGGATGTAAATAAGGTATCTTCTTTGATTGATATTGGAACAGGGGCTGGCTTTCCTGGTATTCCTTTAAAAATTGCATATCCTCATTTGAAAGTAACACTTCTTGATTCATTACAGAAAAGAATTAAATTTTTAAATGAGGTGGTAATGCAGCTTGGTCTTAAAGATGTAGAAACTATCCATGGAAGAGCAGAAGATTATGCAAAACCTTCTATGAAGAGAGAATCATATGATGTTTGTGTTTCCAGAGCTGTTGCTAATCTTGCATCACTTTCAGAATACTGTTTACCATATGTAAAAGTAGGAGGATATTTTGTACCATATAAATCCGGTAAAGTAGATGAAGAATTAGAAGAATCTAAAAAGGCTGTATTTTTACTTGGTGGTAAAATAGAAGAAGAAGTAAAGTTTAATCTTCCGGATTCTGATATCTCCAGAAGTTTGATAATAATAAAAAAGGTGTCATCTACACCGAAGAAGTATCCTCGCAAATCTGGACTTGCAACAAAAGAACCTATTAAATAAAAAAGCGTGCATTGCACGCTTTTTTTATTTCCAATATTCTTCTATGATGTCCATCACCTTTGCAGGAGCCTCTAACTGTGGCAGATAAGATGTATCCATAATAGAAATACATTCTATATTTTCATTTAATTCTGCATATTCTTCAGGTACATAATCAGCTTCGAAATAGTCATCACCGGAAACAATAATGATATCTTTATCAAGTACTTTTAATCCGTGATTGATATTCATATTTACATTACCGCTTTCAAGACTTGCATACAGATACTGACTTCCTGATCTGTCACGATGAGCGGATTCATAATAGTATTCACAGATTTCAGAAAAGTCTGCGTTTGGATCAGTAAAATAGTCGTTGATAAAACGATTAAAGATACAATCATTTGTATGGAATATATGATAAATAAATTTACCAAGAACAGGACATAAAATAATTGCTTTCTTAATTTTTGAAAATCTCTCAGGTACTTCTGCTAATTCAACTAAATCTGCAGGATTGATAAACATGATACGATTAATATCTTCTTCTTTTAATTTTGCAGACATAACTACTGGTGCTACAGATTTTCCGGTTGCAATGATATCAGCAGGTTCTCCAATGACGTCTCTAATAAAATCAGTAATTAACTGAACATAAAGGAATGTATTGTAGTTAAGTTTTGGTTTATCGGAACGTCCACATCCAAGTAAGTCAATGGTATATACTTTGTGTGTTTTTGAAAGTTTTTTTTCTAAATAAAACCATTCCACACCTGAGCTGCATTCATTAATATCGTGAATGAGAATTACTGGTTTTCCTTCTCCTGATACCTTGTAAAAAACATTTCCATATTTAAAAGGATAATATTGTCCTTCGTCTTTCTTCAGTAAATCTTTTGAAGTTGCAATTTTCATAATGAATTCATTTGCTACATGCATTGCTGTACCAATCATTACTGTTGCAACTACGATTTTTTTAAGAGTATTATGTTTTGCCATAGATATTCTCCTCTCATTATCCAATGATTGTGTTATTAGTATACTCCATTTTGAATTTAAAATAAACTTATTTTTTAGAAATATAAATATAAATGTTTCACGTGAAACATTTTAGTTGTTTAAAATTATAAAATATTATTAAAATTACAAAATAATGTTTCACGTGAAACATAGATGTGATATACTTTATTTGCTCAAAATGTTTCACGTGAAACATTATTTTAAAAATGAAAGGAAGAATACTATGGGAAGAATCATTGCCATTGCAAATCAGAAGGGTGGCGTTGGAAAAACTACCACAGCAATTAACTTGTCAGCATGTCTGGCAGAAGCAGGCCAAAGGGTTTTGACCATTGATATAGACCCTCAGGGAAATACCACCAGTGGTTTTGGTATAGATAAAAATGCTGTTGAGAATACTATTTATGAATTAATTCTTGGGGAAGCAGAGATAGGGGAAGTGATTTTGCAGACAGAATTTGAAGGATTATCCATTATTGCTTCAAATGTAAATTTGGCTGCAGCAGAAATCGAATTAATTGGTATTAATGAAAAAGAATATATTCTGAAAAGAGCAGTGGAAAAGGTAAGAGAAAATTATGATTTTGTAATTATCGACTGCCCACCTTCTTTAAATATGTTGACAATCAATGCGATGACAACTGCGGATACAGTTCTCGTTCCAATCCAGTGTGAATACTATGCTTTGGAAGGATTAAGTCAGTTGCTTCATACAGTTAATCTTGTGAAACAAAGATTAAATCCGGATTTAGAAATGGAAGGCGTTGTATTTACAATGTATGATGCAAGAACAAATCTTTCATTACAGGTAGTAGAGAATGTAAAAAGTAACTTGCATCAGACGATTTATAAAACTATTATTCCAAGAAATATCAGACTTGCGGAAGCACCAAGCCATGGTTTACCAATTAACGTATATGATTCAAAATCAACAGGTGCTGAAAGCTATCGTTTATTAGCAGAAGAAGTAATTCATAGGGGAGAAGAAGAATGGCAGTAAAAAGAGGGGGACTCGGAAAAGGTCTGGATAGTCTGATTCCGAATATGAATGTTGGTGAAACATCATCACCAAAAACAGAAGTAAAAACAAAAGTAGTAGAGAAGGTTGTAGAAAAAGTCGTAGAAAAACCTGTGGAAGTCAAAGTAAAACTTTCAAAGATTGAACCAAACAAAGAACAGCCTCGTAAAAATTTTGATGAAGATGCATTGTATGAATTATCTGAATCAATTAAACAGCATGGTGTATTACAGCCTATCTTAGTTCAGGAAAGAAAAGGTTATTATGAAATTATTGCAGGGGAACGTCGATGGAGAGCTGCAAAGCTTGCCGGATTGAAAGAAGTTCCTGTAATTATCAAGAAGTTTAGTGATCAGGAAATTGTAGAAATTTCATTGATTGAAAATATTCAGCGTGAAAATTTAAATCCGATTGAAGAAGCGATTGCATATAAGAGACTCTTAACAGAATTTAATTTGAAACAGGATGAAGTTGCAGAAAGAGTTTCAAAAAGCAGAACTGCAGTCACAAACTCCATGAGATTGTTAAAGCTTGATGACAGAGTTCAGGAAATGGTCATTGAAGAAAAGTTGTCGACAGGACATGCGAGAGCACTTCTTGGTATTGAAGATTTAGAATTACAGTATCAGACAGCTTG
Organism: Lachnospiraceae bacterium; assembly: GCA_045128635.1. Taxonomy (GTDB): domain Bacteria; phylum Bacillota; class Clostridia; order Lachnospirales; family Lachnospiraceae; genus HGM12587. The sequence continues at coordinate 20,802 of JBGVRS010000013.1, forward strand.
TAAGGTTTTTGATGAAAATTTAAGTGTTCGTGAAGTTGAAAAACTTGTAAAGGCAATGAATGCTCCGAAAAAGGAAGTAAAGAAACCGGAAATTAATCAGGCAGTCTATGATGATATGTCAGAAAAATTAAAACAGATTATGGGTACAAAAGTTCAGATTTTACCAAAGAATAACGAAAAAGGTAAAATTGAAATTGAATATTATTCAAGTGATGAACTGGAAAGAATCATTGATTTGTTTATGAATACACGCTAGGAGGAAGAAATAAATGATTAATATTCCTATGGAACAGCTGGTATTTTATGTGACAATTGCTCTTTCGGTTGTTAGTATCTTACTTGCTGTAGTATTAATAATTGTTTTATGTAAACTTAAAACATTAAAAAGACGAGTTGATTCCCTGACAAGAGGAAAAGATACAGAATCATTGGAAGATATTATTGTAAGTTACCTTGAAAGAGTGGAATCTTTGGAAGAAGGAGAAGAAATTACTCGTGCAGCATTAAATGCAATTAAAGATAATTTGAAAATTACTTACCAGAAAACAGGTCTTGTAAAATATGATGCATTTCGCGAAATGAGTGGTGCGCTTAGTTATTCCCTGGCACTCCTTGATAAAGAGAATAATGGTGTTTTAATAAGTTCTATGTATAGCCGTGAAGGATGTTATACATATGCAAAAGAAATTATAAAAGGTGAAAGCAAGATCAATCTTTCAGAGGAAGAAGCAGAAGCTTTAAAACAGGCTGTTGCGAAATAGAAAAGTGTGATATACTATTTTGGATATGGCAAAGACAGAGAAGTGTCTTTGTAAAAAAGAAGATTAGGAGAGAAAAAACATGTTAGATATTAGATTTTTAAGAGAAAACCCAGACGTGGTAAAAGAAAATATCAAAAAGAAATTCCAGGATGCAAAACTTCCATTGGTAGACGAAGTAATCGAACTGGATGCAAAGAAACGTGAAACACAGCAGGAAGCAGATGCACTTCGTGCAGACAGAAATAAACTTTCCAAACAGATCGGTGCTTTAATGGGCCAGGGTAAAAGAGAAGAAGCAGAAGCTGTTAAAGCTCAGGTTGCTGCCGGTGCAAAGAGACTGGAAGAATTATCTGTTCTTGAAAAAGAATTAGATGAAAAAGTAACAAAGATCATGATGACAATTCCAAACATCATTGATCCAAGTGTACCAATCGGTAAAGATGATTCTGAAAACGTTGAAGTAACAAAATACGGTGATCCGATCGTACCTGATTTTGAAGTTCCGTATCACACAGATATTATGGAAAGATTCAATGGTATTGATTTAGATTCTGCAAGAAGAGTTGCAGGTAATGGTTTCTACTATTTAATGGGTGATATTGCAAGATTACATTCTGCAGTGATTTCTTATGCAAGAGATTTTATGATCAACAGAGGATTCACATACTGTGTACCACCTTTCATGATCAGAAGCAATGTTGTAACAGGTGTTATGAGCTTTGCTGAAATGGAAGCAATGATGTACAAAATCGAAGGTGAAGACTTATACTTAATCGGTACATCTGAACATTCTATGATCGGTAAATTCATCGATCAGATGATTCCGGAAGCTGAATTACCACAGACATTAACAAGCTACTCACCATGTTTCAGAAAAGAAAAAGGTGCACATGGTATTGAAGAACGTGGTGTTTATAGAATTCACCAGTTCGAAAAACAGGAAATGGTTGTTGTATGTAAACCTGAAGAAAGCCCAATGTGGTTTGAAAAATTATGGCAGAATACAGTAGATTTATTCCGTTCTATGGATATTCCGGTTAGAACATTAGAATGCTGCTCTGGTGATCTGGCTGACTTAAAAGTAAAATCTTTTGACGTTGAAGCATGGTCTCCAAGACAGAAAAAATACTTCGAAGTTGGTAGCTGCTCTAACTTAGGTGATGCACAGGCAAGAAGATTAAAAATCCGTGTAAATGGTGAAAATGGTAAATACTTTGCGCATACATTAAATAATACAGTAGTTGCACCACCACGTATGCTCATTGCATTCTTAGAAAATAACTTACAGGCAGACGGTTCTGTAAGAATTCCGGAAGTACTTCGTCCATACATGGGTGGAATGGAAGTTATGGTTCCAAAAAAATAGTATAAATTCAAATAAATGTGGATAAATAGAAAAAAAGGAGGTGAGACTGTGCATAAATACTTAAGTGCGATTGGATTTAAACACATTGAATCAAGAGCCCAGTTAAATAAGCTGATTGAATTTACAGAGACAAGTTTTCAGTTTGAAAAAACAGTCAAAGTAAAAGAAAATGTGGAAATATCTGAGCGCATCAAGCATTTTACAAAAGATATGGGTCTGATGGTTTGTGGAAGTTATGATCAGGATGATAAATACGAAAGAGAACATTACATTCCATTTTTTCTTGGAAAGGGAGAAAAGAAATTTGAGGAACTGGCAATAGAACGTCACATTTCAAAAAATTCCTATGCAGGTGCCTGTGAATATCCGGGAATTGGAATTACCATTATCTATTATCTGCAAAATGCAGTGGAGTATTTGAGTGAATTGAAATTTCATCAATTTAATCAGACAGCAGTTTCCCTTACTTTATCCGGGCTTGCCTGTGAAGGTAAAATCCTTCTTCCTGTAATTCAGGAAAAACAAAGCTTTATAGAAAAAGAAGAATCTTTTCGTAGACAGAGTAAGCTGATCAAAGAAGCAAGATCCGGAGATGAAAGTGCCATTGAAAGTCTGACGATGCAAGAAATGGATACTTATTCCATGATTTCAAAACGTATCGAGACAGAAGACGTACTTTCGATTGTATCTACTTATTTTATGCCATGTGGTCTGGAATGTGATCAGTATAGTATTTTAGGAGAAATTTTAAAATACGAAAAAAGAGAAAATTCTCTAACAAAAGAAAAGCTTTATGTTCTGACCGTAGAATGTAACGGTTTGGAATTTGATGTTTGTATTAATCAGGAAGATTTACTTGGGGAACCGGAAGTTGGACGAAGATTAAAGGCAAGCATCTGGCTGCAGGGCAGATTAAATTTTGAAGAAGCAGACTTATAAGATGATTTAGCATAAAACGGTGAAAAACTCTAAAGTTTTTCACCGTTTTTTTTGATTTCGGTTATATTATAATGAAATTATAGGGATAATAGGTATTCGAAAGGGGGAAGGATAATGGAACATTATAATCCATTACTAAAAGACAGACAATTTGGTAAAAAATTCATTACCATTGGCGAGGTCATGCTGCGATTAACACCACCAAACTATGAAAAGATTCGTATGGCGACAACATTTGAAGCAAGCTATGGGGGAGCTGAAGCAAATATTGCGCTGGCGTTGGCAAACTTAGGTGTAGACAGTACATTTTTCAGTGTTGTACCAAATAACAGTTTAGGGAAAAGTGCAGTCAGAATGCTTCGTTCTTATGATGTACATTGCACACCAATGATTCTTTCAACACTAGAAGAAACACCAACACATCGTCTTGGAACTTATTATTTGGAAACCGGTTACGGAATTCGTCCAAGCAAGGTTACTTATGACCGTAAACACAGTGCTATTTCAGAATATGATTTTTCAAATGTAGATATTGATAAATTGTTGGATGGTTATGACTGGCTTCATTTATCTGGAATTACACCAGCTCTTGGAAAAAACTGTGCGGACTTTATTTTGGAATGTCTTAAAGTTGCACATGCAAAAGGTCTGACAGTCAGCTTCGATGGTAATTTCAGAAGTAAACTCTGGACATGGGAAGAGGCAAGAGACTACTGCACCATGTGTCTTCCATATGTTAATGTTTTAATTGGTATTGAACCATATCATTTATGGAAAGATGAAGAAGATTACAGTAAGGGTGACTGGAAGGATGGAGTACCATTACAGCCATCTTACGAGCAGCAGGATGAAGTATTCCAGAAGTTTGTAGAAAAATATCCGAACTTAAAATGTATTGCAAGACATGTACGTTATGCTCATTCAGGAAGTCAGAACAGTTTAAAAGCTTTCCTCTGGTATGAAGGACATACGTTTGAAAGTAAAATGTTTACATTTAATATCCTTGACCGTGTAGGTGGCGGCGATGCATTTGCAAGTGGTCTGATTTATGCAATGATGAATGATTATAAAGCGATGGATATTGTAAACTTTGCAGTAGCAAGCAGTGTACTGAAGCATACTATTCGTGGTGATGCAAATATTACAGATAATGCAGTAGAAATTAAAAATATTATGAATCAGAACTTTGATATTAAGAGATAATTATGAACAGTGAAAAGCCAGGTGGGGGGACACCTGGCTTTTCGTTTTGGGGTTTTATTATCTAAGGAGAAACTTTAGGACCAATTATATCGTCCAAAGGTTTTGGTGATTGTCAAAATATCTTCTTTTAAATCTTCATTTAACTGTTCCTCTGTCAGTCTCCATCGCCAGTTGATGCCAACTGTGGAAGGCTGATTCATACGGCTTTTATTGTTTAATCCAAGATAATCCTGCATTGGAATGATACAGGTCTTTGCATTACTTCTCATAACAAGACCGATAAATGATTTGTGAAGATTTTTCTTTTTAGTAGAGAAATCGCAAAGATAATTTCTTGCCATTTCACGTTCTTCGTTGGAAATACTGTCGAACCATCCAATAATTGTTTCATTATCATGTGTTCCGGTATAGGCAACACAGTTTTCAATATAATTATGTGGCAGATAGTCACTTGCAGATCCGGAATCTCTGGAATCGAATGCAAATTCTAAAACTTTCATACCAGGGAAACCGCTGTCTTTTACCAACTGACGAACAGAATCAGTTACGTATCCTAAATCTTCTGCGATAACTTCGTGCCATCCAAGGTTTTGTTCTACGCAGCGGAAGAGGTCAATGCCTGGTCCTTTTTCCCAGTGTCCGGTAATTGCAGATTCTGCACCGTAAGGAATTGCATAATATTCATCAAATCCACGGAAATGGTCAATACGAACAACATTGTAAAGGTTAAAGCAGTACCAGAGTCTGGAAAGCCACCAGGAATAACCGGTAGATTTGTGATAATCCCAACGATAGAGAGGATTGCCCCAAAGCTGGCCTGTTGCGGAAAATCCATCAGGCGGGCAGCCGGCAACTGCAATAGGGACATTCTTTTCATCCAGCTGGAATAATTCCGGATGTGCCCATGCGTCAGCACTGTCCATGGCAACATAAATTGGAATATCTCCAATAATCTGAATTCCTTTGCTGTTTGCATAAGCCTTTAACTGATGCCACTGTTCAAAAAATTTAAATTGTAAATATTTCTGAAATTCAATATCAAAATATAATTCTCTGCGATAGTAATCCATTGCATTTGGGTAACGAAGACGAATATCTTCAGCCCAGTCTGTCCATGGCTTGCCTTCAAAACGATCTTTGACAGCCATGAACAGGGCATAATCTGATAACCACCAGTCATTTTCGTTTACAAATTTAATATAGTCTGGGTTTTCAGAGATCTGACTTCTTTCGTAAGCCAGTCTAAGGAGGGGATAACGGTGGTCATATAATTTATGATAGCTGATGTCATTAGGTTTGTTTCCTAAATCTGCAGCGTCACATTCTTCTTTGGTAAGGACGCCTTCATTAATCAGAGCTTCCAAGCTGATATAATAAGGATTTCCTGCAAATGTGGAAAATGACTGATAAGGGGAATCTCCATAACTGGTTGGTCCCAGCGGGAGAATCTGCCAGTATGTCTGGCCGGCTTCTTTTAACCAGTCAACAAAATCATAGGCACTTTTTGAAAAACATCCGATGCCATATTCGCCCGGAAGACTGGAAATAGATAATAAAATACCTGCAGCTCTGCTCATAATGTTCGCTCCTTTGCTGTAAAAATTATTCGGTCTCTATCATAACTCCGAAATGATCGGAAATCACAGGTTCCTTCTGTCCGTTGAAAATTACAAGGGAGGAACGGACAGATATATCATGTTTACTGAATATATGGTCAATGCGCATACCTTTGCATGCGTCAATATTTTCAATTTTGTCTCTCCAGCCGTCAATGACACCTTCTACGGTAATACCGGAATCTTTTGTTTTTGCAAGTTTATAGGTGTCAGAAAAGCCGGAGTTTTTTACAAGGTCATAACCTTCATTTCTGACCTCTGAGGGACTGTTAAAGTCCCCCAAAAGCCATGTGTTATAGGAGTGGTTTTTTACATCTAAATGTTCTTTAAATCTTTTCCACTGATCCATAAAAGGATCTTCCTCGTCATTCCACCAACCCATATGTACGGTGTAGAACCAGTCATTAGAATCAGCTACTTTTACACCAAGAACTTGTCTTGTTTTCCAATAGTTATAATCACGGAAAGTGCTGATATAAAAACAGTCAATGTCAGTAATTGGTGATTTGCTGAAAATTGCCATTCCTTCATCATATTTACTGTATCCGAGTTTTACAGGCAGCCAGGTCCAATAGTAGGGTAAACAATGTGCATGGAGTAGGGCCGCTGCCTGTAATGCATGATTATCCTTTCGTATCGGAATCATGCAGTCTGGACTCGGAGAAAAACCGGAAAGGGGATTATCGTAAATTGGAGCATCAATGGACTGATTTACTTCCTGCATTGCGATAAGATCCGGAGTCTCCCTGCAGATAAAATCAACAAACTGGTTCAGTTTTTGTGGATAATTTTCCTCTATTAAACTATGGGTGTTGATGGTTACGAGTTTCATATCTAAACTTCTTTCTTACAGAATATCGTTAATATCAGATTTTAATACGTCTGCCTTTGGTCCGTAGATTGCCTGGATACCGGTATCTTTCATAACAAGACCAAGAGCTCCTTCTGCTTTCCATTCAGCTTCTCCGGCTACTTTGGAAGCATCTTTGACTGTGACACGAAGGCGTGTCATGCATGCATCTACCAGTGTGATGTTTTCACGTCCGCCAAGGAGAGCAATGATTCTTTCAGGCTGGGAGTTTCCGCCTGTTGTTTTTGATGTAGAACCAGCTTCTTCATCAGCATTTTCGTCTGTATAGTTACCAAGACGACCAGGTGTTGCATATTTGAATTTACCAATCATAAAATAAGCAACTGCATAACCGATGATTAAGAATGCTACGCAGCAGATGATGAAGTTGATAATGTCTCCGCCTAAGCCTGCTTTTAAGGACATTGGTACACGAGTGATGAATTCTAAGTTACCAAAAGAATGGAGACGTAAATCAATAATACCTGCCATTGCAAATGCACATCCCTGAAGGAGCGCATAAACAACATATAATGGAAGTGCACAGAACATGAACATGAATTCAAGCGGTTCTGTAACACCTGTTAAAAATACTGCCAATACTGTAGAGATAAACATTGAACGGTAATTTTTTCTCTTATCAGCATCTACTCTTTTATACATTGCAAGTGCAAAACCTAAGAGAAGACCAGTTGCACCGATCATCTGACCTACTTTGAAACGGGCTGGTGTTACGGTTGTTAAAAGTGTTTCATAAGCAGCCATATCACCCATATCTTTAAAGTTGATAAGGTCTGTTACCCATGCAAGCCATAATGGGTCCTGTCCAAATACTTGTGAACCTGCATTTAAGCCTGTCATGATTGTATAAGTTCCACCAAAGGATGTGTAGTTCATTGGAATCGTTAACATATGGTGGAGACCAAATGGTAATAATAAACGTTCTAAAGTACCATAAATAAATGGTGCAAATACCGGTGATGTGGAAGATGAGTTTGCAATCCATACACCAAATGCATTGATACCAGCCTGAACAACCGGCCAGATCACTGCCATTACTAAAGAAACAACTACTGAGTAGGCAATCACTGCCAATGGAACAAAACGTTTTCCGTTGAAGAATGATAATGCATCAGGTAATTTACGGAAGTTGTAAAATTTATTATAAACAATACCGCCAACGAAACCGGCAATAATACCTACAAATACACCCATGTTCAGAGCTGGAGAGCCTAAAATATTGGTGAAGTAGTTTTCTACAAGCATTTCCTGTCCGAAGAAGGAATAAACAACAGCTCCTGGTGTAGATAACATATCTGTTGTTACATTAAATACAGCACCAGTGATACGGTTGATTAAGATAAATGAAATGATTGCTGCAAATGCACCGCCTGCACGTTCTTTTGCCCAGGAACCACCGATTGCAGCAGCAAATAAAATATGTAAGTTTGTGATGATTGCCCAACCGATATTTTCCATTGTGCTTCCGATGGTCATTAAAATGGACACATCAGCACCAGCCATCTGTACTAATTTACCAACACTGAGCATAAGTCCGGCAGCCGGCATAACAGCGATAACTGTCATTAATACTTTTCCAAGTTTCTGAAGGAAGTCAAAATTGATTCCCAATTTTTTCTTTTCTTTTTTTGTTTCCGGAGCAGCTGTTTCAGTAACTTTTTCAACTGCTTTTTCAGAAAGTGTAATCACTGAAGTTTTTCCGGCAACAGCTGTTCCTTTTGCTGTTTCCATTGATTTGTTTTCAGCACCGGCACAGATTAGTACAGGAGTAGTTGCCGAAATATTTTTCTGTTTTAAATATTCAAGGTCAACTTCTGCAATCAGTTCGCCGGCTTTTACCATATCGCCTTCTTTGATATAAACCTTGAAGCCTTCTCCTTTCAAGGAAACAGTTTCAAGACCTACATGAACGAGAATATCCAGTCCGCTTTCAGTTGAGAAGCCGTAAGCGTGAAGTGTTGAGGAAACTGTTGTAACAGTACCGTTTACCGGGCTGTAAATTTTACCGTCTTCCGGGATAATGGCAATTCCGTCGCCAAGAACCTTTCCGGAGAAGACAGGATCTGAAACCTGTTCTAATGCAATGATCTCACCAGAGAGAGGTGCAAGAACAGATAAGTTGTTTGCATGATGATTCATGAAATACCTCCTATATGTTGCGTAAAATTTGCATTTGCATTTACGAAACAAATATAAAACCAAAGAGCAACAAATGCAACAAAAATAGCGCAACAAAATGCAAATTCTGCGAATTCGACAATTTTTTGTTGCGCTATTTGGGCAAATTACCTATATATATTAGATATTTTTCTTAAAATCGTACTTATTTTCTTCTGAATTCAGAGGGTGTCACACCTAAACGCTTTTTAAACAGGCGATTAAAATTAGAAATATTGTCAAAACCTGTCCGACCGGCAATCTCTAAAATGGTATCATTGGTAAGTTTTAATTCCTGTGCTGCTTTTCCAAGACGGTATTCAATTAGATATTCCATAAAACTGGTTCCTGTCATTTCTTTAAACCAGCGCATAAAGTGGCTGGAGCTGTAATTGCAGGTATCCGCCATTTGTTCTACCGTAAGTTTCTTATCATAGTGATTTTCAATTTCAGATAACACCAGCTTTATTTTTTCCATATTTGAATAATCAGATAATTTTGGTGTATCTGCAATTTCAAATAAAAGAGAAAATATATTTAAAAGATTCCCTTTGACACCCAGTTCATATCCTTTGGATTTTTTGGAACATAAATCATCTGATGCGTCAAGGTAAAAACGAATCTTTTCATTTAAAGGATGTTCTGTAGAAATATGAACAGGAAATGAAAGTTTTTCGTTCATTAATGGCTGCCAGTATTTCTGAGCGCATAGATCAAAGAAAGTACTTCCAAGAAAACTTAAGTCAAAAAAGATATTTTCATATTCCATACGTTTTAAATCTTTATGTCGAATGCCATGGATGTGTCCCGGTAAGATCAGAAAAATATCACCTGCTTCCGCATGATAGGTATCAAGGTCTGCCTGAACGTATCCTTCTCCTCGTTTAATATAGATGAGTTCAACGCTGTCCTGCCAGTGCATGGAAACAAAGAAAAAATCCTGAGGAATTGTACAGGGATAAACATTATAAGCAAACATTTTGTCAGAGTGATGTTTTGTTTCATGATAGGCATTTGTTGTTTTCTTAAGTTGATTTGTATCACTCATAGCAGTTTTTCCTCCAAAAAATTCTTTAGGATGATAGGATTGTACAATGTTTTGCGTGAATTATACAAGCTTTTTGAAAAAAATCATGATAAATGTGAGTTGTAAAGCAAATGATCACACCTGCAAAGGAGATTTAAAAATGAAGAAAAATGAATTAAAAAACAGATTAGTGGAAACTTGTAAAAAGGATTTGAAATCCTGTAGTTATGAAGAACTTTATACAGCACTTTTAAAAATCACAGAAGAAGAAAGTGTAAAAAAGGTTCAGAAAGTAGAGGGACGTAAACTTTATTATATTTCGGCAGAATTCTTAATCGGAAAATTGCTTTCAAACAACCTGATCAACCTTGGCCTTTACGATGATGTGAAAAAGCTTTTAGAAGAAAACGGTAAAAGTATGACAATGCTGGAAGAAACAGAACCGGAACCAAGTCTTGGAAACGGTGGACTTGGACGTCTGGCAGCTTGCTTTTTAGATTCACTTGCAACATTGAATCTTCCGGGAGATGGAATTGGTCTTCGTTATCATTGCGGACTTTTCCGTCAGAATTTTCAGAATAAAGTGCAGAGCGAAACTCCTGATTTCTGGTTAGGAGATGATTCCTGGGCGAAAAAGACAGAAAAAATTTATCCGGTTTCTTTGGCTGGAAAAGAATATGAAGCTCGCTTATATAAAATTGCAGTCACAGGGTATGAAGGAAGAACAAACTATTTAAATCTTTTCGATCTGGATACCATCGATGAATCTATCATTGAAAAAGGAATTTCCTTTGATAAAACGGATATTGAAAAAAACTTAACATTGTTCTTATATCCGGATGATAGTGATGAAGCAGGACGTATCTTGCGTATTTATCAGCAGTATTTAATGGTAAGTGCAGGTGCGCAGATGATTTTAGAAGATGCCAAAATGCGTGGAAGCAACTTGCACAATCTGGCTGATTATGCAGCAGTTCAGATCAATGATACTCATCCGTCTATGGTTATTCCTGAACTGATTCGCCTTTTAATGGAAGAAGAAATTACATTTGAAGAAGCTGTGGAAATTGTTACAAAGGTATGTGCTTATACAAATCATACGATTTTAGCAGAAGCACTTGAAAAATGGCCAAAACATTTCCTAGAAACTGTTGTACCGCAGCTGATGCCAATCATTGAAAAATTAAATGAAATGGTAAATGAAAAATATCATGATCCGGCAGTTGCAATCATAGATCAGTGGAATAATGTGCACATGGCAAACATGGACATTCATTTTACTCACAGTACCAACGGTGTTGCCGCACTTCATACAGAGATTTTAAAGAATAGTGAATTAAATCATTTTTATAAAATCTATCCGGAACGTTTTAACAACAAGACAAATGGTATTACATTCAGAAGATGGCTGTTAAAGTGTAATCCGGACCTGACAGCTTATATTGAAAAACTGATCGGACCTGGATTTAAGAAAGATGCTTCAGAATTAGAAAAACTGGCAGCTTTTGCCCATGATGAAAAATCATTAAAACAGCTGATGAAAATTAAGAAAAATAACAAAAAAGCATTTGCACAGTGGTTAAAAGAAAAACAGGGTATTACAGTAAAAGAAAACAGCATGTTTATGATTCAGTCTAAGCGACTTCATGAATATAAACGTCAGCAGCTGAATCTTTTATATCTGATTCATCAGTACCATGAAATCAAGGCAGGACATTTGCCTAAAACACCAATCGTAGCTGTATTCGGAGCAAAAGCAGCTCCTGCTTACACAATTGCAAAGGATATCATTCATGCACTTTTGACACTTTCTAAAGTAATCGAAGCAGATGCAGAAGTTTCAAAATGGATGCAGATCGTATTTATTGAAAACTACAACGTAGCTGCGGCAGAAAAAATGATTCCTGCATGTGATTTATCAGAACAGATCAGTCTGGCATCCAAAGAAGCATCAGGTACAGGTAACATGAAGTTTATGTTAAATGGTGCGCTGACACTTGGAACCATGGACGGTGCAAATGTAGAAATTGCGGAAGCAGTTGGAGAAGAAAATATTTATATTTTCGGACAGAGCAGCAATCAGGTTATCCGTCGTTATGCCCAGGGTGATTACTGTGCCCGTGAATGGTATGAAAATGATGCGAATATTAAACGTGCGATCAATTTCCTCACAAGTAAGGAAATGATTGAAGCAGGATGGAGCGATGATCTGCATCGTCTTCAGAATGAACTGATCTATAAAGATTGGTTCCAGACATTGCCGGACTTTAACGCCTATGTGGTTCGTAAAAATCAGGCAGTAGACGATTATGCATTAAATCCAATGGATTGGGCAAAACGTACACTGATCAATATTGCGATGGCAGGTCAGTTCTCATCTGACAGAACAATTGCAGAATATAATGATGAAATTTGGCATCTTAACTAGATGTGTCTGAGTTATTTGCTCAGCCTTCCTATTATTTTAACAAGCTTTCCAGCCTCTCCTTTGGAAAGCTTGTTTTTTTTAAGGAACATTTTGCAACTTTTATTGGGGGAAATTGACATTTCCATATTTTTGAAATAGAATGAATCGAACACTTGTGAAAATGTATTTTTGAAATAGATTAAGGGGTATTTTATGGCAGTTACAATCAGAGATGTAGCCGCATTGGCGGGGGTTTCACCGTCCACAGTATCAAGAACCTGTAAAGACCACCGTTCCATCAGTGAAGAGACGAAAATCAGAGTTCGTCGCGCAATGGATCAGCTTGGTTATGAATATAGTGCTCCGCAGGAGACTTCTAACAATCAGACTTCCAGAACGATTGGTATTATTTTACCACCGTCTACGAGACAGACTTATGAAAATCCGTTCTATCTGGAAGCAATTCGAGGAATCAGTCAGTTCTGCAATGGGCATAAATATATCAGTACGATCATTACCGGTCAAAACAGTGAAGAAGTGATGGAAGCAATTCAGACAATGGTTTCCGGAAATCACGTGGATGGATTTATTGTACTTTACTCAAAAGAAGAAGATGCAATTGTTGATTATCTTTACAGTGAAGGATTTACTTATGTATTGATCGGGAAAGCAAAACAGTTTGCAAATCAGACAATTTATATTGATAACGATAATATATTAGCAGGAAAAGAAGCGACAGAATATTTGATCAGTCTTGGTCATAAAAAAATCGCATATCTTGGAAGTGAAAGCATTATGGTATTCTCTTCGGATCGAAAGACAGGATATCAAATGGCGCTATTACAAAATGACCTTCCGGTAGATAAAAAATATTGTGTGGAAGTTGACCACGTATTTATGGACGAATGTGAACATTTGCTTGAAATGTTAAAATCCGAAGATCGTCCGACGGCCATGGTAGTCAGTGATGATATTTTAGCGGTTTCACTGGAACGTGTATGCAATCAGTGCGGATTGTCAATTCCGGAAGACTTATCAATCATTTCTTTTAATGATTCATTGTTTGCAAAATTAACATCACCACAGTTAACTTCTGTGGATGTCAATTCTTTCCAGTTAGGAATTGAAGCAGCATCACAGCTGATCAACCATGTGGAAAATCCAAATCTTTTGGCAACAAAGATTATTGTTCCTCATAGAATCGTGAAGAGAGATAGCTGTAAAGAAATTTAAAGATACTATATGATATTTTATATAGAAAGTCCTCTTAGTTAAATGGATATAATAAGGGCCTCCTAAGGCTTTGTTAAAAAGGACTTGATCAAAAAAAATTTAAGGGACTTTATAGTTCTAATTGAGCTTGGATAGTAGGCAGTAGTATTTAAAAATCTGTATAAACACCCAAGTTAATAATAGAATAAAATTATTAACCAAATTTGTTAAAACCTATCTTTTAGACTGAATTTGGTATATGTCCGTGTAGCTCAGCAGGATAGAGCGACCGCCTCCTAAGCGGTAGGCCGGGTGTTCGAATCACCTCACGGACGTTATTGAAGCGAGTGGAAATGATAAAAGTGCATCATTAACACTCGCTTTTATTAGCAGAAAAAACGTTTAATAACTATTGTTTTATTGAATAATTTAGATATCTAGCTAATAAAAATAAGCATTTTGCTAATAAGCACATAATTGCTCGCTTGAATTAAATCAGAATTACTGATTTAATCAGCGAGCATTTTTGTTTTTATGAAAAGAGGAAAGAATATGGAACAAAAAGAAATTATTTTTTATGTAGAAAGAGAATATTTGAAACCATTTAAAAATAATCCCTTCAAAAAAGATGATCAACGCGAATTAAGGTTGTTAAAAGAGAGTGTTGAACAAATCGGAATTCTATGTCCTTTGATTGTTCGTCCGTTAAAAGATACTAATTATGAAATTATTTCTGGACACCGAAGATTTTGCGTAGCTACACAAATAGGAATTGAGAAACTTCCTATTTATATAAAAGATTTAAATGATGATGAAGCAACAATCTTTATGATAGATTCGAATCTCTATAGAGAGAATATTTCTTATAGCGAAAAAGCTTATGCTTACAAAATGAAATATGATGCAATTAAAAGAATACGTGGCAGAAGAAAAAGTAGCCAACTCGACGACAATTTAAAAGGAATACGAACAATTGAAATTGTTGCTCAGGAAAGTGGAGAAAGTTATAAGCAAATTCAAAGATATATTAAACTAACTTTTCTTCATCCTACTTTGTTGAAGATGTTGGATGATGGAGAAATTTCATTTAATCCAGCAGTTGAAATAGCTTCGTTAAGACCAGAAGAACAAATGGATTTTATACAAGCAATGGATTATGCGCAATCCATCCCATCTCTTTCACAAGCCCAAAGAATAAAAGAACTAAGTAAAAATGGAACGCTTACATTAGAAAAGATGCAGGATATCATGAGTGAAATAAAAAAAGGCGAAATTAGCAGGGTATCTTTTAAAAATGAACAATTATACAAATTTTTTCCAATGGGGTATACCCCAGCGATGATGAAAAGAGAAATAATAAATATTTTAAAATCGCGAATGGAAAGCCAAAACAAATAGAGAGGAAAGGAGCGTTTAATAATGTGGAAAGGAACCTAGAGATAAGCAACTTAAAAATGAGCAAAAAAAAGACTTTTTGATGCCCGGCAGCGTTAAAAGTCTTTTGAGAACACCACAGAAAGTGGTTCGGTTGTAAGAGTACCGCACCCCTTTATTAAAGTGCGTCATTTTTATGAAGTAATTTTAACATTTGAACAACACTCAATCAAGTGTAAAGGTACGAAAAAGAAAAGAAAATATTGTAGATAAAGATGGCACTAAAGTAATCGTCGACATAATTTATATAATTTGATAGTTATTTTGTCGACAAAGAAAGGAATTATATGAAAAAGGCACTACATAAGTTGACGGTCAGACTATCAGAAGAAGATATTTTGATCATTGAAAAATATGCTGGTGAAAATATCTCTGAAAAAGTGCGTTCACTATTAAGAGTACATAGTTTGCTCATTGATGATGTGGAAGGTAAAGAATTGCCGGAGAAATATGAAGTTCTATTACAGGATTATCTAAAAAAGTTTGCTCCTATGCTAGAAAGGGAAATCGAGGAGCGCCGAAGGGAGCTGAAAAAATATGTAGAAGTGATTGCACAAATAAATGATCTGCAGCAAGAAACAAATAAATTGCATCATGAAATTAAAGAGTTATCTAAGCAGTCTACGAACTATATTGAGAAGTTGGTATCTGATTGTGTTGTGGTGCGGAAGAGTATAAGGAGAAGTATTAATGAATGATGATGGAGTATTTCGAAGAAAAAAAGGGTTTACGATTACAGGTAATAATGTCATTCGTGATAATCGCCTTTCAATGAAGGCGATTGGATTGTATGTAAAAATCATGTCGTATATTACTTTGGATGATTTTGTGCTTGAAAAATCATTTATCATGTCGAAATGCAGAGAAAAACAAAAAGCATTTGACAGTGCATGGAAGGAACTGAAAGAAAGGGGTTACTTAAAATCATATTTTTATCCGACTTCAAAAGGATGGAAAGCAGAATATGAACTTTTAGATGAACCAAATGAAGAAGCTCATACATATTATTTTAATGCAAAAGGAGAGCTATCTTCGACAGACCGTGATAGAGAGGATAAAAAGATGAAAAAACAGCGTATATCCCAAAATGGTGGTAACGCCAAAAATGAGCGTACCCCCCAAAATGGTAGTAACGCTGAGGGTAGCAACGCTAAAGGGGGTAACAATATAAAACTAAATAATAAAACTAAATATAAGACTATAAATGATAATCTTTCATTCATTCCATACGAATACAGCGATGATAAAGAAAGAATGACAGAAGCAATACATCAATTAACAGATTGGGACAGAATGTATCCTTCAGGGTATGAGGATCGGTTTTACCAACAAACATATAACTTGGCAGTAAATGCTTTGATTGAGATGGTATGTGAAAAAGAGATTCAAGTATATAACAAGCGAAAGCTTACTTACGCAGATATTATTGACAAAATCAATCAAGTGGTAAGTGAACATCCGCTAAAAAATATCAAAGACATTATTGAAGATGCTGTAGAAAGCTATATGAAAGCTGCAATTGAAAATGAAATTCATTATCCGAAGAAATATATCAAATCTTGTATCGTAGAGAGTTTTGATACGTACTATGTAAAATTTGCATCAATGTTTAACAGAACATTTTATGGTTAAAAGAAAGGGGAGAATAAAAATATGTGCAGAATAATTGCAATTGCAAATCAAAAAGGAGGTGTAGGAAAAACGACAACTACATGCAATTTGGGAATCGGTTTAGCAAGGATTGGAAAGAAGGTTCTTTTGATAGACATAGATGCACAAGGAAGCCTTACATCCAGTTTGGGATATCGAGAACCGGATGAATTAGAAGTCTCATTGGCAAATATTTTAGAGTCCTTGATTAACGATGAATTGGTAGAAGTAGAAAAGGGGGTTTTACATCATAAAGAGAACATAGATTTGATGCCAGGGAATATTGAGCTATCTGGATTAGAGGTAATGCTTGTAAATACAATGAATAGAGAACGAGTATTACAGCAGTACATAAATCTCGTGAAGGAACAGTATGATTATATCTTAATAGATTGCATGCCATCTCTTGGAATGTTAACAATCAATGCTCTTGCTTGTGCAGAAAGTGTTTTGATACCAGTACAAGCGGAATACCTGCCGATCAAAGGCTTACAGCAGCTTATGAGAACAATTAGTAAAGTAAAGCGCCAAATAAATCCTAAATTAAAGATAGAAGGGATATTGCTTACTATGGTTGATGAAAGGACTAACCATGCTAGAGACTTGATGTATTTGCTACAAAAAGTGTATGCAGAAAAAATGAAAATTTTTTCTACTCATATTCCTCATTCTGTTCGTGCAAAGGAAATATCTGCGAATGGAGTCAGCATTTATAAACATGATCCTAATGGGAAAGTCGCAGCTGCATATAGTTCATTGACATTGGAGGTGTTAAACAATGGCTGATCAGGAAAAAGAACGACGAGAGCATTTAAGTAATGTGTTATTTGGTTCGATATTTGATTGTAGTGAATCGCAAGAACAGGTCGTTATGGTCCCTTTGAACGAATTATATTCATTTAAAGACCATCCGTTTAGGGTTCTGGATGATGAGAAAATGCAGGAAATGGTAGAAAGTATTTTGCAGAATGGAGTTCTTGTACCAGGCATTGCAAGACCAAGAAATGGTGGTGGATATGAGATTATTGCAGGACATCGCAGAAAAAGAGGGTGTGAACTTGCTGGATTGACCGAAGCTCCGTTTCTGGTCCGCAATTACTCAGATGATGAAGCAATAATCATCATGATAGATTCAAACATCCAGCGTGAAAATATTTTGCCGAGTGAGAAAGCATTTGCTTATCGCATGAAAAATGAGGCTTTAAAACATCAAGGAAAAAAAGCAGGAAAAAGTACTTATGAACAGGTTGGAGAAAAAGCCGGAGATAATGCAAAAACAGTTCAGAGATATATTCGCTTAACGGAACTTATTCCAGAATTATTGGAGCTGGTAGATACAAAGAAATTGGGTTTTATTGCAGGTGCAGAACTATCGTTTTTAAATGAGTCAGAACAAAAAATGATATATCAGATAATGTTGGAAACAGGAAGGTATCCTAATGTTGATCAAGCAGAAAAGTTGAAAAAGGATAGTTTGACAAGTGTGTTTGATATCGGTGCTTTAAAAGGATATTTAGTTCCAAATAAGAAATCAAAAGGCATCAGAATAAAAGCAAAATGGCGTGATGAGTTTTTTGAAGAGAGTGATACAGATGAAGATATAGAAAAAATCATTTATGAGCTTTTATGTCAATGGAAGAGCATCAAAGGATAATTACTACAATATTTATTTTATAAACTTAAGGACAATTTGTCCCTAAGTTGAAGAAGTAAGGAATTCACTTAAGGACAATTTGTCCTTAAGTGGAAAGGAAGAATAGATGGATAAAGAATATATGCGCAATTATTATCGCAGAATGTACGAGAATCCTTGTGATCTGGTAGTGACCGAATCGGAGGAATTCAAAGAGAAGAGAAATTTGCGGTATGCACTCGAGGATAAGCTTGAGCAAATGATGGGAGGAACATCAACTCAGATATATAAAGTGTTTGATAAATATATATCGGCATTTTGTGATGAGATGGAAATCATGCGTGAAGAAACATACCTGCTGGGAGCAGCCGATAGAGAACAAATGCTTAAATAATTAATGGGAGGTAGAAAGATGTTAATGGACAATGGCGTTCGATTGGACGAACTAGAAGACGTTTTATATCAAATGAGTCATGAAGAGCTGCTGAAAGAAGCTCTTGAAGCAATGGAATATGTAACGATTTACAGAAGAGCTTTTGATGCTGCAAAAGATATGGTAAAAGCAAAATCTAAGAAAAAGCTTTTTATTTCAAAGACAGGAATCAACTGGCTTGATGTGCCAAGAGTAGTATTACGTTATGATGAAGATCAGCATCAGGAAGTACGAGCATTGAAGAAAAAACTTAAAAAAATGGCATATCGATTAAAGTATATTTACGAAGAAGACGGTGGATTCAGACATCAGCGGGATAATCGGACACATGTACTGGAGTGGTGCGAAAATCTTGTTATTGAAGAGAATGAATTATAAATGAATAAGGAGGCAAAAAATGAAACGAAATTTGGACATGCTCCAGATCGAAAGCAGAACGGAAATCGGTGAATTGATGAAAATGACGTCTAAGTATGTGGAACAGAATCCTGCTGAACAGGATAATCACACAATAAAAAGATTCTGGGATTTACTGGAAGTGATGGATATGGAGTGGTGAAATGGCTGAAATAGCAAAATGGGGAGCAACACAGGTATTACCCATCTTAAGGCACAATATGAGAAGACTGAAAGACGGAAATATGCATGGAAACAAATCTATTCAACCAGAGCTTACCAGTCAAAATTATGGACTTGTTCATCGAGGGAATACCTGCAGCGAAATAAATGCTTATAGAAAGCAAATAGAGAAAAATTGCTTTAGATATAAGCGGAAAAATCTGGTCCATGCGATAGAGGTTGTCATTCAATGTCCTTCTGATTGTCTGGATGAGCAGAAAGAAAAATTTTTTGAAGCCTGCTTTGAGTATGTATGCAGTAAACTTCCAATGGAAGAAAAATGTGTGTTCGTCGCAGAAGTGCATCTTGACGAAAAACATTTCGCACCGGATGGAGCAATGTTATCAAAAGGGCACATACATATTATGTATATTCCTGCGGTTCCTGATAAGAAACATGAGGAATATAATTACAAGCTTTGTGCAGATGTACTTACGAAAAAAAACATATTAAAAACGTTTCATCCGGAACTGCAAAAATATCTTGATCAGAGAGGAATACAGGCAACGGTATATCGTCCAAGGAGCGGGAAAAGTAAGCCGATTGGTCTGTCAGTAAGTCAGCTTAAAGATATTACACAAAAAACAGGAATCAGAATCGAGAGGACCATCACAACTGACAGGTTATCAGATATTCTGGTAGAAAATTTAGAAAGAAATCATGTAATCATGCAGCAACAAGACAGGATCAAAGAATTAGAAAATGAAATTTCGGAAACACAAAAAAAGACACGCGAAAGAAATAGCTGGGGAGCTAATAAGGAATGGGGGAATATCACTAATTGGGGCACCAGCTATACAGTAAAAGAGACGGAGGTAGAATATGATAAATAAACAAAAGATGAAAGAAATATTGAACCCTTACTGGATTATCGGATTTATAGTATATGTGGTAGCACTTTTTATTGCCAAAAAACTACTCTTGGGTGTTGTGGAAGTTGATGAAACCACAATTACATATAAATTCTCTAATGCTTTATACTCTGTTCTGTTTATAGCGTTATGGATTATCACAATTTTTGTGGTTTTACGTTCTAAACTGTATTATTACAAGACAGGAAGAAACTTTAATGATGATTGCAGTAAATATAGAAGAGGCTATCGTGAACTGGTCGAATATTTTAAAGATGCAGAACCACATAAATTAGATTCCAGTCAGTTTGAGTACCAGCAATGGTATAGAACAAAAGGACTTGTTTTTGGAACAACAGAAAGCAGACTTGTCAAGATTCCTTCAAACAGTGAATGTAATATTGCAGTTTTCGGACCTCCAGGGTCAGGAAAAACAAGTGGCATAGCAATTACGAATGCAATTGCTTTTGAAGGAGCTGTCTTGGCAGTAGATATTAAGGGAGATATTTATAATTATGTGTCCAATAACAGCAATCGAAAAATTATAAGATTCTGCCCGGATCATCCAGATGCATTGTGGGAAAGTTATCATTTTGATCCATTTGCCGGAATTGAAAAAATGAGTATTACAGACAAAAAACTGTATCTTGAATCTATGGCAACTATTCTGATACCAGAAGAAACCGGAACGGATGGTTATTACTTTTCAAGCCGTGCAAGGAAGATGTTCCAGGGAATTACACATTTGCTGCTGTATTATAAGCCAAAGATTTCTTTTCCGGAGGTTGTTGAGAAAATACTGAATGGCAATGTGTTTGACTGGGTAAAAATGGCATTAGAGTCAGAGTGTATGGAAGCAAGAGAGCAGATAGCAAGCTTTTATGGGAACAATGAAAAGAATATAAGTGCAGTATATGATACACTGACGACAGCGATCATTCATTTTTCAAATCCTGTATTGAATGAACTTTTGAGAAAATCTGATAATTGCATTTCGATAGATTTATTGGAAAAAGGATATGATATCTATCTGCAGGTATCACAGGAACATTTAGAGTCTTATGCACCACTGTTTACGTTGATTCTTCAGACCTTGAGTTCCGCTTTTACCAGAAGACCGGATAGTTCAACCGGCGTAAAAAACAAACCAATACTGATGCTTATAGATGAATTTCCACAATTGACATTTTCCTATGAGATGATTAATTCAAATCTTTCTACTTTAAGATCGAAGAATGTTATCTGCATGATCATACAGCAAAATATATCCCAGTTGGAATTACGTTTTGGACAGGCCGGTGCACGTTCAATCCTTGGAAACTGTAATTGTCAGATTATATTGGGTTCAAATGATCTGACCACATCCACAACATTCAGCGACATGTTTGGATACAAAAAAGTATTAAAGATAAGTAACAACGAAGCGACATCACAGAATATTTCTACTGGGATGACGGTGCAGGAAGCGGTGGAGAAAGTGTTTCCGCCGGAGTCTTTTGGAGATTTGCAAACAAGAAAGAAAATGGTATTTTATTTCAAAGGCAAATATCTGTTATGCAACAGATTGAACTGTTACGAACGATACGATTGGTAGCAATGGTGTATTAAGTCATTCTTATAGGACATCTAACCGAGGATAATGGATTTAAATAAAAAATACTTCTGCCCTAATTTGTTATAGGGCAGAAGTAATGAGCAACGAGGATATGGATTATGAGTATTATAGTAGCATTTGCGGGGACGGGGAAAACAACATTTTGTGCAAGAAATAAAAATGCAATTGATTTTGAATGCATGCCATTCAAGTACGAAAATTTTATCGAGGTATCAAGAAGATTTCCAGGAGAATCAATTAAAGCGCATGATGATCTCATACTGAAAGATGAGTGGCAGATGATGTTTTATGAAGCTCTACTGGATACCTATGAAACATATCCGGATGAAATAATTGTTATACCTACTATCAGAAATATTCTTGCGAGATTGGAAATGGAGCAGATTCCATATACACTGGTCTATCCTGCGAGAGAGGCAAAAGAAGAATATAGGAAAAGATATATAGGAAGAGGAGATTCAGAAAATTTCCTCAAAATATTTGTTGATGGATGGGATTACTGGATGAGAGAGGTACGTTCGCATGAAAATCCAAATTATATTGAACTTGGACCAGAAAAGTATTTATCTGATGCAATAACGATTCCAGAATATGATGAGAACAAGATTATCAAAGATAAAGATGATTACATATTCCGGAGATATTTTAAAAATCAGGCTATGTTATAAGTAGAAAGGAGAAGTGAGATGATTTATATAACTGGGGATTGCCACGGTGATTTTAGACGTTTTAATAAAAAATATTTTGTAGAACAACTTAGAATGACAAAAGATGACTTTATCATTATATGTGGAGATTTTGGTGGCGTATGGAATAAAGATTGCGAAAGCGCATATGAAAATATTCAATTAGATTGGTTGGATTCGCAACCATTTACAACTTTATTTGTTTCGGGAAATCATGAGAACTATGATCGTTTGGATGTATACCCGGTAGAAGAGTGGAACGGTGGAAAAATACAACGAATCAGACCAAGTATCATTCATTTGATGCGTGGTCAGGTATATACGATTGATGGGAAGAAAATATTTTCATTTGGCGGAGCAAGCAGCCATGATATCAGTGGCGGTATTTTGGAACTGGATGATCCATTATATAAAGAGAAGAAAAAGAGACTGGACAGAGAATACCTGTCTTATCGTGTAAATCATTTGAGCTGGTGGGAAAGAGAACTGCCTTCAATAGAGGAAATGGAAGAAGGAAAGATGAATCTGGCAAAGAATAACAATGAAGTTGACTTTATTGTAACTCATTGCTGTGCTGCCAGTACACAAATGTTGATAGATCCATATTTTACAAAAATAGATTATTTGGCGCAATATTTTGAAGAATTAAGGCAGATAGTGAAATTTAAAAAGTGGATTTTTGGTCATTATCACGGTAATAAAAATGTAACCGCAGATGAAATATTAATTTATGAACAGATTATAAGAATTGTTTAAAATGCTTAGGTGGTAGGTATGGAAAAGAATTTGCAAGAAAAAGGCGAAATAGAAAATTTTGATAAAAAAATGATCGTTCAATACAACCATAAAACATTAGAAGAAAGAATGGCAGCATTCGGTGGCAAAATTGACGTAGATGGCGAATTTGATTGGGGAGAACCCATGGGCGAGGAAATGTGGTAATGATACAGAAAGGACAAAGTATGAAAGAGTATAATGGGTTTGACAGTAAGGAAGAATACGTAAGACATACAAAGAAAACTCTTTACAAAGAGGGATTGAAATGTATGGTATTGTCTGTTGCGATATTAGTGTTGATGATGCTTTTGGGAATAGAGGAAATGAAAAATGTTGTGGTAGCTATAGGCTTTTCGGAAAAAGTTGTAATGTTTTTAGCAAAAATGACAACTGTAACATTTATTATTGGTTCGATAGCTTATCTAGTTTCTTTGGCGATTGAAGACACGGGGGACGAATATGATTAAAGATGAATATAAAAAGTGTGAAAAAATAAATAACGTAATCTATGAGCAATCACCATCAGAGGGCTTTGTGCATGCGATGATTATGGGAAATATTCTTTATGCGATAAAGAGACAGCTAAAGGGAAGCGGTTGGATTCTTACAGCTGGAAATTATACTTTGAAATTGTCTGATGATGAGTATTCAGTGCCGGATATCATGCTTTTTAATGAAAAAGAGCAGATAACGAACAGAGGCTATCATGGGATACCAGGTTTTATTGCAGAGATAGAAGGTTCATTAACTAAAGTTAAAGACAGATCTGTAAAGATGGATGCGTATGCAAAACTTGGAGTGAAAGAGTATTGGCTTATTGATCCGATGAAGAAAAAAATTGAAATATATTATCTACAGACAGGAAAATATATTTTGCAAGAATCTTATGTTATGGAAAAAAATGAAAAGAGTTCAGATTATAATACAGAGATTTCAATAGTTTTAAAAAACGTGTCTGTAGTCAGAGTAACCATAGGAGAAGTCTTTTCAGAAATATAAGGGAGGGCGACCGATGAAAACAGTGCAGGAATGCTTTAGAGAAGTGAAGGAAGAAAGCTTGATTAGATACTATTTATACAAATATCCAATCAGTATAGATGAAATAGCAAATGAAGATTTAACAGTAAAAGCTGCGAAAGAACTTATCTGGGATAAGCTTAGAAAATATATTGAGCGTTTGCGGAATGTAGAGATAGAGAAATCCAAGGATGGTGAGGATTGCATATTGTTCTATCATAAAAAGATGGAAAAAGGATTTCCTGATGATACAAGTTCTTTGGTCTACTTAAATGAACTTATAGAGAAGCAGGAAGAAGCGGATACATATGATTACATATTTACAAAACATGCAGAAATTCTCAGCTTTTATGTTGCAGATACAGAAATGACACAAGAGCATATGATTCCGTTACTTACCGATGTAATGCATACTGCGAGTATATTTGGCTTTGAACAGGAACGATTACAGGAAGAAATCGAGAAAATTTTGGAAGTAGCTGGGAAAACAGAAAATGGGAATACTGTATACTATAGTTTGGATGATATTAGAGCGGAACTGGGGTTAAAAAAAGAGGAAGAGGATCCTATGGAGGATGAACTTTGGAGGAATGCAGCTCGCGCAAGTTTTGAGTACGATAGGTACTGTAAAAAAAGAGAACTTAAAGCTTTATGTTGCAATATTAGTGAATACTCATGAATATTTCGGTGTGTGGGTTTTAAAACTAAATTTGTTATATATTACCTTAAAGGAAAGTCGAAGACACGATATGTGTACTTCGCTTTTCCTTTTTTTTTAGAAAAAGGTTATTAAGCTTTCATATTTTATATCTTCATCAAATCTTAATAAGTTTCCATATAGTATCTTAATCTCCCATTTACTATAATGAAATTCGAAAAGGAGATGACAGAATGTACAATATACTAATTTGTGACGATGAAAAAGATATTGTAAATGCCTTGAAAATTTATCTCAATGATGCAAATAATCAGCTTTTTGAGGCATATACAGGAAAAGAAGCATTAGAAATTGTAGAAAAAGAGAACATCCATTTAATACTTTTGGACATTATGATGCCGGAAATGGATGGAATCACCGCAATGGCCAAAATTCGTGAATTTAGCAATGTGCCAATTATTTTGCTGACAGCAAAAAGTGAAGATACGGATAAGGTATTGGGGTTAAATGTTGGTGCTGACGATTATGTGACAAAACCATTTAACCCCGTGGAATTATTAGCAAGGGTAAAATCTCAGCTGCGCAGATATATACAGCTTGGAGGAGCGAATGTAACACCAGAAGTATTGATGATTGGTGGTATTGCACTAAATGACAAAACAAAAATTGTAACTGTTGACGGAGAGAAAATCTCACTGACGCCGAAAGAGTATGACATTTTAAAATTGTTTATGGAAAATCCGGGCAGAGTCATGTCTCCAAAAGAAATTTATCGTCAGGTCTGGAAAGAAGCACCTTTTGGCACAGATAATACGGTTGCTGTACATATTCGACATCTCAGAGAAAAAATAGAAATCAATCCTACGGAGCCTAGGTATTTGAAGGTTGTATTTGGACAGGGTTATAAATTGGAAGAAGGTGTGAGAAGATGAAAGATAATAAAATAAGAAATGTTATGAAAAAGTTTGTGGATATCTGGCCGACGTATGTTGCAGTGCTAATCATAGCGTTGATTGAATATATCGTTGTTTATGTGCTATTGGGTTATTTTTACTATGATGCAGAAATTCGAGTTTATAAAATAATTCAGATAATCCTTTTTTCTGTATATATTATACATGATGCATTGCTAAAAAGAAGACTGCGGAATGCCACAGATTCTCTGGCTGATGGGAATTTTTCCTATCAGATAAAACTTTCCGGCTTATATGGTGATTATCGGGAAATTGCTGAAAACCTGAACAGCATTTCAGAAGGGATGAATCTTGCAATCGAGGAGCGAATCAAGAGTGAACGAATGAAGACAGAACTAATCACCAATGTTTCCCATGATTTAAAAACTCCACTAACTTCAATTGTAAATTATGCAAATCTGATCAATCAGGAAACCTGTGAAAATGAAAAAATCAAAGAATATTCAGAAGTTTTAGAAAGACAATCTATCCGAATGAAGAGGCTGATTGATGATTTGGTAGAGGCTTCTAAGGCTTCCACTGGAAATCTGGACATTCAATTGGAAAAATGTGAAGCAGATATTTTATTGACACAGGCTGTTGGGGAATTTGAACAGAAACTTCAGAATTGTGGGTTAGAGCTGAAAATATCCCAGCCTCAAAATGGAATACAGATTTTGGCTGACAGCAGACGTTTATGGAGAGTCTTTGACAATCTGATGAACAATATCTGTAAATACGGACAAAGCGGAACCCGTGTATATCTGACATTGGAAGAATCGGAAAAATATGCAGTTTTTACATTTAAGAACACTTCCAGAAATGAATTGAATTTCAAAGCAGACGAACTTGTGGAACGTTTTGTACGTGGAGATCTTTCCAGAAATACAGAAGGGAATGGACTTGGATTATCAATTGCCAAGAGTCTGACGGAACTTCAACATGGGATTTTCGAACTGACAATTGACGGTGAGTTATTTAAAGTAGTCTTAAAAATGCCTAAAATTTAAAACAGAAAGAAGGTACATAATGAAAAAATTAGTAATCTTAATGGTATTAATGTTATCAGTGATGATGTTTGGCTGCGGAAAACAAGAGACAGAAGTTTCGACAGATGAAACAGCAAAGGGAGAGTCGGCAGATTCAGTAATTATTGAAACCGGAAACAAAGTAACCAGTTATCTGACAGGAAAACAAGTGGATGAGTCTATCGCACGTTTTCGACCAATTTCCGTGATGTTTAATAACGTAGAGGTTGGATGCCCACAGACTGGGATCAGTCGTGCGGATGTTGTTTATGAAGCGCCATTAGCAAGCAACACGACCCGACTGATC
>JBGVRS010000014.1:0-27550 GCA_045128635.1 Lachnospiraceae bacterium
CGTTTGTGGTCCTGAGCGGATGTCATGATCTTGATGGTGTTTCCATCTACGAAACTTAAAACAGAAACTTCACGTCCTGTCATAAATTCTTCGATAACCATCTTATTTCCTGCGCTTCCGAAAGCTTTATCCATCATGATGGATTTTACGCCGTCTTTTGCTTCTTCTAATGTATTACAGATTAATACACCTTTTCCGAGTGCCAGACCGTCTGCTTTTAATACGATTGGGAAACTTGCTGTTTCAAGATAAGCCAGTGCTTTTTCTGCATCATCAAAGTTTTCATATGCAGCTGTTGGAATGTTGTATTTTTTCATTAAATCTTTAGAGAAAGCTTTACTTCCTTCAAGGATTGCCGCATTTTTGCGAGGTCCAAAGATACGAAGTCCTCTTTCTTCAAATACATCTACAACACCGCCAACCAATGGATCATCCATACCGATGACTGTAAGATCGATTTCTTTTTCCTGAGCGAAATCTGCTAATTTTTCAAATTCCATAGCGCCGATTGCAACACATTCTGCAACTTCAGCCACACCGGCATTCCCTGGTGCACAGTAGATTTTGTCTACTTTTTTGCTCTGTGCAATTTTCCAGCAAAGTGCGTGTTCTCTACCGCCGCTTCCTACTACTAAAATTTTCATATTTGTTTATCCTTTAAATTTTTCCGTTTGCAATCATGTCAATGGCACGTGGTAAGATTACCCACTCTGCCTGTTCCATAACACGTCTCTGAAGTACTTCCGGTGTATCTCCTGCTTCAATGTCCACAGCCTTCTGTAAAATGATTGGGCCTGTGTCCATACCGCAGTCAACAAAATGTACTGTCGCTCCGGTTACTTTTACACCACGTGCAAGGGCTGCTTCATGTACTTTCAGTCCATAGTATCCTACTCCACAGAAAGATGGAATGAGAGATGGATGAACATTGATGATCTTATTAGGAAATTCCTTCACAAGCATTTCCGGAATTGCCACAAGGTAACCTGCAAGTACTACAAGGTCAACACCTGCTTTTTTCAGTGTTTCTGTCAGCGCCACATGGAAATCGTCTCTTGTTGCATATTCCTTTGGAGAAATACACATAGAAGCGATTCCTGCATTCTTTGCACGTTCTAATGCATATGCATTTTTATTGTTACTGATTACAAGGCTGATTTGGGCATTTGTAATCTTTCCTTCATTTACCGCATCAATGATTGCCTGTAAATTAGTTCCGCCGCCGGATACTAATACCGCTACTTTTAGCATAAAGTAACTCCTTTTTCACCTGCTTCAACTTTACCTACGATATAAGCATCTTCGCCAGCAGCTTTCATAGCTTCCATAGCTTTTTCTACGTCTGCAGGATCTAATGCAAGAATCATACCAAGACCCATGTTGTATGTATTGTACATCATTTCTTCAGCGATATCGCCATCTTCCTGAAGCATTTTGAAGATTGGTGGGATTGGATAGCTGTCTTTTTCTACAACCGCACGAACACCTTCCGGAAGCATTCTTGGAATGTTTTCGTAGAATCCGCCACCTGTGATATGGCTGCAGCCTTTGATAGTAACACCGGCATCTTTTACTGCTTTTAATGCTTTTACATAAATTTTTGTAGGAGCGATTAAAGCTTCGCCAAGTGTTTTTCCAAGGCATTCATAATATGTATTTAAGTTTTCTTCTGTCATAGAGAATACTTTACGTACTAAAGAGAAACCGTTGCTGTGTACGCCTGAAGATGCCATACCAACTAATACATCACCTGGTTTAATGTTAGCACCTGTGATTAAATCCTTTTCATCAACCACACCTACTGCAAAACCGGCAAGGTCATATTCATCAACTGGGTAGAAGCCTGGCATTTCTGCTGTTTCACCACCGATAAGAGCTGCGCCTGCCTGTTTACAGCCTTCTGCAACACCGCTTACGATATCAGCGATTTTTTCCGGTTCATTCTTGCCACATGCAATGTAGTCTAAGAAGAATAATGGTTCGCCGCCTGCGCAAGCGATATCATTTACACACATTGCAACACAGTCGATCCCTACTGTATTGTGTTTATCTAAAATAAATGCAAGTTTTAATTTTGTACCAACGCCGTCTGTACCTGAAACAAGGGTAGGTTTTTCCATATCCTTGAATGCGCTCATGGAAAATGCGCCTGAGAATCCACCAAGGCCACCTAAAACTTCTGGTCTCATTGTTTCTTTTACATGTTTTTTCATCAATTCCACGGATTTGTATCCGGCTTCAATATCAACACCTGCGTTCTTGTAATCCATATCATTTCCTCCATTTATAAATAAGTTTGCCTAATAGGCATAGTTTCACTTATAAGCTTAGTTTACCTACTGATTCTTTTACTGTCAATGTAGTTTTACTCATAACTATTAATAAGTAAAGCATTAGTTTTCAAATGGACGGTTCAACTCTTCTGTACCGAAAAGCACAAATCTTCCGTCTCGAATGATTTCTACTCTTGTTCCATCGGCATGAATCACTTCAATCAGTGCCAGTTCTTTATATGGAATGGTAATATCTGTATGACAGTTAAAATATGCCTTCGACATATCTTCTTTTCTTAAAATTGAACAGCTGTTATCTTTCGCTACAATTTCTTTCCCATCTGAATTATAAATCCTCTGGTCTTCGCTAAAACTGTAGCAGGTATCACCTAATGCAAAATGCGGTCCCATCTTTTCTGCAATGAGAATCGGCATTTTTTCTGCAATGCCATATTTTTCTGCCACTACATATGCAGTGGTATTGGTTCCAATGGCAAATTCACCAATTGGCAGGGTATCATGATGATACATGACATTTTCAAGAAAATATTTCTTTCCTTTTTCTGTATCTTCAAAGTTTCCGCAGGAATAGTCTGATACCATACCATCCTTAAATTCAACTTTTAAATCTACATATTTTAAATCATGTAAGAAAACTTCACTGACATGTAATGTGCCATGAGTTCCTTCCAGTACAGGGGATGTAAATACTTCACCGACCGGAATATTCACGTCTGCCACACAGTTTTCAAAAATCGTTTCTTTTTCAGGATTCTGTAGTGAATACAGCTGAATTGTCAAATCTGTACAGTTATCATCTTTTCCGACAATATGTGCAGCACAGCCTTTGTCCAGTGCATCAATGATTGTCTGCTGAATCGATTCATAAACTTTATAATCCAGTGTGTTGATCTTTACAATTTCTTCAAAAATTTCTCCGTATGGCTCACCCACCGCCGGAACCGGCAATGCCATAATTGTAAAACTTCTCTCATCACCCGGAATATATTCATTCACCATCTGACCGGCTGTATTCTGATAGTACACAGACAGCTTCTGCTGTTTTTCATTCAGTGTCAATGCATTTTCCTTAGAGGCAGGTGCAAATGGAGTTTCTCCAAAGACTTCTAAAACTGCCGGACCTGCATGAACTCTTGCCAGATCCTTACATAAATCATAGGCATGACGAAGCGCACCAAGCTTTCTTTCTACAAATGCCTTATCCATATAAAGTGCTGAATCTGCACGATGGTCAAAATCGTACTGTGGATTTGCAACACATCCATAGTATCCAATCTTCATTGCCTGTTTTTTATTTACGGAAGCAACTGCCGAGCGGTAAATCACGCTTTGGAGTCCCATTTCTTCGAACATTCTAATTGCTTCTTTGATAATACGTTCAAATCCCAGAGTATAACGAATATTGACAGTTTTCTTTTTCGAAAGATCAATGCCTGCTTTTTCAAATCCCACACGATAACCTTCGGTAAAGGTTCTTGCAAGCTTCTCGATTTTTTCCTGTGGCAGTGTATTTAAAAACTGCGCTGTTTTGATTTCACTCTCAGACACATATTCTCCGAAAAGATATAAATATCTTGTATTGCTTAAATCTTCTTCCAGAATAATATCTTTTGCAAAACTCATTTCCGGATCTACCATGTCGCGTACACGCTGTTCCAACTTCACGTCACAGTAATCACTCATATACCAGTAGACAATATCCTTTAATTCTTCATATGCGGGCAGTTCTTCTTCAAAGCATGTATAAATCTGTAAAAACAGTTCACAAAGGATGGTAATCTCCGCTTTTCTTTCTTCAAACGCATATACGATCATGCCACGGATTTCCGTATATAAGAAACTTAAAAGTTTACCATAGTCACTTCCAAGTTTCTCCACTGCATAATCCGGATTCGCGTAACTGCTTCCATAGTTTTCCGGTAAAATATCTTCATAGAGCCACTGATTTTCTGCGAGAAGTTCTTCTTCCGATGCAGATTTTAACCAGTCTTTTTCTATCTTTTCTAAAAGTCCATTGATATGACAAATAAACTTTGCGCATTTCTGAAAATAGTCCTCAAAGTTTTTATCATTTATTTGTTCAGTACAGATTTCCTGAATTCTTTCCATGGAAAGCTCCAGACGTTCTGCTACTGCCTCATTTTCTTCTCTATAGATTTCTCTGCATTTCATGACTAATCACCTCAAATCAGAATTCCCATACCAAATACAGCAACCCAGAAGATTACCAACAGTAAATTCACTGTTGTTCCTAATCTCGAGAAAAAATAATAACATTCTTCCTCTTTAAAACTTTGGTTGCCCGCAAATGCTCCATATATACAGCAGACGATTGCAATCACTCCAAAAAGCGCAAGATAAGTTCCGGCATTTCCCTTTGCTGCAAAAGCGCACTGCAATGCAACAGCTGTGCTGACAAAGGATATAGCCCCTGCGATGCTGGAACGAATTCCACCTTTTGAATGATGTTTGTCCGTAAATTTATAAGATCTTCGTCTTCTCATGTTCCCTCCATTTTCCTATCAGGGTCAACAGCAGATATCCTAAAATTCCACCCAATGCATTTAAAATCAGGTCGTCCACATCAAAGCTTCCCACCCGGAATACCAGCTGCAGGATTTCTACCAAAAGACTCATCTGGAACGTCAGACACACAGTAAAAAGAAAGCCTCTTTTAGGTTCCCATAATACCGGAATAAAAAATCCTGCCGGCACAAATCCCAACACATTGCCTGCAAGATTGTAAATGGAATGAATTCCAAGTTCTCTACGATACGTCCAAAATCTTTCTATTTCTCTAAACGGTACCAGATTGTACCGATAATTTTCCTGTCCAATAACTCTACCATAATTTTCCGCAAAAAACAGGAAGTAACAGAGTCCTGCCAGATAAATCAAAAACAGGACTCTCCCTCCCCATAATGCGCAACTTTTATTTTTCGCATTCTTTTTCATTAAAACATAATCTCAGATCTTTTTTTCAAAAGTCTCGCTCCAGTGATGATTAATAAAATTCCGCTGACAACGCCTGTTACAATTGAGATAATCCCAATTGTAATGTTGCCTGCACCGCTAACGCCCATTGTCTTATATAACTTTTCGTTCATAAGGGTCTCCTATTTTGCACCGTACTGTTCATAGTATGCATCGATTGCTGCTTTTAATGTATCATCAATGAGTACTTCCCCATTTACTTCTTTGTTGTACAGACATTCTACAACTTCATTCATATCTACGATTGCTGCTGTTTCAAATCCGTATAAGTCTTTTACTTCATCTAAAGCGCATTTTTCTCCGCCTTTACCAACTTCCATACGGTTTAAAGATACCATCAGACCTACGATTGTTACATCCGCTGCACCTTTTACCTTTGGTACAGTTTCTTCCATAGATTTACCGGATGTTGTAACGTCTTCAATCATAATTACTCTGTCGCCATCCTGTAATTTGCTTCCAAGGAAGCTTCCTTTATCTGCGCCGTGGTCTTTTTCTTCTTTACGGTCTGAGCAGTAACGTACTTCTTTTCCGTATAAATCGCTGTATGCAATTGCTGTTACAACTGCTAAAGGAATTCCCTTGTAAGCTGGTCCAAATAATACGTCGAAATCGTCGCCGTATTTATCATGAATCGCTTTTGCATAATATTCGCCTAATTTACGAAGCTGAGAACCTGTTACATATCCACCTGCATTCATAAAGAATGGGGATTTTCTTCCGCTCTTTAATGTAAATTCACCAAATTTAAGCACTTTACTGTCTACCATAAACTGGATAAACTCCTGTTTGTACTGTTCCATATATAAAATCTCCTTTATACCAATATTTTTTTCGATTTTACCATATTTTGAGCTAATTTTCAATGTGAATTCATCTCAGTACCGCAGCCGCCCTGGCTTTTCTTTGCACAAGTTCCTGCATGCGGGCATCCAATGCATGTAACACCTTTTTTCTTTTGATTTCTGATGTACAGCATAGCGGCCACTACAAGCAGCGCAATAATCAGCATGACAACAAAATCAACAATCATACAGAAACCTCCTTACTTATTTCTTTAAGCTTTTTTCTTTAATGCATATTCTGCTTCAAATTTCTTTTCCTGTTTCTTAATAATATAAACAATCACTGCCACAATTGCAACAACTACGATAAGTCCAGGAACAAAGCCAGCACCCACAATGCCTTCTGTAATCAGTGTACCAATCTGGTATACAAGGTACGCAACCACATATCCTGTTGCAAACTGTAATCCAACACCAGCCCAGAACCATTTTCTGTCTTTCATTTCAGAATTCATAGCACCAAGTGCTGCAAAGCAAGGTGGTGTGAACAGGTTGAACATTAAGCAAGCAAGTGCTGCAACTTTTGTGATACCAAAGATTGCCGCAACTTCTGTAGCACCTCCCATAAGTGCAAGTTCTTCTGTATCAATGAAGGATGTTACGCCATAAACAACTGCCAGTGTACCAACAACGTTTTCTTTTGCAATGAAACCTGTCACTGCCGCCGCTGCCATCTGCCAGCATCCAAATCCAAGTGGTACTAAAAGCACTGCAATTGGACATGCGATGGATGCAAGGATGGATGTGGATTCCATTCCTTCTTCTACAAGCTGTAACTGCCAGTTGAAAGACTGCATGATCTGTACAACTGTGTTACACACAAGAATGGTTGTTCCGGCTTTTACGATATAAGCTTTACCACGTTCTAACATTGAGAAGAATGCTCTCTTAATGCTTGGGAACTTGTATTCCGGAAGTTCCATGATAAAGAATGATTTTCTGTATTTATACCCTGTTACTTTATTTACAAGTAATGCACCTAAGAAGATTAAAAGGATACCTACAAAGTACATTAATGTACCTACCCATGTAGCATCTGCAAAAAATACTCCGGCAAATAAAGCGATTACCGGTAATTTCGCACCACATGGCATAAATGGTGTTAACATTGCTGTTGCGCGTCTTTCTCTTTCATTACGGATTGTACGACACGCCATGATACCCGGAATTGCACAACCTGTACCGATTACCATAGGAATGACAGATTTACCGGAAAGACCTACTTTTTTGAAGATTGGGTCTAATACAACGGATACACGAGCCATGTAACCACAGTCTTCAAGTAATGCGATCAGGAAATACATGACCATAACCAGTGGAAGGAATCCTACAACTGCACCAACACCACCGATGATACCATCAACAAGTAATGCCTGAACGAATGGAGATGCACCACTTACAAGACCTGCTACCCATTCCTGGAATGTTTCAATCCATGCTACCAGTGTATCAGCAATGAACGGACCTACGGTAGACTGGGAAATATCGAATACCAGGAACATAATTACCGCAAAAATCGGAATACCAAGCCATTTATTGGTAAGAACAGAATCGATCTTATCCTGTTTATTTGTGTCTTTTGTCAGCACTTTACGTGTTTCAACTTCTTTTACGACTTCATTTACAAAATCAAAGCGTGCTCTGTCTGCAGCCTGAACTGCTTCCTTACTATGTAAATCAATATCTCCCTGCAAATATGGTGCTTTCTGACCCTTTCCTTTTAAGGATGCTGCCATTCTTACCACTTCAGCAAGTCCGTTGTTTCTTGTCGCTGTAGAAATTGTCTGAATAACCGGACAGCCTAATTTCTGTGATAATTTTGCCGCATCAATCTTAGTTTCCTTCTTTTCATTGATATCGCTCTTATTTAACGCTACAACAACCGGAACGCCAAGTTCCAGTAACTGTGTTGTGAAAAATAAACTTCTGCTTAAGTTTGTAGCATCAACGATATTGATGATCACATCCGGATTTTCATTTTTTACATATCCGCTTGTAATGCTTTCTTCTGATGTAAATGGAGACATGGAATACGCACCCGGTAAATCTACCGCGATTAATTCTTCTCCATCATAATAACTTTTTTTGATTGGGTTTTCTTTTTTGTCAACCGTAACGCCTGCCCAGTTACCAACTTTTTCGCTTCTTCCTGTAAGCATGTTGTACATACTGGTCTTACCGCTGTTTGGATTACCTGCCAAAGCAATTCTCATTCGTAAGTCCCTCCTTATTCTCCATAGCCTCTCTTAATTTTTATTTGTGTTTTCTAATTTTTAGTAGTTGCAACTAACCAGAATCCAAAAAACAATGAGAACTCATTCCTGAATTCTCATGTTTTATTTTATACAATAATCGCTTCTGCCAGCTGGTTATCGATGTTATATCTGCTATCTTTGATTGCAACTACACATCCACCCTTCAAGTGAGAAATCACTGTGATCGGCTCACCACTGTAACAGCCTAATGTAAAGAGAAAGTCATTTAATTCCTCATCATCTGTGCATATCTCTTTAACGATATATTCTTCTCCTGCCTGTGCTTCTACTAAATTCATATGTGCCTCCTAAAACCAGACAACAATTAGTTTTAACTAATCCATTTAGTACGGTAACACCAGACTAACCAAATGTCAAGTAGACTAACTCATTTTTTAGAGAATTTTTCCAAATTTATATTCGGTTTCTGTGCGGAACTTTTCTCCTGCCTTTACCAGCGGGCTTGGGAAGTTTGGTCTGTTTACAGCATTTGGATAATGCTGTGTTTCTAATGCAACTGCACTTCTGTTTGGATAAATGCGTCCTCGTTTACCAGGTTTGTCACAAAGGAAATTGCCTGTGTAAATCTGGATACCAGGACAATCTGTAAATACTTCCAGACAAATTCCTGATTCTTCTGATGTTAATCTGACAATTGCATCTTCTGCACCATGAGCGTTGATTGCCCAGTTATGGTCGTAGCCACTGCCGATTTTCAATGGCAATTCGTCAGCTTCAATATCTCTGCCGATTTTCTTAGCTGTTCTAAAGTCCATGGCAGTTCCTGTTACATCTAAAATTTCACCGGTTGCAATCATTTCTTCGTTTGCAGGTGTATAGGCATCTGCATCGATCCACAGTTCATGTTCTAAAATACTGTCAGAGTTTTCCCCATTTAAATTAAAGTAGCTGTGATTTGTCATGGAAACAAATGTATCTTTATCAGATATACCTTCGTATGTAATTTTCAGACTGTTTTCCTCCGTCACTGTGTAAGTTACACTGACATCAAAATTTCCCGGAAGTCCCTGATCTCCGTCCGGACTTAAAATAGAAAATTTCACAGCTGTATCAAATGTTTCTGCGTTCCAGATGCGTACATGGTAACAATTCGGACCGCTATGTAAACAGTTTGTTCTCTCATTGGTTTCCATCTGATATTCTACACCATTGATGGTCACTTTAGAACCGCCTACACGGTTTGCAATACGTCCGATAGTTCCCCCAAAATATGGACCATTGTCAAATTCATACTCTGCAACGCTGTCATATCCCCATACAACGTCTCTGAAATTGCCATCTTTGTCAGGCACATATAAAGAATGTAAGGTTGCACCAAAATCTGTTACAACTGCTTTCATTCCTGCTGCATTTGTAATTTCATAAAAATATGCCTGTTCTCCTTTTGAATTTTTGTCAAATTCTCGTTTTACAACTGCCATAACCCTTCTCCTTTAGTTTACTTTAATCTGTTTTAATACCTGTCCAATGCTGTCTCTAATACAGAGTGTGGCATGTTCATCCGCTGAGGTGGTACTCTTGTTGAGCAGCACCAGTTTGTCCCCGCTGAAATAACGAATCATCCCTGCTGCCGGATACACAACAAGGGAAGTTCCTCCAATAATGAGCAAATCTGCATTTGCAATGTGATGAATGGACTCACTCATAATCTGATCGTCCAGTCCTTCTTCATAAAGCACCACATCCGGTTTAATCGTACCGCCGCATTCACACTTTGGAATTCCTTCGCTCTGCAAAATATGTTCTGCATCATAAAATTTACCGCATCTCATACAGTAATTACGCAGTACAGAACCATGAAGTTCCAGTACCTTTTTGCTGCCAGCCAGCTGATGAAGCCCATCAATATTCTGAGTTACAACTGCTGTCAGCTTCCCTGCCGACTCCAGCTCAGCCAGTTTTAAATGTGCTGCATTTGGTTTTGC
This sequence comes from Lachnospiraceae bacterium, assembly GCA_045128635.1. Taxonomy (GTDB): domain Bacteria; phylum Bacillota; class Clostridia; order Lachnospirales; family Lachnospiraceae; genus HGM12587. Next base: position 10,335 of record JBGVRS010000014.1, read on the forward strand.
ATCCAGACACAACATTTTATCTCTATAGAAGCGATAAAATTCTTCTGGTTTCTTCATAAAAAATGTGTGGCTTAAAATCGTTTCCGGCGGATACGCATAATGCTGATGATAAAGTCCGTCAGTGCTTCGAAAATCCGGAATACCGCTTTCCGTGGAAACACCTGCGCCACCGAAGAATACAATGCGCTTACTTTCATCGATAAGTTTCTGTAACTGTTCAATCTGAGACACTTATATCACCCCTCACGACGTTTTTTTTATTTTACCATAGTTAATAAATAAAAAAAAGCTCTTGATTTCTCAAGAGCTTAAAGAGCGATAGACGGGACTCGAACCCGCGACCCCAACCTTGGCAAGGTTGTACTCCACCAACTGAGCCACTATCGCATTTATTTTGTTTTCGCTGATGTATCTCAGCGACTTGTTTAATATAGCACGAGCCGCCGAGATTGTCAACAACTTTTTTTAAATTATTTCTGAGAATTCTTCCAAAGTATTTTCAAACACTTTCAACGCTTCTTCTACCGGTTCCTTTGTAGTCATATCCACATCGCAGATTTTCAAAAGATCGATACAGTCCAATGAAGATCCACTGCTTAAAAACTTCTTATATTTTTCAACAATTCCAGGCTCTCCCTTTAAAATCTTGCTGCTGATGGCGATTGCCGCAGAAAATCCAGTAGAGTACTGATATACATAAAATGGTGTATAGAAATGTGGAATTCTTGACCATTCCAGTGCAATTTCCTTATCCACAACAATTTCATTACCAAAATATTTCTTATTTAAATCATAATACATATCACAGAGTACTTCTGCAGTTAATGTCTCTCCTGCTTCTGATTTAGCGTGAGCCAATTTTTCAAATTCTGCAAACATTGTCTGACGGAATAACGTACTTCTAAACTGTTCCAGGAAATAGTTTAACAGATATGCCTTTTCTTTATCATCTTTAGAATGATCCAGAAGATAACGAATGAGTAAAGCTTCATTACAGGTAGATGCCACTTCTGCCACAAAAATCTTATATCCTGCATAAATATAGTCCTGAGTTTCATCTGAATGATAAGAATGCAGCGCATGTCCCATTTCATGAGCAAGGGTAAATACATTGTTCAGATTATCCTGATAATTCAATAATACATACGGATGTGTTCCGTAGGCTCCCCAAGAATAGGCACCGCTTCGCTTGCCTTCATTTTCGTACACATCAATCCAGCCTTCGTTAAATCCTTTTTTCAAAAGTTCCAAATAATCTTCTCCCAAAGGAGCAAGACCATTTAACACAATTTCTTTCGCTTCTTCATATGGAATCTTCTTATCAGCTTCTCCAACCATTGGCACATAAAGGTCATACATGTGAAGTTCTTCCACACCAAGCTTTTCTTTGCGCACCTTTACATACTCATGGAGTGCCGGTAAATGTGCATGCACACTCTCAATGAGAGAATCATATACTTCCACCGGAATATGACTGCCTGCTAACGCCGCTTTTAAAGAAGATTCATATTTTCTTGCTTTTGCAAAAAATCCGGCCTGTTTTACATTTGCACGGTAAGTAGCTGCCAATGTGTTTTTGAATTTTCCATAAGATTCATAGAGTCCTTCGAATGCCGCTTTTCGAACTTCCCTGTTCTGACTCTCTAAGAGCTTCACATATTTTCCATGGGTAATTTCAATAGGTTCGCCGTCTTCTCCTTTGATTACCGGGAATTTGATGTCCGCATTGTTAAACATCATAAAAGTATCTTTTGGACCTTCTGCCACTTCATCTACTCCCGCCAGAAGTTCTTCCATTTCTTTTGACAAAATGTGCTCTTTTCTGCGAAGAAGACGTCTAAAGTAGGTTTCATACTTCCTTAAACCTTCATCCTTCATCATCTCTTCCAGTTTTTCTTCCGGAATTGCCAGGATTTCCGGTTCAATATAGGATGCCGTTTCTGACATCTGGACAAGCAGCATCTGCGCTCTGCCAGAAAGCCCCTGATAGTAAGCATTGCTTGTATCTTCGTGAAGTCTCTGGTTAGCATATACATATACTTTTTCTGCCAGCTGATTTAATTCATCACATTTTTCTTGCATTTTTAAAAGATTTTCTGCTGACTGACTTAAAGTTCCTTCAAAACATTTTAATTCTTCAATCCCCTTTTGCAGCTTTATAAAATCTTCTTCCCATATATCATTGGCAGCATATAAATCTTCTATTTTCCATTTATATTCCTTTGAAATTTCTGTTCGCTTCATATATTGCACCTCGATTTTTAAACTTGTTCTATCATACCACGATTTTACATACATTAAAAGGGTGTGAAACTTGAGTTTTTCTCAAAGAAACTGTATACTAGATTTAATCTATTCATAAAAAGGGGAGGAAATTTTATGACACCAAAGGAAATCGCAAATCAGAATCTTGCAAATACAATTATCAAAAATATGGCCAAGAAAAACCTGGAAGGTTATTACTGTGCAACATCTGCTGAAGCAGTTGAAAAAGCACTCTCTTTAATGCCGGAAGGCTCCAGTGTTACCTGGGGTGGTTCCATGACATTAACAGAATGTGGATTAATGGACGCACTTGAAGGAAAGGGTTATGAACTGATCAACCGTGACGAAGCAAAAACTCCGGAAGAAGCTCGTGTAATGTATGCAAAACAGGTCATGGCTGATTATTATCTGATGAGTTCCAATGCGATTACAATCGACGGAGAACTGGTAAATATTGATGGCCGTGCAAACCGCGTTTCCTGCCTTTGCTGGGGACCACAGAACGTCATTATCATCGCTGGTATGAACAAAGTGGCACCTGATGTTAAAAGTGCCCTTCAGCGTGTTCGTAATTTTGCGGCACCGCCAAACACTGTACGTTTGAACAAAAACACTCCTTGCTCACAGACCGGAAGATGCGGTGACTGCTACTCACCAGACTGTATCTGCAGCCAAGTAGTTATTACAAGACGTTCCAGCACACCAAATCGTATCAAAGTTATTTTAGTAGGAGAAGAATTAGGCTACTAATTCAGACTTGCCTATGAAATACCTACTGATTTATCTTGGAATCATCAACCTCATTGGCCTTTTCTCCATGTTTCTTGATAAGCAGAAAGCCAAACGGGGCAAATGGAGAATTCCGGAAAAGACTTTATTTTTACTGGCAGTTATTGGCGGAAGTCTCGGAACCACCTTAGGAATGCATATGTTTCGCCATAAAACAAAACACTGGTATTTCAAGTTTGGCATGCCAATGATTTTGATTATCCAGTTTGTATTGATTCTATACTTTGCAGCATAACACAAATGCCGCTCTTACGTTTTCGTAAAAGCGGCATTTTTTAAATTGTTTAATTCAATGCTTTCACCATACACTCGTAGGTAAACTGTTTGTACTCTTCCGCACTCATTCCTGACATACAGAGAGTTTTGCAATCAAGCATGCCAAAGCTATACTGCATCATGGTTCCAAAGAATACGATCATTCTCTTTTCCACATCCTGTTGCGTAATCACACCTTCCTGATACCCCAGTTCAAACAACTGATTAATCTTCGCAGTCATATAATCCTTTGCTTTTTCAATCAATCCTTCCGGGAGAAGTTCCTTAAAACTGTCGCATTCTCCATGAAAGCTTCCTTTCAATGCCTTCATAATCAGATCATTCTGTTCTCTATGAGTCTGCATCCATTCAAGTAAGAACATAAATTTTGATTGAAAGTCGTTAAACCGTTCCAGTTCCTTTGCCATTTCTCTGTTCTGCTGAAAGCAGAGCCAGAGACTGGCATGAACAATAATTTCTTCCTTAGAAGAAAAATATTCGTAGGCAGTTCCTTTCCCGATACCTGCACGAGAAGTAATGTCCTGAACTTTTAATGTAGCAACATCCTTCTTTTCCTGTACCAGTTCCGAAATTGCTTCATACATTCTCTGAACTTTATCCGAAGGCTCGAAAATATTTTTCAGTTTTTCACTCATCATTCGTTCCCCCTACAGTTCTTCCTCTACCATGTTCTTTTCCTTAGTAAACAAATCATATACACAAGGAATTACGATCAGTGTCAGAACGGTACCATATATAAGACCTCCAACCATGGTGATGGACATTGGCTGCATCATTTCAGCTCCTTCTCCAAGTCCCATTGATGCTGGTACCATGGCAAGAATGGTTGTTAATGCAGTCATAAGAATCGGACGAAGTCGGATCACACCTGCTTCAAGAATCGCTTCTCGTTTTAGTTTGCCCTGCTGTCTTGCCTGAGTAATGTATTCAATGAGTACGATACCGTTGTTTACGATAACTCCGGCAAGCATGATAAATCCAAGCATTGCAATAACACTCACTTCTTTTCCCGAAATAATCAGACCCATAAATCCACCGGTAAATGCCAATGGGATTGTAAACATGATAATAAATGGAAGAAGCAGTGACTGGAACTGAGCAACCATGATCAAATAAATGAAGATAACTGCTAATAACAACATCAGTACCATCTGACCCATTGCTTCATTGATCGTTTCATCTTCCCCAGCCATTTCAATTTCATATCCTTCCGGAATTTCCATCTGAGCAATTTTTTCTTTCACTTCATTACTTACCAATGTAACATTGTGTTCTGTATCAATTCCACAAGATACTGTCAGATATCTGCTCTGTGCATCACGGCGAATTGTGCTTAATGTGCTTGTTTCTTCCATCGTACAGATATCTGTCAATGGAATTTCTTTTTCTTCACCCTCCTTGTCTGTATGGATAAATGTCAATGATTTAATATCATCCAACTGCAGATCAGACTGTTCCTCTGTCTGCAAGTAAACTTCATACTCTTTGATATCTGTAGAAATTGTTGTAGCACTTGTGCTGGATGCCATATCTTCCATAACTAGCTGGAAAACTTGTGCAACGGTCATACCATATTCCGCAGCTTTTTCTTTATCTACGGTAATTGTCCACTGAGGCGTTGCTTTATCAAGACCGTCATTTACATCTACTGTTCCTTCAGTCTCTTCTACAATTTTTGCTGTCTCGATAGCCAATTCCTGCAGAGTATCTAAATCACGGCCTTTAATTCGGATAGAAAGACCTGAACCAAACATTGCTGTCATATCCATAGATGCTGCACTGCTGCTCACTTCACAATCCATATCTTCGGTACGTTTTAAAATTTCTTCTGAAACCTGGCTTGTTGTTACATCTGTTCCTTCTTCCAAAAGAATATACATAGTTACGCTTGTAGCACCACCACCCATCAGGCTAGATGTAGAACTTCCCCCCGCACTAGCACCAATGGTATCAATTCCTTCAATATCAGAAATTCTCTCGATGACCTCATCAGACATGCCTGTCAATTCTTCAAATTCGAGTATCTGTCCTTCCTTTGGAGAAATAGTAACTGTCATCTGATTTGTTTCCATTTCCATATCGATAAAAGTCATACCTTTTGAAAGGCTAAGTCCTGCACTTCCTACCAAAAGTACAATAGAAAGTAAGAGAACAATCCATTTATGGTTCAGACAAAATCCCAACACATTTCCGTACCAGTTTTTCATCTTATCAAAACCTGTTGTTTTGATTTCTTTTGGTTTTTTCATTGTATAAGAAGACATTGCCGGTACAACTGTAAGTGCTACTGCAAGGCTGGCAAACAAGGTAAATGCAATGGTCAGCGCAAGATCCATAAACAGCTGACGTGTCATACCTTCTGTAAAGATAATCGGAACATATACACAAACGGTTGTTAACGTCGATGCAACAATAGCACCTGCCACCTGATTCGAACCTTCTACGCAGGCTTTTCGGATTGACAATCCTTCATTTCTTAATCGATAAATGTTTTCAATAACTACGATGGAGTTATCTACCAGCATTCCGACTCCCAGCATCAAGCCCGAAAGAGAAATCATATTTAAGGAAATATCCATAAAATACATCAGTACAATGGCAAAAATGACTGAAAGCGGAATTGAAATGCCAACAACAATGGTCGGACGATAATCTTTTAAGAAAATCGCTAATACAAATACCGCCAAAATTGCACCGATGATCATATTCTGGATAACACTTTCCACGATTAAGTCAATGAATATTCCCTGGTCCATCAATACTGTAATTGATAAATCCGGATTCTGTTCTTCTAAACTTTCAAATTTATCTAAAAGTCTGTCGGTAACTTCACCTGTAGAATATCCTGTCTGTTTTTCATAAGATAAGGATACACTTGGATTACCATTTACAATGGCATAGGTTTCATCAGAATTATCTAAAATTTCAACATCTGCCACATCACCAAGTCGAATGACCCCTACAGAATCCATACCCATATCCATGAGTACCAAATCTTCTAATTCGTCAACACTCTTAACCGCTTCACCTACACGAATCAGATATTGGGTATCATTATCATATGCATATCCTGCCGGCATATCAAAGTTCTGCGCCAGGATAAGACCGGATAAAGTATCAATGGTAAGGATGCCTTCCATGTCAGCGGCATCTAACGCCTGCTCTTTTGCTGATTCCAACTGAGTTTTAGCCTGCTCCAAAGTAGAAGATGCAACTGCCAATTCAGCTGCGGCAGATCCCATTTCCATTGCAGCTTTAGCTGCTTCCAGATTCAATGTATCAACACCAGACTGAAGTGCATTTTTCTGTTCTTCAATCATAGCAAGCGCTTCTTCCATCTGCTCGATACCATCATTCATCATCTTAAGCGCATTTTCTAAAGCAGGTGCTATTTTAGGAATATCGTCAGCTGTTTTGATGCTAATACCAAGTGCTTCGAATTCTTTTGAGTAGGCAAGAATCTGATCATCAAGAGCTTTTTGAACCTTTGGTCCTTCTTTAATAGCTGTTTCAGTTGCTTTTAACGCAGTTTCTGCTGCACTGTATTTTGTATTAATTTCATCCAGTGTTACTTGCAGAGATTCTCTCTCTGTAGCAATTGTTTCTAATTCTGCTACTTTTTGTTTATACGTCTCATCTTCCGGATTAAATGTCGGATCCGCCTCAATCGCTGCAATCTCGGATTTTAACGCTTCTTCGCTCTGCACCAGAGCATCAATCTTCGGCTGCAATGTTTCATTATATTGTTTTACCATTGGAGCCATTTGTTCTACAGCTTCCTTTTGGGCCGGGTAATTCTTTTCTGCTTCCGCTAAAGACTTGATACTTTCATCACGCAGTTCTAAAATCGGTACAACAATATTTACCATCTGTTCTAGCTGGTCTCTGCCTTCAAGAAGTGAATTATACTGCTTCTTCAATTCAGCTTCTGCTTCCAGAAGCTGCTCTTTTCCATCCATGACTTCGTCGAAAACTTCTGAGATAGCATCTCCGCCTTCTCCCATAGCTTCCTTACCTTTTTCAAGTTCAGAAATGGCGTCATTAATCTCTGCTTGCGGTTTCTTAAATTCACCCTTAACTTCAGCCTGCACAAGGTCATTGATAGCCTGAATCTTAATCGGGTCTAAAGTTACCATTACGGTTTCTTCCAGCATACCGGATGCAGATGCCGAAGCAACTCCTTCCAGTGATTCAAAGGCTGGAATCAACTCCCTATCAACATATTCTGTGATTTCCAACGCACTCATACCTGCAACGTCCACAGATGCTGTCATAACCGGAAGCATATCCGGATTAATTTTCATGATCATTGGAGTTCCTACATTATCCCCCCAATAACCTGCAATCTGATCCAGACTCTGCTGTATTTCAATAACAATGGAGTCCATATTAACAGTATCATCATACTCGCAAGTAACGATTGAATAGCTGTTATATGACATAGAACCTACATTTTTAATTCCCGTGGTAGTAGCCATGGCAGCTTCTATTGGCGCCGTCACTTCCATTTCTACCTTTTCCGGGCTGGCTCCCACATCAGTTGTAATAATTAACGCATACTGCAAATCCATGGACGGAAGTAAGTCTGTGGTCATACGCATTAAGGAAACTACCCCCAATACGATTACAAGAAGTACTCCTACCAGAACTGTATACGGTTTTTTGACACTAAATTTTGGTATCATATCTTCCTCCTGCTTTTACTGACCGACCAGTCGGTCAGTCCATCTTTTTACATCATACTATCTAAATTTATGAAGTCAAGGGGAGTTTACAACATTTAATTGTTTTTTAATTATTTATACTTTTTTATTCATTCGCTTTTCACTTTTGCGTGGGCATAGAGGAAAAAAGCTTCCTATACTAGACTTTTTTTTCGTTTTCTTATTCCTTTTTTGCACTCTCATGGGCGTAAGACAAAAAATCTTCTTATACTAGACACAAGCAACAAAATTAATGGGCATATAGAAAATTATTTTCTCTCACCAGGAACTATTTATTTGAAAGTTTCTAGTTCAACAATCTTTTTTCTTATATGCCCATTAATACCCCTTTGTAGTAGCCTCTCTGGCTATTGCAAAGCAGTTTCTTTCTCTACGCCCACTAGAACCTATATACTTTCCAGACTGACATTATTTTTTACTCTACACCCACAAAAACAAGAAAGGAAGATTCCGTATCACAGAATCTTCCCATCTTCTATTCTTCTTTCTTCTTTAAATATGCCCTTCTGCCGTCCTCATAAAGATTCTTACCCTCGCTGTCAATAATGACAACCAACGGCATATCTTCCACATATAATTTCTGCAGTGCTTCCGCTCCCAGATCTTCATAGGCGATCATCTCGCGCTTTTTAATGCATTTGGCAAGCAATGCTCCAGCACCGCCAATGGCACCAAAGTAAACGCCGGAATATTTTTTCATGGCGTCTACCACTTCCGGAAGTCTGGCTCCTTTTCCAATCATACCTCTGGCTCCCACGCTCATCATGGTTGGCGCATAAGCATCCATTCGACCACTGGTGGTTGGGCCTGCGGAACCAATGACCTGCCCCAGTTTTGCCGGAGTCGGTCCTACATAATAAATGGTTGCATCCTGAGGGTCAAATGGAAGATCTTCGCCACGAGCAAGCGCTTCACACATTCTTTTATGACCTGCATCTCTGGAGGTATAAATTTCTCCTGTCAAATATACCGAATCACCTGCATGCAATGTTTTCGCCAATTCTTCTGTTAAAGGCAATGTAATATGTCTCTCCATTTAAATTACCTCCGATTTATGTCGTGTCACGTGGCAGTTAATATTGATGGCACATGGCATTCCCGCAATGTGAGTTGGTAAGGTTTCAATATTTAATCCAATGGCAGTTGTCTTTCCACCAAATCCCTGAGGACCAATACCAAGCTCATTGATTTTCTCAAGCATTTCCTCTTCTAAATCCGCATAAAATGAATCCGGATTGGAAGAATCCAGTGGTCTCATAAGTGCTTTTTTTGCAAGAAGTGCAGCTTTGTCAAAGGTTCCGCCAATTCCTACCCCTACTACCATTGGCGGGCATGGGTTGGGACCTGCTGCTTCCACTGTTTCCAAAATAAAATCTTTGATTCCCTGTAAACCGGCAGATGGCTTGAACATACGAATTGCACTCATATTTTCACTGCCAAAACCTTTTGGACCTACAGTTACCTTGATTTCTTCCCCTGGAACAATTTCTGTATAGAGCATTGCCGGTGTATTATCTCCCGTATTGCCACGGCGCACAGGATCTGCTACAACCGATTTTCGAAGATAGCCTTCGGCGTAACCTTTTCTTACGCCTTCATTAACAGCCGCTGTCAGATCACCGCCTGTAATATGTACATCCTGACCGATTTCTAAAAATACACAAGCCATTCCTGTATCCTGACAGATTGGTACGCATTCTCTGTCTGCAATTTCAAAATTTTCAATAATCTTGTCTAAAACGCCCTGAGCAATTTCCCAGTCTTCACATGCCCTGCAGTTTTTAATAGCACATTTTACGTCTTCCGGCAAATGTTCATTGGCTTCTATACATAATCTCGCAACTACTTCTGTAATCTGCGATGCTTGAATCTCTCTCATAAAAATTCCTCCTCATTTCACAATATCTTAGCATATTTCTCAAACTTGTGCATACCTTATTTTGACGGCATTAGATTGCCGAAACATTTTAGCTATTTTTAGGAGAGTATGCATGAAAAAAATCTTAATTGCAGGCAGAGAAAAAGATACAAAAAATTATGTGGAAATTATCAAATATTTAGGCGCAGAGCCAGTGGTGAGCCTTCACCCGGAATCTGTTTACTCTTTTGATGGGTTGGTTCTTCCCGGCGGCGGCGACATCTGTCCATCCTATTTTGATCAGCCGGTCATTGACACCAGAAAGGCTGACCCGGATTTAGACAGAGCCCAGCTTCATATTTTATATCAATTTTTACATACTCACAAACCGATTCTTGGAATCTGTAAAGGAATGCAGCTAATCAACGTCTTCTTTGGCGGTGATTTAAACCAGCATGTAGAATCTGAAAATCTGCATCAGTGGAACGGCAAAGACCAGTGGCATGAAACAATTGCCACAAAAAAATCTGTTTTGGAAAAACTATATGGTCCCTATTTTAAAGTAAATTCTGCACATCACCAAAGCATCGGCACCCTTGGTCAGGATTTAGAAATCATTCAGGCATCTACAGATGGAGTCCCGGAGGCAATCCAGCATGATCATTTACCGATTTTAGGAGTTCAATGGCATCCGGAACGTATGTGTTTATCACACAAAAAAAGCGGCACCGTTTCCGGCACCGCAGTATTTCGCTGGCTGTTAAATCCATCCTCTGTTTATTAGCGTCTATACACCTTTTCAAACTGTGTATATCCTTCTTTTTCAAGCAGGCTGATCTGCTGTTTCATATTCTTCTTCATTGGCTGAATAGTTACAGTAGTTCCAGCTTCGCGAAGTTCCTTTGCTTTTGCGAACATTTCCATTTTCTTTTCAGTTGGAACACCTTTTTCAATGAGGATTGCAAGGTTGTTATCGCTAATCTTCATTTCATCTTCGAACTTATCTTTTAAGATTGTGATGATGCGTTCAAATCCGATAGAGAATCCGCTTGCACATACATCCTGACCTGAGAATTTACCGATCATCTTGTCGTATCTTCCGCCGCCTGCGATAGAGAATCCGTATCCATCAATTGTAATTTCGAAAATTGGACCTGTGTAGTAGCCCATACCACGAACCAGTGTTGGGTCAAACATAATGGTTACATTTTCATTTACCATAGATTTTGCACAGGAAATGATTTCTTCCATAGCATCTACCACAGACTGGTCTAAGAATTCACCTACAACATCTTTACAGAATTCGCCGCAGGAAGATTCTTTTAAGTTTTCGTAAATTGCAAGGTATTTATCTACAACTTCTTCTGCATATCCGTTTTCTACTAATTCTTTGCGGATACCGTCTAAGCCGATTTTGTCAAATTTATCAAGGGAAATGAGCACGCTTGCCACATCATCTTCTTTGAATCCTGCCTGTAAGCAGATTGCTGTTAAAATTTTTCTATCATTTACATGTACTGTAAAGGAATCGATTCCAACAGTTGCAAAAATCTGTGTCAGCATTCCGGCTGTTGCACCGATGAGCTCGATTTCTGCAAGATTTGTTTCATCACCTAAAATGTCGATGTCACACTGTGTAAACTGACGGAAACGTCCCTTCTGTGGGTTATCTGCACGCCATACATTACCAATCTGTAATGATTTGAAAGGTGTTGGTAATTTCTGGTTATTGTTTGCATAGTATCTTGCCAAAGGTACTGTTAAGTCATAACGAAGACCATTATCCGCATATTCGTGAGTACCTTTTTCGATGGCACGACCAAGATCCGCCCCACGTTTCATTACTTTGAAAATCAATTTTTCATTATCTCCACCCTGTTTGGAAGTTAAGTTTTCAATGTGTTCCATAACAGGTGTTTCAATCTGCATAAAGCCATATTTCGCATAGCTTTCTTTGATCATTCCTAAAACATACTCTCTAAGACGCATGTCTGAAGGAAGCATATCACACATACCTTTTACTGGTGTTTTAATAAATTTCATAGGTATCTCCTCTTATCTTTTTACAAACTATTACTAACTTACCACGTTTTTCCTATAAGTCAACTTCTAATTTTGAAAAATTAATAACTTCATCCACATCAATTTCATGAATCATTTTTAGAAAAGCAAGAAAATACTTCATATCGAAATTCTTCACTTCTTCGATCATCAGCTCCACAGCCGTTTGTTTATCAAACGCTTTTCTGTATGGCTTATCAGAAGTCAGTGTCACAAATGCATCTACCAGCCGCAGCATTCTTGCTCCTTCCGGGATATCTGTCGCCACAAGATTTCTTGGATACCCTGTGCCATCATAATTTTCGTGATGATACAGAATTGTTTCCAGTACAAAATCCGAATAGTCATATCGCATCAAAATATCATACGTAATTCTTGAATGAGATCTTGTACGTACGATTTCTTCAACTTCTAAAGACTCTCTGTCTCGTCCATAAAGATGTCTTGACATTTGCAGTTTTCCCATATCATGCAAAAGTCCCGCAGTCGCAAGTTCGATCGCTCTGTCATAGGATAAGCCCAGTCGTTTCCCAAAATGGAACGCAAGATTACACACCTTCACTCCATGGAGAAGTTCTTCTTCCATGTCTTTTTTCATAATCTCTTTTAAGGATAGGCGCATCCGTTCCATGTCTTTCTCCTTATCGTCCATTGACCTCCCAGAAATCTTTCTTTCTCTGGATCATTTCATCGATACGCTCTATGTACTGACCTACGTCTTTTACATTCTCGATGCGTTCGATTCGCCCGTCCGGATAGACCATCTTGGTAGATGCTCCTGCACCGGCTGCTACAATGGACTGTTTTTCTTCCATAATTAAAATATTATAAATGCCTGCTTTATCTGCTTTTGCATAACCTACATTTTCAAAATTTCCTGCCATATTTTTCTGTCGATACAAATAATATGGTAATAATCCCTGTTCCTTGCAGGATGCATAGGTCAAATCCATAATCTCTGCAGAGTTTTCCAGTCCCATTTCCTCGTAAGTGTCTTTAAAAAGATTCAAACGGGCTGCTCGCTTGATTGCCAGGGAATGTACTGTAATGCTGTCAGGTGCAAGCACTTTTAATTCGCTTAGTGTATGGGCCACATCATCTTTTGTTTCTCCCGGAAGCCCGATGATTAAGTCCATATTGATATTATCGAAGCCGACTTCTCTTGCCAGCTTATATGCATCAATTGTCTGCTGCACGCTGTGGTGTCGTCCGATAATTTTTAATGTTTCATCCTTCATTGTCTGAGGATTAACGGAAATTCGGTCTACTTTATGTTTTTTGATCGCTTCCAGTTTTTCTCTTGTAACACTGTCAGGTCTTCCCGCTTCCACGGTAAACTCTTTTACATGGGTAAAATCGAATTTCTCTTCAATTTTCGTAAGCAGTCTGTCCATCTGCTCTGCATTCAGTGTGGTTGGTGTTCCACCGCCAATATAAACCGTGTCTAACACCTTATCTTTTAATTCTTCTGCAATGAAATCCAGTTCTTTACACAATGCATCCAGATAATCGTCTACTCTCTTCTCCCACTTTCCTAATGGATAGGAAGTGAAGGAGCAATACAGGCAGGTACTTGGACAAAATGGTATTCCCACATAAAGGCTGTAGCCTTTTTTGTAATCCAGTGGTTCCAGCAGTTTCATTTCCCATTTTGCAATTTCAGTACTTAACTGAATCTTCTCATCACTGCAGTAGTAGGTTTCTTCCATGTAAGCTTTAATTTCTTCATCAGAAGCACCTTCTTCTAACATTGCCATTGGAATCTTTGTCGGTCGAATCCCAGTTAAGGTTCCCCACGGAAGTTTCTTTCCGCTGTGTTCTGACAATGCATTATAAATCAATCGCTTAAAGCGATCTTTTACTTCTTTTCTGGTCAGTGTATCCGGCAGATCATCTCCGCCTTTATATATTGGATGGTCACTATCAAAAGTCTGAATTTCCACATGATTATCTGTAAAATTTACATCCAGTTTCAAAGCACAATCCGTCTCAAATGCTTCCTTTACCTGTACACTGACTTCCGCTTTTGGATAAAAGGCTTTCACCAGAGAATGAATATCATATTCATAGCTTGGTATATTTACCTTTACTTCAATCTTATCTGACATAAGGATTGCGCCCCTTTTCGTATCCGATTCTTGTGCCTTCCCCGTGTCCCGGGTAGCAAATGGTTTCATCCGGAAGAACAAACAGCTTTTCTTTAATACTCTTACAGATTTCAGGGTATGAACCGCCTTCAAAATCAGTTCTTCCAATACTTAAAGCAAACAAAGTATCTCCTGTAAATACGATATTTTCAGATGCAATGTAATAACAGCATCCTCCCTTTGTATGACCCGGAGTTTCCAGTACTTTGATGCTGCATCCTGCAAGGTAAAATTCATCACCTTCTTTGCAGTAGATATCTGCATCCATGGTGTAATTCTGTCTGATAAATCCTTTTGCAAGATTCATAGAAGCACTGTTTAACAGTTCTTTTTCTTTTGCACATGCATACACAGGAACCTTATATTCTGCACGTAATTCCTCCGCAGCCATCATATGATCAAAATGACCATGTGTCAAAAGAATTGCTACCGGCTTTAATCCTTCTTTTGCAATATAGGCCTTAATCTTATCCGCACGATCACCCGGATCCACAATTGCGACCTCTTTCAGTTCATCATTCACTAAAAAATAACAGTTTGTAGAAACCGGTCCTACGACCATAAACTCCACATGAATCATACATTTTCTCCTTTCCCTTGCGGGATTGTATTAAGTGGCAGCTCTCTCAATATCGATAACGCTGTCAATCTGTCTAATCTTTTCAATAATTCTGTTCAGTTCCTCAGTTCCTGAGATTTCAAAGCTGACAGAAAGTGTCGCAGTTCCCTGCTTGCTAAGTCTTGAATTGATTCCAGTCAGGTCAATACCTCGTTCAGTAAAGACTTTCGATAAATCAACCAAAAGACCTGTTCGGTTGTTAGCGTAAATCGTAATTTCCGTTGCATATTTTTCGCCGGAACCACTGGAGAATCCCTGCCATTCCGCTTCAATCATACGCATTCTTTCAGATTCATTCATATTAACTATATTGACACAGTCTGTTCTATGAATGGATACGCCACGACCACGTGTTACAAAACCCACGATTTCGTCACCCGGTACCGGATTACAGCAGCGTGAAAAACGAACTGCTACATCATCGATTCCCTTGACTACAATACCGCCCTTTGACTTGGTCAGCTTCATCTTCTGGTCTTTGCTTGTTTCAATAATATTTTCTAATACCTTGTCATCGGTAATATTCTTTTTATTAACTTTTTCGTATTCTTCAAGAAGACGGTTAACAACCTGGCCTTCTCTAAGTCCCCCATGTCCAATGGCAGCAAGTACGGAATCCCAGTCACGGAAACCATATTTTTTCATTACCTTTTCCTGATATTCCGGTTTCATAATATCAGTATGGTTAATACTCTTCATCTTGCAATACTGGGAAATCATATCTTTCCCTTTTAAGATATTGCTCTGTTTGAACTCAGATTTAAACCACTGGTTAATTTTATTTCTTGCCTGTGTGGATTTTACAATTGCAAGCCAGTCACGGCTAGGACCTTTTGAGTTCTGAGAAGTTAAAACTTCGATACGGTCACCATTCTGAATACGGTAATCAATCGGCACCAACTTTCCGTTGACTCTTGCTCCGATCATCTTATTACCTACTGCACTGTGAATGCTGTAAGCAAAGTCGATTGGTGTGGAACCATTTGGTAAATTCTTCACATCACCAGTCGGAGTAAAACAGTAAACACTTTCAGAGAACAAGTCTAAGTCACTCTTTAACAGACTCATAAACTCTTTATTATCTGATTCGTCCTTCTGCCATTCCAAAATCTGACGAAGCCATGTTAATTTTGCTTCTGCACGGTTTTCGATGTTCTTTTCTTTGCTACCACCGGATTCTTTGTATTTCCAGTGTGCTGCAATACCGTATTCCGCAGTTTTGTGCATTTCATAGGTACGAATCTGAATTTCAAATGGTGTACCATTTGGTCCGATCAGTGTGGTATGCAAAGACTGGTACATGTTTGGCTTTGGCATGGCAATGTAATCTTTGAAACGTCCCGGAATCGGTTTATACATTTCATGAATGGAACCAAGTGCCGCATAGCAGTCCTGCACATTATCTACAAGGATACGAACTGCAAACAGATCATAAATCTGATCCAGTGTCTTATCCTGATTGACCATTTTTTTATAAATACTGAAGAAATGCTTTACACGTCCGTCAACTCTGGCTTTAATGCCTGCATTGTCAATGTGTTCTCTTACCTCAGCTACAATCTGCTGAATAAATTTTTCTCTTGCACTCTTCTTATCTGAAATCTGTTCTACCAGAGAATAATATACATCCGGCTGTAAGTATTTTAAGGACAAGTCATCCAGCTCAATCTTTACTTTAGAAATACCAAGACGCTGTGCCAAAGGAGCATAAATGTCCATGGTCTCTCTTGCTTTTTCTTTCTGCTTTTCAGGCTTCATATACTGCAGTGTACGCATATTGTGAAGTCTGTCGGCAAGCTTGATCAGAATTACTCGGATATCCTTTGCCATAGCAAGGAACATCTTACGTAAATTCTCTGCCTGCTCATCTACTTTGTCGTGAGAATAGGACAACTGACCTAACTTTGTAACACCGTCAACAAGCAGTTCTACTTCAGCATTGAACTCCTTACGAATCTCTTCGTTGGTCATGACTGTATCTTCTACGACATCATGAAGAATTCCTGCTACAATGGTCTCTTTATCCAGCTCCAAATCCGCCAGAATAATTGCCACACATAACGGATGAATGATATAAGGCTCGCCGGATTTACGTACCTGTCCTTCATGGGCGTCTCTCGCAATGGTATATGCCTTCTCTATCATGGAAATGTCTGCTGATGGATGGTATTTCTTTATCGATGTAATCAGCTCATTGTAAAGAACCTCCGGACTGGTAAAGTCCGCCATCCTCTTTATTTCCTTTTCCTGTTCATTCACTGATCTGACTTTTTCCATAAAAGTACTCCCCTAATGTTTCTCCTCTATTTGCCTTCGTAGCAAACAACACTTCCAACATCATATTTTGCCAGTTTCTTTCTTCCTTCCAAACCAGCCAATTCCATGAGGAAAATAATTTTTACAACTTCACCGCCAAGCTGCTCTACCAGCTTCGCTGCTGCTTCAATGGTACCGCCTGTTGCGATCAGGTCATCTAC
>JBGVRS010000015.1:0-2183 GCA_045128635.1 Lachnospiraceae bacterium
GCAAAAATGAATGAGAACTAATCAAATGCCCCGTATTCGGGGCATTTTTTAATAATTGGGAAAGTTGACACTCTTTTTATCTTGGCATATAATTTATGTAACTATAAAAATAAGATGGGAGTGCTTTTGATATGGGAAAATATTTCGGCACTGATGGTTTCCGTGGAGAAGCCAACGTAAAATTAACAGTTGAACATGCTTACAAGGTAGGTCGCTACCTTGGATGGTACTATAAAAAAGAAGGTTACAGACCACAGATTGTAATCGGTAAAGATACAAGAAGAAGCAGCTACATGTTTGAATATTCACTGGTAGCCGGCTTAACAGCATCAGGCGCTGATGTATCCTTACTTCATGTAACAACAACTCCAAGTGTATCTTACGTCGTAAGAACAGAAGGATTTGATTGTGGTATCATGATTTCTGCAAGCCACAATCCATTCTATGACAACGGTATCAAGCTGATTAACCGCAACGGTCAGAAAATGGAAGCAGTTGTAGAAGAAAAGATTGAAAAATATATTGATGGTGAAATCGAAGAAATACCATTTGCAAAAAGAGAAGAAATCGGCTGTGCAACAGATTTTTCTGCAGGAAGAAACCGCTACATCGGTTATCTGATTTCCCTGCCAACACGTTCTTTCAAAAACAAGCGAGTTGGTCTTGACTGTTCTAACGGAAGTGCATCCGCAATTGCAAAGAGTGTATTTGATGCATTGGGAGCGAAAACATATGTAATTCATAACAACCCAGATGGAACAAATATCAATACAAACTGTGGTTCCACACATATTGAATCCTTACAGAAATTTGTAGTGGATAACAACCTGGATGTAGGATTTGCATATGATGGTGATGCAGACAGATGTCTTGCGGTAGATGAAAATGGTAACCTGATTGATGGTGACCTGATCATGTATATCTGCGGCAAATATATGAAAGAAAACGGCAAATTGCACAATGATACAATTGTAACAACCGTCATGTCAAACATCGGGCTTTATAAAGCATGCGATCGTGAAGGAATAAAATACGAAAAAACAAATGTAGGGGACAAATATGTTTATGAAAACATGGTGCAGAATGGACATTCTCTTGGCGGAGAGCAGTCCGGCCATATTATTTTCAGTAAACATGCTACTACTGGCGATGGCATTTTAACCTCCTTAAAGATTATGGAAGTATTACTGGAAAAGAAAACAACACTTGGAACTTTAGCATCTGAAGTAAAAATTTATCCACAGCTTTTACAGAATTTGAGAGTCACAGATAAAGAGCTTGTATTAAATCACCCAGATGTCAAAGCTGCTGAAAAAGCAGTAGAAGAAGCTCTTGGTGATGACGGACGTATCTTGGTTCGTGCCAGTGGTACAGAACCATTACTTCGTGTCATGGTAGAAGCAGAAACACAGGAACTTTGTGAGAAACACGTAGCAGCTGTCATTGATGCAATGAAAGCGGTTATGTAAAAATAAAGGAGAAGGCAAATGAAGAAAACAACATTAGTAATTATGGCAGCAGGGCTTGGAAGCCGTTTTGGGGAAGGCTTAAAACAGCTTGCAAAAGTTGGTCCAAGCGGAGAAATCATTATGGATTACTCTATCCATGATGCATTAGAAGCAGGATTTGATAAAATCGTGTTTATCATCCGTAAAGATATCGAAGCTGATTTTAAAGAAGTAATCGGTAACAGAATCGAAAAAATTGCAGATGTTGCTTATGCATATCAGGAATTAGATAAATTACCGGAAGGATTTACAAAGCCAGCTGATAGAACAAAACCTTTTGGTACAGGTCATGCAGTACTTTGTACAAAAGGAATCGTAGATGGACCATTTGCAGTTATCAATGCAGATGACTACTATGGAAAAGAAGCTTTTGTAAAGGTACATGATTTCCTGGTTGCAGAACATGATACATCAGAAAAATTACAGTTCTGTATGGCAGGCTTTATTCTTGGAAATACTTTAAGTGATAACGGTTCTGTAACAAGAGGTGTTTGTCAAGTAAGTGAAGAAGGTCATCTGATGAAAGTCGTAGAAACAGGCGGACTGATTAAAACAGCGGATGGTGCCGGAATCGAAAAAGAAGATGGCAGCGTTGAACCAATCGATGCAGGGGTACACGTATCTATGAATATGTGGGGATTCTCCGAAGAAATGATTGATATTCTGGAAAAGAAC
>JBGVRS010000016.1:0-13411 GCA_045128635.1 Lachnospiraceae bacterium
AGCCACCTGAACCGAAACAAAAAACATCATATACAACGTCATGGCGAAGTAGCACCTTCGCTCTTTTGTCATGTCATTTTTTATTTCTTACTCATTATACACTATCTTTTAGATTTTGCGAACTTTCCTATAAAGCAAAAATAACCACTCCCATCACCCTCGGAAGTGGTTCAATATTTAACAGTCCGTACGGGAATCGAACCCGTGTTTCCGCCGTGAGAGGGCGGCGTCTTGACCGCTTGACCAACGGACCATTACTCGGTAATTATATTACCAAACATTTGTTTTTGCAAGTTTTATTTTCCCTTTAATCCTCTGTAAAGCATTGTCAATGGACTTATCTGATTTTCCAAGGATTTTTGCAATTTCTGTATAATCCTTCCCTTCCAGATACAACTCCAAAACTTCATTTTCCATGGCACTTAAAAGTGAACGAACTCTTTCATATAATTGCTGGTAGCTGGTCTTTTCTATGACAGCTTCCTCAATCCCGCCATCCATCAGATGTTCTTCTTCCTCTGACAAAGAAATATAGGCATTCAGCGGTGCATTTTTCTGACGTCCTGCTGCTTCAATGGCAGTATACATCTGCCGTTCCACACACAGCTTTGCGAAAGCCGCAAAAGGCGCTCCGTTTTCCTCTTTGAAGTCACGAATGGCTTTAAAAAGTCCGATCATCCCTTCCTGAATCAGGTCTTCTCTGTCACCGCCAACCAGAAATAATGCACGGCTCTTACTCTTCACAAAAGGTTTGTATTTTTCCAGTAAATATTCTTCTATAGAAGATTCGCCGGCGCGAAGCCGGCAAATCAGTTCTTCATCACTATATTCTTTATAATCAATCATTAGCTCATTCTCTGTCGAACAATTTCGTATGCCAGAACGCCTGCTGCTACAGAAGCGTTCAAAGAATCAATATCACCCTTCATTGGGATTGATGCAATGTAATCACATTTTTCACGAACAAGTCGACTCACGCCTTCTCCTTCATTGCCGATTACAAGACCGATGGCACCTTTCAGATTCAGGTTATACATCATCTCACCGCCCATGTCAGCGCATACAAACCACAGACCTTCTTTTTTCAGTTCTTCGATGGTTGCTGCCATATTTGTTACTTTTGCAACCGGTGTATAATTGAGTGCTCCTGCGGATGTTCTTGCGACTGTGGCTGTAAGCCCCGCTGCACCTCTTTTTGGAATGATGACACCATGGGCACCGGCAAGATTTGCAGTACGGATAATTGCTCCAAGATTATGAGGATCTTCAATCTTGTCCAGCAGGAAAATAAATGGCGGTTCATTTTTTTCTCTTGCAATTGCCAGAATATCTTCTACTTCTGCATAGTTGTATGCAGCAGCATAAGCAATTACTCCCTGATGTTTTCCTGTTTCTGATAACTGGTCAAGACGCTCTTTCTTTACAAACTGTACGATACAGTCATGTTTTTTTGCTTCTCTTTTTACTGTCTGGATTGGTCCATCCTGACAGCCGTCTAAAATAAATACTTTATCAATGGTTTTTCCGGAACGAAAAGCTTCGATAACCGCATTTCTTCCTTCGATTGTTAATTCTTCGTATCTCACAGTGTTACCTCCGCTTTTTCTACAGCTAAATGAATCAGTTCAATCATTCTTTCAATATCGCCCTTTAGATAAAGATAGCCCATCAAAGCTTCAAATCCCGTGGCTCTGCGGTATTCTGACATAGTCGCATTTTTGGCTCTTGTTACTGCCTTTGCATTGCGTCCGCGCTTGTAAACTGCCAGTTCTTCTTCCGTCAATTCTTCTTTAATGGCTTCAATCATTAAGGCCTGCGTTTCCGCCTTTACAATTTTTGTCGCCGCTTTGTGGAGCTTTTCTGCCTGTGCATTCTTTCTCTCTACCAGGACTGTTCGCACCACCAGCTCAAAAATCGCATCTCCGATATAGGCAAGGGTCAACGGGGAGTAGGTACGCAAATCCTGCTCCTCTAACCCAAATTCATTTAGGAACTTTTCTTTTAATATTAAGCTCTTTTCCATTGTACTCCTTCACGTGTATCTTTTAAGATGATACCTTTTTCCAGAAGTTCGTTACGAATTTCATCAGCTCTTGCAAAATCTTTTGCTTTTCTTGCTGCCTGTCTTTCAGCAATCAGATTTTCGATGTCAGCGTCTAACAGTTCTTCTTCTTTTTCAACGATCACACCTAAAATATCGCAAAGGTCTGTCAGTTCTTTCTTTAATGTTTCTAAATATGCTTTGGAATTTTCAGCTGTTGCATGTGTATTTGCAAATTTAACAAGTTCAAATACTGCTGAAATCGCATCTGCTGTGTTGAAGTCGTCATCCATTGCTTCTTCAAACTTCACTACATATGCTTTTGCTTCTTCCAATGCAGCTGCTTCTTCTGCTGTCATTTCTTTTTCTGCGCCGTTTGCGATCAAATGTTTTAAGTTGGCAGCAGCTGTCACAATACGTTCTAAGCTGTTCTTAGAAGCTTCCATCAGTTCTGCACTGAAGTTCAGTGGACTTCTGTAGTGTGCCTGCAGCATGAAGAAACGAAGAATCTGAAGATCATATCTTTCGCTGATTTCACGAACTGTAAAGAAGTTTCCTAAAGATTTGGACATTTTCTTATTATCAATGTTTAAGAATGCATTATGCATCCAGTATCTTGTAAATACTTTACCGCAGCATGCTTCACTCTGTGCAATTTCATTTTCATGATGTGGGAATACAAGGTCTTCCCCGCCGCCGTGAATATCAATCTGTTGACCAAGGTATTTTTTAGACATCACAGAACATTCAATATGCCAGCCCGGTCTTCCTTCGCCCCATGGAGATACCCAAGCAGGTTCGCCTTCTTTTTTCGGTTTCCAAAGTACGAAATCCAATGGATCTTCTTTTTCGTCTTCACCGGATACCAAAAGTGTTCTGTTGCCGGCTCTTAAATCATCCAGGTTTTTATGAGATAATTTTCCATAAGAATCAAATTTTCTTGTACGGAAGTAAACTGTACCGTTTACAGGGTAAGCAAATCCCTTTTCAATCAGGTCACTGATCATTTCGATCATGCCATCGATTTCCTGAGTTGCCAGTGGATGTGTAGTTGCCGGTTTAATGTTCATACCGGCCATATCTTTTTTGCATTCTGCAATATATCTCTGAGAGATTTCATCTGCAGATACACCTTCTTCAATTGCTTTTTTGATGATCTTATCATCCACGTCTGTAAAGTTAGATACAAAGTTAACATCATAGCCTTTGTATTCAAAATAACGGCGAACTGTATCAAAAACGATCATTGGTCTTGCATTTCCAATGTGAATAAAGTTATATACAGTTGGTCCGCACACATACATTCTTACTTTGCCTTCTTCGATTGGCACAAATTCTTCTTTTCTTTTTGTTTCAGTGTTATAAATCTTAATCATGTTCTATCTCCCTTTGTAAATTTGTTACAATTTCTCTCAATTCACGATTTTCTTTCTGCAATTCAATAATTGCATCCAATACCGGGTCAGGTAAGTTTACCTGGTCTAAGTCCATACGAGGCTTTTTATTGTCCCTCTTTACGATACGTCCCGGAACACCAACCACCGTACAGTTTGCCGGAACCGGTTTTAACACAACAGATCCTGCTCCGATTTTTGAGTTTTCCCCAATGGTGAAAGACCCTAAAATTTTTGCTCCTGCACTGACCATCACATTATCCTCCAGGGTTGGATGACGCTTTCCGGTCTCTTTTCCGGTACCGCCAAGTGTCACACCCTGATATAAGGTTACGTTATCGCCAATGATTGCAGTTTCGCCAATGATTACTCCTGAACCATGGTCAATAAACAAACCTTTTCCAATGGTCGCACCCGGATGAATCTCGATTCCGGTCTTTCTTGCCGCCTTTTGGGAAATCCAGCGGGCCAGAAAATAATGCTTCTTCAAATATAATTTATGAGCAATTCTGTATCTGAGCATTACCTGAAAGCTCGGATACAAAAGTACTTCCATCGGACTTTTGATCGCCGGGTCACGTTCCTGAATGACCTGAACTTCTTCTTTGATTCTTGCAATGAATCCCATAATATCAACTCCTCACTTGTGGATACCACGATTTTTTCCTATAAAAACAAAAATACTCCGACTCTAATCACTTAGAGACGAAGTTATCCGCGGTTCCACTCTAATAAAGACAAAATGTCTTCACTCGAAGCACGTAACGAGTGCGAATCGTATTCGGCTAGGTTCCAGAAATTCATAAACTTCACCAAATCAGCTCCCGGATGCACTTCCTTTATATTTCTACCAGATTCGCTTTCAGCCGGTGACGAATCCTCTCTGGGGCTTTCCTATAAAGTACTTTTCCGTTCATTGCCTTTATTCTTTTCACTTACATTTTAGAATATGCGAAAAGCGTTGATTTGTCAAGGAAATTCCCTAATTTCAAAAGGAACTGCCTTACAGCAGTTCCTTATAAATTCTCAATACATTTTTATAAAAAATGCGTTCTATCTGTTCTTCACTCATACCGCGATTTTTTAAGATTTCTGCCAGTATCTGCATATTTGCACAGTTTTCTATTTCCAGCCCACAGCTGATACCATCAAAATCGGTTCCAAAACCTACACTTTCAATTCCGGCCATATTTACCATATACAAAATATGGTCTGCAATCCATTCATTTTGAGAATGATTGGTGTTTTCTTTTAAAAATGCACTGGCGAAATTTGTTCCGATCACGCAGCCTTTTTCACCCATACGTTTTAAAAAATCATCTGTTAAGTTTCTTGAATGGTTGCAAAGGCTTCTTGCATTGGAATGACTTGCCACAAATGGCTTTTTCGTAACCTGTAACATATCTTCGATACCCTCATCGGACATATGAGATACATCAGGAATCATCCCCAGTTCTTCCATGCGTTCTACAAATTCGATACCTGTTTCTGTAAGTCCCGGACGACTTCCTTTATAATTTCGCGGCCAAGGCGGAGGGCATTTGGTATTACATGTGGTCAGGGAATTGTCAAAGTTCCACGCCAAAGCCATCATACGGGCACCGTAAGAATAAAATTCTTCCAGTTTTTCAATCTGACCAAGGCACACTTCGCCTTCTTCCAGAGTCAGTAAAGCAGAAATCTTTCCGGCTTTTCTGTTTTTCTCAATATCTTCATAAGAAAACACCTGAGAAATCAGATCCTGGTTCTTTTCCATTTCATCCGCAAATACTACATATTCCGCTTTTGCTTCTTCGTACGGATTCACATCTTCCTTCAAACCCACAAAAAGAGCAAAGTTTTGAAGCAGATAATCTGCCTTTTTCATCTTTTGAAGATCCATATGAAGCTCATTTTCTCTAAGGAACACTTCATTTCCGGCTCTTCTCCTTGTTAATAGTTCATAAATGGTATCCCCGTGCATATCTGCTATTTTCATAAACTCCCCCTAAACCGCTTCATTAATACATATTCTGGATAAAACCTTCACATCTTCCAGACCATCAATGCTTCTTTTGCCAAACACAAATTCTGTCAGCTGTGCGATAGTCACAGGAATTCTCAGAACAGTTTCTTCTGTACTTGAATTATCTGATAACTTAAAGCACTTACCCTCAGTTTCTGAAATTTCCCATAAAAATCGACCATTGTTTTCCGGAATAATCTCATCTTTCACATCCAAAACAACTCGCACTGGCTTTTCGCTGCGCAGAAGTGAGAGCATTCTCTCCACATGAGTAATTCTTGTCATAATATATGGCACAATCTCAAATGGAGGATCTCCTGCACATACACGCTCCTCTTCCAGCATCTTTTCCACATACCAGTCATCCCGTAATGTGTATACATCAAACAGTTCTCCCATTTTTTTGTTTGCCAACTCAGGTTCTAAAGGCAGTTCCACCTTTTTCTGCTGATACACAATACGAAAGTCAAATGGTTCATAGATTGCACGATTTGCAGGCATTAAATAAGTAAATGGATGCCCTTCTTTATGAATATCATTCAGTGATTTTACAAGCAGTTTTCTCATCATCCCCTGATGACGACATTCTGCTTTTGTCGCCACCGCTACATAATAATATGCATCCACCGGTACTCCGTTGACTGATAAGCGATACGGATTTAAATGCAGCATAGAAGAAATTTCTTCTTCCTGCTCCAGCACCAGAATCTTATTGTCTCTTGTCACATAGGAGTAATAATATTCCACGAAAGCATCTTTATCCTCCGGGAATGCAGCTCTGTAGAGCGCTTCTGACTTTCCTTTTTCGTTATCTAAAAGATAGCGGATCATTACGCTTCCTCCAGAAGACAGATTGCCTGTGCAGAAATTCCTTCTCCTGCACCTGTAAAGCCAAGACCTTCTTCTGTGGTTGCCTTTACATTGACTCTATTAACAGGTACCTTCAGTGCCTTTGCAATATTTTCTCGCATCTGCGGAATGTGAGGAGCCATCTTCGGTCTCTGTGCAATAATTGTCGCATCCACATTTCCTACAAGAAAACCGTTTTCTTCCAAAAGTGCTGCCACATGTTCTAAAAGCTTTAAGCTGTCAGCTCCTTTGTATTTTGGATCTGTGTCAGGAAAATGCTTTCCAATATCTCCAAGTGCTGCTGCTCCAAGCAATGCATCTGAAATTGCATGTAACAAAACATCTGCATCCGAATGTCCAAGCAGCCCTTTTTCATAATCTATTTTCACACCGCCCATGATCAGGTCTCGGCCTTCCACCAATTTGTGTACATCATATCCCATACCAACGCGCATGATAAATCCTCCTTGCATTTTGATAAACTTGAAAGTATTATACTATATTATAGTGAAAAAACCTATCAACTTTTTATAATAGAAGGAGTTCTTTATGGAAACATTGCAGAAATTAGAACAGGAAGCTTACGAAGCAGCCTGCGAAATATTAGAAATTGCGAAATTAAAAAAAGGGAATTTATTTGTTGTAGGATGTTCTACCAGCGAAGTCATTGGCGGAAAGATTGGTACAGCATCCAGCCCGGAAACTGCTAACGCTGTCTTTGCAGGAATTTACCGTGCAGCGAAAGAACATGACATTTATCTTGCAACTCAGTGCTGTGAACACTTAAACCGCGCACTGATCATGGAAGCAGAAGCTGCTGACAAATTCGGCTACGAAGAAGTCAATGTGGTTCCACAGCCAAAAGCCGGCGGCTCTTTCTCAACTGCTGCATACCACACATTCAAAGAACCTGTTGCAGTTGAACATATCAAGGCTCATGCAGGAATGGATATTGGTGACACACTCATTGGAATGCACTTAAAAGATGTGGCAGTACCGGTAAGAATCAGCCACAAAACAATCGGTGAAGCACATGTAACCTGTGCCCGCACAAGAGCAAAATTCATTGGCGGCATCCGTGCCAACTATGACGAATCAAAACTGTAATTAAAAAATCGGGAGGACTTAAATGTCTTCCCGATTTTTATGTTCATGCTTGCGTTTCATATGCATACGCAGCGTAGTTAAAGAAGCAGCCAGATTTTCGCTCTGTACTACAATGCCCTCCGGCACGATCAAATGTGTCGGTGCATAATTCCAGATCGCATCTACGCCACAGGATATCAGCTGATCGCAGACTGTCTGTGCTTTTGATGCCGGAACCGTAATAATACCGATGCGAACATGATTTCTCTTACAAAATTCTTCCAATTTAGACATAGGATAAATTTTTTTCCCTGTATTGGTCTGAAATTCTTCAGGATATAAGTCAAATCCTGCCAGTACATCTCCCAAATCCAGCGCTTTTGCAATTTTGGTCGCAGATATATTTTCCACAGTATCCGGTAATGATTTCAGATAATTCAAATAAATCGGCAGCCTTATAAGCAGCTTTTTAGATAAGCTTTTTGAATCCATTATTTCTCCTTTGTGTTCCATTCACTCCCCCAAGAACACTCTAAATCAGAGGGGGAATGAGGCAAAATCCCCCCTCTGTCAGGCATTCATTAGTCGTTATAACCAACTCTCGCCTCATAAGTAGTATGCAGTAATTCATGCGCTTTATGTGAATTTGGTTTTCCTAAGAAATCTTCGTACAGTTTCTGTACCTGAGGATTCTTATGAGACTGACGAAGTGTCTGTCTTTCATCTTCACTGTATAAAGCATTTGCTCTCTTTTCTTTATATGTGTCAAGAATGTCGTCATCTTCATTTGGTAAGAAGCATGAGCGAATGATTGGCTGGCCACCGCCTGCGATACATCCGCCAGGACATCCCATTACTTCGATAAAGTGATATTTTGACTTACCTTCGCGAATTTCATCTAAAAGAACTTTTGCATTCTTCATACCATGAGCAATCGCTACATTTACAGTCATATCATTGATTTCAAGGGAAGCTTCACGAATTCCTTCGAATCCACGAACTGCTTCAAATTTAATTGCTTCGTGTTCTTTTCCTGTTAATACAAAGTAAACTGTACGGAGCGCTGCTTCCATAACACCACCTGTAACACCGAAAATAACACCTGCACCTGTATAATCCCCCATCAGATCCTGATCGAATTCTTCGTCCGGAAGGCGGTTGAAGATAATACCAGCACGTTTGATCATGCGGGCAAGTTCTCTTGTAGTAAGAACAGCGTCAACATCTTTGATGCCGTCTACCTGCATCTGATCACGTTCTTTTTCATCTTTTTTCGCTGTACATGGCATGATAGATACAACAAAGATATCTTTTGGATCAAGACCATTCTTTTCAGCGTAATAAGATTTGATAATTGCACCCTGCATCTGATGTGGTGATTTACAAGATGATAAATGTCCAAGCAAATCGCCATAGTTGTATTCTGCGTAGTTGATCCAACCTGGTGAGCAGGATGTGATCATTGGAAGTGTACCGCCATTCTGGATACGTCCTAATAATTCTGTACCTTCTTCCATGATTGTAAGGTCAGCTGCGAAGTTTGTATCGTAAACTTTGTCGAAGCCAAGGCGTTTTAATGCTGCAACCATTTTTCCTGTAACAGCTGTTCCAACCGGCATACCGAATTCTTCGCCAAGTGCTGCACGAACTGCAGGTGCAGTCTGAACAACCACATGTTTGCCAGCTTTCATTGCTGCATCAACTTTTCCGATTTCGGATTTTTCCATTAATGCACCTGTTGGACATACGCTTACACACTGTCCGCATAAGATACATGGAGAGTTTGCCATAGAGCGGTTTTCAGCTGGTGCAACAATTGTTTTAAATCCACGGTTTTCAAATCCTAAGATTCCCATGCCGTGAGCATTCTGACATCTTGCAACACAACGTCCGCAAAGGATACATTTGGATGTATCACGAATGATAGATGGTGTCAGTTCATCTACAGTTACCGGAGTTTTTACACCCTGGTAACGTCCTTCACGTGCACCAGTAATGCTTGCTACATGAAGAAGTTCGCACTGACCATTTTTATCACACTGCTGACAGTTCTGGT
Source organism: Lachnospiraceae bacterium (assembly GCA_045128635.1). Taxonomy (GTDB): domain Bacteria; phylum Bacillota; class Clostridia; order Lachnospirales; family Lachnospiraceae; genus HGM12587. Next base: position 9,432 of record JBGVRS010000016.1, read on the forward strand.
TGTGATTTGAAAGTAATAATTCTACAGATACACGACGTGCTTCTGCTGCTTTTGGACTGGAGATTGTAATTTCCATTCCTTCATTTACCGGGTAAACACAGGAAGCTACAAGGCCTCTTGCGCCTTTGACTTCAACAAGACATACGCGGCAAGAACCATTGGAGCATTCTCCGTGATTAAATGCACATAAAGAAGGGATTTCATAACCACAGGCTTTTGCTGCTTCAAGAATGGTTAAACCTTCTTCTACCTGATAGGCTACGCCTTCAATTTTGATATTCACTTTAGCCATTTTCTAGTCCTCCCACTTATTTCTTTGTGATTGCTTTTGGACGGCATGTTGCCATACAAGCACCACATTTCACACATTTTGTAGTATCGATCTGGTAAGAAGGAAGTTTCTTGCCAGGTGCAATATAATCAGTTTTCTGAATTGCATCTGCCGGACATGCTTTCGCACATCTGCCACAACCTACACAGTTGTCCTGTTCGATTACATAGTTCATAAGATTCTTACAAACTTTTGCAGGACATTTCTTGTCAACGATGTGTGCAATGTATTCATCACGGAAATGTGTCATTGTAGAGATAATTGGATTTGCTGCTGTCTGTCCAAGAGCACATAAGGAGTTTGCCTGAACTGCTCTTCCAAGTTCTTCTAATTCTTCTAAATCCTGCATTGTACCATTACCTTCTGTGATACGTGTAAGGATTTCTAACATACGTTTTGTACCGATACGGCATGGTGTACATTTACCACAGGATTCATCACAAATGAATTCCATGTAGAATTTTGCAACGTCAACCATACAGTTATCTTCGTCCATAACGATGGCACCACCGGAACCCATCATAGATCCGCGTGCAACAAGGTTATCAAAGTCGATTGCTTCATCTAAGTCAGCTGCTGTTAAGCATCCGCCTGAAGGACCACCTGTCTGGATAGCCTTGAATTCTTTACCATCTGGAATACCGCCACCGATATCATAGATTAATTCACGAAGTGTTGTTCCCATAGGAATTTCTACAAGACCAACGTTATTTACTTTACCACCAAGAGCAAATACTTTTGTTCCTTTGGATCTTTCTGTACCGCAGTTTGCAAATTCGCCTGCGCCTTCTCTTAAAATGTATGGAACACATGCAAGTGTTTCTACGTTATTTACGATAGTTGGTTTGCCCCAAAGACCTTTCACTGCTGGGAAAGGTGGACGTGGACGTGGCATACCTCTCTTACCTTCGATAGAGTTTAAGAGTGCTGTTTCTTCACCACATACGAACGCACCGGCACCAAGACGAATATGAGCCTGGAAGCTGAATCCTGAACCCATGATGTTTTCACCAAGGATACCTGCTTCATTCATCTGATTGATCGCATTCTGGAGACGATTTACAGCGATTGGATATTCTGCACGAACGTAGAAGTAACCTTCTGTAGCACCGATTGCATAACCAGCGATCATCATACCTTCGATAACTGCGTATGGATTACCTTCTAAGATAGAACGGTCCATGAATGCACCTGGGTCACCTTCGTCACCATTACATACAACGTATTTCTGATCTGCTTCGTTTGCATATGCGAAAGACCATTTACGACCTGTTGGGAAACCTGCACCACCACGGCCGCGAAGTCCTGCTGCTAATACTTCATCGATAACTTCCTTTGGTTCCATAGTAAGAGCACGTTTTAAGCCCTGGAATGCACCATAGCCCATTGCTTCTTCAATATTTTCAGGATTGATAACACCGCCGCCGTGAAGAGCGATTCTGCGCTGTTTTTTATAGAAGTTAATGTCTTCCTGTTTTGCTACTTTTTCACCTGTTAATGGTTCAATATAGAGAAGTCTTTCTACGATTTCTCCACCAATAATGTCTTTTTCAAAGATTTCTTCCACGTCTTCCGGTTTTACGAGACGGTAAAGTGTGTCTTCCGGATAAATCTTTACGAAAGGACCCTGAGAACAGAAACCAAAACATCCAACGATGTTGACTGTCACTTTATCTTCCATATTATTTTTTGCAACTAATTCTTCAAAAGCTGATTTGATGTCCATAGAGTTAGAAGAAAGACATCCTGTACCACCGCAAAGTAAAATGGCACGTTTTCCGTTAGAGCCATCTAATTTTGCATTCAGGGCATCTGTACAGCTACAGATTTTAGCATCTAATTCATTAAAGTTTTTCATTAGTTGTTACCTCCCATCCCGCGATATTCTTCTACAACGGATGCAACCATGTCCACTGTCATCTTTGGATATACTTTGCCGTTAATAGAAACTGCCGGAGCAATCCCACATGCACCGATGCAGCGAAGTGCATCAATTGTAAATAATCCATCAGCAGTCGTTTCGCCTGGAGCAACGCTAAGAATTTCTGAGAATTTATCAATAATCTGCTGAGCACCTTTTACATAGCATGCAGTTCCTAAACAGCATCCAATGACATATTTTCCTTTTGGTTCTAAAGAGAAGAATGAATAAAATGTTACAACACCATAGATTTCAGCTACGGAAATGCCAGTCTTCTCGGATACGATTTGCTGTACATCCAACGGAATATATCCGTATTCATTCTGGATGTCACTTAAGATCATCATAAGTGGTGTTTTTTCGTTTACGTATCTGTCACAGATTTCGCAAATCTTCTTTACACCTGCTTCACTGATATGACCCATAATTAGCCTCCTTATTAAATAGAAATTTATTGATAAAAGTTTTATTGATACCTAGGTATCGTTAAAAAAAATTTGGGCACCCCCGATATCCGGGGATGCCCAAATTTATAGACATATGTAGTTTTCTTTTTTTACACAATGTAAACATCTTATGTCTCCGTTCATTTTATCCTGCTCATTATATCCATCGCTCTTGCAAAAAACAATAAAAATATGGTAAAATATCTATAGCTTTAATCTATTAATATTTCAATATCAATAAAGGATTATCTATATGAACTATAACTATTTACTCTATTTTTCCGTTCTTGCTGAAACGGAACACTACACACAGGCCGCTGCCCGTCTGGGTATTTCCCAGCCGTCTCTTAGCAGCGCCATTCATAATTTAGAGAATGAACTTGGGGGAGCCAAACTATTTGAAAAAGTAGGAAGAAATATTCGTCTGACTGATCACGGACGTTTTTACCAGCAAAAAGTAGATGCCGCCCTAAAAGAACTTCATTCTGCATCTCTCATCCTCCGAAACAGCAAAGACGATGCTCCTATTGTTATTCGACTAGGAGTTGTATCTGGAACACTATCCGGTGCAGCCGCAGATATCATTGCAAAATACATAGAGGAAAACAAACGTATCCGACTTCAGATTACTGAAAGCTCTGCTGAAAATCTGATGTCTCTTTTGCGACAGGAAAAACTGGATATGGCCATTGTAGATTCCACTTCTAGAGATCCTAGCTTCCATTTCCGTATTTTGGGCAAACGAAGCTTCTACATTGCTCTGCCAAAATCGCATCCTCTTGCTGAAAAAGAAATTATTTACCCTGAGGAAATATTCCAGTTACCACAGGTCGTATTTAATTATGACCTTGGGAATAGCTTCAAGGAATGGGCCACAGGCTCTCCAAGTGATGAAAATGTTGTCTGTCAGGTAGATACCGCCCAATCTGCCCTGGATATGGTAGCTGCAGGGGTAGGTATTGCTTTCATCCCGGACTCCTGTGTTCGTGAACATGAAAACATCCGATATATTCTCCTGGACAACTGGCACCAGGCACTTTACATGTGCATTCTGTATGATAAATGGCTGGAACCATCCATCTGGCAGTTCCGTGAAAATGTTATGAATGCCATCCGAAGCTCTTTTCCTCAAAAATAACACAACGCAAAAGCGGAGAAACACTTCCCAAGTGTATCTCCGCTTTCCTATTTATATATTCATGTGCTTAGATAACAATATTTTATGAAGCTTCGCTTCTGTCTTTCATCTGCATTCGAAGCTTCGTAATGGATGCTGCAAAGC
>JBGVRS010000017.1:0-42619 GCA_045128635.1 Lachnospiraceae bacterium
CAAATTGTTAAGGAAACAATCGGAGTTGGTGTAAACGAAAAAGCAGTCTTGCGGTTTTATAAAACTGCCCTTTCGTTTACATCAATTTCGATTTTTCCTTGGTGAACAAAGTCGCGTCCCTTTCGCCACTATCTATGGGGATTCAATCTTTGCTCTCTTCCATAAGTTTATCATATCCCGTGTTTTATTAACAGATGGTTTTTGCCAAAAGAATTATTTTTAGGCATGACAAACAGACTCCCTTTACGGAAGTTTTTCGGAATATTCAGTTGTATATTTTAACATCTCATATGCGCAAAAACAGATGGTGTATGCTTATCTGGAAGATGTGGAACCATTTTCCCGCCACAGGAAGAACATTTGCATACATCTATGTTATATAGCAGCTTTATCATTTCAGCGGCATTTCGATTTTTCAATGCAGAAATATATTTTTTACATCCAAGCAGATTTCTACAGTGAGTCATCTTTTTGCTCTTGTTTCGGCAGGACAGCAAACCATAGTGCCGGATTCTGACAAAACGTTTTTGGGGAACATGCATTAAAAATCGACGGATGAATTCCTCGCCCGGAACTGTTTTCTCTTTCCACTGACCTTTGTTTTTATAGTCTTTTACAGCATATGTAACAGTTGCTTCCGTCATGGACTTGATCCGATGATTACTGATTGCTATCCTGTGAGTATATTTTCCAAGATAATTTATGACTGACTGTGCTCCATTAAAAGTCTCCTTACAATAAGCAACCCAGTCTTTTTTATAGCACTCATCGAGAAGTTCTCTGAAGCAATAGTGGTTTTGATATTTCTCCGCTGTACCATGAAACTCAAGCTTTGAATCATTCCACAGGCTTTTTAATTCGCACAAATATTTCCCACGGAACACTTTTGCAATGACCCCATACGGGAGAAAAAACTTCCCACCGGTATCTTTCCATTTGTTGTCCTTATCAAGTCCACCACCAAGAACAATGGTATGGATATGAGGATGATAATTCATTGCAGAACCCCATGTATGAAGAATACAGATATATCCGATGTCAGCTCCCAAATACTTTGAATCTTTCGCCAGTTCGTTCAGAGTGGATGATGCAGCATGATACAGTGCATCATACAGAAGTTTCTGATTGCTATAAATGATAGGATTCAATTCCTCAGGGACTGTGAATACCACATGATAATAGGGTGCATCCAGTACATTCTCCTTTTGGGCATCAATCCATTTTTCTTTCGGAAACTCCTGACACATAGGGCAACACCTGCTTCTACAAGAGTTATTGTGAATGCTGATACATCCACAGTCCTCACAGACACTTATGTTCACACCAAAAGCCCCAGTTTTACAGTTCATGATGTGAAAAGCTGCTTTTCTGTGGTGAGCAGGAAGCTCATGTGTTTTTTCATAAACAGGATAAAACCGTTCAAAGACATCCTGTATCGTACATGATTTTTCCACGATTACTCACCACCCATCTCATCAAATGGGCTTTTAATACCGAGCAGAGTCTTATTGCTTACATGAAGATAAATCTCTGTTGATCTTGGATCACGGTGTCCCAAAAGAGCCTGAATATATTTCACGTCACACCCTGCTTCAAACAGATGGCTTGCGAAACTATGGCGCAAACAGTGTGTAGAAACACGTTTCTGAATTCCAGCCCTTTTTGCGCTTTCGCGGAAGAACTGAATGACGCTGTCCTTCACAAGATAATCGCCAGTCCATGAACTTGGAAACAGAATCCCTGTTGGTCTGCCACATTTAAACCAGTATTCTGTAAGTATCTCGAGTGTACGGTCAGCAAGCAAGGTATAACGGTCAAAGCGGCTTTTGCCATCACGGATGTGTATTGTTTTATTGGTGCGTGAAATATCATCATAGTGAAGGTGCGTGACTTCCGATACACGGAGACCTCCTGAATACATCGTAGCAATCATGGCCTTATGTTTCAGGTTTGGCGTTGCATCAAGAATCGCTGATATCTCTGATTTCGTAAGCACGGTTGGCAGGTTCCTGTCTCTTTTCATACGTGGGATATCATCGTCATCCCAATTCATCTTTAACACTTTTTTATAAAAGAAACGAATACCGGAATGATAGTGGTTGTATGTCTCTGGTGAAATCCCGGAAAGTCTTTTTTCGGTCAGAAATGTATCAACATCATCTGTTGTCAGAGCATCTATTGGCTTATCTGTATATTTTAAAAAGTGAGCAACACTTGTACAGTATGCATGAATAGTAGAATCTCTTAGATTCCGTTTGTTTGCAGCATTTGTAATCTGGCTAAATATTTCATCGTACATAATAAAATCCTCCATGTAAAATCAGTAGTTAATGAGAAACCCTGCTTACATGGAGGTGCATTAGCATAATAAAACCGCTTGTCAGAAAAGCGGTCAAATGGTATTCTTTTCATAGGCAGTGGTGTCTTTCTGTATTGAATTGTTTTGTGTGGTAACTTTACAATATCAAATATCAGCAAGAAATGCCATTGCCTATTTTATTATTGAGAAAAAAAGCTGCACCACAGCCTTGGCAGGCCATCGCGCAGCGATTTTGTTCAATTTCAGTAGGCCGGTGAATTGAACTGAGAGAAGGATTAAAATATAGTGGGGCTAAGCGAGATATTTATCTTTTCTAAAAAATGAAGTATCAAAAAATCTATTGTATTAGAAGTGTAAAGTAGATATAATGATTGATTGTGAAAAGTATTAAATAAGGAGAAGATAAAATGGGAATGAACTCACCAGCAGAAATCGCAAAAAACTATGTAGCAATTGGAAAGGTGAAGGCAAATCTGGCAATAGATAAGATGTTTGTGCTTGCAGTAATTGCAGGGGCATTTATCGCATTTGGTGGTGTTGGTTCTGCTACAGCAGCAGTCGGAGTTACACCGGCATCAGTAGGTAAATTAATTAGTGGATGTATATTTCCAGGAGGTTTAACTTTAGTTCTTCTTGCAGGAAGCGAGCTTTTTACAGGAAACTGTCTTTTAAGTATTCCACTATTGGAAAAAGAAATTACAGTAAAACAGTTGCTTAGAAATTGGATTGTTGTTTACTTTGGAAATATGGTAGGCGGGATGTTAGTAGCAGCGGGTCTTGTTTATTCTGGTCAGTACAACATGTTTGATGGAGGGATGGCAGTATCAGTTTTTTCTACAGCAGTGACAAAATGCACAATGGCGTTTTCGGAAGCATTTATTAAAGGGATTTTCTGTAATATTCTTGTATGCCTTGCTGTTTGGGTAGCGTTTTCCGCAAAAGATTCCGCAGGAAAAATAATTAGTTTGTTTTTTCCGATTTTGATTTTTGTGGTGTGTGGATTTGAACATTGTGTAGCAAATATGTATTATATTAGTGCGGGTTTGTTTGGAAAATATGTTCCTTCTTACGTGGCAGTGGCAGAAGCAGCAGGTTTGAATTTAAGTGTAATTACATGGAAAAACTTCTTTATTACCAACTTGATTCCAGTTACACTTGGAAATATTGTTGGAGGAGCGGTTTGTGTAGGAGCAGTTTACTGGTATATTTATTTAAGAAAGAAAAAATAGTTTTGAAAGATGTTAACTGTTAGATTGGTAACTTTCAGGTTGTCGAGCTCATTGAAATTGTAAATCAGCGGAAAAATTCAGTTATATAATAGTAGAATTAATAAGATAGTATAGCCAATGCATTTTTATGAGTAATTATGCATTGGCTATATGTGATTTTAGGCTTTGTCTATAGTCTGGGAGCCGTCGCATCTATGATTTATTCAATCATTAATGCGACGGCTCCTTTTTGTTTACTATTTATTAACAAATTCTATCCAAAATAGAAAAGCGATGCGTAGAAAACTTTCAGTTTGTGACAATCAATATAATTAAATACGGTCAGCTCTGGACATATCTGGCTGATTCAAACGAACAGGCATAGGAGCGTTTGAATCTGATTATGAACAGCATCCACATCCGGACAGAGAAAATCATCCTCCGGGAAATGATTTATGAGGAGGATGTGGCATGAGAAACTTTGAAGAATTTTGGTATGGCAAGCTTGAGCCGGCAGACTAACTCTACGGGCGGCTTGTGGGAGAACGAAACTAATTTTTATCAAATGAGATGGCTTTATCAGTTTTGGTAAAAAGCTTGATTGCGTTTGTTGTCTATCTGCCTCCTTCTTTCTTACAGCCTATGGTTTTGTTCATTCCAAATTTCCGGATTTCTTTTCCATCCGTAATATTTTGCCGGAACAGAATAGCTGAATCCAATCCCCAACGCAATTGCAATCGATGTCTTCATAGCAGCCAATCCATAAGTTAGTGCCAATGCCTGATTTCCCTGAAATAAATAATAGGCAGTATAGAAAATTGCTGCTCCCGGCACCAACGGAAAAATTCCAGTGACAAGAAAAATAATAGTAGGTGCTTTTTGCCAAACAGACAACCACCTAGATAACGCAGTTAAAAAAGCAGAAGCAATCAAAATGGAAATCATCTCACTTGAGACCAGAGCCTTAACAAACAAATATATGCTCCAACCAATAGCCCCCACCAAACCACATCTTAAATAATGTCTTGGGGCAGCTCCAAACAACACTGAAAAAGCCATGGTTCCCCCTAAAGCCATTAATATCTGAAACATTGCTTCCATTACAAAATCCCTCCTGACACAAGAAACCAAATACGCATCACAGATCCTACTCCTATAGCAATCGCGCCTGCAACCAGTAATGCATCCATCAGGCGCAGTAAGCCGGAAAGATAGTCATTCTCCATAAAGTGCCGGATTGCATTGGTCAAGAGAACTCCCGGAGTCATCACAAAAACCGGTCCTATCATCATCAGATCCAGATTATCTCCCAATCCCAATGCAAATAGTAGACAACACACAACAGCAGCCACAGCCGCTCCTGCAATATTCGTCGTAATCTTGGGCAGTTTCCATCTGGCACAGGGATACAACAAAAACAATTCCAAAACAAAACCGGAAATAAACGCACCAATCCCATCCGTAATACTTCCTTTGAACAAACAGGAAAAGCATGCAGCACCACAAGCAGCAGCTACGACAGTTTTCCAACCGCTTCCGGTTCCCATTCTATCAATTTCATCCAGCGCCGCTTCCACTTCTTCCGGCGTACATCCATCTACGGCAATCTTTCTGGAAAGTTCATTTAATGCTTCCACCTTGTGCAGAACAATGGGAGTTAAGGGGATGCTCAAAATTTTACAGGAATACATCTGTGTTCCAGAACAAAATGAGGAAAACATTCCGTTTGCGATCACATAAGAACAGAAATCCTGCAATCCAAACGCATCTGCAGCATAATGCATTGCCTCGTCCGCACGAAAAATCTCTCCGCCATTTTTTAGCATAGTTTCTCCCAAACGGGTCACCAGACGAAACTTATACATTTCCCTTTCATTTTGATTGATTATTTCGCTCATAATTCTCAGTTACCTAACGTATTTTTTATGATTTTACAGACCTATCATATCATGTCCTGTATAATTTATAAATAACAAATAAGTATATTATGGAATTACACAGTTAGATGTGGTAAAAGAATAGAAGCAATTTTAAAAGTATATAGAAGTTGAATTTTTAAATCAATATAATTTATTAGCAGGAGAAGAATCCGTAAGTAAAAAAATTTACTTACGTCAGACTGTAGACAAAGAGGGGAACTGAAATAGTTCCCCCCCCTTTTTTGTTCATTTTTCGTTAACAAATTCCACCCAAAATAGAAAAGCAATGCGTAGAAAACTTTCAGTTTTCGTGTGATTAAATAGATGATCATTTGATGGTTATGTAAGGTTTTGCATTTTCGTCAGTAACAATTGATGTGAAACGGAATGTTTGATATAGCATGTAGAAGTAAAAGTTTAAAATTACAATGATATATTATTTATATGAATAGTAATACTGTGGCTAGGTTTAACGACCTAGCCACTATTTTTGTGTCAAAAGGAGGGAAAAGAAATGAAGAATTCATGAAAGTTAATAAGTGTTGGTAAAAGTTAAAAACAGTTTATAAGAGTTAAGAAAGGAAAATTAAAAATGACAAAAGAAAGAACTATTTGGGATTCTAGAAAAGCTTTATGGAATGGTATTGGTACAGAAATCAAAAAGGCTTTATCTGCAGAGGAAGCGTTGGAAATGGCAGAGCTGGATTGGAACGTAATTCAGAAAGATTTATTTACAGAAGATGGTGAGAAGATTGAAGGTTTTAAAGCAAATGTAAAGGAAACAGATGGAACTGTACTTGGCATTGTATCTGATAAGTATGTTGTTGTACAAAACAAAGATGCCTTCTCATTTGTTAATCTGCTTTTTGGTAAGGGATTGATATTTGAAACAATGGGAAGTATGAAGAATGGACGTAGCATTTTTATGGTCTTACGATTCCCTCAGGAATATATCATCAATGGAGAAAGAATCACTCCGTACATCGTAGTGTCGAATTCTCATGATACGACGTCATCGCTTAGAATTAGTGTTTGTCCATTGAGGGTAACTTGTGCCAATATGTTACCACTTGTTTTGAAGCATAGTAAGAGGAGCTGGGCATGTATCCATGCAGGTAATTTAGATGACAAGTTTGAACTTGCAAAACAGACTTTGCAGTTTGTAGAAAATTATATGAGTAGTTTGGGAGAAGAGTTTCATGAATTACAGAACAAACAGCTTACGGAAACTAAAGTGTTAGAAATTGTGAATGAATTAATTCCAGAGCCAGAGGATGCAAGTGAACAGCAGAAAAAGAATGTCAGAAGATTAAGAGAAGATATTTTGTTCCGATACAACTTTGCACCAGACTTGGTTACATTAAAACATTCCGCATATCGATTAGTAAATTCAGTGGCAGACCACATCTGTCATTCAAAACCAGTAAGAGAAACAAAAGATTATCAGACAAATCTTTTTCAGAAAATGGCTGTGGAAAATCATCCATTGTTAGAAAAGGCATATAGACTTTCATTGGCTGCATAGGAGGGATTTTTATGGCATTAAGAAGGTATGCGAGAGTACGATTGGAAATGGTTAAAGAAAAAACGCTTTATACAGATTTGAGATTTCTTGATACACCTCAAAAGGCAGCTGAATTTGCAAAGGAATTGTACTACCAATCGAATGATAAGGAGCATAGATGTCCGTGCAAGGAAATGCTGCTGACTTGTTGTGTAAGTACGAAAAATGAACCTCTTGTAATTGAATGGACATCTATCGGAGATAGTTCCAAAGCCATTGCTTCCGTAAAGGAGATATTTTTGCCTGCAATATTAAGTAATAGTACAGGAATCATTTGTGTTCATAACCATCCTAGTGGAGATCCAACCCCTTCATTCGCTGATAACAGAATGCATAAAACTATTTATGAAGCATCAAAAATACTGGGAATCGAATTAGTTGATAACATTATTATTTCAGAATCCAGAGGCTATTACAGTTTTAAGGATGGTTCTTTTGGAACTTGGAATGATAAGGAGTTGCAAAATGCAGGGTAAAGAAAGGATGTGAGAAGCGTGTATGAAAAAATGAAAATTAAGGGTATGAGTAAAGAACAATGGAGAGATCTGCGTCGCACGGGTATTGGGGGCTCAGATGCAGCTGCCGTGGCGAATATGTCACCATTCAGTAATCCTATGAAAGTGTTTGAAGATAAGATGGGAACATTGGTGGAAGACGTTGAAAGTGAAAAAATGAGTCAAGGTACAGCATTTGAAGAATATTGTGCAAGGAAATTTTCGACTGAAACAGGCTACAAAGTGAGACGTTCTCACTTTATGTATCGAAGCAAAGAGTACCCTTGGATGATAGCGAACGTGGACCGTTTTCTAGAAACTGGCGGTGGAAATAAAATTGGTTTGGAATGCAAATGCTGCAGTGTCTGGAATAAGTCTGCATGGAGTCAGGGCGTCCCTGTATATTATTACCTACAAGTAATGCATTATATGATTGTCCTTGACATTCGTGAATTTTATGTAGCTGTTACTTTTCTTTCAGATTCTTTCAGATACTATCATGTAAAATGGGACCAGAAAGTTGCAGATTGGTTGATAGAAGTGGAACGGGATTTCTGGTTAAACAATTATTTATTGGGAATTAGTCCCTCACCTGATGGTAGTGATATCTGTAGTAGTATTCTTCAACAGCGATATGGGGAAGCAAAAAGGAATAGCCAGATTAAACTGGTCGGATTTGACGAGATGTTGGATAAGCGAAGTGAGCTTGCGGACGAAATCTCCAGACTTCAAAAGGAGCAGAAAAAAATTGATCAGGAAATACAAACTTTTATGAAAGACAATGAAATGGCTGTAAGTGATAAGTATCGTGTTTTATGGGGGAATATAGAAACAACCCGGTTTGACAGTAAACGATTTAAAGAGGAACAGCCGGATTTGTATCAGACATATGCGGTAACAACGTCTTCAAGAAGATTTCAAGTGAAAGCTGCGTAGGAGGAAATATGGAAAAGAAAGAAATACGCTTGTTAAAAGCAGAGGAAATCGAATGCAGAGTTGCAACAATTTCAGAAAAAGGAGTGCAATTACTTCTTTATAAGGATGCGAGAGTGGACCAGAAGATATTAGATGAATCTTTTGGTCTTTTTAATTGGCAAAGATCGCATCAGTGTATTGATGGCAGTGTGTACTGTACAGTTACTGTTTATGACCAAGAGAAAAAAGAATGGATTTCAAAACAGGATGTTGGTTCTGCTGGATTTGCAGAGAAAGAGAAGAGTCTGGCATCGGATTCGTTCAAACGCGCCTGCTTTAATCTTGGCATTGGAAGAGAACTGTATTCTGCGCCATTTATTTGGATTCCAGCATGTAAAATTAAGATTCAGAAGAAAAATGACAAATTATACTGCAACAGTTACTTCTCTGTGAAAGAAATAACCTATAACAATGACAGAGAAATTTCTTCATTGGTAATTGTAGATGAAACAGGAACCACGGTATATGAGATGAAGAAAGTTAGAACTGAAGAAGAGCACGAAGGTGGATTAACTTCAAGACAGAAAGCGTGCTTAAATGCAGAGTTACGACGTACAGGCGTTACGAAAGAGGCTGTTCAATCACGATATCATATCGATAATTTGGAAGAGATGCCTGAAGTTGTTTATAAGAAGGTCATGTATGCACTTGGAAGAACGGAAAGTGCAAAGGCTGCATAGGAAAGGAGAATGAAAATGTTATATAGTTTTAATGCCTACAAAGAAATCGTAATGGATACTTTGAAAAGAGAAGTTGGAGCTGATTCTGTGAAAGAAATCGTAATTGTAAAAACTAGTGGGGTAAAAAGAATTGGTGTACGTTTTCTTGTGGGTAATAAGTTTTCACCAGTTTTGTATTTTAATACCGAAAAAGAAATCTACAGTGACAATGATATTGATGAATTTGTTCGATGGGGATTGGACACTTGCAATGCCCCAGAAAAACATACGGAAAAAGGCTTGGACGGATTGCTGGATTGGAATGATGCAAAAGAACATGTTAAAATTCGATTACTTAGCGGATCTAAAAATGAGGAACAATTAAAAGAAGATTATCCACATATAAATGTCATGGATTTGGTGGTAACTTTCGACGTGGATTCGAGGGGGATTCTTCAAAAATACGGGGACAGAAGTGTACGTATTACTAAACGTATGATGGAAGATTGGGGTGTAAATGAATCTGTATTATATAAAGCAGGAATTCAGAATATGGAACGTGAAGGATATGAGTTTGAAGATATCCGAAAGTTTCTGAGTGTGCTGTTAGATAAAGAAGATACTGAAGATGAAAAAAGAAAACCATTTATGCATGTTCTCAGGGTATATGACGGGATTTATGGAGCATGTGCTATGCTGAATAAGAAAATCATGAGTGAGGTATGTGATCAGCTTGAATGTGATCTGGTGTATATCCTTCCATCATCTGTACATGAGCTCATTGTAATTAAAGCAGAACACATGGACGTTGAAGCGTTAAAAAATATGGTTTGTGAAATCAATGAAGTTGTTGTTGGAGCCGAAGAATTCCTTGCGGACAATGTTTATCAGTATTCCAGAAATTCATGTGAACTGAAAATTGCAGAATTAAGAAAGGATGTGATGGTTGCATGAGTTGGAAATACATCAGTGTCAAAGGGATGAGTAGCGGGGAATTGATAGATGGTTCTTTTATAAGGAGAAACTTATTGGCTGTAGATTTACCAAAAAGGAAACGTCCGTATGTACATTGGATAAAGAAATTTATAACGGAGGGAATTTTATGGATTGGGGCAAAGTATTAGTTGTGGTAGCTACGGCAGTTTTGACGGAAATTCTGAAGGGGGGTGACGACTGATGGGTGGTAGAGTGTTTGGATATGCGCGTGTAAGCAGTGTAGAACAGAATTTGGATCGCCAACTGATTGAATTGCAGAAGCATGTTCCAAAAGAAAATTTGATTGTTGATAAGGCGAGTGGGAAAAATTTGGAACGCACGGGTTACATTGCACTGAAGGGTCCACTTGGACTTAGGGAAGGAGATACGTTATATGTAACATCCATAGACAGGTTGTCAAGAAATAAACAGCACATAAAGGAAGAACTTGAGTGGTTTAAGAAGAAAAATGTGCGTCTTAAAATTCTGGATTTGCAAACATCTTTGATTACAGTTCCCGAAGGACAGGAATGGATTCTGGACATGATCACCAATATTTTAATAGAAGTGCTTGCAAGCATTGCAGAACAGGAACGCCTAACTATCCGTAAACGACAAAGTGAAGGAATCGCTGCAGCAAAAAGCAAAGGCAAACACCTTGGGCGCCCGAAGATTGTATGTCCGGCAGAATTTGGTGATGTTTATAAACAGTGGAAAAGTGGAAATATTACCGCAAAAGAAGCAATGAGGCAGTTGAAAATGTCTAGCAGTTCATTTTATAGAATGGTGGCAAAATATGAACAGCAATAAATAGTAGGAAGAAAGCCTCCCAAAAGGTCAGAAACTTTTGAAGTATATATCAAAAGTGAAATAAGTACTTTTTGGGAGACTTTTTCATTTTAATTTTTTGTTTACCAGAAGGTAGACCTTTGGGCAGAACGTTTGAACTATGAAAATGAAAAAAGTGTTCTTTGAAGGTAAAAATATTTTAAAAATTTTCATAGAAGGATTATCGTATGAAAAAATTAAGAAATTTTTTACCATGAAGAACACTTTTTGGATAATCATGAAAGCTGTGTTGCATATTGCGATATTACTCTTAATAAATCTTCTCTGTCTTTTGACGAAAGCGTAATCTGTTCGTTAGCTAAATCAAGCATGCTGTTCCAAGTAGCGTAGAGATGGTGCCTGGTTTTTTCTTTTATTTGATTTCTGTAAGGTAAAAACAGACACATACAAAGGCCTAAAGACCATATCGTATCGAATGAGTAATATTTTCCAAGTAAACAAGAAGCTAAATAACTGACTTCTGCTTCGGCCCACTTAAGCAAAGGATTCTCATGAAAATTTAAAGAGTACACTTTGTAGTTCGAAATGCGTGTCAAAGTATAATAAAGATTTTGACAACTGGCCTTAAAAAATAATTCTTGTGAATCGGTCATAAGCTTATTCAGAGCATCTTGATATGATGAGATTTTACCATTAATAGTTAAGAAGGTAGCATTTGAATTGGATCGGGATGCTTTGATAAGCATGTAATAAAGGTAGTCTTGCTCTAACTTTTGATTTGGTGTTTTTGAATAAAGTGTAATTAGCAGATTGGTTAGGATGTTTAAATGATCGTCAATCTGCTGCGGATACATTGAATAAAAGATATCTGATGTAAGTGTTTGGTTTTGCAAACAGATTTTATCCAAGCGAATTTCATAATCTATAAACGATTCAAAAGAAGTAACGGCAAAATAAATTGCTGTGGCATGATCATAATCAATTTTTTCGTTCTGAACAATAAGATTGGAAGTTTCTGTTAAAATGTTCTGTAAATCAGAAAGTGTAGTTGCAGACAATCCTTTTTTCATAAATGCTGCTTTGAAATATAATGTCTTACGAATTAGTTGCTCGCTCTGAAGGGCTTCATCTTTGATTACCCATTTTTTCTTGTATTCTTTTTGCTTACTTAAAAGTATATATGGAACAAACTCTTCGGCGATTTCGTAATTGCCCAATTCGGCTAGTTTGTGAATCAAGCCTATTAACAGATAATTCCATTCCATAAATTCAGCATTTTCATGAGGAACTATGGTTTTAGAGATTTTGTAAACTTGAAAATGAAAACGTTGTACCAAAGTGCAGATTATTGGATAAACAGTTTTATATGGAATGATAATTGGCATTCCTGAGTTTAACTGTTTTAAAAATTCCTGTAACTTGTTTTGAAATTCTTTGTAAGGTTCAGGATGCTGTTCCCAGATGGAATCGGCCAAGAGCGATGGCATTACGACAATTTGATGAGTTTCATCTGCGTATTCTAAAAGACCACGTTGTAATGCAGAATCAATTTCTTCTTTTGTGAAATCTGAAAGATTAGTAAGAAGATTTTTTGCTACAGGTTTTTTTGCCCAGACTGAAAGAGAAGAATACCTATTAGTGCAGCCATAACACTCTAGAATATAGGAAATTAATCGCGGAAGTGTTTGTTTGGATTTTTTACCCTTTCCATGATAACTTTCGTTAAGTGTAGGCTGTTCAGACAGATTCCAAATCCACTCTGTTGTATCTAAAAATTTTTCCTTTAACAACGCATAATCTTCTTTGTTTTGAAAATGATGAAGTGTTTTAGCGACCAAGGATAGCACATATGGATTTCTGCTTACAATCTTTAAAAGTGTAAGAAATTCATCTGAAGTTAAATCATTACATTTACGTGATTTTGTATATATATTTTTTAGATTTTCATCTGGACGATTTTTAATAGAAACACACAGTGGTGTTTTTGCAGTTAAATCTGTTTGGGTAAGGATGACGAATTTCATTTTTAGTGTAGAAAAATGTTTTTCAATAAATTCGTAATCTTCAGGGGTGATAAAAGGGCGTTTTATTATAAGAATAGAATCCTCTGATTTGGTAGCCAAATAGGAAAGCGCGGTATCAACATCGTGAGTTTCATCTATAAATGGCAATTCTTGTAGGTTTTTCTGCAAGTCGGGGTCATCCATTTTTGCAAAATAAATGTCTGTGTTTTTGAAAAAGTAATCTTTTAAGATTTTTTTTGCCAATAGTGTCTTTCCGCTGGCAGCATCCCCGTAAATGTATACGATACCATTCGCAATCAGTGTATCTGAAATCTTTTTTTCGGCGTCTTCCCATACCACATAGTTTGCTAGACGTCCGTGACGGTATGGTTCAAAAAGCTTTTCTGGATAAGCAGTGTTAAAAAATGCGTAAGCACATAGCTTTTTGAAAGAACTGGTAGTGAATGAACTTTCTGATACGAAATGTTTTTCAGCCAAAGCGGTGAGCTTTTCAATAAGTACAGAATGAACAAGGGGCGCTTTTATTAGGTTTTTTAGTCGGGTATCCTCAATGTCAGATAGAGTCCAGCTTTCATCAGCTTCATAAACAAACATGCGGATATCCTCCGCTTCCCAATTTTTCTTGTACTTTTTATAATTTTTTAAGTTAGTCTTGGAATATTTTTCAGCCAAACGTTCACCAAGCATAAATTTCATTATAGTTATTTCGGAAAGTCTTGACGTTGGATTCTCTTTAGATTCTTTAAAACATTCAATTATTTCATCGACGATTGTCATACGTATCACCTCTTTAAAATTATATCACTTTAACAAAATATGGGCAATTTAACAGTGTTTTTGAGGAAATTAAATTCGCACCTTAATCGGTTCGTTATCAGCCTCTGGAAGCCTTGAATTTGAAGGGAAAACTGATATGCTCGAGACAGGTTGTTGGTTGTGCGCGCGACATAATGACAAAAAATATAATCTAAGGAGATAGAGAAATGTCCGAAAATTTAAAAAGGGGGGTTGATTATGATGAAGCTCCAGAGAAAGCAAAAACAGAAGCACTTGTAGTGGGAATGAATTTTCCGAAGCCAGAGATTGAGAAAATGCATCAAGGGATGAGTTTTCCCAAACCTACAACATCGGATGTGGCGTTGACAATGAATATGTCCATGGGGCAACACAATTACATTGAAGATACGCATGAGGATAAAAGTCACGCTACAAAAAGTGTAAAGCCAGAGAGTCCTTTAAGTGAGTTTCTACCTAATGTAGTTACACAGCATATGGCAGAGGTCAGCTTGAAATTGAATCAGAATACACATCTGGTTAATGAAGCTTGTAGTGCTATGACTGAAGGATTAGAACAGGTCAAAAAACAACTGACAAGTATGAATCGAGCACCACGTAAAGAAAAAACAGGATACTCGGGCTCTGAATTATCAAATTTCGATATTATGGCGAGCGTTCATTACGACAACTGCACCTTTGATAATGTAACACTCATCGAAAATGCTAATGGACCCATAGAGGTGGCACATCTAGTGTTGGAATCTGGGAAACCAGCGGAACTTTTCGCGATATGGTTTTCGAATTATAAACACGTGGTCGTTGGGAAGATAGATGGAATTACAAAAACAAAACTCTACCAAGCGTTCTTGGATGTCGGGATTAAATTCAGCAAACAGTTTCCTCAGACAAGAATTCCTGATGTGTTGTATGAAATGTTTGGGAAACACATTAATCTGACACAGAATGTTTTGTCTGTCCCAGTGTGCGGAGGATGGTTTCGGAGACAATATCTTCACAGCAAAAACTTTCCATACGGAAATGGCAGAGCATTTGCTAAGCTACCTGTAATGCAGAAGAAGATTGATTGTGATGACTTAAAGCATGAGGATATTCTTCTTTACCACAACGAACTTGTGAGTATTAAAGATGTAGCTGATCGTAAAATCATTTTTCTTTATCCGTTTCTTGCGATACTGGCGAGTCTTTTGACTGAAGCGAATAAAAAAGTAATGACAGTGTTGAACATCGTCGCATATGAAAACGTTCCCTTGGAAAGGGTTTGCAGATGGTTTTCGGTGACAGCACATGAGCATATGATTCCGGCTAAAGGCAATGCTTGTGAAAAAACGTTTCTAAATACCTGTACATCCGTTAAAGATGAGGTACTTTTAATTGATTTTCGCAGATCATGTCAAGGGTCAAAGCATAAAAAAGGAAATGCAAAAGAAAATCAGGCAAATTTGATCAGAACCTTTGCAGGAACTCATTTGTTGGAAAAACCAATTCATCCATGTGGACTAGTTACATTTTCTGATTCGTTGTATTCAGCTGAAAATGTGGTAAACATTCTGCTGGGACGCAAATCTGTAGAAAATGAACCGACAAAATCGGATACGTTTGCAAAGGTCTTTGGATCGTTTATCCGATATGTCGAAACTAACTACGATTTCGTTAAGGAAATTATCTGCCGTAAACGTAATCCGAAGTTTGTAAGTTCGGGAGTATTTGGAATCACGCTGGAAATCGTAAACTATTTCTGGGCGAGTAAAGGATATTCTACGTGGAACATTATTGACTCACGAATTGACGGGAGCGAAATAAAATATTTGTTAAATCGAAAGGTGTTTGATCAGAAAGAGTTGCTTGATACTTTTTTCAAAGCTATGCGAAAAGAAGCGCCAAATTACAAAATTTTGCAAAAGCTTGATAAAACAGACGATGAAATCTGCATACGTTACGACAAAGAATGGATTTGGGTTCCAACGCAAATCTTTGAAGAAGTTTGCTCCAAACATGGTTTGGCTGGATATGGACTTCAAATTATTCTTGCATATGAATCAATGGGGCTTTTAGAACCCGATACATCTAGTAAGGCGGTTACATTACAGGTTTGTAAAAAAAGGTTTGAAACGTACAAGTTCAAAAATGGGGCTTTCGATAGAATCGGAATATCCTCTTTTGTAGACCGAGGAAAAGAGGTGTAAGAGCATGAGAGATGTTGAAGGAAACAAGGTAACCATTGTAGAAAAGTCGAATAGACATATTCTTGTGATTGGTAAAACTGGTTATGGAAAGACGTACTGGCTGTTGAAGCGTTTGCATCAAATAATAGCAACAGGGAAAAAGGTAATGATTCTGGACTTCGCAGGAAGTTATATTGAAGAACTTATACGAGAAGATAATCCGGAAATCGTAAAAAAAATGCGTTTTATCAGTTTTAAATCAGGCAATGGAATGGTATGGAAGAATGTTCATGCAAGCGAGAAATCCTTTGTGGATGAGATTTCGGACATACTCATAAAGTTGCTGAAAATTAATAGCATTTACCAGGCGAAGCTGATTGAAAGATCTGTTGAACTGCTAATGGATAATGAAAAGAAATTTTCTTTTGATAAGTTGTTTGAAACACTCGAAGCTATGCTTAAAGGAGATAAAGAGGTGCAGACTGAAAATGATTTTAAAAATTTACAGCATTTGACGTCTCGTATGTTTCCGTATAAAAAAATAAAGGATTTTTGCATTATGGATGAATGCGACGAAGAAAAATCCATTATAACAGTTTTGCAGTTGCACGAGTTTTCAGATCAGCGAAAAAAATTTTTTACATCATTTTTATTAGAATTGATTGTAAATGAAATGGGATTTATGAAAGATGAGCGCCATTGTGATGCTCTTATCCTTGACGAATTTCAATTTCTTCCGTTTGGTAAAGAGGATGCATTAACAAGACTACTTCGTGAAAGCAGACGCTTTAAATTTGAGGTGGTTTTGCTCACACAATACATCAGCACTTATAGGTCAGACGAAATCAATGCGTTAGAACAGGTTGACAATTTACTGGTCTTTAAACCAACAGAAAAGGATTTAGAATTCACGGCTAAATTAGTGGACAAACGAAAGCATTCAGAATGGGAGGACGTTTTGATGGATTTTAAACGAGGCAAAGCTGTCCTGAAAGGTCATTATACACTTAATGACAGTGCGAGAGTATGCGATAAGACTATCATTTGCACAGTGGAAAAAGTGGGTGAGGAGGGTAACTATGAAAGATAGAAATGAGGGAGCTCCATTTAAAAAAATTTTAGTTCACTATCCAACACATCTTTACCGTTATGAACAAAATCCTACATTCGATCATAGAATAACTAAAACAGTTCTTTTATGGCCGAATGAATGAAGAAGCAAAACAATTACAAAGGAGTACAAACGTGAAAAACGAACAATTAATTTTATTAAAACTTGCAGACATTTTGGAAATGGAGAAAATGATAAGTCCGGAAGAACGCAATTATGCATTTTCTCTTCTGAAAACATTAGGTGAGTCATAATGTTGCGCGCGGTTATATACTGCCGTTGCAGTACTGAAGAAGAAAGTCAGATTGATGCATTGAAACAGCAGGTGGCGGAGGCAAGAGATTGCGTCCGCCAACAGGGCTGGCTGTTAGTTGATGAGTACGTAGAGAGTAAATCAGGAACTTCTACAAAAGGAAGAAATGAGTACAATAGACTTTTCGAAGATTTACTTAAGAATAAGTTCGACATTATTGTGATAAAGAGCCAAGATCGTTTAATGCGAAATACAAAGGATTGGTATGTATTTGTGGATCGTTTAACATCTTCTTGTAAAAAGTTATACATGTATATCGAACACAAGTTTTACACTACAGATGATGCGTTGATTACAGGTATTAAAGCAATTTTGGCAGAAGATTATAGTAGAGAACTCAGTAAAAAAATAAATAATGCACATAGGAATAGACAGAAGAATGGTGGAAAGCCGATTCTTACATCTAATGTGTATGGTTTGAAAAGAATACAAGATGGTTCCTATGAAATCATTCCAGAAGAAGCGAATATAAAAGTACGTATGTATCAACTTTTTGCGGCAGGTTACGGGGGGAGAACGGTGTGTAATATCCTAAAAAATGAAGGGGTTGTAAACCGTAAAGGAGTTCCGTTTAATGCTAACAATATCATACGTATGATAAAAAATCCTATAAACATGGGAACTGTTGTAATGAATCGAGGTCATTATGATTTTGAAACAAGAAAATGGTCAAAAAATTCAGTAGATGAGCACTACATATATCCTAATAAAGTTCCGGCAATTGTATCAGAAGATTTGTGGTTGGAAGCAAATCGAAGAATACAAGAAAGAAGTTTTAGTAGAAATACTCCTGATGCTAGTATATTAGGAAAGAATCCAGGAAAATGTATTTATACTGGTAAAATCTATTGCGGATGCTGTGGGCAGGTGTTTTACAGAAAAATGCGTCGCAGATATAAAGATAATTTGCCAATATATGACTGGAAATGTGCAAAATATAATGAAGGAGGAAGAAACGTCGGAGATATGGCACGGCCACATATAAGGAAGGTTCAGATGGACCATATCGATGGCTGTGATAATGTGCATCTGAATGAAGAAAAACTGAATTGTTTTCTTGAAAAGATCTGTGAAGAGCATTATAAACCTGATAAAGAGCAGATTTTGGAGAAGATGATATCGGTTTTGAATAAAGTTCTTAAAGAAAAAGATTTGCAACCAGATATTAGTCGTGAAATCACTAGAAAAGAAAAGCTGGAAAAACAGTTAAATGTTTTGTTGGAAAAACTTCTTGATGGTGTAATTGATGACGAATTGTTCAGAAAAAAGCAGTATGAAATCGAACAACAGTTAAAAGCATCAACAGAAAAAATCACAGAACTTACAGAACAGATGGCTAAAGGAAGTGAATTACAAGAACGAATGCTTTCTATTCGGAGAGTGTTGCGTGATGGAAAATTTATTGAAAAAGCTTCTGTTGCAAGTATGCTTGAAGAAATAGATAAAATAGTTGTTTTTCCAGAACGGATGGAAATACATTTTTCCTACAAAAAAATGTTGGGGATTTCTCAGACGGAATCTTTGGGCGACGTTGACGATGAAGTAATGGTTGTGGGATATGGTAATTACTTCAATCCGCGACAACAGCAAAAAGAAAATCTGCAAATGATTGTGGATTGTATGAGAGAAAATCCGCATACAACGGCCAAACAGATAGCAGAACAAGTTGGACTTACAACATCAGGAGTTCAGCAGAGAATTGCAAAATTAAGGAAGCAGAATCGTATTCGTTTTGTTGGAAGTGGCGGAAAAGGTTATTGGCAAGTATTAGAAGAGTAGCTAATGGTTATTAAAGATAATAACTGTTAGCTATTTTTGTTTTGTAAAAAATGACTATTAGGTGTAAAATATGCTATATTGTAAAAAGGTAAGGACATGAGAGGCATCTCATGTCCTTGCTGTGTTTTAGAACAATATCTGAGTATAGGTTTATGTAATCATAGCTAAAAACCTGAGAACCGTAAATGATCAAATATCCCAGCCCCAGCCTTGCGGCGAGAAATTCTCCGATAATTACCCCAACCAGTGCCAGCCCGATATTGACTTTCATCAGAGAAATCAGTGTCGGCAGTGTGGAAGGGAAGAGTACCTTTGTCAAAATGTGTCGCTTGGTGCCGTGAAGAGTTAAGATTAACAGTTGATCTTCCGAATCAGATTCTACAAAAGCTGTGTAGAGTGAAAGAATCGTTCCAAAGATTGCCACAGAAATACCTGCCACAATGATGGTCCGGACATTTGCACCCAGCCAGACAATGAGCAGTGGCGCCAGTGCAGATTTTGGAAGGCTGTTTAGGACCACAAAATATGGTTCCAGTATTTTAGAAAGTTTTGGAAAGAACCACAGCAGGACGGCTACCCCATAACCAACTACTACAATTAGAGTGAAGCTAACAAATACCTCTGCCAGTGTGGTTCCAAGATGGAGAAAAAAGGAGCCATCCACGCACATCTGATAAAAGGTTTTACAGATTCTGGATGGACTGCTAAAGATAAATCCGTCAATCCAGTCAAGATTTACAGCAAGCTCCCAGATGACTAAAAAGCAGACCAGAATCAATAACTGACAGACTTTTACAAATATTTTTTGCTGTTTATGGGAGTGTAGATACGCAGACTGTTCCTGCGATATCGTGTTATCCGGAGGCGAAGCGGTTTTAGGAATCATGCATATTCAGCTCCTTCCATATAAGATTAAAATAGGACTTGAATTCTTTGGCGTTTCGACGATTCATTGGGGATGGGGATTCCAAATTTTCAAAAATGATTGGCACATCTTTTACCAGTTTTCCCGGTCGTGTGCTTAATACAAGAATACGATCTGCCATGCTGACAGCTTCTGATAAATCGTGGGTGACTAAAATGGCAGTTTTCTGTTCTTTTTTGATGATTTTCCAGATATCATCTGCAACGGATAATCGTGTCTGGTAGTCCAAAGCAGAAAAGGGTTCATCCAAAAGAAGAAGTTCCGGCTCCAAAACCAGCGTGCGGATCAGTGCGGCGCGCTGTCGCATACCACCGGATAACTGGGATGGTTTGGCATTTGTAAATTCTTCCAGACCATAGGTTTTTAATAAATCCAGTGCTTTTTTTCGAGTATCTTCGGTTACATTTTTCTGGATTTCCAATCCCAACAATACGTTACTTAGGACTGTACGCCATTCAAAAAGGTGATCCTTTTGCAGCATATAGCCAATGCGGGATTTGGCAGAGGCGATTGGCGCACCGTTTAAGGATACATTTCCTTCTTTTGGAATCAGTAAGCCTGCAATGATAGAGAGAAGTGTAGATTTTCCGCACCCGGAAGGTCCGACGATGGCGATAAATTCGCCTGGATTGACCGTAAAAGAAATATTTTCAAGGGCTTTTGTTTCCCCGCTTAGTTCGTGATACGAATAATTGATATCAGATAGTGTCAGAATTGGAATCATATTTACACACCTCCGATTTTTTTATATACTATTTTATGTTTTTGGGTGTAGAATGTGAGATGTTCAGAAAAGAACATTTTCAAGGCATGAAAGGAATTTGAAATTGGCAAATAAGAGAAATTATCAGAAAGAATTAGATGGATTGATTGCAAAATTGCAGGAAGAGGCATCTGTGCCAAAACTGTTCCTTCACAGCTGCTGCGCACCATGCAGCAGTTATGTGCTGGAATATTTATCCGAATATTTTGAAATCACAGTCTTTTATTATAATCCCAATATTTATCCGCCTGAGGAATATCATGAAAGAGCTGCGGAGCAGAAACGTTTTATCGAACAATTCCCTGCAAAGCATCCGATTTCTTATATAGAAGGGGAATATGATACCAAGCGCTTTTATGAAATGGCTCGTGGGCTTGAAAAGGTGCCGGAAGGCGGAGAACGCTGCTTTCAATGCTATGAACTTCGTATGAGAGAATCAGCGATGTTGGCAAAGATGGGTGGTTTTGACTATTTCACAACCACGCTTTCCATCAGTCCGTTAAAAAATGCAGAAAAGTTGAATGAGATTGGAGAAATGCTGGAAGAGGAGTATGGAGTAAAGCATTTGACGTCAGATTTTAAGAAGAAAAACGGATATAAACGCTCAACGGAACTTTCCAAGGAATATGAACTGTATCGCCAGAATTACTGTGGCTGCGTTTTTTCGAAAAATGAACGCGAAAATGGTTGAAGTCACGGATAAAGTGTGGTAATATTTACGAATTAGGACTTTGACGTGGTAAAGTGAGGAATTGTTATGGCACAATTATGGGGCGGTCGTTTCACAAAGGAAACCGACCAGTTAGTATATAACTTTAACGCTTCCATTTCTTTTGACAAGAAATTCTATCGTCAGGATATGGAAGGAAGTATGGCTCATGTAAAAATGCTTGCAAAACAGGGCATTTTAACAGAAGACGAAAGAGACCAGATTTTAGCAGGTCTGGAAGGAATTTTAGAGGACGTAGAAAACGGTACTTTAGAAATCAGCCATGCCTATGAAGATATTCACAGTTTCGTGGAAGCGACATTGATCGACCGTATCGGTGAAGCAGGCAAAAAGCTTCACACAGGACGCAGCCGTAATGACCAGGTTGCACTGGATATGAAGCTCTATACAAGAGATGAACTGATCGCAATCGATGGTCTGGTATATGATCTTTTGACAACGATTTTAAAAATCATGGAAGAACATGTGGATACCATCATGCCGGGCTTTACACATTTACAGAAAGCTCAGCCAATCACACTGGCACACCATATGGGTGCTTACTTCGAAATGTTTAGAAGAGACCGTGGCCGTCTCCATGACATTTATGAAAGAATGAACTATTGTCCACTGGGAAGCGGAGCTTTAGCAGGTACGACTTACCCGTTAGATCGTGAATATGTGGCAGAACTTTTGGAATTTAAGGGTGCAACAGAGAACAGTATGGACTCTGTATCAGATAGAGATTATGTCATTGAACTCTTAAGTGCATTATCAACCATTATGATGCATTTAAGCCGTTTCTCAGAAGAAATCATTATCTGGAATACCAATGAATATCAGTTTGTGGAAATTGATGATGCTTACTCTACAGGAAGCAGTATCATGCCGCAGAAGAAAAATCCTGATATCGCTGAATTGGTAAGAGGTAAGACAGGTCGTGTTTACGGCGCACTGATGTCAATGCTGACTACCATGAAGGGAATTCCTCTTGCATACAATAAAGATATGCAGGAAGATAAGGAATTAACATTTGACGCATACGATACAGTGAAAGGCTGTCTTGCATTATTTACAGGCATGCTTGCAACGATGAAGTTCAATACTGATAAGATGGAAGCAAGTGCAAAGCTTGGATATACCAATGCAACAGATGCGGCAGACTATCTTGTAAATCACGGTGTTGCATTCCGTGATGCTCATGGTATCGTAGGTCAGCTGGTACTTTACGGAATCGAACACGGTAAGGCGCTGGATGATTTTACAATGGAAGAATTTAAAGCGATCAGCCCAGTGTTTGAAGAAGATATTTATGAGGCAATCAGCATGGAAACATGTGTGAATAAACGTCTGACAAAAGGTGCTCCGGGACGTGAAGTAATGTTGAAAACAATTATCACATATAAAGAGTATCTTTCAAAAATGTAACAGTATAGGAACGGGAGTGCCCGTATCATATAACAGGGCGAAGCCCTATGAGGAGGATGAAGAAAATGAGTGAAAAATTACGTGTAGGTATCCTTGGCGGAACAGGTATGGTAGGTCAGAGATTTATTTCTCTCCTTGAAAACCATCCTTGGTTTGAAGTTGTGACAATCGCAGCAAGCCCAAGAAGTGCAGGAAAAACTTATGAAGAAGCAGTTGGCGGACGTTGGAAAATGACAACACCAATGCCGGAAGCAGTAAAAAACATCGTTGTTATGAACGTAAACGAAGTTGAAAAAGTTGCTTCTACAGTAGATTTCGTATTCAGTGCAGTTGATATGTCTAAAGATGAAATCAAAGCGATTGAAGAAGAATACGCAAAAACAGAAACACCGGGTGTTTCCAACAACAGTGCACACAGATGGACACCAGATGTACCAATGGTAGTACCTGAAATCAATCCGGAACATTTCGATGTGATCGAATTCCAGAAAAAACGTCTTGGAACAACAAGAGGTTTCATCGCAGTAAAACCAAACTGTTCTATCCAGAGCTATGCGCCTGCATTAACAGCATGGAAAGAATTTGAACCATATGAAGTAGTTGCTACTACATACCAGGCAATCTCCGGTGCAGGTAAAACATTCAAAGAATGGCCTGAAATGATTGAAAACATCATTCCATACATCGGCGGTGAAGAAGAAAAATCCGAACAGGAACCACTTCGTATCTGGGGACACATTGAAGACGGCGTAATCGTAAAAGCAGAAGAACCAAAGATTACATGTCAGTGTATCCGTGTACCAGTACTTAACGGACATACAGCAGCTGTATTTGTAAAATTCCGTAAGAAACCAACCAAAGAACAGCTCATTGAAAAGCTTGTGAACTTCAAAGGATTCCCACAGGAAGCAGAACTTCCAAGCGCTCCAAAGCAGTTCATCCAGTACATGGAAGAAGATAACCGTCCACAGGTTCAGTTAGATGTAAACTTCGAAAACGGTATGGGCGTTTCTATCGGACGTATCCGCGAAGACTCTATCTATGATTTCAAATTTGTAGGTCTTTCACATAATACAGTTCGTGGTGCAGCAGGCGGTGCAGTTCTTTGCGCTGAAACATTAAAAGCAAAAGGATTTATCACAAAAAAATAAGATCACAATCAAATGATGAGAAGCATGGAAAACATGCTTCTCATTTTTGGATTTACATGTTATTATTAAAGGTAGTTATTTTATAGATAGGAGAAAAATTCATGAGCTACGCAGATAAAGTTTTTGTCGAAATGTGTCAGGACATTATTGAAAATGGTGTCAGTACAGAGGGAGAAAAGGTTCGTCCAAAATGGGAGGACGGAAGCTTTGCATATACAATCAAGAAATTTGGTGTAACAAACCGGTATGACCTTTCTAAAGAATTCCCAGCACTTACTTTACGTAAAACTGCGTTAAAGAGTTGCATGGACGAAATTCTTTGGATATGGCAGAGAAAATCTAACAACATTCATGATTTAAAACCTCATGTATGGGATGAATGGGCTGACGAAGACGGCTCTATCGGGAAAGCTTATGGCTATCAGCTGGGTGTAAAACATCAGTATAAAGAAGGCATGATGGATCAGGTGGACAGAGTTATCTATGACCTGAAAAATAATCCTTACAGCCGCAGAATCATGACAAACATTTATGTGCATCAGGATTTACACGAAATGAATCTGTATCCTTGCGCATACAGCATGACATTTAACGTAACTCAGAAAAAAGACGAGGACAAACCTCGTTTAAATGCAATCTTAAATCAGCGTTCTCAGGATATTCTGGCAGCAAACAACTGGAATGTTTGCCAGTATGCGATTTTGGTGATGATGCTTGCACAGGTTTGTGATATGGTTCCGGGAGAACTTCTTCATGTCATCTCTGACTGCCATATTTATGACAGACATGTGGATATTATCAAAGAGCTGATTACAAGACCACAGTATCCGGCACCAAAGGTATCTTTAAATCCTGAAGTAAAGGATTTCTATGCATTTACAACAGATGACTTGATCGTAGAAGATTATGTGGCAGGTCCACAGGTAAAAAATATTCCGATTGCAGTATAAGGAGAAAAATATATGAATTTGATTGTAGCAGTTGATGAAAACTGGGCGATTGGCAATAAAGGGAAGCTTTTGGTAAGCATTCCTTCAGATATGAAATTTTTCCGTGAAGAAACAAGCGGAGAAGGAAAGGCAGTCATTCTTGGAAGAAAGACTTTAGACTCTTTCCCAGGCGGACGTCCTTTGAAAAATCGTTTAAATGTAGTTCTGACAAAGAATCAGGACTTTCAGGTAGAGGGAGCTGTGGTTGTTCACAGTGTGGAAGAAGCATTGGAAGCAGTAAAGGATTATGCAGATGATAAGATTTATGTCATCGGCGGAGATACCATTTATCATCAGTTTCTGCCATACTGCAATCTTGCTCATGTAACAAAGATTTATCATGGGTTTGAAGCAGATGCATATTTTCCAAATTTAGATGAAATGCCTGAATGGAAAGTGACAGGAGAAAGTGACGAACAGACTTATTTTGATCTGGAATTCCAGTTTGTTCGTTATGAAAGAAAGTAGGAAATCGTTTGGCTGAAAAAAGAAAGACCGGCCGCTTCTGGATTTTAGGAAACAAGGGGCTGGATACAAACTTAATTATTATTACGTTGTTTCTGATTATTTTCGGACTGATTATGATCTACAGTGCCAGCTATTATAAATGCAGCATGAGCAAAGCATGGGATTATGATTCTATGCATTTTTTGAAAAACCAGGCATTGATGGCAGCCATTGGGCTTGTGGTAATGCTGGGAGTATCTAATATCAACTATCATTTTTGGAAGAAGAAATGGGTCATTTCGGCGGCAATTACGTTATCCATTCTTTTAACACTGGTGCTCCTTACCAGAGTGTTTGGAGAGGGTCATCCATTAAACTTTTCTATTACCGCCAATGGCGCTACAAGATGGGTAGCATTTGGACCGATTTCCTTCCAGGTAGCAGAGCCGGTAAAGATTGCAGTGATTGTAACAACTGCCTGGCTCATTGATAAGTTTGGTGCACAGGAAATCAGATGGAAGAAATTTACGTTAAGACACTGGATGGTGACAGCAATGATCATGCTGCCGGGTGTAGGACTGGCAGGTTTCCTTGGGATTATCAGCAGTAACATGAGCAGTGCGCTCATCATTGCAATCATTGGTGTTGTCATGTATTTTGCATGGCATCCGAAGTCTGCAATCTTTTATGTTGCGGTGCTGGTCGGTGTTGCCCTGCTTGGAGTACTTATTTATGTGATTTCACAGCAGAGTATTGTAGATGCGGAAGAAGGTTTCCGACTGACCCGTATCAGAGCTTGGCTGGATCCGTATTCTTATGAATCGGATACCAGTTATCAGAGCTTACAGGCATTATATGCTATTGGTTCCGGCGGACTTTTTGGAAAAGGGCTCGGAAACAGTATTCAAAAACTTGGTTCTATTCCGGAACCTTATAATGACTTTATTTTTGCAATTGTATGTGAAGAACTGGGTGTTATGGGTGCAAGCCTTTTGATGCTCATGTTCATTTACCTTTTATATCGTATTTTTATCATTGCGCAGAAAGCGGAAGACTTATTTGGTCGAATGCTTGCAACGGGGGTATTTTCTCATATTGCACTGCAGGTAGTGCTAAACATTGCAGTAGTAACCGGGGCAATGCCAAATACCGGGGTAACCTTACCGTTTATCAGTTACGGTGGTACGGCGACCATTTTCTTGCTGATTGAAATCGGTATGGTCTTAAATGTTCAAAAATGGAGCGAATTAAAGCGCGAAGAAGATATTAGAATGGAAAAGTTCAGATAGGAGGCAGTCAATGTACAGAGACAATACAAAAGTGATCAAAATTGGTGACAGAGTGATTGGTGGTGGCAACCCGATTCTCATTCAGTCTATGACAAACACAAAAACAGAAGATGTGGAAGCAACAGTCGCTCAGATTCTTCGTCTGGAAGAAGCTGGATGTGAAATCATCCGCTGTACAGTGCCGACTATGGAAGCTGCGCTTGCGTTAAAAGAAATTAAAAAGCAGATTCATATTCCACTGGTAGCGGATATTCATTTTGATTATAAAATGGCAATTGCGGCCATGGAAAATGGCGCAGACAAGATTCGAATCAATCCGGGAAATATCGGAAGCATTGACCGTATCAAAGCGGTCGTTGACTGCGCAAAGGAAAGAAATATTCCAATACGTATCGGTGTAAACAGCGGTTCTCTGGAAAAAGAACTTGTTGAAAAATACAATGGCGTAACAGCAGAAGGAATTGTTGAGAGCGCCCTTGATAAAGTGAAAATTGTGGAAGATTTAGGATATGACAATTTGGTTATCAGCATCAAATCCTCAGATGTTATGATGTGTGCAAAAGCACATGAACTGATTGCTGAACAATGCAAATACCCGCTTCATGTAGGTATTACAGAATCGGGAACTGTATTCTCCGGAAATATCAAGTCCTCCGTAGGACTTGGAATCATTCTTTCCCAGGGAATCGGCGATACCATTCGCGTATCTTTGACAGGTGACCCTGTAGAAGAAATTAAGACAGCAAAATTAGTACTTCGAACACTGGGGCTTCGAAAAGGCGGCATTGAAGTTGTTTCCTGCCCGACCTGCGGAAGAACTCAGATTGATTTAATTAAGCTTGCAAATGAAGTGGAAACACTTGTTGCAGGTATTCCGCTGGATATCAAAGTGGCTGTTATGGGCTGTATCGTAAACGGACCGGGAGAAGCAAAAGAGGCTGATATCGGAATCGCAGGCGGAAAAGGCGAAGGATTACTGATCAAAAAAGGCGAAATTATCAAAAAAGTTCCGGAAGATCAGTTATTAGCCACACTGAAAGAGGAATTATTAAACTGGGGTGAATAGTGTGCCAAAATCATTTTATGAGGTATTCCCGGCGTTAAAATTAGAGGGAATTCTGGAAGGTCTTTGCCAGCAGATTCAGGTAGAGAAAGTAACTTCCAACAAAATGGGCAACCGTATCAAAGTTTATATTGTAAGTAAAAAGCTGGTCCAGAAGGAGCAGCTTTTTTGCCTTGAGAAAAATATCAAAGAGCAGCTGTTTCCAAGAAGCAATGTGGAAATTGTAATCGTGGAAAGATTCGAATTATCAGAGGCTTATACACCGAAAAATTTATTTGAAGTGTATGAAGAGAGCATCTTAGAAGAATTTAAGGCTGACAGTGATTTGGAATATAATCTGTTTCGTATGGCAGAGATAACATTCCCGCATGAGAATGTAATGAATTTAAAGCTGCCGGCAGCCTTTGTGCCGGAAATGGTAGAGCAGAAGCTAAAAGATGACCTTTATAATATTTTTGCTCATCGCTGTGGATTTGACGTAACGATTTTATTGGAATACGAAACAGAAGCAAAATATAAGAAGTCAAACAACGAGGACTTCTATATTGAACAGCAGATTAAGAGTCTGCTGAAAAATGTGAAGAAAGATGATGAAGAAACAGCAAGACAGGAAACTGTGAAGGATTCCGGCGAGAAGAAAACAGAAGAGAAAAAGCCTGTAGAACGAAAGAAGCCATTGGAACCGCTTGGCGGAAGACGTGGTGGCGGTTTTGGTAATGCGCCAATGAAACGAAGCGACAATCCGGATGTTTTCTATGGTCGTGATTTTGATGATGAGACCATTACCATTGACCAGATTGTGGGAGAAATCGGAGAAGTTTGTGTTCGCGGTAAAATTTTGAGTGTGGAAACACGAGAACTTCGTAATGGTGAAAAGACCATTGTAAGCTTTGCATTTACAGATTTTACCGATAGTATCAAAGCGAAGGTGTTCTTAAAAAATGAACAGGTCAAAGAATTTTGCGAGTTTATCAATCCGAAGGCAGGAAGCTTTATTAAGTTAAAAGGGGTTGTGACCCATGACCGCTTTGAAAATGATTTGGGTATTTCATCGATTACAGGCATTAAAAAAATCGGTAATTTTACAACTTCCAGAGTGGATAATTATCCGAAGAAGCGAGTGGAACTTCACTGTCATACAAAGATGAGTGATATGGATGGTGTGACCGATGCAAGTGCACTGTTGAAACGTGCAAAATCCTGGGGCATGACAGCGATGGCGATTACGGACCATGGCTGTGTACAGGCATTCCCGGAAGCTTATCATACCATTGGAGATAAAGATGAATTTAAGGTTCTTTACGGAGTGGAGGCATATATCATAGATGATTCCAAAGACCTTGTTGTAAATTCGAAAAATCAGAGCCTGGACGGGAAATTTGTGGTGTTCGACCTGGAAACCACAGGTTTTAGTTCTATTCAGAATAAAATAATTGAAATTGGTGCGGTAAAAGTAGAAGATGGAAAGATTACAGACCGTTTTAGTACTTTTGTCAATCCACAGGTGCCAATCCCATTTGAAATTGAACAGCTGACCGGCATCAAAGATGAGATGGTCATGGGAGCGGATACCATTGAAGTGATTCTACCGCAATTTATGCAGTTTTGTGAAGGATGCGTCATGGTAGCCCATAATGCGGCATTTGACATTGGATTTATTGAGGAAAACTGCAGACGTCAGAAGATAGAATATGATTTCACTGTGATGGATACGGTGACTTTGGCGCGCGTGCTGCTGCCTGCATTGAACCGTTATAAGCTGGATACTGTGGCGAAAGCTTTGGGGGTATCTTTGGAAAATCATCACCGCGCTGTGGATGATGCCGGCTGTACGGCAGAAATCTTTGTAAAATTCATTGCAATGTTAAAAGAGCAGGGCGCAGAGTGTCTTGATAAAGTCAACCAGATTGGCAGTGCATCGGTAGATGCGATAAAGAAGATGCCGACCTATCATGCGGTTATCATTGCAAGAAATGAGACGGGGCGCAGAAATTTATACCGCCTTGTTTCCTTATCACATATTGATTATTACGCAAGACGTCCTCGTATCCCGAAGAGCGTCTATACAAAATACAGCGAAGGACTGATGATCGGTTCTGCCTGCGAGGCAGGGGAACTTTATCAGGCAGTGCTTCGAAATGCACCGGAGGAAGAAATTATCCGCCTGGTGAAATTTTACGATTATCTGGAAATTCAGCCGCTTGGCAACAATGCATTTATGCTTCGTGACCCGAAGAGCGGAATTACCAGTGAAGAACAGTTAAAAGACATTAACAGAAAAATCTGTAAATTGGGTGAGCAGTGGAATAAACCGGTAGTAGCAACCTGCGACGTTCACTTTATGGACCCGGAAGATGAGGTTTACCGACGAATCATCATGGCGGGAAAAGGTTTTGCCGATGCGGATGATCAGGCACCGCTTTATCTTCGAACCACCGAAGAAATGCTTGCAGAATTTGCTTACCTTGGACCGGAAAAAGCAGAAGAAGTGGTAATTACCAATACAAATCTGGTGGCAGATATGTGTGAAAAGGTGACACCGATTCATCCGGATAAGTGTCCTCCGGTCATTGAAAATTCTGACCAGACACTGAGAAATATCTGTTATAACAAGGCTCATGAGATTTACGGAGAAAATCTGCCGGAAATCGTAGTGGAACGATTGGAGAGAGAGCTTAAGTCCATTATTGGTAACGGCTTTGCCGTTATGTATATCATTGCACAGAAGCTTGTGTGGAAGTCTAATGCCGATGGCTATCTGGTTGGTTCCCGAGGTTCTGTAGGTTCCTCTTTTGTAGCAACGATGGCTGGTATTACAGAGGTAAATCCTTTACCGCCACATTATATCTGTCCATCCTGTCATTATGTGGATTTTGATTCTGACATTGTAAAATCTTACGCCGGTAAGGTTGGATGTGACATGGAAGACAGAGATTGTCCGGTGTGCGGACAGCCACTGAAAAAAGAAGGCTTTGATATTCCATTCGAAACATTCCTTGGATTCAAAGGAAATAAAGAACCGGATATTGACCT
Organism: Lachnospiraceae bacterium; assembly: GCA_045128635.1. GTDB lineage: Bacteria > Bacillota > Clostridia > Lachnospirales > Lachnospiraceae > HGM12587. The sequence continues at coordinate 30,888 of JBGVRS010000017.1, forward strand.
TAACTTCTCCGGCGACTACCAGAGTAAGGCCCACCGATACACAGAAGTAATCTTTGGTGCGGGACAGACTTTCCGTGCCGGAACCATTGGTACCCTGGCTGATAAAACAGCCTTTGGATATGTAAAAAATTATTATGAAGAACGTGGTCAGCACAAACGTGTCTGCGAAATTGACCGTATTGTGCAGGGATGTACGGGAATCCGAAGAACTACCGGACAGCATCCGGGTGGTATTATCGTATTGCCGATGGGACATGAAATTTATCAGTTTACACCGGTTCAGCGTCCGGCAAATGACATGACGACAGACACGGTAACAACACATTTTGATTACCATTCTATTGACCATAACTTATTGAAACTTGACATACTCGGACACGATGATCCGACCATGATCCGTATGCTCGAAGACTTAACGGGAATCGATGCCAAGAAGATTCCTTTGGATGAGCCAAAGGTCATGAGTCTTTTCAGAAGCACCGAAGCACTTGGAATTAAACCGGAGGATATCGGAGGATGTCCGCTTGGCTCTCTTGGCATTCCGGAGTTTGGGACAGATTTCGTTATCCAGATGCTGGTTGATACCAAACCGTCCTGTTTCTCTGACCTGATTCGAATTTCAGGACTTTCTCATGGTACAGACGTATGGCTTGGCAATGCCCAGAAACTGATTCAGGAAGGAAAGGCGACTATTTCCACGGCTATTTGTACACGAGATGATATCATGACTTACCTCATTCGTATGGGACTTGACAGTGAGTTGTCCTTTACTATCATGGAAAGTGTACGTAAAGGAAAAGGTGTCAAACCGGAATGGGAAGAAGAAATGCTGGCTCATGATGTACCTGACTGGTATATCTGGTCCTGCAAAACAATTAAATACATGTTCCCGAAAGCTCATGCGGCGGCTTACGTTATGATGGCCTATCGAATTGCTTATTGTAAGGTGTATCATCCGCTGGCATATTATGCAGCATTTTTTAGTATCCGTGCATCGGCGTTCTCTTACGAGATTATGTGTCAGGGACGTGATAAGCTGGAATATTATCTGAATGATTATAAGAAACGTGCTGATACCCTGACGAAAAAGGAGCAGGATCAGATTCGTGATATGAAGATCGTTCAGGAAATGTATGCCCGAGGATTTGAATTTATGAAGATTGACTTATATAAAGCGAGAGCGAAGGAATTCCAGATCATTGATGGAAAACTGATGCCTTCTTTTGCTAGTATTGACGGTCTTGGGGATAAGGCGGCAGACCAGGTGGTAGAAGCTGCCAAGGAAGGTCAGTTTTTATCAAAAGATGATCTTCGAACCAGAGCGAAGCTTAGTAAGACAATTGTCGATCTGATGGAAGAACTAGGTATTATTGAAGGTCTTCCGGAGTCAAATCAGTTGTCATTGTTTGACTTTACATGACAATCATGCTATAGTAAAGTTTAGTGCAAAGTAGGAAATGCGTCTTAAAACAAAGGAGAGACAATGATAAATACAGTTGTTTTTGACATTGGAAATGTACTGATTGACTTTCGCTGGCAGGGGTTATTTGAAGACCTTGGATTTTGCGGAGAAAAATTTGAACGAATTGCTGATGCGACAGTTCGCAGCCAGTGGTGGAATGAATTTGACAGAGGCATTATGTCACTGGAAGAAATTATTCAGAAATTTACGGAAAATGCATCGGAATATGAAAAGGAAATTCGAAGCATTTTTGACAATATGGATAATCTCTTGCGTGGTCGTGCTTATGCCAATGACTGGATTCGCGAATTAAGAGCAAGAGGCTGCAAGGTTTATATTTTATCCAATATGTCAAAACCGGCGCATGAAGTTCATGGCGATGGCTGTATGAGCTTCTTAAAAGAGGTAGACGGAGCAATTTTATCTTATCAGGAAGGAATGATCAAACCGGACAGATGCATTTATGAATTGCTTTGTGAACGATTTGAAATCGTACCGGAAACAGCAGTGTTTTTGGATGACACGATGAGAAATATTGAAGCGGCAAAAGAATTTGGGCTTCATGGCATTCACTTTAAAACCTATGAACAGGCAAAGGCAGAGCTTGATGCAATGCTTGCCTAGTCATTTATGAAATCATAATAAAGAATAATAGGAGAGAACAATCATGGCATTATTAAAAGAATGGTATGCAGTAGCATATGATGAAAAAGCAAACAAAGGTGACATTCAGAGATTCTGGACACGTTACTTCGAACTTGAAAAAGGTGTTTACGAACAGCTTCTTACAAATCCAGACGAAGAAGTAAAAGGTTCCGTAAAAGAATTAGCTGAAAAATACAACTTATCTACATTAGAAATGGCTGGTTTCTTAGATGGTATCAACGATTCTTTAGTTGAAGCAAACCCAGTAGAAGAAATGGAAGAAGATACAGTTGTTTCTTTAAAATTTGACAAAGAAAAACTTTACAAGAACATGGTAGCTGCAAAAGCTGAATGGTTATATGAATTACCACAGTGGGAAGCAATCTTTGATGAAGCTACAAGAAAAGCACTTTTCTTAGAACAGAAAAAATCCGGCACAATCATTAAAGACAAAAAAGTTGGCCGTAACGATCCATGTCCATGCGGAAGCGGACGTAAGTTCAAACAGTGCTGTGGCAAAAACTAATTGTTGACAGAAAATATTTTAGAAGATAAAATCTAATAGAATATGTAAAACGTTGAAGAGAAGAGTAGGATAGGAAATGTCCCAGAGAGAGGCTCACTTGGTGGAAGAGCTTTGGCAGGAACTCATCTGAAGACCATCTCGGAGTGGCTCTAATCAAGCCCGGTGATTCCGTTATCATCATTAAGAAAGTGGCATGTGTGGAGGATTTATCACATGCAATTAGGGTGGAACCACGGTAATATAAAAGATTTATCGTCCCTGAATAGACTAGGTGTTTATTCAGGGACTTTTTATTTTCCTGAAAAACATCAAAAGCAGACATTTAGGAGGAAAAGTATGAAAATCACACTCAAAGACGGTTCTGTAAAAGAATACGCAGAAAGCAAATCAGTGTATGATATCGCACTCGATATCAGTGAAGGACTTGCACGTGCAGCATGTGCAGGTGAAGTAAATGGAGAAGTTGTAGACTTAAGAACAGTGGTAAATGCAGACTGTGAACTTAGCATTTTAACAGCAAATGATGCAGCTGGTCTTGCAGCACTTCGTCACACAGCATCTCATGTACTGGCAGAAGCAGTAAAAAATGTATTTCCGGATGCAAAATTAGCGATCGGACCAAGCATTGACACAGGATACTACTACGATTTTGATCATGCTCCATTCTCAAGAGAAGACCTTGACAAGATTGAAGCGGAAATGAAAAAAATCATCAAAAAAGGTGAAAAATTAGAAAAATTCACACTTCCAAGAGAAGAAGCAATCAAATTCATGGAAGAAAAAGGTGAACCATACAAAGTAGAACTTATTCAGGATTTACCGGAAGATGCAGAAATTTCTTTCTACAAACAGGGTGAATTCACAGACCTTTGTGCCGGTCCACACCTGATGAACACAAAACCAATCAAAGCATTTAAGCTCATTTCTTCTTCTATGGCTTACTGGAGAGGTGATTCCAATAAGGCACAGTTACAGCGTATTTATGGTACAGCTTTTACAAAGAAAGATGAACTTGCTGCTTACCTTGAACACTTAGAAGATATTAAGAAACGTGACCATAACAAACTTGGTCGTGAAATGGAACTTTTTGCAACTGTTGATGTTATCGGACAGGGTCTTCCATTAATGCTTCCAAAAGGTGTAAAAATGATTCAGAAGCTTCAGAGATGGGTGGAAGATTTAGAAGATAAAGAATGGGGCTATGTTCGTACAAAGACTCCATTAATGGCAAAATCTGACCTTTATAAGATTTCCGGTCATTGGGATCATTACAAAGATGGTATGTTTGTACTTGGTGATGAAGAAAAAGACAAAGAAGTATTTGCACTTCGTCCAATGACATGTCCATTCCAGTACTATGTATATAAAAACTCTCAGAAATCCTACAGAGACCTTCCATACAGAATGGGTGAAACATCCACCTTATTCCGTAATGAAGATTCCGGAGAAATGCATGGTTTAACACGTGTTCGTCAGTTCACAATTTCTGAAGGACACAACGTAATCCGTCCAGACCAGGCTGAAGAAGAACTTCAGAACTGCTTAAACCTTGCAATCCATATTTTAACAACTTTAGGTCTTCAGGACGACGTAACATATCGTCTTTCTAAATGGGATCCTGAAAATAAAGAAAAATATCTTGGCGATGAAGCTTACTGGGAAAGCACACAGGGAGCGCTTCGTCAGATTCTTGTAGAAAAAGGCATCAACTTTACAGAAGCTGATGGAGAAGCTGCATTCTACGGACCTAAGATTGATATTCAGGCGAAGAATGTATACGGAAAAGAAGATACAATGATCACAATTCAGTTAGACTGTGCAATCGCTGAAAAATTCGATATGTACTATATCGACCAGAAGGGTGAAAAACAGCGTCCATACATCATCCACAGAACATCTCTTGGATGCTACGAAAGAACACTTGCATGGTTGATTGAAAAATATGCCGGCAAATTCCCAACATGGTTATGTCCGGAACAGGTTCGTGTACTTCCAATTTCTGAAAAATATATGGAATATGCAGACAAGGTTCGTAAAGAATTAGTTGCAAACGGTGTGGATGCAACAATGGATAACCGTTCTGAAAAGATTGGTTACAAGATTCGTGAAGCAAGACTTGATAAACTTCCATACATGTTAATCGTTGGTGAAAAGGAAGAAGCAGAAGGACTTGTTTCTGTAAGAAGCCGTTTTGCAGGTGATGAAGGACAGATGGCACTGGATGCATTTGTAGACCAGATCTGTAAAGAAATCCGTACAAAAGAAATTCGTAAAGAGATTCCACAGGAAACAAAATAATTGATGATTGATAAGGGGAAAGTTCATTGCTTTCCCTTTGTTTTTATGCTATTCTTTATATATCTATGGAGGTGGCCTATGGAACTGCGTGATAATATCAAAGGGGTACAGCATCTGGGAATTCCGGTATGCAAGATGGAAGAAACAAAGAGATTTTATATAGAAAACTTTGGATTTGAAGTGATACATGAAAAAGAGATTTTTTATCCTGAGAAGATGAGAATCTGCTTTTTGAAGCTGGGAGGTCTGGTGGTAGAACTCTTCGAACACAAAAATGAAGCGGTTCGTAAAGAAGTTGAATCCAGAGTGACAGGTGTTTATGATCATTTTGCCATTGATGCGGCTGATTTTGATGATTATGCTGCAAAATTGATCAACAAAGGACTGACTTTAGCAGCAGGAACTGCAGAGGGTGTTGTTTTATATGAAAACATCAAATCAAAAGGTATCCGTGGTGTAAACTTTGTGTCTCCAAATGGTGACGTAGTGGAAATCTGCTATGACAATGCAAGAAGCTATGCAGGAAAAAGCGGACTTTTAGGATGGGATCATTTAGCTGTTCGTACAAAAGATTTGAAAGAAACTATGTCCTTCTACGCCGGTCTTGGCTTTTCCATGACCGGCAATGGTTACCTTGATACACCGGATGGCAGACTTTACATTGCATTTATGACATGCAAAGGATTTACATTAGAACTGATTCAGCTGGTTGGCGCTGCCGTAGATGATCCGGCTACATGGAAGAGTGGTAAGATTGACCACATTTCACTGGATGTACAGAATGTGCAGGATGCATTTATGGAAGCCAGAAGTAAAGGATATGAAATGTTAGACTTTGGTATTAAAGAACTTCCATTGTTTGAACATGGATGCAGATTCTTTACGATTAAAGGACCAAACGGTGAAAAGATTGAATTTAACCAGATAAATAAATTCTAAATATTTTGAAATTCAAAAGGAGATTGGTGAGAACCAATCTCCTTTGTTTTTATCAATGATTATCTTTTTAATGCTTTGGCAAGTGTCAGAGAAACTGTACCGGAAATAATTCCGCATACAACTGCTTCGATCACACCCTGAATTCCCACCAGTGCAATGATAAATCCGATTGGATTTTTTGCACCTAAAGATGTTACCAGTGTCTGAATATATTCTGTCTGATAGAATAATGCAACTACAGTTCCCATAAACAAAATGGTATTTAACACCGGGCAGGAAATACCTGCAATATAAAATGCTGCTTTTTTTAATCGGGTCTTTCGCATGAGTTTTGCAATAAGGCCGCATAAAAAGCCTTCTAAAATTCTCGGTACGAAACATAAGAATAATACACCCAGAGGGTTTGTCTGAAACAGAATCGCTGTCATGCCTGCACCGGATAATGCCTGTGCAAAGCTGGTAGCACCAAAAATACCTCCTAAAAATGCGCCTCCCTTTGGTCCAAGGACGATTGCTCCTACAGCCACAGGAATTGTAAGCAGGGTAATGGAGAGAAAAGGTGTCTTTAAATATCCAAGCGGGGTCATAGCCATAACAATGACGATTGCTGACATTAAGGCAAGTTCTACCATACCACGGGTGCCTTTTGTTGTTTTGTTTTCCATATTAAATTCTCCTTGTCTGATAAAACGGCAAAATCTGCCTGTCGTTCTGACAGATAATACTATATCACTGAAAAAATATTTATACAAGAGCTTTGTGGAATTCGAGTTTTGAGTAAGTGTTTTCTAATAATAAATATTTGTATATCGATAATATATTATTGATATTTTTGCACGGAAATAGTATAATTTAAAACAAAAATATGTGCAAAGCGCACAAATAAAATAATAAGGAGGGAACCAAATATGCTGGATAAGTCTTATTACGACAAAACAGACGAGATTATTGAGCATTATGGACGAAAAGCCAGTTCGTTAATTCCTATCATGCAGGACATTCAGGCAGAATACCGTTATCTGCCGGGAGAACTCCTCACTTACGTAGCTAAAGAAATTGGTATTACTGAAACAAAAGCTTACAGTGTTGCAACTTTCTATGAAAACTTTTCCTTCGAGGCAAAAGGAAAATATGTCATTAAAGTTTGTGACGGTACAGCCTGCCACGTACGTAAATCCACACCGGTTCTGGAAGCTCTTTGGAAAGAACTTGGACTTAGCAAAAAGAAACATACGACAGATGACATGTTATTCACTGTTGAAACAGTTTCCTGTCTTGGAGCCTGCGGACTTGCACCAACCATGATGGTCAACGAGGACGTATATCCTGCCATGACTCCGGAAAAAGCACTTGCAGTAATTGAAGAATTGAGAGGTAAGGGCTGATGATTAAAACGAAAGAAGAATTGTTAGATATCAGAAAATCGGCAGAAGAAGAACTTGCTTCTTATGATTGCCGCATTTTAGTCTGTTCAGGTACAGGCTGTATTGCAACAGGTTCCAATAAAATTCATGAAATTTTCCAGGAACTGACAGCTGGACTGGACGGAATCAAATTAGAATTTGCGCCTCATGACAAACATGAACACGACAAAGTGGGCGTAAAGAAAACAGGATGTCAGGGTTTCTGTGAACTTGGACCTCTGGTTCGTATTCAGAAAGGCAGTCAGGTTGTTCAGTACGTGAAGGTTCAGCCGGAAGATTGCCGTGAAATTTTTGAACAGACTGTCCTTAGTGATACAGTCATCCAGAGACTTTTATATTCTAAAGGGGATACACATTATACAAGTCCGGACGAAATCCCATTTATCGCAAAACAGACAAGAATCGTTTTGGAAAACTGCGGTAAGGTTGATGCAGAATCCTTAGATGAATATCTGGCAGCAGGTGGATTTAGAGCACTGACAAAAGCAATGTTTGATATGACCAGAGATGAAGTCATTGATGAAGTTGATAAATCCGGTCTTCGCGGACGTGGAGGCGGCGGTTTCCCATGTGGAAGAAAATGGAAACAGGTTGCACGTCAGAAAGAAACAGAACGTTTTGTTGTATGTAATGGTGACGAAGGTGACCCAGGTGCATTTATGGATGGTTCCGTAATGGAAGGTGACCCATTCAAACTTATCGAAGGTATGATGATTGCCGGCTATGCAGTAAAAGCAGAACATGGTTACATTTACGTTCGTGCAGAATATCCAAACTCCGTTACAAGACTTCGCGGAGCAATTGCCCAGCTGGAAGAAAAAGGCCTTTTAGGTGACAATATTTTAGGAACAGATTTTAATTTCCACTTACACATTAACCGTGGTGCAGGTGCATTCGTATGTGGTGAAGGTTCTGCTTTGACAGCATCTATCGAAGGTAACCGTGGTATGCCTCGAGTAAAACCACCTCGTACAGTAGAAAAAGGTCTGTGGGAAAAACCAACTGTATTAAATAACGTTGAAACTTATGCCAACGTTCCAAAGATCATCCTTGATGGCGCTGACTGGTTCCGTTCTATCGGTACAGCAGGAAGCCCTGGATGTAAGACATTCTCCTTAACAGGTGCTATTGAAAACACAGGTCTGATCGAAGTTCCGATGGGATCTACTTTAAGAGAAATTATTTTCGATATCGGTGGCGGCTTGAAAGACGGTGCGGAATTTAAGGCTGTTCAGATTGGTGGACCATCCGGCGGATGTTTAACTGAAAAACACTTAGACGAGCCGCTTGATTTTGATTCCGTTAAGAAATTCAATGCCATCGTTGGTTCCGGCGGTATGGTAGTTATGGACAAGAATACCTGTATGGTAGAAGTTGCCCGTTTCTTCATGAGCTTTACTCAGAGAGAATCCTGTGGAAAATGTGTACCATGTCGTGAAGGTACAAAGAGAATGCTTGATATTCTTGAAAAGATCGTTAACGGCAATGGTGAAATGGAAGATTTAGATAAACTGGAAGAACTTGCAACCATGATCCAGAGCATGGCTCTTTGCGGATTAGGTAAGAGTGCTCCGCTTCCGGTACTTAGTACATTAAGTACATTCCGTGACGAATACATTGAACATATCGTAGATAAGAAATGTAGAGCGAAGACTTGTACAGCACTTCGTAAATATGTGATCAACCCTGAACTTTGTAAGGGCTGCAGCAAATGTGCGAAGAACTGTCCTGTAAATGCAATTTCCGGTAAAGTGAAAGAACCATTTACAATTGACAGTACAAAATGTATCAAGTGTGGTGCATGTAAAGATAACTGTGCATTTGGCGCAATCTACGTGGAAGCATAGGAGGGTGACTTATGGGATATATGACAATTAACGGTAAAAAAGTTGAATTTACCGATGAAAAAAATGTATTAAGTATTATCCGAAAAGCCGGTATTGACATCCCTACACTGTGCTATCATTCGGAATTATCTACATTCGGTGCATGCCGTCTTTGTACAGTAGAAGATGACAGAGGAAGATTATTTGCATCCTGTTCAGAAGAACCAAGAGATGGAATGGTCATCTACACACATACAGAAAGACTTCGTAAGCATCGTAAATTAATCGTGGAACTGCTTCTTGCAGCTCACTGCAGAGACTGTACAACATGTGTAAAGAGTGGCGAATGTAAATTACAGGAACTTGCTCACAGCATGGGTGTATTAAAAGTTCGTTACGATAACTATAATGAAATCCGTCCAGTCGATTACAGTTCTCCTGCAATCGTACGTGACCCTAACAAATGTATTTTATGCGGTAACTGTGTTCGCGTCTGTTCAGAATTACAGGGTCTTGGCGTTTTAGGCTTTGCAAATCGTGGTACAGAAGCAACCGTTACTCCTGCATTTGAAAAGAAATTATCAGCAACTGACTGTGTAAGCTGTGGTCAGTGCCGTGTATTTTGTCCAACAGGTGCTCTTACAATCCGTACACATATGGATGAAGTTTGGGAAGCGCTTGGTGATAAGAATACAAGAGTGGTTGCTCAGATTGCTCCGGCTGTTCGAGTTGCAGTTGGCGATGCATTCGGCATGAAAAATGGCGAAAATGTAATGGGCAAGATCGTAGCTTCTTTACATGCAATGGGCTTTGATGAAGTTTACGATACAACTTATACAGCTGACCTTACCATCATGGAAGAAAGTGCTGAATTCCTCGACAGAGTGAAAAATGGCGGAAAATTACCACTTCTTACATCCTGCTGTCCTGCATGGGTAAAATTTGTTGGTGATCAGTTCCCTGATATGAAAGAAAATGTTTCTACATGCCGTTCTCCACAGCAGATGTTCTCAGCTGTCTTAAAAGAATGGTACAGAGATCCTGAACATGCAGAAGGTAAGAAAACATTTGTGGTTTCTATCATGCCATGTACAGCGAAGAAGATGGAAGCAGTTAGAGAAGACAGTTATACAAAAGGCGAAAAGGATACAGATGCTGTTATTACAACAACAGAACTTATCCGTATGATCAAAAACGCCGGTATTGCATTCGATAAGATTGAATCCGAAAGCTGTGATATGCCGTTTGGTATCGGATCCGGCGCAGGTGTAATCTTTGGTGTCACAGGTGGTGTAACAGAAGCGGTTCTTAGAAGACTGGCTGATGGACATGATACAGCAACTCTGGATGCCATTGCAAAATGCGGTATCCGTGGGGAAGAAGGTATCAAAGAAACTGTAGTTCCTTACAATGGAATGGATGTTAAGATTTGTGTAGTTAGTGGACTTGCAAACGCTCGCAAGGTTATGGAACAGGTTCAGAATGGTGAAAAAGAATATCATCTGATCGAAGTTATGGCATGCCGCCGTGGATGTATCATGGGTGGCGGACAGCCAATCCCGGCTGGTCCTCGTCATAAAGCTGCAAGAGCTGCAGGACTTTACTCAGCAGATGGGGCAATGGTAATTAAGAAATCTGACGAAAACCCATTGATGGATGTATTCTACAATGGATATTTCAAAGGAAAAGCTCACGAATTATTACATAATCACAGATAAAATACGACGAAAAGGAGAAAGGTGATGAGCCTTTCTTCTTTTTTTGTGCAAATCTATAGTTTAAAACTATAGATAAAGTTTTGAAAACCTATTGGTTTCATGGTAAAACGAAAATATAATAATAGGGATGAAAAAATAAGAGTTTGTTTGGGAATTAGGGAAAGAACCATAAGGAGAAAAAAATGGAGTCGAAGAAGATTTCGAATAATATGCTTGCCAGAATGCCGATCTATCTGAATTATATTAAGGCACTTCCGGAAAGCACGAAAAACATATCTGCAACGAAGATAGCAAGTGCATTGGGCTTAGGAGAAGTTTCCGTGCGAAAAGATCTTGCAAAGGTTTCTGACGGTGGAAGATGTAAGCTGGGTTATCCTTGCGAGGAATTGATCAATGATATCGAAACATTTTTAGGTGTGAAAAGTACAATCAATGCTGTTGTGGCAGGAAAAGGTGAAATGCTGCAGCTTTTACTTTCCTATGGAGGATTTGAATCATCAGGATTACATATTGTTGGTGGATTTGATATGAACTGCGCTAAGAAACGCAATGTTGAAGACAAAATCATTTATCCGATCAATCAATTGGAAAAGGTCTGTGAAGAACATCAGGTGCAGATTGGAATTGTGATGGTTCCGGCTGAGAATGCGCAGATGGTATGTGATCAGTTAGTAGCTACAGGGGTAGAAGGAATCTGGAATTTTACACCGGTACATTTAAATGTTCCGGATCATGTGGTGCTTCAGAATGAGAGCTTTGCAGCATCCATTACGAAGCTTCGAATGCAGATGAAAGACAGAAGCGAAGCTTCATAAAATATTGTTATCTAAGCACATGAATATATAAATAGGAAAGCGGAGATACACTTGGGAAGTGTTTCTCCGCTTTTGCGTT
>JBGVRS010000018.1:0-1701 GCA_045128635.1 Lachnospiraceae bacterium
AGTAAACCGTAGTGTCTAATTCTTACGAAGCGCTTTGGCGGCACATGCATAAGAAATCTGCGGATAAATTCGATTCCGGAAATGGTATATTCTTTCCATTTACCTTCTTCACGATAATCCTTCACATAGTAAGTAACAGTATTTTCGTCCATGCGAATGATACGATGATTGCTGATGGCAATTCTATGTGTATACTTACCGAGATAGTTAATGACAGACTGTGCGCCATTGAAGGTTTTCTTGCAATGGGGAATCCAGTCTTTTTCATAACAGGTATTCAGCAATTCTTTGAAAGCATAATGATTGCGATATTTTTCACTACTCCCATGAAACTGAAGCTTCTTCTCATTCCACAAGCGTTTCAGCTCATCCATATATTTACCACGGAACAGCTTTGACAAAATTTTTACCGGAAGGAAGAATTCTTCACCTTTATCACGCCACTGATTTTTAGCAGTCAGTCCACCGCCAAGAAGGATAACATGAATATGAGGATGATAATTCATTTCGGATCCCCAGGTGTGTAACACACAAATATATCCCACCCTTGCACCGAGATGCTTTGTATCGGCTGTTAACTCATTGATAGTTGCAGAAACAGAATGATACAGTGCATCATACAGAAGTTGCTGGTTGCTGTAGATTAAAGAGTTTAATTCCTGTGGGACTGTAAATACCACATGGAAGTAAGGAGCTTCGAGAACATCTTCACGACGTTTATCCATCCATTTTTCTTTTGGGAGCGCCTGGCACATGGGACAGCATCTGTTACGACAGGAATTATAGTGAATCTGTGGATGTCCACAGTCTTCACAGAATTGTACGTTAGCACCATAAGCTCCGGTTTTGCAATTGATAATACAATGAGCCACCTTTGCTTGCTGAGGAGAAGGAGAATACTGCTCTAAATAGAGTGGATAAAACCGGTGAAATATATCCTGTACTGTAGGATTAACCATTTATTTCACCAGCTCTCTTATCAAAAGGGCTCTGAACACCTAATAATGCCTTGTTGCTAACATGAAGATAGATTTCAGTGGACTTAGGGGAACGATGTCCTAACAAGGTTTGAATATATCTTATATCAACACCATCTTCCAAAAGATGAGTTGCATAGCTGTGTCGCAGAGAATGCATACGTATACTGTGAGGAAGACCTGCCATCTTTAAAGACTTTTTGAAAACAAGTCTTGGACCGGAAGTTGTGAGATATTCACCAGTCCACTTGTTGGGAAAAAGAATTCCGGTAGGTCTTCCACAAGTGAACCAATATTCAGTAAGAATATCGAGAGCTCTCTTGGACAATAGTGCATAACGAGCTGTATGAGTTTTAGAGTCTCGTATATAAATCTGCATATTTTTTCTTGAAATATCTTCATAGTGCAAATGTAATACTTCTGAAATGCGTAAGCCGGAGGAATACATGATTGCAAAAATAGCTTTGTATTTTAAATCTTCCGTTGCATTTAAAAGTTTCTCAACATCATGAAAAGAAAGAACTTCCGGAACAGCATAATCGTTAATGGCTCGAGGTACTAAGTTATCATCCCATAGCTTACCTAAGACACGTTTATAAAAAAATACAAGCGAACCATTGTTATTGTTAAGTGTAGAAGCTTTGTCTCCTTTGCCTTGTAAATGGAGAAGATAATTTCTGGCATCTTCGCAAGTTAGTTCTTCGGGATTTTTTTTGATGTAATT
>JBGVRS010000019.1:0-2231 GCA_045128635.1 Lachnospiraceae bacterium
TATGATGTAGATGACACAGCAGCGATTGTAGATTTCCTGATGAAAAACGGTCATGTTGTAAGTGAGATCAAAAAGAACAAAATTGGCCTGGAAGAATACTATATTGAACTGATGTCAAAGAAGGAGGAAGATTAGGATGAATAACGAACGCAGATTAAAATTTGAATCTCCCAGCTTTGCACAGAGAATCAGGGGAATGCTTGGGGTGGATTTCTATCGAGACTGTAAATTATTTTGTGTAAACTAAAGAGATGATATATATCCTCTTGGATTGGTGTTAAAATAAATACTAATCCAGGAGGATATTTTTATGGCACGAAGAAGAAAAATGGATCCAGAACGCAAAGCATTTATTAACAGCTTACTGGAGCACTATCAACCGAAGGATGCACAGGATGTGCAGGAAATGCTGAAAGATTTACTTGGCGAAACACTGCAGGGAATGCTTGAAGCAGAAATGGATGATCATCTTGGTTACTCCAAGTATGATTACAAAAACAAAGAAACTGACGACAGCCGAAATGGTTACAGTTCAAAAACAGTCACCTCATCTATGGGCCCGATTGATTTAGATATCCCACGAGACCGAAAAGGTGAATTTGAACCGCAGATTGTCAAAAAGAATCAGACTGATATTTCAAACATCGAAGATCAGGTGCTTTCTATGTATGCGAAAGGAATGACCACAAGAGATATTTCCAACCATCTGCGTGATGTTTATGGTGTGGATGCATCTGCAGAGATGATTTCCCGTATGACAGACCGTATCCTTCCGCTTGCAAAGGAGTGGCAGAACAGACCGTTAGAGCGCAAGTACGCAATTGTTTTTATGGATGCTGTACATTTCAATGTGCGCGAAGATAACCGCACCGTTAAAAAAGCAGTATACGTAGCCATTGGTGTGAAATTAAATGGTTTACGCGAAGTTCTTGGCATGTGGATTGGCGGAAATGAAAGCGCTAAATACTGGCTCGGCGTTCTTAATGAAATCAAAAACCGTGGTGTCGAAGATATCATGATTGTATCTGTTGACGGTCTTACTGGCTTTGGCGATGCCATCCATGCTGTTTTTCCTAAAGCAGAGGTTCAGCGCTGCATTGTTCACCAGATCCGTTATTCCACAAAGTTCATTTCCTACAAGGACCTGAAATCATTTATGGCTGACTTAAAACTGGTATATAAGGCTGATACAGAAGATCTGGCATTGGCTGCCTTAGACGATTTAGAAGAAGAATGGGGCAAAAAATATCCGGCCTCGATTGCTTCCTGGCGTAATAACTGGCCGCAGTTATCCACATATTTCAAGTATCCATCCGAGATTCGGAAACTGATTTATACAACGAATTCGATTGAAAACTTTAACCGCCAGCTGCGCAAGGTCACTAAGGCAAAGACTATTTTTCCAACAGACGATGCCTTGTTCAAAAGCCTGTATCTTGCAATGATGGATGCCAGCAAGAAATGGACTGGTAAAACATGGGACTGGGGCTTGACCCTGGATCAGTTATGTATCTATTTCGAAGATCGAATCCGTCCAGAAGATCTGGATTAGCATAAATCATTTGCTTTTCAAGGGTGAATAAAACACCCGGATTATACCGGGTGCCCTTGACATGCAAAATGATCCATGCTAGAAAGTAGACAAGGGCTGAACAGCATTTCATGCCATTCAGCCCTCATCTAATCTTATCCAATTCTTATTAAACCTAAGATTTTATCACTAATCTAAGAGGTTTACACAAAATTTGTTACACTACCGGATGAATTTTGGCGAATAGCTTCTTTTTTACGATTCAACTTATCCAGAACAGAAGCTCGTGCCTTTGCCTTAATCTGCTCCGTTCCAGCCTTTTTCACTTCCGGCTGCATAAGTTTATTCTGGATTTTCAGAATGGCACTTTGCATAGCATTTTTGATTTTAGTAATTACGCCGTCTAATCGTTTGGCTGCATATTCACGCTCTTTCTTGGATGCTTTTCGTTCCGGAGAAAGCACCCAATTTTTTGATTCTTCTACCAATCGAATATCTTCCAGATGGGTTTCTTTTTTTACAGCAGCGGTAACAACTTCAACCGCTTTGTCATAGGCGATATCGGAAACTTCATCAATCAAAGTTTCCACGTCTTCAATTTTCATAACCAATTCTTCGAGCTTTTCTTCCTGCAAAGCCAACTGTTCTTTCTGTTTGGCAAGAATGTAATCCTGTTTTTCTAAATATTTACGTCCACCAT
>JBGVRS010000020.1:0-5338 GCA_045128635.1 Lachnospiraceae bacterium
ATAGTAATCGGTTCCGGCAATGCGTCTGAAATCATCGTTTTCAAGCGCCGCCTTTGTAATCAGCGCCATATCATAGGCACAGGTGTAATGATTTTCATCATGCAGACCGCTTGGATTGGAAAAATGTGTATTTACACATCCGAGTTCTTCTGCTTTTTCGTTCATTAATACGGCAAATGCTTCGTTGGAACCTGCGATATGTTCTGCCAGGGCATTGGCACATTCATTGGCAGAGGATAACATCAGTGCATAAAGAGATTCTTCTACAGTCAGGATTTCTCCTTCGGTTCTTGCGATAGAACTGCTTCCATATTCAATAGAATGTGTTGCGTAGTAGGAATATTCTACTTCTTCATTTAATTCGCAGTTTTCCAGTGCCAAAAGCGCGGTCATGATCTTGGTGATACTTGCAGGATAGTTTTTTGCTTCGATATCCTTTGCATAAAGAATCAGCCCTGTATCTGCTTCCATAACAATGGCAGATTCTGCATAGATGGAAGGACCGGTTGGCCAGCTGTCCCATTCATTTGATTCGATGGTTTTGTTGTATGCTGCCTGGTTTTCAGCATCCTCGGTAGCATATACATTTACCGGTGCCAGTACGAAAAAAGCGGCTAAAGCACCGAAAAATAATCTATAAAATAAACTTTTTTTAAATCCCATATATTGTCCTTTCGGTTAAAAAATCACATTAATGGGTACATTATATGCGATTTATAAGTGTATTTCAAGGGGAGTTATAAGGAAATGAAATCAAGAAATTGCCGAAAAACCTTGACAAATCGCGGTTTTTCACTATATACTAGTTCGCGATAACGGCTATGACGAAGACAGTAGCAGTGCAGATGAAACCCAAAGCGAGCCGGGGATGGTGAAAGCCCGGAGGGAGTAAGGCATTGTGAATATCACTTCTGAGCTTCAGGCTGAACGAAAGGTCTATTAGGCACTGACGGATTTCCCCCGTTAAAAGGAACGCATATAATGGTATGTTGTAACAGGTGGTATACGATAGCACTATGCTTTCGCCTTTTACAGGTGAAGGCTTTTTTTATTATAAATAAAAAAGAAAAACAGCATACATGAAAAAACTTATAGAAAGGGAGAATTACGATGTACGAAAAAGTATCGACTAATCTGAATTTCGTTGAACGTGAAAAAAAGGTTGAACAGTTCTGGAAAGATAATGATATTTTCAGAAAGAGTATGGAAAACCGCAAGGAAGGACCAACATATACATTTTATGATGGACCGCCTACAGCAAACGGTAAACCACATATCGGACACGTATTAACACGTGTTATCAAAGATATGATTCCTCGTTACAGAACAATGAAGGGCTACATGGTTCCTAGAAAAGCCGGATGGGATACTCACGGACTTCCAGTAGAACTTGAAGTAGAAAAACTTCTTGGTCTTGACGGAAAAGAACAGATTGAAGAATACGGATTGGATCCATTCATCGACAAATGTAAGGAAAGCGTTTGGAAATATAAAGGTATGTGGGAAGATTTCTCAGGTACTGTAGGTTTCTGGGCAGATATGGACGATCCATACGTAACATACCATGATGACTTTATTGAATCTGAATGGTGGGCACTGAAAACTATCTGGGACAAAGGTCTTTTATACAAAGGATTTAAAATCGTTCCTTACTGCCCTCGTTGCGGTACACCTTTATCTTCTCACGAAGTAGCACAGGGTTACAAAGATGTAAAAGAACGTTCTGCAGTTGTTCGTTTCAAAGTGAAAGATGAAGATGCTTATATTTTAGCATGGACAACAACACCTTGGACATTACCATCCAACGTGGCACTTTGTGTGAATCCGGTAGAATCTTATGTAAAAGTAAAAGCAGCTGACGGTAATGTATATTACATGGCAGAAGCACTTCTTGACACTGTTCTTGGAAAACTTGGTACAGAAGAAACACCAGCATACGAAATTCTTGAAAAATATGTTGGTAAAGATCTGGAATACAAAGAATACGAACCTTTATACGAAGCAGCAGCAAACATTGCAGCGAAACAGAACAAAAAAGGTCATTTCGTAACATGTGACGGATATGTTACATTAAGCGATGGTACAGGTGTTGTACACATTGCACCTGCATTTGGTGAAGATGATGCCAATGTAGGACGTAAATACGACCTTCCATTTGTACAGCTCGTAGACAGCAAGGGTGAAATGACTGAAGAAGCACCTGCAGCAGGTAAATTTGTGAAAGATGCTGACCCAATCATTTTAAAGGACCTTGATGAAAGAGGACTTCTTTACGATGCACCAAAATTTGAGCACAGCTATCCACACTGCTGGAGATGTGATACTCCACTTATTTACTATGCTCGTGAATCATGGTTCATCAAAATGACAGCGGTAAAAGAAGACTTGATCCGCAACAACAACACAATCAACTGGATTCCTGAAACAATCGGTAAAGGCCGTTTTGGTGACTGGTTAGAAAACATTCAGGACTGGGGTATCAGCCGTAACCGTTACTGGGGAACTCCACTGAATATCTGGCAGTGTGAATGCGGACATATGCATGCAATCGGAAGCAAAGCAGAATTAGCAGAGCTTAGCGGTAATCCGGATGCAGCAAATGTAGAACTTCACAGACCATACATCGATGCAGTGACATTCCCATGTCCAAAATGTGGAAAAGAAATGCACCGTGTACCGGAAGTTATTGACTGCTGGTTTGACTCAGGAGCGATGCCATTTGCACAGCATCACTATCCATTTGAAAATAAAGAATTATTTGAAGCGCAGTTCCCTGCACAGTTCATCTCTGAAGCAGTTGACCAGACACGTGGTTGGTTCTACTCTCTGTTAGCAGAATCTACATTACTGTTCAACAAAGCTCCTTATGAAAACGTAATCGTTCTTGGACACGTTCAGGACGAAAACGGTCAGAAGATGAGTAAATCTAAAGGAAATGCAGTTGATCCATTCGATGCACTGGAAACATACGGTGCAGATGCGATCCGTTGGTACTTCTACATCAACTCTGCTCCATGGTTACCAAACAGATTCCATGGTAAGGCGGTAACAGAAGGACAGCGTAAATTTATGAGTACACTTTGGAATACTTATGCATTCTTCGTACTCTATGCAAACATTGATAATTTCGATGCAAGCAAGTATACATTAGATAAAGAATCTTTATCTGTTATGGATAAATGGCTTTTATCTAAATTAAATACAGTGGTAAAAGCAGTAGATAGTCATTTGGAAAACTACCGCATCCCTGAAGCAGCAAGAGCATTACAGGAATTCGTTGATGAAATGAGTAACTGGTATGTTCGTCGCAGCCGTGACCGTTTCTGGGCAAAAGGAATGGAACAGGATAAGATCAATGCGTACATGACTCTTTACACAGCACTTGTAACAATTTCCAAGACAGCAGCACCAATGATTCCATTCATGACAGAAGATATCTATCAGAACCTTGTTCGCAGCGTAGATAAAACTGCTCCTGAAAGTATTCATTTATGTGACTTCCCTGTTGCTGATGAAACACTCATTGATAAAGAATTAGAAGCTGCAATGGAAGAAGTTCTTGATATCGTAGTTATGGGACGTGCGGCAAGAAATGCAGCAAACATCAAGAACCGTCAGCCAATTGGCACAATGTTTGTAAAGGCTGAAAAAGCACTTGATGATATGTATCAGGAAATCATCGCTGACGAATTAAATGTGAAGAAAGTAACATTTACAGATGACGTAAGAGATTTCACATCTTATACATTTAAACCACAGCTTAAGACTGTTGGACCAAAATACGGAAAATTCCTTGGCGGAATTAAGCAATATCTTGCAGAAGTAGATGGCAATGAAGCCATGGATACACTGAACGCAAGCGGTTGCATTACATTTGACGTCAATGGTACATCTGTGGTATTATCCAAAGACGACCTGTTAATTGACATGGCACAGAAAGAAGGCTATGTATCTCAGGCTGATAACAACATGACTGTTGTATTAGATACAAATCTGACAGAAGAACTCATTGAAGAAGGTTTCGTACGTGAAGTGATCAGTAAGATTCAGACAATGAGAAAAGAAGCAGATTTTGAAGTGACCGATAAGATTGTCATCTATGTGAGTGGAAACGATAAAGTTTCCGGTATCGTTAAGGCAAATGCCAATAGTATTATGAACGATGTTATGGCCCTTGATATTAAAGTAGGAGAGCTTGCTGGTTACAGCAAAGAATGGAATATCAACGGTGAAACTGTAAGCATCGGTGTAGAAAAGTAGGAGGATATTATGAGCAAAAGAACTTTTGACAAGGAAATGTTCAAAAGAAGTGTCCTTTATAATGTAAAGACACTTTTCAGAAAAGACATTTCTGAAGCAACAAAGCAGCAGATTTTCCAGGCAGTATCTTATGCAGTAAAAGATTCCATTATGGATGCTTGGATTGCTACTCAGAAAGCATACGACGAACAGGATCCAAAGACAGTTTACTACATGTCAATGGAATTCTTAATGGGTCGTGCTTTAGGTAACAACTTAATCAACTTAACTTACTATGATGAAGTAAAAGAAGTATTAGAAGAACTTGGTTGTGACATCAACGTAATCGAAGATGAAGAACCAGATGCAGCTTTAGGTAACGGTGGTCTTGGACGTCTTGCAGCATGTTTCCTTGATTCCCTTGCTACATTAGGATACTCTGCATATGGTTGTGGTATCCGTTACCGTTACGGTATGTTCAAACAGAAAATCGTTGACGGATATCAGGTAGAAGTACCAGACCAGTGGTTAAAGAACGGTAATCCATTCGAACTTCGTCGTCCTGAATACGCAAAAGAAGTTAAATTCGGTGGATACATTGAAACTTCTTATGTAAATGGAAACTATCACTTTGAACACAAAAACTACCAGTCTGTACTTGCAGTACCAGTAGATATGCCAATCGTTGGTTACGGAAACAACATCGTAAACACACTTCGTGTTTGGGATGCTGAAGCAATCACAAACTTCCAGTTAGACGCATTCAACAAAGGTGAATACCAGAGAGCGGTTGAACAGGAAAACCTTGCTAGAAATATCGTTGAAGTATTATATCCAAACGATAACCACATGGCTGGCAAAGAACTTCGTTTAAAACAGCAGTATTTCTTCATTTCAGCATCTGTACAGGAAGCTGTTGAAAAATACTTAAAGAAACATGACGATTTAAGAAAATTCCATGAAAAAGTTACATTCCAGTTAAATGATACACATCCAACTGTAGCAGTAGCTGAACTTATGAGAATTTTAATGGACGAAAATGGTCTTTCATGGGATGAAGCATGGGATGTTACAACAAAAACTTGTGCTTATACAAACC
>JBGVRS010000021.1:0-13761 GCA_045128635.1 Lachnospiraceae bacterium
ATCATTGCACGAGAAGTGACCAATGATAAGGACTTACTCATTGCAGTGAATCCGACCCGAGGTCTGGACGTTGGTGCCATTGAATTCGTACACAAATATATTGTAGAACAGCGTAACAAAAACCGCGCGGTGCTTCTCGTATCTTTTGAGCTTGATGAAATTATGAGCTTATCTGACCGTATTGAAGTTATCTTTGACGGACAGATTACCGGCAGCGTGGCGGGAAAAGATGCGGATGAAAAAGAATTAGGATACTTAATGGCAGGAGGTAAACAGGCATGAAAAAGAGAAAAAGCTTTTTAGAATCTAACGTGCTTTATACACTCATTGCGATTATTATTGGTTTTATAATCGGAGCAATTTTCCTTGTGACAGTAGGAATTAGTCCTATAGAAGCATATGGAAAACTGATTGACGGTGTGTTTGGAAAACCAAAATTCATGATTTGGACACTGGTTTATGCGGCACCACTGATTTTTACAGGGCTCAGTGTTGCATTCTCTTTACGTACAGGTGTATTTAACATCGGTGCGGAAGGTCAGTTTGTAGTTGGTGCTATGGCAGCATGTGCTTGTGGTATCATTCTGAAATTGCCACCAGTGCTTCATGCAATCGTATGTATCCTTGCGGCAGCAGCTGCAGGATTTTTATGGTCTTACCTTGTAGGGCTTTTGAAAGTAAAACGTGGAATTCACGAAGTTCTTTCATTTATCATGTTTAACTGGCTTGCATTCTATTTATCAAACTTCCTTGTAAATACAGAAACACTTCACAAAGAAGGAAGTGGGGAAGCAACAAAGAATGTACTTGATTCAGCAAGGATTTTATTCCCGGAAGGAATTTTAAAAGCGCTGAATTGTACAGGTGCAAACTGGGGATTTATCCTTGCAATCGTAGCAGCAGTTGCAATGTGGATTATTATTGAAAAAACAACCTTAGGTTATAAATTAAAAGCAGTAGGCTTTAATAAAGATGCTGCGACATTCGGCGGCATCAATGCGAATAAATCCATCTTAACAGCGCTCGGTATTTCCGGTGCCCTTGCAGGCGTTGGCGGTGCTGTTCAGATTCTTGGTATGGCTGGACGTATCAGCCAGTTCGCAGGCCAGGAAGGCTACGGATTCCAGGGTATTACCGTTGCCCTGATTGCAGGATCGAACCCTCTTGGATGTATTTTATCAGGTATCTTCTATGGTGCGATGAAATATGGCGGAGCAAAACTTACTATGGTTGGAGCTCCGGAAGAAGTTATTGACATTATCATGGGCTGTGTAATCATCTTTATCGCAATTTCAGGTGTGTTCAAAGCCTTATTTATGAAATTTGGTAAGAAAAAGTAGGAGGAAAACGAAATGGATGCTTTTATCAGTAATTTAGGACTTTTAATTAATGCAACCTTAGTTGCGACACCTCCGCTTTTATTAGCTGCTTTAGGTTCTTGTTTCTCAGAACGAAGCGGTGTAATCAACTTAGGTATTGAAGGAATGATGACCATTGGCGCATTTACAGGTGCGGCAGTAGGTCTTGTGGCTCACAATGGATGGATTGCATTTCTTGCAGGCGGTCTTGCAGGTGCCCTGATGGCAGCAGTTCATGCAGTGGTTTGTATTCAATATCATGCTGACCAGACAATTGCAGGTACAGCCATGAACTTTATCGGACCGGGTCTTGCACTTTTCCTTGGAAAGGCAATCTTTGGTTCTCCTGATACACCACCACTTGCAATCGCTGATAAGTTACCAAAATTGTTTGAAGGAAAGTTTGAAGCAGGTTCTTTCCTTGGAAACGTATTAAACGTATATTCAGTTGCTTATCTCGTATTTATTTTTGCGGGAATCGCCGTATTTGTTTTCTATAAAACAAAATTTGGTACACATTTAAGAGCCGTTGGGGAACATCCGGAAGCGTGTGAATCTTTAGGTATCAGCGTATACAGAGTGCGTTATATCTGTGTTATTATTTCCGGTTTTATGGCTGGTCTTGGCGGTGCGTTCGTAACAACTGCAACCATCAACCAGTTCCGTCCAAGTGTTATCGTAGGTCAGGGCTTCATCGCCATTGCAGCGGTAATCTTTGGTAAATTCTCACCAGGCGGAGCAGCAAAAGCTTGTCTGCTTTTCGGTTTCTGCAGTGGTGTAAAATCAATTTTAAGTATGAGTAATGTGGTTGATCCAAACCTCATTTCCATGATTCCATATGTAGTAACAATTATTGCACTGGTACTCTTTGTTGGTAAGGCACATACACCTGCAGCAAATGGTAAACCATTCGTAAAATCTAAATAGTATCATTTTGTCGGCGCAGATGTTGTGTTCAACAACTGCGCCGGTTTTAAAAATATCAGTAAATAAGGAGGAATGAATATGTCAATTCCAACACCACACATTGGCGCAAAGAAAGGTGACTTTGCAAAAACTGTATTAATGCCGGGAGATCCACTTCGTGCGAAATATATCGCAGAAACTTATCTGGAAAACCCAAGACTGGTAACTTCTGTAAGAAATATGCTTGGATATACAGGAACCTATAAAGGAAAAGAAATTTCAGTCATGGGCGGCGGTATGGGGATGCCATCCATCGGTATTTATTCCTATGAGCTTTTTAATTTTTATGATGTAGATCAGATTATTCGTATCGGTTCCGCAGGAGCTTTTCACGATGATTTAAATGTGATGGATATTGTCATTGGTATGGGTGCATGTACCAATTCTGATTTTGTAAAACAGTATAATCTGCCGGGAACTTATGCTCCAATTGCAGATTATGGATTAATGAAACGTGCAATCGATGCTGCAGAAGCCCAGGGAACTAAATATGTGGTTGGGAATGTTCTTTCTTCAGATATTTTCTATAATGCAGATCCGACTGTAAATCAGAGATGGAAAGACATGGGTGTCCTCTGTGTAGAAATGGAAGCAGCAGCGCTTTATATGAATGCTGTTCATGCCGGTAAAAAAGCACTGGCTATTTTAACAATATCTGACCATCTGTTTAAAGACCAGTATTTAAGTGCGGAAGAACGTCAGGTTGGTTTCGGTAAAATGATGGAAATCGCATTAGAATTAGCATAGGAGAAACAAAATGAACGCAAACGAAGTATTAAAACATGTAGATCATACCTTATTAACACAGACAGCAACATGGGAAGAAATCAAAGCAATCTGTGATGATGCAGTAAAATACGGAACAGCTTCTGCCTGTATTCCACCTTCTTATGTAGGTCAGGCAAAAGAATATGTTGGGAACAAACTTGCAATCTGTACAGTCATCGGATTCCCAAATGGTTATATGACAACTGCAACAAAAGAATTTGAAACAAAGGATGCCATCGCAAACGGTGCTGATGAAATCGATATGGTCATAAACATCGGATGGCTGAAAGATAAAAAATACGAAGCACTGGAAAATGAAATCCGCATATTAAAAGCAGCATGTGGTGATAAGATTTTAAAAGTTATCATTGAAACATGTCTTTTGACTGATGAAGAAAAAGTGAAAATGTGTGAAATAGTAACAGCAGCAGGTGCTGATTATATCAAAACATCCACAGGATTTTCTAAAGCAGGTGCAACATTTGCAGATATTGAGCTGTTTGCAAAGAATATTGGACCAGATGTGAAGATGAAAGCAGCAGGCGGTATTGCGTCTATGGATGATGCTGAAAAATTCTTATGCTTAGGCGCTGACCGTCTTGGAACAAGCAGAATTATTAAAATTGTAAAAAATGAAGAAGCATCAGGTTACTAGGAGGCAGCTATGCTTGATCAGAAACTTATCGAAGAATTGATAGAAACTGCCATTGGCATGACAAAAATGTCTTACACACCATACTCTAATTTTAAAGTAGGCGCTGCGCTTCTTGCAAAAAACGGACAGATCTTTAAAGGTTGTAATATTGAAAATGCAGGATATACACCATCCAACTGCGCAGAGCGTACAGCATTTTTTAAGGCAGTCAGTGAAGGCGTGAAAGAATTTGAAGCCATTGCCGTAGTTGGAGGACAGAATGGGGTTCTGACAGAACTGACTGCACCATGCGGAGTATGTCGTCAGGTCATGATGGAATTTTGTGATCCGAAAACATTTAAAATTATTCTGGCAGTGAATAAAGAAACTTACAAAATAATGACATTAGAAGAATTACTTCCGATGGGCTTTGGCCCGGCCAATCTGGCATAAAATAGATTTGGAAAGGATTCGTAAAATGAAAAAAATTAATCGTGTATTTGTAGTAGTTATGGATTCTCTCGGTGTTGGAGCAATGCCGGACTCTCCGGAATATGGTGATGTAGGTGTAAATACTCTGGGACACATTTCGGAAGCTGTGGATGCATTTGAAATTCCAAACTTACAGAAGCTTGGAATGGCAAATGTGACTCCTTTAAAGCAGGTGCCGCCAGTTGAAAAGCCACTTGGCTATTATGGAAAATTAAACGAAAAAAGTCTTGCAAAAGATACCATGACAGGTCACTGGGAAATGATGGGGTTAGAAATTACCACGCCATTTAAGACGTTTGACCAGAATGGTTTTCCGCAAGAATTGATTCAGGAGCTGGAAAAGAGAACGGGACGTAAAGTCATTGGAAATAAAAGCTCCAGTGGAACGGAAATCTTAGAAGAACTGGCGGAAGAAGAAGTGAAATACGGTCACATGATCGTGTATACTTCTGCGGATTCGGTACTTCAGATTTGCGGAAATGAAGAAACAACCGGCCTGGAAGAATTATACCGTTGGTGTGAAATTGCAAGAGAACTGACCATGAAGGATGAGTGGAAGGTTGGGCGTGTCATCGCAAGACCATATGTGGGATTGAAAAAAGGCGAATTTAAGCGTACCAGCAACCGTCATGACTATGCACTAAAGCCATATGGTAAGACTGCTCTGGATGCTTTAAAAGCAGTCGGACTTGATGTGATTTCAGTAGGAAAGATCAAAGATATTTTTGATGGTGAAGGAATTACAGAGGCACATAAATCAAAATCTTCTGTTCATGGTATGGAGCAGACCATTGAGATTGCAAAGAAAGACTTTAGAGGCTTATGTTTTACAAACTTAGTGGATTTTGATGCACTTTGGGGGCATCGAAGAGATCCAAAGGGTTATGCAGAAGAAATTGAAAAGTTTGATGTGAATTTAGGGGTTCTTCTGGATACTTTAAGAGAGGATGATCTTTTGATCATCACTGCAGATCATGGAAACGATCCGACTTATACCGGAACAGACCATACGAGAGAAAAAGTGCCGTTTTTGGCATATTCAAAATCCATGGAAGGTTGTGGAGAGCTGGAAGAAACAGATACCTTTGCAATTGTTGG
This sequence comes from Lachnospiraceae bacterium, assembly GCA_045128635.1. Lineage (GTDB taxonomy): Bacteria > Bacillota > Clostridia > Lachnospirales > Lachnospiraceae > HGM12587. Next base: position 5,317 of record JBGVRS010000021.1, read on the forward strand.
AGCAACCGTGGCGGATATTTTTGACGTAGAAATGCCGGAAGGAACCATTGGAGAATCTATTTTAGAAAAATTACATTAAGGACAAATTATGAAAAGTATTATTATTGGAATTGCCGGCGGAACCGGTTCTGGAAAATCAACTTTTACTAATCGATTAAAGGATGAATTCAAAGAGGATGTGGCAGTCATCTACCATGATAATTACTATCGCGATCAGAGCCACTTAACCTTTGAAGAACGTGTAAAGACAAATTATGATCATCCGGATGCAATTGAAACAGATCTTTTGATTGAACATATTCGTGAATTGAAAGAGGGAAAGGCCATTCAGTGTCCGGTTTATGATTATTCCCAGCATAACCGTTCTGATCAGGTGACAACTGTAGAACCAAAGAAAGTAATTTTACTGGAAGGCATTCTGGTTTTGGCAGATGAACGTTTAAGAGATTTGATCGATATCAAGGTTTATGTGGAAGCTGATGCAGATGAACGTATCCTTCGAAGAGTGATCCGTGATGTAAAGGAGCGTGGACGTGATATTGAGGGTGTTGTAGAACAGTACTTAACAACTGTAAAACCAATGCATTATCTGTACGTAGAACCAACCAGAAGTACAGCAGATATCGTCATTAACAGTGGAAAGAATCCAATCGCATTTGAATTGGTGAGAAACAGTATTAAAAAAATTCTTGAAGAAGAGTCATAGACAATAAAAATCCCGCGATGTGAAAATCGCGGGATTTTTATGCTTAAAATTATAAGTCAATGGAAATCTTTTGTTCTTCGATATTATGTTTTCTTGCATATCCGGAAAGGATCATGGTTAAAGCACCATCTCCTGTAACATTACATGCTGTTCCGAAACTATCCTGAAGAGCAAAGACTGTCAGCATTAAGGCTGTACCTGTTGCATCAAATCCAAGAACACCTGTAATCAGTCCTAAGGAAGCCATTACGGTACCGCCCGGAACTCCAGGAGCACCAATGGCGAATACGCCAAGGAGTAAACAGAATATAATCATTGTTCCAACAGAAGGAATTGTTCCGTATAAAACTTTGGAAACTGTCATAACGAAGAATACTTCTGTCAATACAGAACCGCAAAGGTGAATATTTGCAAATAATGGAATACCAAAGTCTACCATGTCACTGCGAAGTGTTGGTTCGGATTTCTTTGCACAGCGAAGTGCAACGGCGAGAGTTGCAGCAGAAGACATGGTTCCAACGGCAGTGATATAAGCCGGACCGTAATTTTTGATAACATCAAATGGATTCTTTCCAGAGTAAGCACCGCCGATTCCGTAGAGAAGTGCCATCCAGATAAAATGTCCAACCATAACGATCAGAACGACTGTAATAAATACAGGAAGCTGTTTTGTGATAGTTCCTTCATATGCAAGTCCACAGAAAGTAAGTGCAATAAACCATGGAAGTACAGGGATAACTACTTTGGTAACGACTTCCAGTACAATTTTCTGAAATTCATCTAATACAGCTGTGATTGTTTTTGCTTTTGTCCATGTGGCTGCAAGACCAAGAAGTACAGAGAATACCAGTGCACTCATCACAGGCATAATCTGTGGAATATCTAACTGGAATACTGCAGCTGGAAGTGCCTTTAAGCCTTCTACCTCTGATACAATAGACAGATTTGGAATGATTGCATATCCTGCACTCATTGAGAAAAGAGCAGCGCCGATAGAAGAAACATAAGCAATTACAATTGCAGCCCCAAGCATTTTGGAAGCATTGTTTCCGAGCTTTGTAATAGATGGTGCGATAAAACCAATGACAATCAATGGTACACAGAATGTGATTAACTGCCCAAGGACATATTTTACGGATACAATCACATTTAATGCACCGTTTACAAGTCTGGCAGCAACGCCTGTGGTTTCAGCAGAGCTTAATGCTAAGCCGATTACGATACCTAAGATTACACCTACCAGTAATCGGAATGGCAGGCTTTTCAATAATTTTTTCACAGTATCTCTCCTTTGTAATAAAATTCACTATTTATTTAGTTTACGGGAAATATGATGTTTTTTCAAGTAAGAATCTAAGGAAGTAAATTCCAACATTGATTTTCAGGAGAGAAGATAGTAAACTTGAGAAAATACGTCAAAATAGTGATGATAAGGATAAAAGGGGAAACGAAATTGAATTATACAGAAATCAGAAATAATGAAGAAATTCGTGCATTATTAAAAAAAGGAAATGACAATCTTGGTGTTTTGGGATTTACGGATCATTCTACAGCTCACTGTGCATTGGTAGCAGAGCGTGCAGCAGAAATTTTAAAGGATTTAGGCTATGATGAACATACCATAGAGCTTGCAAAAATCGCTGGGTTTATGCATGATATCGGAAATGCGATTAATAGAAGCCATCATGCAGAATATGGTGCAATTTTAGCATATGAGCTTTTAAAAGAAACGGATATGCCGATTGATGACCGTCTGACAATTGTCTCAGCCATTGGAAATCATGATGAAAAAGATGGTGTTGCAATAGATGCCGTGACAGCTGCACTCATTATTGCGGATAAGACGGATGTTAGAAGGAGCAGAGTGCAGAGTTCGAAAGAAGAATTTGATATTCATGACAGAGTAAACTATGCGGTAACTGATGCAGATGTGGTTGTAGATAAAGAAAATATGACAATTACATTGGAATTGGAAGTTGATGAGACAATTTGTACAATGTATGAATATTTCGAAATTTTCCTTGGACGAATGTCCATGTCCAGAAAGGCTGCGGCAGTTTTTGGAGCAAAATTTAAAGTAACCGTAAATGGAAGTAAAGTTTTATAAAGAATCACCCGCTAGGGTGATTCCTTTTTTGTCCTTAACTAATTCTTTGCCATTACGCATGTTATACTGTAAAATGTCGGGAGGTTGCGATGAAAAAAAGAACAATTATAAAGGATATTGCTTTGACGACAATAATTATCTGTGTCGCATTTATTATCAGCTTGCTGATTGTGGATTTGTTTGATACACATTCCCCAATTCCTGCGATTTTTTCGCTGGCGGTTTTCTTGATTTCAAGATATACGGAAAGTTATATTTATGGGGTAAGTGCCTCTTTGATAGGGATGCTTGCAGTAAACTTTGCATTTACTTTTCCATATTTTAAGTTTAACTTTATTATTTTGGAAAATCTTGTATCTGCCATTGTGATGCTGATTATTTCTGTCATGACAAGTATTTTAACAACAGAATTAAAGCGACAGGAAAAAATGAGAATGGAAACGGAAAAGGAAAAAATGCGCGCAAACCTTTTACGTGCGATTTCTCATGACTTGCGAACTCCTTTGACAACAATTTATGGTTCCAGTTCTGTAATGGTTGAAAATACAAATGAACTTACAAAAGAACAGATGCGAGAACTTGCAGATGATATCAGAGAGGATTCCCAGTGGTTGATCGGTATGGTTGAAAATCTGCTGTCTGTTACCAAAATTGACAGCGGTGATGTAAAACTGATCAAAACCCCGGTGGTTTTAGAAGAACTGATCGATTCAGTTGTTGTCAGATTTAAAAAGCGCTATCCAAAACAGGAAATTCAAATTGAAATCCCCGATGATTTTATTAATATACCAATGGATGCGGTACTCATGACTCAGGTAATTGTAAATATGCTTGAAAATGCAGTACAGCACGCAAAAGGGATGGAAACTCTAATTTTACGTGTGTATACAAAGGGAGATGATGCTGTCTTTGAAATTATCGATGACGGATGCGGAATTCCGAAAGAGCGAATGGAACGCATATTCACAGGATATTTTGAGACGGGAAATTTACCGGCAGACAATCAAAAACGTAATATGGGTATTGGGTTGTCTGTTTGTGCGTCTGTAATTAAAGCACACGAGGGTGAAATTACAGTGGAAAATCTAAAAGAAGGCGGTTGTTGTTTTAGATTTACCTTGAAAATGGAGGAAGAAGAGGATGAATAGTAATAAATATAAAGTGCTGATTATTGAAGATGAAGGCAATATCAGACATTTTGTAAAAACGATTCTTGCTACAAACGGATATCAGGTAATCGAAGCCAAAACTTCCGCAGAAGGCAAGATGGCGTTTATGTCTCATTCTCCAGATGTGGTAATTCTTGATCTGGGACTTCCAGATGGTGATGGCATGGATTTTTTAAAGTTGATCAGGGTGGAATTTTCTACTCCGATTATTGTTTTGTCAGCCAGAACAGACGAAAAAGACAAGGTTACAGCACTGGATGCAGGAGCAAATGATTATATCACGAAACCTTTTGGAACTGCTGAATTACAGGCGAGAGTTCGTGCTGCCCTTAGGATTTATCAGCAGAATTTAAACCGAACTCTTGGAGGAGAAACAAATTTCAAAATCGGTGATATGATCATTGATTATGATACAAGACATGTTCTGATAGCAGGAGAAGATATTAAACTTACACAGACGGAGTATAATATTGTAGCGCTTCTTGCGGCCCATGCGGGCAAGGTGATGACTTACTCAGAGATTATCAAGGAAATCTGGAAGTGGTCTGACGCCGGAAGTGTTAAAAAACTTCAGGTAAATATGGCCAATATCAGAAAGAAAATGGGTATTAAGCCTGGAGATCGCCAGTACATTTTAAATGAACTGGGAGTTGGTTATCGCATCAATATAGATATTGATTGAGTTTAACTAAACGAGGAAATGAAAAATGGATATTACAAATATTTTGTCACTCTTAGGTGGGCTGGCACTGTTTTTATACGGTATGCAGATGATGAGTGGAGGGCTTGAAGCTGCTGCTGGTAATAAAATGAAACAGATTTTGGAAAAATTGACTGCAAATCGCTTTTTGGCAGTTGCAGTAGGGGCAGCAATCACAGCGGTTATTCAGTCGTCCTCTGCAACCACAGTAATGGTCGTAGGATTCGTTAATTCCGGAATGATGACATTGTCCCAGGCTGTCTGGATTATCATGGGTGCCAATATTGGTACGACAATTACCGGTCAGCTGATCGCTTTGGATGTAGGAATGCTGGCACCATTGTTTGCTTTTGCAGGTGTAGCTATGGTTGTCTTTTTAAAGAATCCAAAAGCACATCATTACGGAGAGATTCTTGCTGGTCTTGGAGTACTCTTTATTGGTATGGGAATGATGAGTGATTCTATGAGACCATTGCGTGAAGTTCCGGAATTCGTAAATCTGATGACAAAATTCTCCAATCCGGTAATTGGTATTGGAGTAGGTGCGCTTTTTACAGCAGTCATTCAGTCCTCTTCAGCTTCTGTAGGTATTTTACAGTCCTTGGCAAGCAATGGTCTGATCGGTTTGGGAGATGCGGTATTCGTACTTTTTGGTCAGAATATCGGTACTTGTATCACAGCAGTTCTGGCAGCAATCGGTACAAGCCGTAATGCAAAACGTACAACATTAATTCATTTATCGTTTAATATTATTGGTACAACATTCTTTACCATCGTATGTCTGTTGTTACCGCTGACAGCTTTGGTAGAAAGCTTTACACCGGGAAATGCACCGGCGCAGATTGCGAATATGCATACCTTATTTAACATTGTAACAACACTGCTCTTATTGCCAATTGGACAGTATCTTGCAAAGTTTGCAGAAAAAGTGATGCCGGATTCAGCAACAGATACACAGCAGGAAGGCATTCTTTCTTTTGCAAATGACGAGTTTATGAAGAACAACTTACAGCTCGGGTTCTCTGCTGTTTACTTAAAACAGTTAGGTGAGGAAATCGGTAAGATGTTACATCTTGCAAAAGATAATGTGGATTTATGTTTCCAGGCAATCATTGATAAAGATCTTGCGGCAGCAGAAAAGGCAGATGAGGCAGAAGAAACAATTGACTTAATGAATAAAGAACTTGGACGTTACATTTCCAAGATTCTGATTCATGACAAAACAGGAAATGATATTGAAGCCATTGAAGAATATTTCCGTGTGATTGGAAACATTGAACGAATTGGTGACCATGCGGTAAATATTGGCGGATATGTTTACGTAATGGATAAAAATGACATTGCCTTTTCAGAAGGTGCAGTAGCAGAACTTCGTAAAATGCAGGAAGTATGTGAAACAGCAATGAACTTACTTGTGAATATGGATGATGAGCCAACAACATGGCTGTCAAAGATTGCAGCATTAGAACAGCAGATGGATGATATGACAGTAAATTACAGAAACAATCATATTGATCGTATGAAACAGGGGCTTTGTTCTGAACAGGGATGTATCTTATTCTCAGAACTTTTAACAGACTTTGAACGTATGGGTGACCATATGTTAAACATCGCTCAGGCATATGCAAAAATTGCAGCAGTATAAGATGCAGCACAAAATTAAGGGGAATAGTAAAAATATACTATTCCCCTTAATTTTTTAGGAGGTTCTTTGGCTAAAAAGGATGTTCTTTGCCAAGTATTTGCCAAAGTTTATCTGAAATTTGCTAATTCTTAGGTATCCCTTTGATAGAATGGATTAAGAAAGGGAGGGATATGCTCTATGAAGAACAAAACAATCACAGTTCTGCTTATGGTCATGGTGCTCGGAATTTCATGCCTTACAGGCTGCGGCAGCGCTACTGATGGTAAGCGAATCGTCCGTATCGGACACAACCAGTCTACTAACCACCCAAGCCACTTAGGGTTAGTAGCGTTCCAGGAATTCATCAATGAAAAACTGGGCGACAGAAGACGCCGGTTTCGTAGCAGTTACATGGCTCGATGCAGGTACACGTAACTTCTATACTGTAAATACACCAATCAACAGCCCTGCTGATTTAAAAGGTCTTAAGATTCGTGTACAGCAGTCGCCTACAAACATTAAGATGATGGAACTCTTAGGCGGTTCAGCAACACCAATGGGCTTTGGTGAAGTTTACACAGCATTACAGTCTAACATCATCGACGGTGCTGAAAACAACGAAATGGCTCTGACAGACAATGGTCACGGTGACGTATGTAAATACTACTCCTATGATATGCACCAGATGGTACCGGATATCCTCTTAGGAAACTGGGCATTCATCGAAAACTTACCGGAAGATGAAAGTGCAATCTTTGAAGAAGGTTTCCAGATTGTTAACAAAGTTCAGAGAGAAGAATGGACAAAAGCAGTAGAAAACGCTAAGAACCGTGCACTTAATGAACAGGGTGTAGAATTCCTGTATCCTGACACAGCTCCATTCCAGGAAGCATGTGCTCCATTACATCAGGAAGTAATCAGCGGAAATGAAACATTAGAAACAATCTACGCTAAGATTCAGGAATACAACGAAATGTATCGTACAGCAGAATAAGGAGGAGCATATGAAAGCATTAAGAAAATTATTGAACACTGTGCTGAATGTACTCGCCGGAGGAAGCTTTATTGCAATGGTACTCCTCACATGCTGGCAGGTATTCACACGTTACGTCTTATCTAATCCTTCTTCATGGTCAGAAGAATTAGTAGGATATTTATTTGCATGGATGTCACTCTTTGGCGCTTGTTTAGTTACAGGTGAAAGAGGACACATGAACATTCCATTACTCGTTGAAAGAGTAAAACCAACAATGCAGAAAGTACTTTCTATTTTTGCAGAAGTAATCGCTTGTGTATTCGCTATCGTTATCTTAGTATACGGTGGTGTTCAGATTTCAAGCCTTGCAATGGGACAGATGACATCTTCCCTTGGTGTACCTATCGGTGTATTCTATGTTGTTATGCCGGTATGCGGTGTTTTAATTGCGCTCTATACAATCATTCTTGTGGTCATGCTGGTTCTGATGGCTCTTGGAGTTCCAATTGCTTATTCAATTGCAATCTCCTCTTTAGCAGCGATCTTACAGACTGTACCATTAGATGTATCAGTATTAACAGCAGCTCAGAGAACATTCGTTGGTATGAGCAAATTCTCTTTAACAGCGATTCCATTCTTTATCCTGGCTGGTAACTTAATGAACCAGGGCGGTATCGCAAAAAGACTTGTAGACTTCGTTATGGCAATCCTTGGTAAATTACCAGGTGCGCTCCTTGTAACAAACGTAGGTACAAACGCATTATTCGGAGCTATCTCCGGTTCTGCTTCTGCAGCTGCAGCAGCTGTAGGTAGTATGGTACGTGAAGGTGAAGAAGAAATGGGGTATGACCCGGCTGTATGTGCGGCAACAAACGGTGCATCTGCTCCTTCAGGACTTTTGATTCCACCTTCAAATGCTCTGATCACATACTCATTAGCATCAGGCGGTACATCCGTAGCAGCTCTTTTCATGGCAGGTTATGTTCCGGGTATCGTATGGGCTCTCGCATGTGTAGTTGGCGCAATCATCATTGCTAAGAAAAAAGGCTACAAAGGTCTTCCAGGCAAATTTGACTGGGCTAATTTAGGAAAAGCAACACTTGCAGCAATTCCTTCACTTTCGCTGATCGTTGTAGTTATCGGCGGTATCATCGCTGGTGTAT
>JBGVRS010000022.1:0-47653 GCA_045128635.1 Lachnospiraceae bacterium
ATCTTCTTTTAATGGGTATTCCATCTTTACAGCATATCCTTCTGATACATAAATATCATTATTATCTGCCTTGCCAAAGATGTTCTGTGAAACCCAGGCTTTTAATTCCCTGAAACGGTCGCGCATCGGAAACTGGTCTAAAGTATATTCCTCAAAATCTGTCATAAACTTTCCTTCTGCAATGGTTTCCAATGACAGTTTAGGAAACTGTTCCAGCTTTCTTCGTTCTGTTACAGAATATTCTCCTGCCGGCTTTATCCAGCATGCAAGGGACACTCCAAAAAATAAAACTGCCAGTAAGAGAACAGTCCATTTTGATTTATTCTTCATTTTCTGTCCTCCTAAAATCTAAAATATAAAAACGGGTTAAAGGAGCTGTCAATTAAGTACGCCGTACAAACTATCACAAGTCCTGTAATTACGATCGGTCGAAGTACCGGCATCAGCTTTTTCCCATAGGCAGTCGTTGTAAATCTACTCACTACATTTTTCACTAACGGCGTTGCACCCACAATAGAACCTGCAATCAAAACACCATAACTTCTCATATAGTATGCACATTCTGTACTCATAAGTGGTACATTACCGATTCCAAACATTCCCCCAATGTATAAGAATGCTTCATTCATATCTGCTGCATTAAAAATCACAAAGCTGATCATAACAAGCAGCAGTACATACACATGATTCCATACATGCGCCTTTTCCAGCTTCTTCAATAAATAATGTTTTTCAAATACAAGAATCACTCCAAACATCAGACCCCAGATAAGGAAGTTTGGTGCCGCGCCGTGCCAGAGTCCCGTCAATGCCCATACCACAAAAATATTGAAATACCAGCGTGATTTGCGCACACGGTTTCCACCTAACGGAATGTACACATAATCCCTAAACCAGCTTCCCAGTGACATATGCCATCTGCGCCAGAACTCTGTAATACTTTTTGATACATATGGATAATCAAAGTTTTCCAGAAAATGAAAACCAAAGATTTTCCCAAGACCGATTGCCATATCACTGTAACCGGAAAAGTCAAAGTAAATCTGTAATGTATAGCTAATTGCATATAGCCAGAAAAATACAACTGACTTTTCATCCGAAGCTTTAAAAATTTCACACAATTCTCCCAGTGCATTGGAAATCAAAATCTTCTTTGAAAGACCAACCACAAATCTCTGGATTCCCACAAGGGTCATTTCAAAACTATGAGTTCTTTCCTGAAGCTGTTTTTCAATATCCACATATCGCACGATCGGTCCTGCAATCAGCTGTGGAAACATGGTCACATAAGCTCCCAGATTTACAAGATTTTTCTGCACAGCAGCCGTTCCCCGATATACATCTACAATGTAGCTGATTAGCTGAAACGTATAAAAACTGATCCCAATCGGCCATGCTACATTTGAAAATTTGTAAAAGCAAAGAACACCCACACCGACAGCCAGTGTTCCCCAGAGAACGATTTTCCCTTTTTTCGTCTGACCATATTTTCCGATAAGGATTCCTGCAAAATAATGAAACAGCACCATTCCTATCATAAGGAATACAAACTTTGGTTCTCCCCATGCATAAAAAACAAGGCTCACCAAAAGGAGAGCCTTATTTTTCCACTTTTTAGGAACGATATGATATAAGATCAGCACACATGGTAAAAAATAATACAAAAACGGAATGCTTGAAAATAACATAATGTCCTCAATAATTTTTTAGAAATTTAAATCTTCTTCGTAAAGAATCTTTGTGCTTGCATAAACTTCTTCTAATGCATCTTCGAAGTTGTCTACCACATCTTCCGCACCAAATACTACTGCCACATAGCTTGTACCAACAGAATAAACAACCAGGTCATCCGGAAATCCGCACATCCACTGTCTGTTCATAATGTTTTCTTTCACTGCGTCTGCAACAGTCTGTACATCATCTGCATTTGTTACATGATAAACACCTGCAGTAAATGTATTCTGATTCATCATGTGCATCATAGATGCGCCTTCATCAATCAGACCTGCACTGTCAGCCGGAAATCCTAAAAGAGCATCCAATGTTTCTCCATCAGATACGTCCACTGCTCCCGGTGCATCAGGAACCATTGTTGTATAATCTCCGCCTGCAATTGCAAACTTCTCATCTTCTTCATAAACTGCCCATACATCTTCTAAAATCTGTACTGCAGTTTTTCCTTCAGTATCATCTTTTGTTGTTTCAGCTGTTTTGCCGCCGCCACATGCAGTTAAGCTAAGTGTCAGTGTCATCGCGAGCAATAAAGCAACGAATTTTTTCATTAATAATCTCCTTTTCTTTGTGCTTACAGAACCATCTTCGCACTTCCAAAGATACCTGCGTCATTGCCAAGTGTTGCAAGTGCAAATTTCACGTTCTTACATGATTTAAAACAATATTTCTGATAGTATTTTTCAACGTATTCAAGAAGGATTGGACCTGCTTTGGAAACACCGCCGCCGATAACGATTGCCTGTGGGTCTACAATTGCTGTAATGTTTGCAAGTGCAGTTCCAAGATATTTACCAAAACGTTCTGCGATTTCTTTTGCAAGTTCATCATCTGCTTTTACTGCATCAAATACAGTTTTTGCAGAAACTTCTCCTTCGCGAAGCATAGATGGTTTATCGCTTGCAGCCAGTGCCTGATTTGCAAGGTTTGTAATACCTGTTGCAGAAGCAACCTGTTCTAAGCACCCTTTGTTACCACATCCGCAGTGTCCAGGAATATCATCATCCACATGAAGATGTCCGATTTCGCCGCCAGCACCATTAGAACCAGTGATAATTTTTCCGCCGATGATGATTCCACCGCCAACGCCTGTTCCTAATGTAACCATAACTACGTTAGAATATCCAGCTGCGCCGCCTTTCCATGCTTCTCCAAGTGCTGCAACGTTTGCATCGTTACCGCCTTTGCATGGAAGACCTGTTAATTCTTCTAATTCTTTTGTAACTTCTTTGTATCCCCATCCTAAGTTTGCTGTATGAGGAACAACACCTTCATCATTGATTGGTCCCGGAATACCGATACCAACACCTGCTACTTCTTCTTTTGCAATTCCTTTTTCTTCTAATTTTGCAAGAGCAGATGCTGCAATGTCCGGTAAAATTGCTTCGCCACCGTTTTCTGTACGGGTTTTAATTTCCCATTTATCCAATACTTCACCGTCTACATTAAACAATCCCATTTTAACAGTTGTTCCGCCTACGTCAACACCAAATACATATTTTTTCATTATAATGTCCCTTTACCCTTTCCTGAGATACTTTCCTGTACTCTTCTGTATAATTCCTGTGCTGCATTGTAGCCAAGTTTTTTCTGGCGGTTGTTAGCCGCTGCTGTTTCTACAATAACTGCCAGGTTACGGCCCGGTCTGATTGGAAGCGTATGACATACAACCTTTGTTCCAAGGAATTCTGTATATTCTTCGTTAAGACCAAGTCTGTCATATTCTTTATCTTTGTCCCATTCTTCTAAACGAATGACCATGTCGATCTGTTTGGATTCACGAATGCTGGATACACCAAACAGTTCCTTTACATCCACAATACCGATACCGCGAAGTTCGATAAAGTGACGTGTAATTGCAGGAGAACGTCCGATCAATGTTTCTTCATCAACCTTACGAATTTCTACAACATCGTCTGTTACGAGACGATGTCCACGTTTTACAAGTTCCAGAGCCGCTTCACTCTTACCAACGCCGCTCTCACCCATTAACAGAACACCTTCACCATAAACGTCTACCAATACGCCATGGATAGAAATGCATGGCGCAAGCATGGTACTTAATGCTCTGATACATTCTGCCATAAATGGAGAAGTTTCCTGATCCGAAGCAAGCAATGGCTTGTTGTGTTTTACAGCCAGCTTTAAAAATTCATCATCCGGTTCTGTTCTGGATGAAAAGATAACACAAGGAATTTCGCTTGATAAAAATCTTTCATAAATCGGAAGTCTCTGTTCAATTGTCAGATGCTTCAAATATGTATATTCTACATAGCCGATAATCTGTACACGATCAGAAGCAAAATGGTCAAAATATCCTGCCAGCTGCAAAGCCGGTCTATTAATATTTGGAGTTGTAATGACAGTGTCTGACATATCAACTTCCGGTGTAAGATTTTTCAGTTTCAGTTTTTCTACGAGTGCTGTTAATCCAACTGTCTGCATAGCCGTCTCCTTTACGAGTAAATTATATTCCTTTTATTATATCATACACGGAATCATTATGCATCCAGTTTCTCATCCCACTGCCAGTTAATTCTGCCATACATTTTTGTAAGCTTACGGATCTGAAGTTTTAATTCTTCTGAGAGCTGTTCTTCTTTCACTCTCCATTTCCAGTTCTTTCCTACAGTCGATGGCTGATTCAGTCGTGCTTTATTATCAAGACCTAAATAGTCCTGCATTGGAATCATGGTTAAGTTTGCACGGCTTCTCATGATCATACAGATCATTGACCAATGAAGATTTTTCTGTGCTGTCTTATAATCGCACATATACTCTCTTGCCATCATCTTTTCTTCTTTGCTAATAGAATCTAACCAGCCAATAATTGTTTCATTGTCATGAGTTCCTGTATATGCCACACAATTTTCTGTATAATTGTGTGGTAAATAATCGCTTGCACTTCCTGTATCTCTGGAATCAAATGCAAATTCCAGGACTTTCATATTTGGGAATCCGCTGTCATATACAAGTTTGCGAACGGTGTCTGTCATATAGCCCAAATCTTCTGCAACGACTTCTCTTGTACCTAAAACTTCTTTCATTTTATTAAACAGTTTCATGCCAGGACCTTTTTCCCAATGTCCGTCTACCGCTGTTGTAGCTCCATATGGAATTGAATAGTATTCATCAAATCCACGGAAATGATCAATACGAACCACGTCATACATTTTAAAGCAATAAGAAAGTCTCTTCATCCACCAGTCATAGCCTGTACGTTCATGGTAATCCCAACGATAAAGCGGATTTCCCCATAACTGTCCTGTTGCTGAAAAACCATCCGGAGGACATCCTGCAACTGCCAATGGCACATTTTCTTTATCCAGCTGGAATAATTCCGGATTTGCCCATGTATCTGCACTGTCCATTGCAACATAGATTGGAATATCCCCAATGATCAGAACCCCTTTTTCATTGGCATATTCTTTTAATTTCATCCACTGCTTATAGAATACAAACTGCAGATACTGCTGAAATTCAATGTCATAATATAACTCAATGCGATAGTAATCCATGGAATAAGCATAACGAAGTTTGATATCTTCCGCCCACTCTGTCCATGCCACGCCATTAAAACGTCCTTTCACAGCCATGAACAATGCATAATCTGTCAGCCACCATTCATTTTCTTTCATGTAACGGCCATATTCTTCATTTTCGCTGATCTTGCTTCGTTCATATGCTTTACGAAGTAATGGCATGCGCTCATTATATAATTTTTCGTAATCTATAGAATCTGCGACATCACCGAAATCTGCCGCATCAACTTCTTCCTGTGTAAGTACTCCTTCTTCTACCAGCGCGTCCAGATCAATAAAATATGGATTTCCCGCATAAGTAGAGAATGACTGATATGGGGAATCCCCGTAGCTTGTTGGTACCAATGGCAAAATCTGCCAATAAGTCTGTCCCGCTTCCTTTAACCAGTCTACAAATTCATAGGCTTTTTTCCCAAAGTTTCCAATGCCGTATTTGGATGGTAAACTTGAGATTGGTAATAAAATACCTGCTGATCGATTCATCTTTCTTCCTCCCTCTGGGTGTCATTTATTCTATGAAAGAATTCATATACTTTTTCTGCGGCCAAACGGTTCATGGACGGAACCTCAGCCAGTGTTTCTACATCCGCAGCCTTAATATCATCCAAGGACTGGAATGCCTTCATAAGAGCCTTGCGTCTTGCCGAACCAATTCCATCAATATCATCTAAAATAGAATGTACCTGATCTTTTGTGCGCAAAGACCTGTGATATTCAATTGCAAAACGATGAGCTTCATCCTGAATTCGTGTAATTAAACGAAAACCTTCACTACCTCTGTCAATCGGAATTTCTCTGTTTTCAAAATAAAGCCCTCTGGTTCTATGCTTATCGTCCTTTACCATGCCGCAAACCGGAATGTCTAATCGAAGTTCCTCAAGCACTTTTAACGCCACATTGACCTGACCTTTTCCACCATCCATCATGATAAGATCCGGAAATTTTGCAAATCCCGTGATTTCTTCAGATTCCTGATCCTGTAATCCATGGCTGAATCTTCTCTTTAACACTTCTTCCATGCAGGCATAATCATCTGGTCCTTGAACACCTTTGATCTTAAATTTGCGATAATCACTTCGCTTTGGTTTTCCATGTTCATATACCACCATGGAACCTACATTCTCAAAACCGCTGATATTTGAAATATCAAAGGCTTCCATTCGGTAAATGTGAGATAATCCAAGCCAGCCAGCAATTTCTTTGGCAGCTCCGATAGTTCTGCCTTCTTCACGCTTGATTTTCTCTTTATCCTGACTAAGCACCAGCTGTGCATTTTTTGCAGCCAGCTCTACCAGTTTTTCTTTTTGACCAATCTTTGGTACACGAAGGTACACTTTCTGACCTTTTCGGCTGCTCAGCCATTCACTGATGATATCTGCATCTTCGATTTCTGTCTGTAGCATCAGTTCCTTTGGAACAAACGGTGTTCCCGCATAAAACTGCTTCACAAAACTGCTTAAAATTTCCGATGTTTTTTCATGAGGTACAATTCGAAGATAAAAATGGTCTCTTCCGATCAAACGTCCTTCTCTGACAAAGAAAACCTGCACCACTGCATCCTCTCCATCACTTGCCATGGCAATAATATCTTTATCTTCACCATCGCTATTGGAAATCTTCTGTTTCTGAGCGATCTGTTTCACACTGTTAATTAATTCTCTATATTCGATAGCCTGTTCAAATTCTAAATTTTCCGAGGCTTCCAGCATTTTCTCTTCCAAATCTTTTAATATCGGCTCGAAGTTTCCATTTAAAAACTCTGTTGCCTTTTTTACTTTTTCAGCATAGGCCTCTTCGCTGATATATCCCTGGCAAGGTGCATCACACTGCTTGATGTGGTAATTCAGGCATGGACGCTCTTTTCCAATGTCCTTTGGAAGATTTCTGTTGCATGTGCGCAGCTTATAAATCTTACGAATCAGTTCAATGGTATCTTTCACTGCCCCTGCGCTTGTATAAGGACCATAATATTTTGACTTATCCTTTTTCATCTGTCTGGAAAACAGCACTCTTGGATAAGCTTCTTTTACAGTCACCTTAATATATGGATAGGTCTTATCATCCATCAGCATAGTATTGTACTTTGGACGATGTTCCTTAATTAAATTACACTCTAAAACCAGAGCTTCTAACTCTGAATCCGTAATAATGTACTCAAATCTTGCAATTTTCGTAACCATCTGCTCGATTTTCGGTCCCTTATTACGACTGGTCTGAAAATATTGGCGCACACGATTTTTAAGAGAAATCGCTTTCCCTACATAAATAATCTCATCTTTTTCATCATGCATCAGATAAACACCTGGTTTTCCAGGCAACTTTTTTAATTCTTCCTGAATGTCAAACATGCGCACTCTCCTACTATCCTTATTTTTCAGTATACTCCCACAATGCAAATTTGTAAATGAAAGAAGCATGATTTTGCAGAAAATTTGCACAATCTTGCATGGCATTTTCATCCATTTATAGGTATTTTGTATAGAATTATTTTGTATTTTCTCGATTTTTTACCCGATATGGGTATGATCTTTTTCATTTTTCTTCAGATAACAAATGCCGGAAAATTCCGGCATTTGTACAGATCTTTTATTTTTCTTCTAATGCCACTATATATCAGAAGCATATGCATTATAATTCACACCACTACAAGGATATGCCGTTCAAACAACCTCATTAAAAATATAATCGTCAACCTTCATTTTCAAATAAGTGAATTAGCAACATCCATTTCAAAATGCCATGCCGTCGCAGCATTTGATCCTCCATCATACAGAGAGTTTTTCATGTATACAGCAGTGATTTTGTTAATTGGATCCACCCAAAAATGCGTGCCATAAGCCCCACTCCATCCATATGCTCCAACCGGTAATGTATCATATGATACGTCAGTTATAATACCAACGCCTAATCCCCAACGCTGATTTCCCGGCATAATGTTGTCTGAAACTTGAACTGTTGACATTTCAGAAACCATTTCAGCAGATATGATCTGTTTTCCGTTTATACATCCATTATTTAAAAGCATTTCTGCAAAATTTGAATAATCATGCAATGTAGAAACAAGCCCTGCGCCTCCCAGATAATGTGTACATGGAAAATCTGTAAAAATGCAGCCTGGATTTGTTTGACCAACAACACTTCTCCCTTCAACACGATTATGCATAGTAATCAGGCGCAGCGTTTGTTCTGTTGAAGGAACAAAGGTAGTGTCTTGCATGTCACAAGGGGCAAACACTTCTTTTTGCAAGAATGTTTCATAATCCTTTCCCGATACTTCTTCGATAATTGCAGTAAGAACATCAAACGAACCGACAGCACTGTATTCTTGAGTTGAAAATGGTTCAAAAGAAAGGAATGTATGAGAAAGAGCATTCACCATGCTCTTAACAGATAATTTCTCTTCTTTCGATAAATTTTCAACTATATTCCTTTCATTTTCACCACATGCAATTCCAGATGAATGAGAAAGTATATGTCGAATGGTAGGTGCACCCTGCACTTTCCTTGTCTCCAAAATCACGCCATTCTCATCAAACACAGCTATTTTTCTATTCCCAAATTGCGGCAAATATTCTTCTACCTTATCATCCAAACGGAGTACCCCTCTGTCCACCAAAATCAATGCTGCAACTGCTGTAATTGGCTTTGTCATAGAGGCCAAACGGTATATTGTATTTTTACTTACTTTTTCCGTACCATCCGGAGCTGTTGTCCCAAAATAATGCTCACACACAATGTTCCCCTCTTGCCGAACAATAACAGCAGATCCACATATAATATTCTTTTTTAAATCTGATTCCGCCCGAAGACGAAGCGCTTTCTCTAATCGCTGAACTTCCAAATATTTTCTTGTAGTTGTACTCATTTCCTCTTCACCATGCATTTTCCTCATCGGATGATTAACGTGATTTCCTTTGTATACTCCAGAACATTTATATCCCCTGCTACATATGTGCTCTCAAAGCATATCTTACCAAATAAAAAAATTACTGTCTTTCAACTTTGTTAACGCCTCTACAAAGAAGAAATCTCCATAAATGATTGGTATATGTACCCCTTTTATATGATCTTCATTATGTGGATACCTTTCAGTTCCCATTAACAACAAAGCATCTTGTTCTTCTTCATAATTACAAAAATGTTCGTCAATAGCTTTTAATATATTGATTGCTTCCAGTGTATATCTCCTACCCTCTTCTTCCGAAACATATTTCGCAATTTCCAACATACCACAGGCTGCACATACGCCGGCTGTACTATCATAATACACCGGTTCTTCCGGTGCACAGAAATCTACCAGCGGAAGATAATCTGTCTTCTTACAACCCTCGATAAAGTAATCTGCAGTTCTCTTGGCAGCTTCCAGATATTCTTCTTTAGCCACATGAATGTAGGAGATTATGGAGCCATACACAGCCCATGCCAAACCACGAGACCAACAGGAAGTCGCATCATACCCCTGACCACCAATAATCTCTCTCACCCCAACCTTGTCAACATCATGATTAACAATATGATTGATACTTCCATCTGGGCGAATATGATCACGCATTGTCATTTCCATATGTCTCATAGCAATTTTCTTAAATCTGTCATCACCAATTTCATCAGATGCCCAGTACAATAATGGCAAATTCATCAGACAGTCAATAATAGAATATCCCGCAGTATCATTGCCCCCCCATTGACCATTCCATGCACGGATATAATCTCCCGCAATATTGTATCTGGAAAATAATGTAGAAGCAGCAAAAAGATTTCTAACACATGATACCTGATTTCCTGTCAAACGATAATTTGCGCCACTGGTCAAATGCCACATAAATCCCACATCATGAATAAGAGACTTATAATTTTTCAATGCATTATCCAGAAGCTCTTCTGAACGTTCAGCTGTTTTTCTGTATTCTTCATTTCCAGTCTCGTTGTACATGAGCCACATCATGCCACCCCAGAAACCATTGGTCCACCAACCAATATCCTTTTCAGATTTATCATCATGCTCACCATTAACTGTTGTATATGGTATCTTATTACGACTTTTTACTGCGATTTTTGACAGTTTAACATCTATCTTCTTCCATGTTGAATCTATCCATTCCTTGTTCTGCATGATTATATTATTCATACTACTTTTCTCCAATCTTTTTACGTTCTTTTTTATAAACCACTTTACAGCATTACTAACCATCACTTCTCTTAAACTATTCCAGACGTTTATAAACCGTTTCTTTTCTGACTTACAGTTGCCACATAAACAGACCGTTTTTCACGTAGTTCTCTTTTCAGTCTGTCCTCTAGGAGAAATTCATAAATACATTTTTCAAAAACCCCATGATTTAAAAGAGCAATTCATAAGTACGGGCTTTTTCTGTATAAAAACACAGGAAATCATCTTCCAATACATATCTCTCATTTACACCCTTGCACCCTTCTGCTTTTACGCGGCATATGTTGCCATTAAGCGATGTAATAGTTGCCTTGACGATCTTACCTTCACACCAGTTTGCATCTATCACAAAGCCTCCTTTGGCTCTAAGTCCTCGAAAAGATCCTTTTTCTATATCCTTTGGTAAAGCTGGCAATAGAACTATTCCTCGTTCGTCACTTCTCAAAAGTAGCTCCACAATTGCAGCGGCAGCTCCCATATTGGCATCAATCTGAAAATATGGACCATTCAACAGACTTTTTGTCATGTTAGTTTTTAATAAGCTATACAGACATTCCTCGGCATCATCAGCCATACCTAGTCTTGCATAGCATGCAGATATCCATGCAGCACTCCAGCCTAAAACTCCCTCTCCTTCATGACTTCTCCGGCGTGCCAATGTTTTTTTGCAGGCCTCTGCCAACTCAGGTGTCTTGTCAAATGAAATCTGATATCCTGGGTATAACCCGAAAAGCGGGGAAATATGTCTGTGACCAGGTTCAATTTCTTCATAATCCTTGTCCCACTCCATAATTCCGCCATATCTATTGATACGAGTGGGCCTTATATGCGAGTAAATATATTGATATTTTTGATATTCCTCATCACAACATTCCAATATTTCATATGCCCGAAGCACTGCATGTAATAATGCCCTTAATATTTGATTATCCATTTCTGGAGCCATACAAACAGATGCTTGCACTCCATCTACAGTGCGATATACATTCTCGGGCGATAAAGATGGGCCAGTTTCATAGTATCCATCTTCACTTCGGACAAGATACTGTGAAAAAAATATAGCTGCTTTTTTCATGATTGGAAACGCCTTTGTTTTTAGAAAATGTTTATTTGAGGTGTATAAATAGTGCTCCCACATATGTAAACATAACCAAGCACCTCCCATTGGCCAAGCAAAAGCTGCCCGAAACCAGCTTTCAACTGCCGTATCTCCCCAGAGATTCGTTGCATGATGTGCCACAAATCCTTCACATCCATACAGGCATTTTGCAGTATGCTCCCCATTAGGAATCATTCTCTCCAGCAATGCAAACAGCGGCTCATGACATTCTGCAAGCCCTGTTGTTTCCGCTATCCAGTAATTCATCTCTGTATTAATATTAATTGTGTAGTTACATTCCCACGCAGGTACAAACTGTTGATTCCATATCCCTTGCAAATTCATTGCCTGGGTTCCTGGTCTCGATGAACTAATCATCAAATACCGTCCATAATGACAAAGCAACTCTAACAATCCTTTATCTTTTGCCCCAGTTCGTACATTATCAAGTCGCCTACCTACAGATTCCTCAGAACTGGTACCAAAATCGATAGATGTTCTATGATACAATGACTGATAATCCGAAATATGTCTTTCCTTCAGCACTTCATAGTCCAGTTCCATGGCACTGTAAAGCTGCTGCAGTGTCTTTTCATACGGTTTATCCTCGTAAAAATCGGAATTAGCCGTAACATATATGATAATTTCAGACGCATTTTGGAATCCAATCGAATCTCCGATCCACTTCATTTCTCCATCTGTTTCAGCTGACATCATACAATGGAAACCGATTCCTTTTGGTCCACATTGCCCGGACATGTGCAAAATATGTTTTTCAATAACTTTCGTTCCCATCTCGTGAGCCCGTCTCATAAGATGTACATGCATATTTAATTTGGGGTTGTCAGCACTGAATTTGAATACCATCGCCTGATTAGGATAGGAGATAAAACTTTCCCTGTATACCTTCATCCCATCCACTTCATAGGATTGGTACGCAACTGCAGTATTCAAATCCAATTCCTGTCTATAATTCTGAATTGTACCCGTATAATCATAAAAAAGGCACAATGCTCCCATAGGTTCATAAGCACCAAAATATTTAGGAACAGATGACATTGCCATGTAACATAATCTCTCTGCTTCTTTGACTTTCCTATGTTTTAAAAGGTCTCTGATCTCCTGCAAATATTTCTGCCCATCAGAATTGTTTCTGTCCCGATGAGGTCCGTGCCATAAAGAATCCTCATTTAGAGAAATCGTCTCTGCATGTGCGTATATCCCCTGTGCCGATTGAGCACATCCCTGCACTACAGCTCCCAATCTTCCATTTCCGATTGGCAGACCGTCTTCCCAGCTGCTTTTCGAATCTCCGTCTTTATATTCAATTATAATCTTATGCTCCATAAACTGTTCTCCTCCTATCTCGTAATGTCATGGTCATTCTCCTACTCAATTTGAGAATTAGATGCAATCACCGATATCTCACTATCTTCTCAGTAAAGAACCAATCATTAAAGACCATGGTCAACTCAGGTTCTATACAGTCTGCACTAACTACAAATACTTATCAAAAACTTTAATTAATATTTTTGAATTGATGAATGCTATGAGTGCCACTCCAAAAGTCAAAAATAATGGAATACAAAACACAAATGCATATGGAAACCCCAAAAACATCACAACAGGTACTGCATTTAATATAAATATAGGTGCTGTTTTTTTGATATTACTGATAGCCAATATTAGAGAATTTTTTAATGTATTCTTTATCGTATTATCAAATTGAGCCAATAAAGGGAATGTGTATGATATCATTACTCCCCAAATGACTACCAACACCAACAAAATGACTCTTATTATATTCTTTAATACACCACCTATCGCTTTGCAGGCCTGTATATCAACATATAAAAATACTCCACTAAAAACAAAAAAAATTGTCAGAATACAGCCCTGCTTAAAATTCTGTCGAAAAGATCCAAAAAACATTCCTATAATTCCAGAATCCTTCTCACGATTGATTTTCATCATGCAATAATATAAAGCAGTTGTAGATGCTCCTATTGTAATGATTGGAATTGAACATAATATCCATAGTAAGTTCAAAAGAAAAATATCAGCAATGCGACTTAATCCATTAAATATAGGGCTGTCGATTTTAAAGATATTCATATGAATTCCCTCTAAGGCTGCTTTCCAATGTATGCCAGAATACCGCCATCCACATAAAGAATATGTCCATTGACTGCATTGGAAGCATCTGAAGCAAGGAAGATTGCAGGACCTGTCAGTTCTTCTGGTTTTAACCAACGGTTGGCAGGTGTCTTTGCACAGATGAACTGGTCAAATGGATGTTTGCTTCCATCAGCCTGAAGTTCTCGAAGCGGTGCTGTCTGTGGAGTTTCGATGTACCCAGGTCCAAGGCCATTGCACTGAATGTTGTACTGACCATATTCAGAGCAGATATTTCTTGTCAGCATTTTTAATCCACCTTTCGCAGCTGCATAAGCAGATACAGTTTCACGTCCAAGTTCAGACATCATAGAACAGATATTAATAATCTTTCCGGATCTTTTTTCCATCATATCTGGAAGTACTGCCTTTGATACGATAAAAGGACCGTTTAAGTCAATATCAATTACTTGTCTGAACTCATCCGCACTCATTTCGTGCATTGGAATACGTTTGATAATGCCTGCATTATTTACTAAAATATCAATGCTTCCGAGTTCTTCTTTAATCTGTGCAACCATTTTCTGCACACCTGCTTCATCCGTCACATCGCAAATATATCCATGGGCCTTAACCCCTTTTGCAGTATAATCTGCTAATGCTTTCTCCAGATTTTCCTGACTGCGGCAATTAAACGCAATCTTCGCACCGGCCTTTGCATAAGCTTCCGCAATCGCAAACCCGATTCCATATGCTCCACCTGTTACCAGCGCAACTTTTCCTGTTAAATCAAACATTGACATATGCATTTCCCCTTTTACTTTAAATCTTTTGTTTCAACGAAATCCATGTCTGTAAATTCCTGATTTTCTCCACACATTGCCCAAATGAAGGAATAATTTCTTGTTCCAACACCACTGTGGATAGACCAGCTTGGTGAAATCACTGCATCTTCATTATGCATGATGATATGACGTGTTTCCTGTGGTTCGCCCATCATGTGGAATACAACATCATTTTCTGCCATATCGAGATACATATACACTTCCATTCGTCTGTCATGTGTATGACATGGCATGGTGTTCCAGTTAGATCCGACTTCTAATTGAGTCAGTCCCATGGAAAGCTGGCAGCTCTTCATTACTTCAGGGTGGATGTACTGGTTGATTACTCGTTTATTGCATTCTTCAATGCTTCCGCATGGGACTTTCTTAGCCTTTGTAATATCGATATGTACGGTTGGGTAAGTGCAGTGTGCTGGGCATGAAGATACATAGAATTTTGCAGGTACTTCTGCATCATCACTCTTAAATGTAATCTCTTTATTTCCCATTCCAATATAGATACCATCGCGTGGATTCATCACATATTCAGTTCCATCCACTGTGATCGTTCCTTTTCCACCGATGTTGATGCAGCCCATTTCACGTCTCTGTAAAAAGAAGTCTGCCGCAAGCTCTTTTCCAGCTTCCAGTTTCAGTTCTTTTGTCACCGGCATAAAACCTGCTGTAATGATTCTGTCGATATGGCTGTACACCATTTTGCTGTTGTCTGCTGTGAATAATCCTGTGATCAGAAATTCTTCACGCAGTCTCTCTGTTGTGTAATGTTTCATGTCTTTTGGATTTGATGCGTTTCTTACTTCCATTGTATGTTCCTCCTTCTTAAAGCTTAGCCTCTGCCATAAACCTGCAGCTGTGTCAGCGCAGGAAATGGTGAAGGGTCATCAGCTTTTATCAAATTACTAAGTTTTAACCATTCGATATTGGTCTTATGTATAGAGAAAATCTGGGCTTCTCCGCCTTTTTTCAGTTCCAAAATTTCTTTTGTGCCATCAGAAAATGTAACCGTTGCTCTTTCCCACCAGTTATCATGTGGAAAATCTGCTCTTGTATAAATAATCAGCTTATCCATTTCTACCGGACGTCCAAACTCTAACTTCCATTCAGCATCATCTCTTCTGTTGATTCCCCATGATTCATAAGGCCAGTCACCATGTGATTCTGAAACTGTTACCCCGTCTATTGCATTGAGTGCTGCAAATACAGACTCTCCTCTGGTTTCTACATTTGCAGATGCATGTGGATAACAATTCACTTCTCCATGCTGGTCCCACATATTTTCAGAAAGAATACGATAGTTATCAATTTCTTCTTTAAAAGCTTTTTTCACTGATAAGACATGTCTGCTTCCCGAAAAAACTTTCGGTGAGATATTAATTCTTTTTTCTCCAAAAGGAATCACATATTCCACTTTTCCTGTTACATATGCTAGCGACTTTCCTTTTGCATCATCTAATTGCAAATGATAAAACTCATGTCGCTTTTCCACATCCAAAACGATTTTATCGCCTTTTTGATATTCTTCCAAATATACAAGATTTGCTTCATCCTCTCCGCAAACCTCTTTTAAAACCACATCATTTTTATTCAATATTTGCAACTTTATGTATGACATTGTGATACCTCTTTTAATCGTTTACTTTTCCATTTCCCCATGCAAAGTTTAATATTTCTCCATGGTTTAATTTAACATTGGTTCGTTTTATACTTATCTCTTTCAGCAACCAAGGCGACCATTCATCACCTATTTTAGATATCTGAATGGTCGCCTCATTATTGACTACATACGAAACCTTTTTAAATTATGCTAATAGATTTTATGATGCATTGTATCTATCGTAAGCAGCTTTATAAACTTCAACCCATTCATTTACACCAAGGTTTTCAAGCTGTTCTAAGTGGTTTGCCCAAGCAGCGTCGTCACCACCGTTAACGATCCAGCCTGCATAGAATTCTTTCATATAAAGATCTAAATCAGCACTTATTTCTGCTACTGTAGAACTTTCATCAAGAGTCAAAAAAGCATTTGGATAGTGTTCTTTCGGATAATTTGGCTTATAAATTGCATCTGATACTGCCTTTTCATTATCTACCGTGAGTGGATTTGGATTTACAGGTACTTTAGCAACTGTAGTATAATCTACGCAAATCAGTTTCATGTCTACCATCTTATTGTGTACAGGGTCATTGATATTATATGTTTCTGCTAACTGATATTTTTCACTACCGTCATCTGTGAAATGATAACCTGCACGGTGGTCTGTCCAGAACTGGTATCCATACTGAGGATCGATTAAAGTATCAATCCATCTCACTGCTAATTCAATATTATCACAATTGGATGTAATCAACGCACTTGCTCTGCTGATGATTCCGCTATATCTCTGTGGATACAGACTGTCGCCTTCTGGCCCTTCAAGAGCTGGTAAGATTTCATATTCAGTATCTTCATCACTTAATCTCCATGAAGTTCCTCTCCATGCCTTGAACATACCTGCAACTCTTGTTTCTGCCTTCTGTTTTGCACTAAGCATTGCATCATCCTGTGTAAATACCTCTGGATCAATTACGCCAAGTTCCCATAATTCATGGAAATAATCCAATGCTGCTCTGTATTCATCCTGAGTTGCAGCATATACAATTTCTCCATCCATGATAGTCAGGTTCTGAACCATAAGTTCATTAGCTGATGGGACAATACCAAATGAACCAAACCAATCATCAAATGCGTAATCTTTTGCTACTGTTAATGGAATTTCGTCTGCGATTCCATTTCCGTTTGGATCTTTTTCTTTGAATGCTACAAGAACTTCTTTCAATTCTTCTGTCGTAGTAGGCATTTTCAGCCCCAGATTATCTAACCAAACCTGATTAATATAAGTAACGTTGTTTGTCATGCAGGAATAATCTTCTCCAGTTCCGATAAAGTATGGGATTGCATAGATATGTCCATCTGCTGCTGTAATAGCTTTCTTCATCCCAGGAGAATTTTCTAATACTTTCTGAAAGTTTGGAGCATAATCGAAGTATTCATCAATTGCAACAAGTTGGCCTGCATTTACCATGTTCAGGTATTCTGCATCACTAATTCCTGATAAATTAGCTAAAATGACGTCTGGTAATTCTGTTCTTGCAAACACAAGACCCTTCTTTTCTGGCCACGAAGCCTGATCAATCAGTTCCCATTCAATATCTACATTCGTAACTTCAGCAATTTCATTGTGAATATCACATTCTGCCGGATCTGTGACAATCTCAGTGTTTGCTGCCAAAACGCTTAAATTCATTTTTTCATCCGTAATTGGATAACCTTCCTTTTTTACAGCAGATGCTTTAACTTCTTCAGTTGCTGCTGGTTCTTCGCTTACTGCTTCTTTTTCTCCGCACCCTGAAAGCATTCCGATTGCCATCGCACATACAAGCAACAAGCTTAAAATTCTCTTTTTCATAATTTTTTCATCCTTTCTCTTATTTTTATTAATATCCTCCCTTTATTCACCCTTTAATACTTCCTATCATAACCCCCTTTTCAAAATATTTTTGAATAAATGGATATATAATGAACATTGGTACACTTGAAACTACAATCAGACAATATTTCAGTAATTCAGCACGTCTGGCTGCTGCAAGTGCTGCTTCTGCATTCTCTGCTGTATTTGCCATCTTCTGACCCATCACTAAAATATTTCTCAAAAATAATTGCAACGGAAAGTAGTCCGTATCACTCAAATAGATCAATCCAGTATAGTAATCATTCCAATGGTCGATGCCATAATATAAAACTAAAACAGCGATAATTGGTTTTGATAACGGCAATACAAAACGGCTAAAAAAAGTAAAATAATCTCCGCCATCAATTGTCACAGCTTCGTACATTTCATAAGGGATACTATTTTCAATGGTCGTTCGTGCAATAATAATATTGGTAACACTAACTCCACCAATAAAGATCAAACTGTATGGTTTATTGTATAAACCAATATTGCTCACTAACAGGTATGTCGCAATTAATCCGCCCGAAAAATACATTGTAAATAATAAAATCTTTGACAACAGTTTCCGAAACAGGAATTTTTTTACGGTTAATGCATATGCAACCGGTAATGTTAAAAACAGATTAAACAGCGTTGCCAAAATAACAATATACACTGAATTAAATAAGCCTCTCCATATGTTGGAATCTTTAAAAATCTGTGTATACCCTTCAAACGTAATGTTTTCCGGCCAAAGAATGATCTGGCCAGAATTGACAAGTGTAGGATCAGAAACAGAAGCAATAAACACAAAATAAATCGGATACAAAATAATAAGTAAGACAATAATCAAAATTACATAACTGATGAAGTTAAATATTTTGTCTTCTCTTGAAAGCTTTATATTCATCGTTCTTCCTCCTACCACAAACTTGTCTCTGAAAGTTTTCCAGCAATCTTATTAACTGTCAGCAAGATAATAACGTTAATAATCGTCTGAAAGAGACCAACTGCAGTTGAATAACTATACTGCATATCCACCATACCACTCTTATATACCAATGTTCCGATAATTTCAGATGTACTTAAATTCATACCGTTCTGAAGCAGAAGAACTTTCTGAGTATTACAGGTTAATACATTTCCGCTATTTAGAATCAGCATGATTACTGCTGTCGGCATCAATGTCGGAATATCAAGATGTATGATCCTCTGCAATTTGCTAGCACCATCTAATGTTGCTGCCTCGTAGAGCTGTGGATCAGCGCCTGCTAACGCTGACATATAAATAATGGTTCCCCAGCCAGTTCCCTGCCATACGCTAGACCAGACGTAGATATGCGGAAATAAGTCCGCATCTGCCATAAAGTTAATTTTATCTCCTCCCAGCTTTGCAATGATTGCATTTACCACACCTGAGCTTGGAGAAAGAAGTAAAATTACCATCCCTGCCATAACAACCACAGAAATAAAGTGCGGTGCATATGAAATTGTTTGAAAAAAAGATTTAAACTTTTTATTCATTGTATTATGTAATAAAACTGCCAAAATAATCGGCGGAAAAAATCCTGCAATCAATCCATAGAACCCCAATACAAATGTATTGCGCATTACCGGCCAGAATTTATAACTGTTAAAAAATTTCAAAAAATGTTTTAATCCAACAAATTCACTGGCTGCAAATCCCATGGAAGGATTATAATCTTCAAACGCTATCCTCAAACCGTACATTGGAACATAATTAAAAATAATGACATAAATCAATGTAGGTAAAACCAGCAAATATAGCTGCCAGTCTTTCTGAAGAGATTTTTTGATCATTTTAATCATACTGATTCTTCCATCGTTCTTCTTCATTTTCTTCAACGTGTGTTTCCCCCTATATCCAAAAGTTATTTTTAATGTATCTTCAACAATACTTCTCTGTAAATATTCATCTATTTCTATTACTTGTCACTTTTTTCTCCTGTTCCATCAGCTTTTTCTGTTGTCAATATACATTTTTTCCGTTATACACATTTTTTGCATACAAAGCTTTTACAGTATTTTCTCCCCAACAAAAGGAGCTGCGACAACTTGTAACGCAGCTCCTTTTGCTCATTTTACTATTTTATTTTTAGAAAAAAGATTTTAGATCAAATTGTATTTTCTCGGATAAAAAGATATTTTGACAATTTCATTGGTTGAGATTGAACGCCCTGGCACCGTTATAACAATTAACACATTGATTGAAAAATCGAGAATGCTTTCTTTTTGCACTGGGTAAATCCTAAATTCATTTTTTCCTCAACTCTCCAGGTGTATATCCCGTTACCTGTTTAAATCTTCGATTAAAGCTGTTAACACTACTATATCCAACCTCTTCGGCAATATCTTTAATTGGTTTATCTTCATATAATAGTAATTCCTTTGCCTTAGCAATTTTCAATTCAGTAACATAATCCGAAAGATTTCTACCTAACACATTCTTAAAACATCTGCTCAATTGTGGCAGTGACATTCCAAATTCTTCAGCCATAACCGCAGTTGAAAAATCTGCTGAAAAACAATTTTCTGAAATATAAACTAGAAACTTTTCTCTTATTGTTTTACCGCTTTGTTCTTCCAAATGTTCAATGATATCAGACGCTATCATTTTAATAATATCCATCAGCTCGTAAACTGTGTCATAAACAAGAACCCCCATAATGTTATCCCACAATGGTTCTTCTATAAAATAATCCCTGTTTAAATCTTCTATAGTCTTCTTTAAGGCATAAATAAACTCATTGCAATGCATATATATTTGCCTAATACCAACCTTATTGTTTTTCATTTCAGCTATTGAAGCATTCAAAAAACCTTCCAATCCTTGAACATCACGTTTTCTAATATAACCTGCCATTCGTCCCGTCTCTATGCTAGGCGTTGCATTGTCATCCCACAAACAAATTTCATCATATCGAATAACACCATTATCAAAAATAATACTATATTCCAATGCTTTTAATGCTTCTTTATAGGAATCCTTTAGTCGAACCTCCTCATGTACTGGATTTCCTAAAGCTATCCACGCTTTAATTCCCAATTCAGTTTTCAACAGTTCCGCTCTTTCCAAGAAATATTGTTCTACATCTTCTTGTCCTTCATCATATCCCACAATTATAAAAATCTTCTCTGTTTCCGCCTGAATATGTACAAATATATCTACGCATTCTGGAGTCATATTTAGTAAGACTTCTGCAACCTCTTGCATTTTTGCCATCTTGACATTATTCATACGAAGCACTGCAGATTGATAGCATTTTCTACACAATGCAACTCCTACTTTTTCTGCTTGCTCCTGAATTTGCAAGTTGTCCTCATAGTGACCTGACATCCATCTCAGTACAAATCGCTCTTTCATAACGCCTTTTCTTTTGTCCGCCTCGGTCCTCAGACGCTGATTTTGCTGATTCAGATAATCTAAAACATTTTTGACATGATTTATTTCGTTTTTATTTTCTGAATTTTCCAATATCTCATTTGATGTTATCTCCAGTACACGTAATGGACTATAATTGCGCTTCATAAAATAAAGAATGCCTACTGCTCCTACTGCAATGGTTAATAAACATATGACGCTTAAAAGCAATCGTACATAGGTTACTTTTTCTTCAATACTGTTAATCAGCACCAATGATTCGTACGTCCAATGATAACTTTTGGAATCCACACAGCTTCTTAAATATTTCTCTCCATTTATCGTGACAATATCTGCATTTGCTCTATCTTCCGATGTGTTTGCATATTCAGCATCAATCAGCTCTTCCAAACCTTTTCTTACCATGACACGTCCGTTCTTATCTCTGATAACCGACACCCCTTTTTGTGTATCAGACTGTGGCAGTGCATTCGTAAAAAATTCCTCATTCATCAATAGGATCACGCACTTTTGTCCATGCACATCTAATGGAATTACCAAGGTGACAATTCTTTGAAAACTTACACCTTTCACTTTCACTCTTTGCGCTTCTTTAAAGAAAATGCCAGAATTCGAATCCAGTTCCTTTAAAAAATCCTCATAATCCCAGTTTTCATAATCATACATAATATCCCAGAATTCTTTTTTAGGGCAGGAGCTACTAGCGGCTACTATGTACTCATCATTTGCTTGATAATATGCTGCATCCACTAAAAATGGATTCATTTGGCAATATGTCTCTAATTCTTTCTTTGTATCAATAGCTATGATTGTATCGTTCTGTAATATAAAACCATCTAACATATTGTTCAAATATACTTTATGATCTGTTGATGTCACATGTTGTAATTGTGTTTCTACAATATTTTTCGCATTCTGTAAAGTATACATATTGTTCTCATGAATTTCCTGTTTCAAAATATCTAAAACACAACCACCAATAAATACAGACAAAATAATCAATGGCGTAGCAAGAATCAGCACATACGATAACAAGTATTGATAAAATAATTTCGAATGTTTTGATTTCTTTTCCATAACACTTCCTCCATCATCCTTTGGTTCTATTTCATATATCATCAAAGAATTCCTAATTTATATTAACATAAACTTTTATAATGCACTATTAGCACTTTTTTCTCAAAACTTAACATATTTTACAGCAAACATTATATTTACCATAAATATTTGTCTTTTACACGCAATAAAATACCACATGCAATTAAGCAAATGAATATTTTATAAATTAAAAAGAAGAACTCCCACAACTGAAAGTTCCTCTTTATGCTTATGCTTCAATATTTATTATTCTTTTTCCTCTGTCACAGTCTCTTCTATATTTTCTACCGCAACAGTTTCTTCCACAGAAACCTCTTTGGCTTCTTCTTCCACCTCTACAGTTTCTGCTGGCACTTGTGCATCCGGATCCAGAATTCCCTTTACCTCACGGAAAATCTTCATAAATTCTTTTCCTGTAATTGTTTCTTTTTCAATCAGATATTCGGCAATCTTATCCAGAGCTTCACGATTTTCCATGAGAAGTCGTTTTGCCTCTTCATAGGATTCTCGAAGAATTCTCATAATTTCCTGATCGACTTCCGCTGCCATCTGTTCACTGCAGTTTAAACGGGTACCATTATCAAGATACATGCTTTCGCGGGATTCTAATCCCATCATGCCGAATTTATCAGACATTCCGTACTGAGTGATCATAGCACGTGTGATTCTGGTTGCCTGCTGAATATCATTTGCTGCACCTGTTGTAACTGTGTCAAACACAATTTCTTCCGCAGCACGTCCGCCAAGGAATCCAACGATCATGGCTTCGATTTCTTTTTTGGTATTCAAATATTTTTCTTCTTCCGGAACCTGAAGTACGTAACCTAGCGCACCCATAGTTCTTGGAACGATGGTGATCTTCTGAACCGGTTCTGCATCTTTCTGTAATGCATTAACGAGGGCATGACCAACTTCGTGGTAAGATACAATTTTCCTCTCTTCTGGTTTCATCACACGGTCTTTCTTTTCCTTACCAACAAGGACAACTTCCACCGCTTCAAATAAATCTTTCTGAGATACCGCTTTTCTGCCATGTTTTACTGCAAGGATTGCAGCTTCATTAATCATATTTGCAAGATCGGAGCCTACCGCACCGCTTGTTGCAAGGGCGATTTCTTCTAAGTTTACGGTTTCATCTAAATGTACATTTTTTGCATGTACTTTTAAGACATCTACACGACCTTTTAAATCCGGTCTGTCTACGATGACACGTCTGTCAAAACGACCTGGTCTAAGCAGCGCCTGGTCTAAAACTTCCGGTCTGTTGGTTGCCCCAAGAACAAGGATTGCCTTGTTTGTTTCAAAACCATCCATTTCAGCAAGCAGCTGATTTAAAGTCTGTTCTCTTTCGTCATTGCCGCCAAAATGGGTATCTCGGCGTTTACCAATGGCATCAATTTCATCAATGAAAACGATACATGGTGCATTTTTCTTCGCTTCCTCAAAAAGGTCACGAACACGGGAAGCACCTACACCAACGAACATTTCCACAAAGTCAGAACCTGACAGTGAGAAAAATGGCACTTTCGCTTCTCCGGCAACAGCCTTGGCAAGTAATGTTTTACCGGTACCTGGAGGTCCTACAAGAAGTGCACCCTTTGGCAGTTTTGCACCAATGGCTGTATATTTTTCAGGATTATGCAAAAAGTCAACCATTTCCTGTAAGGATTCTTTTGCTTCATCCTGCCCTGCTACATCTTTAAATAAAATTCCTGTTTCCTTCTGAATATATACCTTGGCTTTGCTCTTGCCGACGCCCATAACGCCGCCACCGCCCATACGTCTCATCAGGAATCCCATCGCAATCCAGATGATTGCCAATGGTAAAATAATACTGATCAGTTCAATAATGATGGAAACCGTTGTATCAGGTGTTACACCTGTCACATTTTTAATTCCGGCTTCTTCCAGTCTTTCTACCACTCGGTCATTGCTTTCCAGCTTATAAGTGTAGTAACTCAGTTCTGTATTTTCAGAAATCTTTGCTTTTGGTGTAATATTTAACTGATTTCCTTCGATTTCTACACTGGAAATGGTTTCATCCTCTACCATATCCAGAAATTCTGTATAGGTGATTTCCTTACTGGATGAATTTGTTCGGCCTTCGCCAAAATATGTCCATGCAAGCATCACAATGCTGCACATCATCAGGAACATAAACAGGGACTGTCTGTTTTTTGGCTTTTTATTATTTCCGCCCCCGCCATTTGGCTCACGCTTCGGGGTTCTGTTTTCGTCCATTCATTTCCTCCTCTAAGCATTATTTGCTATACAGTCTGGAGCCCTCTCTCTTTGGTTCTGAGGTAAGATTGATCTGCAGTTTTTTCAGCACTCTTTCGTCTGCTTCTGAAAGAATAACGCTTGTATGCATTTCACATCCTTTTAATTTTCCAAGCTGTTCCATTGCTTTTTTTGCATTCTCATCATGTACTGCACAAACAGACAATGCAAGCAGCATTTCATCTGTATGAATACGTGGATTTCTATTACCCAGATGTTTTACTTTTAAATCCTGAATCGGGAAAATAACTTCCGGTGCAAGTAAATGAATATCCGGCAGCTCTGCCAGTGCCTTTAAAGCATTCATCATCACTGCTGCACAAGCACCCAAAAGAGGTGTTGTTTTACCGGTCACAACTCTTCCATCCGGTAATTCAATGGCTGCTGCAGGCGCACTTGTTTTTTCTTCCACTTCCATTGCTTTTCCTACAACAACTCTGTCTGTTTCTTTTACGCCGGCCTGATTCATCAGCATTTTCAGCTTATACAGTGCGGCATCTACTTCTTTGCCCTTTGCCTTTTGTACAAGGGTAGTATAGTAGCGACGAATGATTTCTTCTCTTGATGCTGCAGAAACCGCTTCGTCATCATAAATACAATTTCCTACCATATTGACACCCATATCTGTTGGAGACTGATAACGACATTCTCCGTAAATTCTTGTAAAGATTGCGTTTAATACCGGGAATACTTCCACATCACGGTTATAGTTTACTGCAACTTTGTTGTATGCAGATAAATGGAATGGGTCAATCATGTTGACGTCATTCAAATCTGCGGTCGCTGCTTCATAAGCTAAGTTTACAGGATGTTTTAATGGAATATTCCAAATTGGGAATGTTTCAAATTTTGCATAACCTGCCACATTGCCTCTCTTGTATTCGTTATATACCTGAGACAAACAGGTTGCCATCTTACCGCTTCCCGGTCCTGGTGCTGTCACAACGATCAGTGATCTTGAAGTTTCGATAAAATCATTTTTTCCAAAACCGTCTTCACTTAAGATCAGATCGATATTCGAAGGATAGCCTTCAATGGAATAATGACGATATGTCTTAATGCCAAGTGTTGATAAATATTTTTCGAAAGATGCAACTGCAGGCTTGTCCTCATAACGGTTAAGCACAACACTTCCTACATACAGACCATAGCTTCTGAAAATATCAATGAGACGAAGTACATCCTGTTCATAGGTAATCCCCAAATCTCCACGCACCTTCGCATTTTCAATGTCATTGGAATTGATTGCAATAATGATTTCCGCCTGCTCCTTCATCTGCAGAAGCATTTTCAGCTTACTGTCCGGTTCAAAACCCGGTAACGCTCTGGATGCATGATAGTCATCAAAAAGCTTTCCACCAAATTCCAGATACAGTTTTCCACCAAACTGTGCAATTCTCTGCTTAATCTCTCTGGACTGAGTTTCCAGATATTTCGCATTGTCAAATCCTTGTTTCAACATAACACTATCCTCTTTCATACGTACAAATTGTTTCTAATTTGCACGGTCAAATTTTAAAAAATATTTACCCAATATAATTTAATTAACTATACTAGTATAGCTGATTCTTTTCATTTTGTATATCTAAAAAATATAAAAAATCAGTGAATTTTTCTTTCACTGATTTTCATGATTATCATTAGCAGCAAAAAATGTTTCCGCCACAGCAGCAGTTGCAGATCATATTTGCAATACAAAGCTTCATACAGAAGTCCGAACCGCCTGAAGAGTATTCGTAAAATGGTCCCTGCATGTCACGATACCACATACCGCCGCCTTCTAACTGCTGCACCAGCTGACGGTACTGTATATTATTCGGTTCCATGGCTGCTGCCTGTTTTGCATGTTCTAAGGCAATGACATTATTCCCAACACCATTGTTTGCAATGGCACTGTAGTAATACCAGATTGCTGTTCTTCCCTGCATGGCATTTAATACATTTAAAGCTTCTTTAAAATGTCTGCTCTGAATATAGTTTGCAGCTGCACGCAGATGGTTTTCATATTCGCTGCCGCCGCTGCTCTGTCTGTTCTGGTAACCACCAAAACCAAAGTCACCAAAACCGCCATAATTTCCATATCCACCGTAACCGCCGCCAGAGGCTCCCATCTCTTTTTCCTTCATGATCTGGTCGTAAGCCTGCTGAACCTGTTTGAATTTTTCCTCCGCTGCCGCTTTGTTTGGATTGTTAATGTTGGCATCCGGATGATATTTTCGGCTTAGATTTCTATAAGCCTTTTTTATTTCTTCATCAGAAGCCCCACGGGAAATCCCCAGGACCTGATATGGATCATACACCATTATTTTTCTTTTTGTTCCTTTCTTTTCTGCTTCACCTGATCATACCGGCTCCACACACCGGAATACAGAATGTTTCGCAGAATTTGTGCGTTTTCCACAATCGGCAGTCTTTCAAATGCTTTAGAACACTCTGCCATCATCATCAAAAGAACCTGACCTGCATGTTCCTCAAAATCCTCTGATCGATAAATATCTTTAAAAGGATTATAGGTTCCTTTTTCCAAGTCTGACTCTATATCTTCGTAAGCATCCATCAGGTAAATAAATTTTCCGAAGAAAAATCCCATACGTCTAAGGGTTTCTTCCCACTCATCCTGACGGTATGCAAAAATTTCTGCCATAATTTCGCCAAATGTACCTGCCACTTCATCAATACTGCGGCTTTCCGATTTTTCAAACTCGTGGATTCTTTCCATACATTCGCTGATTTTATCGATTTTTTCAGGATATTTCTCATACACCTGTCGGTTACTGCCTTTTAAAAGCGCAGCCATTATACGCTTTTTCGTCTTATGCTCATCATTCCAGTCGTCCAGACATTTTTCATAAGAAAGCAAAAGGTTCATGTCCGCAGCATAATCCGTAAATTCATTCTGTCGATACAGATGCTTTTCTACCGGATGTGCTACGCATCTGCGATAACCGCTTGCCGTTTCCGGTTCGTAAAGACTTGTCAAAAGCAGCGCCACAAAGGTCATGTCGTAGCTTAATGTCATCTGCCCGCGTTTCCCATAACGGTCTTTCAGACTTTTGCAAAGTCCGCAGTAATAGGACTGATACATATCAAATTCACGGAATTTCATTTCCGGCTTGTTTACGACAATATAACCAAACATCCGTTAGCTCCTCTTTCCGAATTCCTGTTTACATTTCGGGCAGGTAATAATAATCGAACCTTTTCCCTTTGGAATACGGATTTTCTGTTTACAGAATGGACAATGATAAATGTGATAGATCTTTTTCTGCTCACGCATTCTTTTATGATTTTCCCACTTATACATCCATTTATTCTTCAGTGCAAGGAATTTCTGATTTTCCGCATATCTGGCAGAATGGTTCTTGGAAAACATTCTGAAGTAAGAATAAATCAAACATACCCAAAATAGCAAGTTAATTATTACATTTCTGGTAAGCAGATGCACAATGATCAGTGCCATGGAAAAACCTACCAGAAATTTCGACAATTCATCCTGTCCATAACGCCCCTGCATAAAACGATAAAATTTTTCTCTCATATATTAATACTCCTGTAGTTATTCGCTAGGAATAGTTTAAGCGTTTATTCGCACAATTTCAATGAATTATCAATAAAAAAATCTAAAGAAAACATAAATTTATTGTTTTTCCGACAGAATACGACTCCAATTCTTTACAAGAAATTAAAAATTGATTATACTTAATTTAGTCGGGTGCAACGCACCTAATACATAGGACAGGAGAAATGAAATGAAAAAGTTTGTAGAAGAATTCAAAGCTTTTATTTCCAAGGGTGACGTTGTCAGCATGGCAGTGGGTCTCATGGTTGGTTCTGCGTTTACAGCAATCATCACTGCACTGAATGCAAACATCATTACTCCAATTTTAGGAATCATCATGGGTGGTATTGATTTTTCAGGAATTATCATCAAAATTGGCGCTGCTGAAATCGGTGTTGGTCTGTTTATTCAGGCAATCATCAACTTCTTAATCACAGCACTTGTTCTTTTCTGTGTTGTTAAATTCTTTAACAGCTTCAAGAAAAAAGAAGAAGCAAAACCTGCTCCACCACCAGCTGTACCTGAAGATGTAAAACTTTTAAAAGAAATCAGAGATTTACTGAAAGAACAGAAATAAGGGCCAATCATCGGCCCTTATTTTTTACCATTTCAGCGGAATCTCTGTTACAATATTCATTCCGAGGCTTTTCAATGTTTCTACCGCATCATCATAATATGGATTATTTTCCAGTGAGCTCGTATGGTGTGCATCAATTCCGATGATCACATCATTTCCTACCTCTGCAGCAATTTTCCAGAATTCCGGATGAGGATACCATACGACATTTCTCTTCTCACCCATTCTGGCACCTTCCAGATTATATTCCAAAATCACATGATTTTCCTTACACCATTTGCAAAGTCTGTAGCTTTCACTTCTTGCAAGGTCATCAAATTTTTCACGACTGCGCATAAACAAATCCGGATGAGCAAGATAAGAATAGATTCCTGTAGACATTCCTTCGATACATCCATCAATATATCGTATCATTTCTTCATCATCATTGCAGACTCTGCCATAATAAATCTGCAGTTCATCTGTCGTATCATAGTGATTTCCCAAAATAACATAAT
Organism: Lachnospiraceae bacterium; assembly: GCA_045128635.1. GTDB lineage: Bacteria > Bacillota > Clostridia > Lachnospirales > Lachnospiraceae > HGM12587. Next base: position 29,387 of record JBGVRS010000022.1, read on the forward strand.
CAAGTTTCTTTTCTTTGATGAATCCGTTCAGCCAATCCATATATTTTGGAAAATATTCACATTCCAAACCAATGTAAATTTGAATCTGGTCTTTATATTTTTCTCGTAAATTCGATATGCTTTCATAATAGTCATCAAACTCTGACAAAGGCATACGCATATGTGCTACAAAATCACTGTCATATTTCCAGCAGGAATGGTCTGAAAATCCAAGTTTTGTAAAACCGCCTTTAATTGCAGCAAGAACAAACTCTTCATCAGAACGCCATGCATGATAGCAGCGCTGCGTATGTGTATGATAATTTGTTTTTTCCATAAATACTTCACTTCTTTTCTTTGGAATTTATTTCGAAAACAGTTTAGCACATAAAAATGGGAACTGCAATTGCAGTTCCCATAATAAATTACATCTTATTCAACTGGTAATTTGAAGTATGTCTTAGCGTTGTAGTAAGAAATGTTTTTAACGATTTCTTCTAACATTTCCATATCTGCTGGGAATTCACCGTTTTCTACCCATCCACCAATTAAGTTACACATAATACGACGGAAATATTCATGTCTTGTGTAAGATAAGAAGCTTCTTGAGTCTGTTAACATTCCAACAAATCCTGAAAGGTTACCAAGGTTTGCAAGGGAAATCATCTGTTCAATCATACCTGTCTTGTTGTCATTGAACCACCATGCAGAACCCTGCTGGATTTTAGCGCAAGCTGTAGAATCCTGGAAGCATCCAAGGATTGTTCCGATTGCTGCGTTATCAACTGGGTTTAAGCTGTAAAGAACTGTTCTTGGAAGAGCGTCTGTTTCAGCTAAAGCATTTAAGAAATCAGCTAATTCGCTGGATGGTGTATAGCTGCTGATGCAGTCGAAACCTGTATCTGCGCCTAATTTCTTGTACATTGCTTTGTTGTTGTCACGTTTTACACCGTAATGTAACTGCATACCCCAGTCAACTCTTACGTATTCTTTTCCTAAGAACATCATGCATGCGAATTTAAATTTTAATTCTTCTTCCCATGTTACTGCACCACCTGCAAGTCTCTTAGCAAAGATTGCTTCGATTTCTTCTTCTGTTGCAGGATTGTACATAACGTATGCTAAGCTGTGGTCAGAAATCTGGCATCCGTTTGCATTGAAGTAGTCAAGACGGTTTACTAAAGCTGCTTTTAAATCAGCAAAAGATTTGATTTCCATACCGGCTGCTGCTTCTAATTTAGCCAGATATTCTAAGTATTCCGGTTTTTCGATGTTCATCGCTTTTTCCGGTCTCCATGATGGAGCTACTACTACATCAAATGTTTCATCAGCTGCGATTTTCTGATGCCATTCAAGAGAATCGATTGGATCATCTGTCGTTCCGATGAATGTTACGTTGCTCTGTTTGATAAGAGCACGTACTGTCATGGAATCATCCTGTAATTTTTCATTGCAAAGGTTCCATACTTCATCAGCTGTGTTTTTGTTTAAATAACCATTATATCCGAAATATCTCTGTAATTCTAAGTGGCTCCAGTGGAATAGTGGGTTTCCGATTGCTTTTCCAATACATTCAGCCCATTTGCAGAATTTTTCATAATCAGAAGCATCGCCTGTGATATATTTTTCGTCAACGCCGCAAGAACGCATGAATCTCCACTTATAGTGGTCGCCGCCTAACCATACCTGAGTAATATTTTCAAATTTTCTGTTTTCAGCGATTTCTTTTGGATTGATGTGGCAGTGGTAGTCAATTGTTGGTACCTGTGCTGCAAAATCATGATAAAGTTTTTTCGCTGTTTCAGTTTCAAGGAGAAAATCCTTGTCCATAAATGCTTTCATTGTCTTGTACCTCCGCAAAATATTTAATCTACGCTTGTAGATATACCCATGTTCATTTTATCATAAATCCTTTGGATTTGCTTAAAATTTCATGGTGATTTTTTCATTTTTTACGTAATATTATCCTACTCATTTCGAGACTGAATAATCTCATTGAGCAGTTCCATGTGGCTTCCACAGTATTTCTCATACAATGGTTCTACTGCCTGCTGGAATTTCAGTTTTTCCGTCGCCGGAAGTCTGATGATTTGTGCTCCACCGGAAATGGCAAGCTGTTCAGCTTCTTCTTCCTGCGCAGTCCACAGTTCTCTTTGATAGATCGCTGATTCTTTTGCACATTCCATAATAATCTGCTGATCTTCTGCAGACAATTTATCCCATGTATGCTTGCTGCAGACCTGAATTTCCGGAACCCTGGTATGTTCATCAATGGTGTAATATTGCGCCACTTCAAAATGCTGCATTGCTTCATAAGAAGGCCAGTTATTTTCTGCTCCCTGAACTTCTGAGCGTTCCAGCATCGAGTAAACTTCAGAGTATGCCTCTTTTACAGGCTCGCCCCCAAGACACTTTACCATATCTGCCATCAAATTTGACTCCTGAACCCTGATTTTCACACCGGAAATATCTTCCAGTTTTCGAATCGGTCTGTCCTTGGTGTAAAAATTTCTGGCGCCTGCATCATACCAAGAGAGTCCAACCAGTTCACTTTCACTGACTACATCTAAAAAGTACTCTCCGATTTCTCCATCCAGAACTCTCCACATATGTGTGGAATCACGATAAAGATATGGCATTTGCAGAACATTCAGTTCTTTTATATCATTCGTTAACTCAGATAACGAAATTCTTGCAAAATCAATACCGCCATATTTCAACTGCTCTATAACTTCTGATTCCGCACCGCGCTCCCCGCTATGCTGAACCAGAATTTTAATTCTGCCATCTGTTCTTTCTTCAACCAGTTGTGCAAAATACTTGCCGCCAAGAGTTGTCGGATAATTCTCTGCCTGATTCTCTGCATAGGAAAATACATAGTCAGGCACAGATTCCTGCGGTCTGTATACCCAAACTATGCTTCCTGCAATTATAACCAGTAAAAGAATAATCAGTAATCTCCTGCTCTTTGATTTCATTAGTCACCCTTCTTTGCGCTGTGCAGTACACGAAGACGATATTCTGTTGGTGTAATCCCCTCACTTCGTTTAAATACTCGTGCAAAATAGTTCGAGTCTCTGTAACCGACTTCTGCGCTCACATCCTTAATATTAATAGACATGTCTGCCAGAAGAACTTTTGCCTTTTCCACACGATATTCTGTCAGATATACAAGAAAACTTTTATCAAAACACTGTTTAAAAATTTTACAAAAATATGCATCTGAATAATTCATAGATCCGGCTACATCCTGTAATGAAATATCTTCTTTATAGTGCTTTGCGATAAAATCACGAATATTTTCCGCAACTGCATTCATTTTAATATTTTCATGATGATTTTCCTGTAAATCCGCTTTCAATACAGGTTTCTTTTTCTCTGTTTTCTGGCTCAGATAAATCGCTTCTTCTAAATTCGTTGTCAATTCTTCTTCCGAAACCGGTTTTAATAAATATTCCAACGCATGCACATGAATCGCACGTTTTGCATAATCAAATTCATCAAAAGCTGTGATAAAAATAATAACGGCATCCTTATCAGCACTGCGAATGGCATCTGCTGCATCCAGACCATTTACCCCCGGCATTTCAATGTCAAGAAGTGCTATCTGACACTGTTTTTCCGTATAAAATTTCACCGCTTCTCTTCCGTTGATCGCTTTTACAATTTCCACATTTTCAGGGAAGTTTTTCTTAATCATTCGTTCGATGATGGTTCTCTCGATTGGTTCATCATCAGCAATCAGTATTCTTACCATTTGTACTCACCTATCCTTAAATTAATTTGATTCCGCATGATTGCATTTTGGAATCTGTAATTTTATTAAAGTACCCTTTTTCTCCCTGCTGTAAATCGTAAATTGTCCTTCCGGATACATTATTTTAAATCTTCGGTAAACGTTGCCTACCCCGATGCTGTCACGGCTGACATTGCCTTCCTCCAATTTACGTTTTAATTTATTTAGTTTTTCTTCTGACATCCCTACACCGGTGTCATGTACAGTAATAAAGGTTTCCCCACTGCGTTCCCATACTCTGATATGGATTTTTCCCCCTTCTTCTTTTGGTGCCAGCCCATGAATAATCGCATTTTCTACCAATGGCTGAAAAGTAAAGGTAGGAATAATTGCAGAACTTTCTTCGACTGCACAATCAATCGAAAATCTTAGCCTCTCTCCAAACCGCATTTGCTGAATATACATGTAATCCCTTACAACATTTAGTTCCTGGGAAAGTACGGCCTCCGAACTGGAATTCTTCAGGTTGTAGCGAAAAAGATTGCTCAGTGCCATGATCATCTTTTCTGTCGTCTCAGCATTTTCTAACATTGCCATGCCGCCAATGACATTCAATGTATTAAAGAGAAAATGCGGATTTACCTGATTAACCAGAACTTCCAGTTTCATTGTCTCCAGTCTGCGTTCTACTTCCAGTTTCTGTAATTCTTCTTCATGGAGAAGATCCAGAGTTCTTCTGCTTTCTTCCAAAGCATGAATATATTCCCCTGTAGCAAATTTCATTTTATTAAAAGCGTGGGTCAGTTCCCCAATCTCATCGTTATTCTCTATCGGTACATCTTCAATAAAGAAATCATTCTGAGCAATGCGCTTCGCAAATTCAGCAAGCTTTAAGACCGGATTTACAATGGTACGATTCATGATCGTACTAAGCTCCATCATGACTAAAATCACAAAAATTGCAGCCATCGCCATAAGCGCAGGAGTAAATATCATAACCGGAATTTTGGCATGATAAGCATCACTTCCTGCTGCCAGTGTCTGACTCATCAGTTCTGCCGCATAGCCACGTAAATAATTCTGCATATCATAAATCTTATAGAGCTGGTCAACATATTGTAACGTTCCCGCCGGAACATCAAAAAACACATCTCTCTTTTCTACATAGACTTCGTAACAGCTTCGTATAGACCATGTAATGGAATATCTATCCTCACCAATCTGGCGATAGTCAAAAGGCAATGCATCAATCGCTTCCTTTGTTTCCCCCATGGCCAACTTTAAAATCTGTCCATTCTCAGCCGTTCTGGATTTTATGAACTGTTCAAACAAATTACTTTCATTTTCAATCGTCTGAACAAATGCACTGCTTTGAGAGCTTTCTCTTAATATTACATTAAAATCTCCGAGGGAAAAACGTGCAACCCAGACATTAAATAATACAGAAATCAAAATGCACAAGAAGACCGTAGACATATAAAAGAAAATTTTCTGGCGAATGGTATATTTCTGCCAGCGCTTTTCAATTCGCCTTAATTGTACAGGTCTCGGTCTCTTCATATCAGTCTTCCTAAATAAATTTAACTATCTTTATTTTATCTAAAACTTAGGCTTTTTTCAACTTTTTCACAAATAAGTTGACTAAATATTCTGCCAGATAACTTAATAAAATCCCCATAAGCACACCAGCAATTACATCTGTTGGATAATGTACACCTACATATAATCTTGAGAACCCAATCAACCCTGCTAAAATTACAGCCGGAAGTCCCAGCTTCTTCGGTAAATGTCTGTAAAATACCGCTGCAGCTGCAAAGGAACTGGATGTATGCCCCGATGGGAATGAAAATTCTGATGGTGTCGGTATAATAATCTGCAGATCTGTAAACGTCACAAACGGTCTTGGACGCTGTACGATATTTTTTACAATATTATTATTAATGATCAAAGACCCCAGCAATGCTACCGCACTCATAATTCCGGCTTTTCTGGTTTTCTTCGGAATTAAGAGTACAATCGTTGCTGCTATCCAAATCATTCCTCCATTTCCAAGGGAAGTAATAAAAATCATAATATTGTCTAAAATCGGATTTCTCACAGATTCCTGTAAAAACAAAAGAAATCCTCCATCTAAATTCAATAATGTCTCAAGCATTGAACCATTCTCCTGTTTCATTTATAATGATGCTATAATTATACAAAAAGTCTCTGTAAAGAACAATTGTTTCATACTGGAAAAGGGGTGAAAACTTTGCGAATCCTTGTTGTTGAAGATACCATAGATATGAATTTACTAATTGTAAAAACCTTAAAAAAGGCCGGCTACAGCGTTGATGGCTGCTTCAACGGCGAAGAGGCTCTGCTTCATTTACTGGGCGCCGAATACGATGCGATTCTTCTGGATATTATGATGCCAAAATTAAATGGATATGAGTTGTTAAAACAGCTGCGTGAAAAAGGAATCGATACTCCGGTTCTTTTCCTTACTGCAAAGGATGCTGTTTCTGATCGTGTCAAAGGGCTGGATTTAGGCGCCGACGATTATCTTGTAAAACCTTTTGACTTTGATGAACTGCTGGCAAGAATTCGTGTAATGACCCGCAAACGTTCCGGCAGCCGGAGCAATATTTTCACTTATGAAGATTTGGTTGTGGACACACAAAGACGAACTGTTATGCGTGGGAACGAAGAGATTTCCCTGATTCCAAAAGAATTTACGATACTTGAACATTTAATCCGCAATCAGGGAATTGTAATATCAAGAGAGCAATTAGAAAACCGCATCTGGAATTATGAATACTCCGGCAGTTCCAACAATATCGATGTTTATATGAGCAGACTTCGAAAGAAAATTGACGGAAACCATTCTGTAAAACTCATTCATACCATTCGCGGTGTGGGCTGGGTTCTTCGTTCAGATAATCTGTCAGTTTCTTAAACGAAAGGTAATATATGAAAAACAAATCCGTAAAATTAAAAATCACATTACTGTTAACGATATTAATGGCATTTCTTTCAATTCTTCTGCTCATATTTATGCTTTTTATCAGCAGTTCTGTTGCGCTCCAGACTACCAGACAGCAGCTTACCGATACAGTTCGTTCAAATGTTGCTTACATAGAAGTTACAGACCATAAACCTAATATCCAGGAAGGATTTTCCTTTTATCACAACGGAATATCTACGTTAATCTATAGTGCAAATGAATCGCTGATTGCAGGTCAGATTCCCGTATCTTTTCAGGCAGAAGTTCCTTTTGAAAATGGCAGTATCCGTACCATAGATTCAGGAGAAAATAAATATCTGGTATTGGATTTCTGGCTGGCCTCTGACTGGAACAATGGAGTCTGGCTCCGCGGATTGGCAGAAGCCCCTGACAGCAGAGCGCTCACACAAAACTTATTGCTTATCGCCTTAATCACCTTACCGGTTTTTATGATATTTGCAGCCTTGGGAAGTTATCATATTTCCCGACGAGCCTTCAGACCTTTGGAACACATCACTGCAACTGCTGAAGCAATTAATGAAGCAAGGGATTTATCAGGTCGAATCGCGCTTCCTCCTGGTAAAGACGAATTTTCAAGACTTGCTGCTGATTTTGACAAAATGTTTGAACGACTGGAACGCTCCTTTGAAGCAGAAAAACAGTTTACTGCCGATGCTTCCCACGAGCTTCGCACACCAATTTCCATTATCAAAGGTGCCTGCGAATATGCAAAAAAATATGATGAAACTCCGGAAGACCATGCTGAAACTATATCAATGATTCACAGACAGGCGGACAAAATGTCCGCACTGGTCTCGCAGCTTCTTAGTATGACCCGCATGGAACAGGGAATCGAAAACACAAAATTTGAAAGACTAGACCTCGGTGAATTTACGCATACTTTTTGTACGGAACAGCCTTGGGAGCATTCCCGACTAACATTTAATATTTCATCAGGTATTTTTGTTCAGGCAAATGAGGAACTTCTTGGACGTCTGATTCGAAATCTTGTGGAAAATGCTTTTAAGTACACTAATGAAGCAGGACATATCCGACTAACTGTTACTTCTGAGCAAAACGAAGCCATTCTTTCTGTACAGGATAACGGTATCGGAATTTCTCCGAAAGATCAGGTAAAAGTCTGGAATCGTTTTTATCAGGTGGACTCTTCCCGAAGTAATGACGAGGGCAGCGGTTTAGGACTGTCCATGGTAAAACAGATTGCCGAAATTCACAAAGGGTATATGACATTGGAAAGTACACCCGAAAAAGGCAGTACATTTACGCTTCATTTACCTTTTGATAAAAAATAAAAAAATTTTATTTTCTTAAATTAATTTCATGTACATTTCATGTTGAGAACTTAAGATACAATCAAACAAAGATACAACATGAAAGGAGACATACATTATGAAAAAAAGAACAATTATTTTAACAGCCCTTACACTCACAGGATTACTCCTCGCAGGATGCGCAGCATCTCCAACACAGGTAAGCCGAATTGACTTAGAAACTGCAAAAGCGGCTGCAATCGAAGCGGCAGGTTTTACTGCAGAAGAAGTTTCTTTCCTCTCTGCTGAACTGGACAAACGAAACGGTATTGAATATTACGATATTGATTTTCGTGCAGATGGAAAAGAATATGATTATGACGTTGATGCGCTGACAGGAATGATCATTGGTTCTGAGTCACCGGAAGTTGCCAAAAAATCTGCTGATGCAGTTCCATTAAAAGCAACAGAAGTTCCTATTGAAGAACTGACTGCAAAGCTTGAAGAAAACACTCCAAACAATGCTGACACAACTTCCAAGGAAATTTCCGAATCAGAAGCAAAGAAAATCGCATTAGCTCAGGTGCCAGAAGCAAAAGAAAGTGATATTCGTGAATTTGAAGTGGACTATGACGATGGACGACTGGAATATGAAGGAAGCATCTACTACGGAGAAATGGAATACGAATTTGAGATTGACGGTTACAGCGGTGCAATTCGAAGCTGGGAAGTAGAATCCATTTACGATTAAGTTTTATCTCATAAAAAATGCCTCAGACGAGGCATTTTTTATTGCACAATTTATTTTATTGTAAGTTTTACAACTACAATCTCCGGGGGATTATTAAATCGTAATGGGATAATGCTGTTTCCGATGCCACGGCTGACAACCATATGGGTATCATTTTCTGAAAATACTCCTGCATCATACTTTGGAAACAATCCCTGATTTGGAGCTGCCAAGCCTCCGATGAAAGGAAGGCGGAACTGACCGCCATGAGCATGACCTGTCAGTATTAAATCAATCCCTGCTTCTGTATAAATATGAAACAATTCCGGTCTGTGGGATAAAAGCAAAGTAAAATCTTCTTTCGTATACTCAAATTCAGTAATCACTTCTTTCGTCAAAATCTTCTTTGTGTCGGATTCTGCTGCATCATAAAAATCCGGATCTTTAATTCCCATACAGACAATTTCATTATTGTTATAAAGAAGAGGTTCCTGTATATCTGTCATCAAATGCACTCCAGCTTCTTCCATTCTTTGACACAAATATTTATATTCCTTAGATACCCAGCGTTCATGATTTCCCGGAACAAAATAAACAGGAGCGATATCCAAAGCTCCTTCAATGAATTTCATTGAGATATCTACATTTGGATTCCGACAATCGATAAAATCTCCGGTAATTGCAATCATATCCGGATCACATTCTGACACCATGTTCAAAAGCTTCTTTTGTCCTTCGCCAAATTCTTCATTATGCAGATCAGAAATTTGAACAATGGTAAATCCATTCAATTCCGGGTGGGAACTGCAGTCTATTTCGTATTTCGTCACCTGCAATGCCTTGTTCTCATACAATGCCCAGCCAAACAAAAGCAAAAAAAATACAATGCCAATCGTTAGAATTTTCTTTTTCATACATATCACCTCCATGAGGGATCTTCTTATTCTAACGATAACATTGTATTCTTAGAAGTCTTTGTAGATTACTTTAATTTTTTCTGAAGCCAGTCTTTACCGTTTACAAATCTTTCTACGATAAAGCTTACTACATAGTCACCGGCTGCATTAACCATCGTTGCAGGTGGGTCAACCAGATTACCAAGTGCCAAAGCAAATGGGTATGCAACTGCCAGCTGTTCCGGGAAGAAAATTGTACAAAGCACCAATTCTCCTGTACCACCGCCGCCAGGAATACCAGACATTGCAACAGATGAGAAGATTGCAACAATAATTGCTAAAACAGCACGACCAGTTGTAAAATCCTGCCCAAAAATACCAAACAGGAATGCAACTTTAATGATTGCCGACATTGCTGAACCATCCATATGCATGGTCGCACCTAGTGGAAGTACGATATTTGAAACATCTTCTGAAATACCTGTTTCTTTTGCTGCTTCCATGTTTGTTGGAATTGTAGCTACACTGGAACATGTTCCAAAAGATACTGCCGCAGGTTTAAATAAATGTTTGAACATTACCTTCGCAGCGCCTTTTCCACCACCGAATCTGGCATAAATCGGGAAGGATGCAAACATATATACAAAGCAAACTACATAATAAACGATTAATGTACGGCTATAATCACCAATTAATTCAGGTCCGTAAGTTGCAACCAATGTTGCGAAGAATCCGAAGAAACCGATTGGAGCGTAGTATGTAATGATTTTTACCGTATTCATGATACACTTTGTCATATCTTCCAACAGCTGTGCAGTCTTTGTTTCCGGACCGCCTGACAGCTGTACACCAAAACCAACCAAGATTGCAAAAACAATCAACGGAAGAATCGCTTTACGGCTCCAAAGTTCCATAAAGTCCGGTTTTGTGAAGAAATTGATAATCATATCAGCAACACCAAGGGTACTTCCCACTTCGCCTTCTACGATTTCATATGCTCCTCCAACGATTGGGAACACACGTGCAATGATATACATGATCAGTGCTGCAATCCCCGCTGTTACACAGAAAGTAAGAACTGTCACACCCATAATCTTACCGGCACGTTTTGCACTGCTCATATTTGCAATGGCAGATGCGATTGAACAAAATACCATCGGTACTACGATACAGAACATCAAGTTCGTAAATACAGTTCCCAATGGTTCTAAAACTGTTGCTCCCGGCCATACAAGACCTACGATACATCCTGCAATAATGCCGACCAACATACAGATAATAAATCCATAATTTTTTAAGAGATTTCTCATTTCCATCCTCCCGACATAAAATTCCTATTTATACTTATAGCATCATTTTATTACGCATTTCTTGCAAATAAAACGCATTGTATGCTATGATATTTGCAAATAGTGCTGTTTTGGAGTAATTATGAGCGAAAAATATGCAAAAAAAGGATATTTACTGGAAGATTTTCGTCTTTTTCATTTAAAAGACAAAGGCGAAACAAAAGTGGATTACCATTATCATGAATTCTATAAACTATTATTTTTTGTTTCCGGTAAGGGAGGCTATTTTGTCGAAGGAAAGCGTTATTCCCTGACTCCCGGTGATATTATCCTTATCGGAAAACAGTGCGTCCACCGTCCGGAATTTGAACCTGGTGTGCCTTGTGAGAGAATCATTCTCTACATTTCTCCGGAATTCTTGTTAAGAGAATCTTCCTCCTCCTGCCAGCTGGCAGACTGCTTTTCCAAGGAGTATGATCACGTTCTTCGACCAAGTGAAAAAATTCGTAAAACGCTGTTCTCTATCGTTTCAAATATAGAACAGGAACTTTCTTCCAAGCGATATGGGAAAGAAATCGTCAGTACCGGAATGCTGCTTAGACTCATGGTAGAAATTGCTCGAAGCATTTTTTATAAAGAAGTGCAAAAGCCTGCGCCAATGCTTCCAAAGAGCAAACGCATGCTGGATATTATGCACTATCTGGATTCCCATCTGACAGAAGACATCAACATCGATACACTGGCTGAAAAGTTTTATATCAGTCGTTTTCATATGATGCGACGTTTTCGTGAGGAAACCGGCACAACGATTCATTCATATATTTCTGACCATCGTCTCATGCTTGCGCGAGATTTGATTAGTCAGGGAATTCCTGCTACAGAAGTATGCTTTCAATGCGGTTTCGGCAGCTATTCCTCATTTTCCAGAGCCTATGGCAAATTCTTTGGCACTACTCCAACCGGACGAAACATTTCTTCCGTCATGGAAGAAACCTACGAATAGTGCTATAATGTTTTACATTAGGAGGAATGCATATGATTACCATCGGATTTGACAAACAATGCATTACACCAAAGCTTCCCATTCCGCTGCGTGGGTATGCCGGGGTGCGAATTGCACAAGAAGTACATGATAATCTTTACGCCCGCTGTCTTGCAATCGAGCAAAACGGTGTACGATACCTTTTTGTACAATGCGACCTTATCGGGGTGGATGATTCTGTTTTAAATGCAGTTCATGAGAAAATTTCAGATTTAGATATCAAAAAAGAACATTTAACGATCGTTGCAACTCACACCCATGCAGGGCCTGGCGGAACTGTCGATACTTCTAAAGAACCCTTTGCAAATCTGCAAAGCATTTTTGGTGAACCAAATCCGGAATACTTAGATTTTCTTGCTGAGCAGGTGGCTTTGGCCGCAAGAAATGCTTTTGCTGACTTGAAGCCTTGCAAGCTTACCATTGCCAGAGGAACCATCGAACATGTTGGAACAGAAAGACACGATCCATCACTTGCCGGTGACAATTCTCTGCTTATCTTTCAATTTACGCGAACCGATGAAAAAACATTATTATTATATAACTATGCCTGCCACCCAACGGTAACAGGCCCTGGAAACATAATGATCACTGCTGATTTTCCTTATGCCGTGGAACGTGATTTGAACTATGACGTCGTGATGTTTGTAAACAGTAATGCCGGAGATATCAGCACACGATTTACCCGCAAAGACAGCAGCTTTGAACAGGTAGAAATCTACAAAGAATACATTGTAGCTTCTATTCAGGAAGCGTTAAAGTCACCAGTTTATCAAGGAGATTTTGATGACTTTTCCATGAAACGCTATCCGATTACGCTTCCACTCAAAAAGGTACGTCCTGTAAAGGTGGAAAAAGATGCATTGGAGAAATATGAAGCCGGGCTTGCCGAAGCGATCTCTTTACAAAAAGACGCCTTGACACTGCGCCTTCTTTCTACCTATGTGGAAGGAGCCAAGATTGCGGTTGGACTTGCCGAAACATTACAGGGACTGGAAAACATTTCGGCACATTTTACGGTGATCACTTTACAGGGTATCCAAATTGCGGTTGTTCCGGGAGAACTCTTTAGTACCCTTGGAGTTCCATTAAAAAAAGAAGGGATTGAAATTTTCGGTTACGGTAATGGTTATTATCTTTATATCGCCGACAAAAAATCCTATGACCAAATGGTCTACGAAGCAATGAGTTCCCCATTCGAAAAAGGTGTCGGTGAACTTCTGGTAAACGAAATACGGAAAAGTATAAAGGACTGTCAATAGACAGCCCTTTTTTACATTTTCTAATTATACTAATTCGTATTGTAACATTTCATATTTCAATTTACTGCCAACCATAATCGCTTCCGGAAGCAATGCACGAGCTACTAGCTTGGTATCCTCCTGATTTGAATCTAATTTTAAAAGATTTGCATAATCTCCATCTATACTCACAACTTCGTAATAACATGTTTCAAATAACATCCTTTTTTCCTCCACTAACTTTTGCTTTATTATATCGCAAAATCAGTTGACGAACCACCCATATTTTCCGATAATATTCTTAATTACCTATTGAAGTTTGAAAGGAGACGACTCGATGAAGTTATTAGTAGTTGTTGATATGCAAAAAGACTTTGTAGACGGAGCACTCGGCACACCTGAGGCAAAAGCAATTGTTGAAAACGTAGTAAAAAAAGTTAAAGAGGCTAAAGAAGCTGGTGACCAGATCATCTTTACCATGGATACTCATGAAACAAACTATCTGGAAACTGCGGAAGGAAAAAATCTTCCGGTAGAACACTGTATTAGAGAAACTGCAGGCTGGAAACTTATTCCGCAGCTTCGTCCATTGACTGCTGATACCAAAATTGTCCAGAAACCGACTTTTGGAAGTACACAGCTTTCCTATCTTGTAGCAATTGGTGACTATGAAGAGATCGAACTGATCGGACTTTGTACAGATATCTGTGTTATTTCCAATGCATTGCTCCTAAAAGCAACCGTTCCGGAAACACCAATTATCGTAGATGCTTCCTGCTGTGCAGGTGTAACTCCGGAAAGTCACAAAAATGCACTGGAAGCCATGAAAATGTGTCAAATTATCATTCGAGAATAAAATCAAATGCTCAAATCCACAAAAAATGAGGGGGACATTTTTGTACTCCCCTTCTTCGAATCATATCAGTTCCAAATGTCTGCATGCGTTCCAGATACCATCTTCGTCAATATCTGTTGTTACATAATCAGCAACTGCTTTAACACTTTCTTCCGCATTTCCCATGGCAACTCCGATTCCAGCAAATTCCAGCATATCCATATCATTATCACTGTCTCCAAAAGCAATGATTTCTTCTTTCGTCATTCCATAAAATTCCAGAACCTTCTGAATTCCATTTGCTTTGCCGCCATCTTTTGAAATAATATCAATTCCTTCATCATACCATCTGGTAATCTTACAATTTGGAATCTTCGGGGCAATTTTTCCCGTTTCTTCCCAATTCATATATCCAATAAACTGATAAATCGGTGCACCTTGGTACTCCTTAATTGGCAATAACGGGATATTCACTGATTTCTGAGCTCTTATAACACTGTCATCTATATAATTAATATAAATTCTTTCTTTTTCAACAATTGCCAAAGGAAATTTTTTATTTACAAAAGCATCCAGCAAATATGCTCCATCCTCGCCTTTGATTGGAGCTTCAAATAAGATCTTTTCCTCTGCATCCAGACAAATCTGACCATTTAAGGTTACATATCCGTCAAATTTCATATCTCCCAAGGGAACCCTTTTTGTCTCTTTCAGACTTCTTCCGGTAGCAATAAATACTTTAATTCCCTTTTCCCTTAACAATTTTACCGTTCTTTTGGTGCTTTCCGGAATCGCATGTATTGTATGAGAAAACAATGTCCCATCAATATCAAAAAAAGCTGCTTTGATCATCTAAAATACTCCTGTCACAAAAATCTCAATTCCGATAAAAATGAGGATTACCCCACCAAGAATCGATGCTTTATTTGAAAGCTTTGTTCCGACTGTTTTTCCAATCTGTAGTCCTCCCACGCAAATAAAAAATGTAACAATGGCAATAATCACTGAACAGACAAAAGCCATCAAAAATCCATAATCTGCAATCGTAAATCCAACAGACAATGCATCAATAGAAGTTGCAACACCTTGTACCAGAAGAGCTTTAACCCCCACTCCATGATGTTCTTCCTCTTCTCCTCCTTTAATTCCTTCCATCAACATACTTCCGCCAATGTAAAGAAGTAAAAACAGTGCTATCCAAGGGATAAATTTCTCAAACGCCTTAAAATACTGCACTACAGTATGTACACAAATCCAACCGATCATTGGCATTAAAAACTGAAAAAATGCAAACACTCCGGCAATGCCACACATTCTGTTCTTTTTCATATGAGGTTCATTTAAACCATTTGCCATTGATACGGAAAATGCATCCATGGCAAGTCCTACTCCCAACAAAATGCTATTAAAAAAGAATCTAAAATTCCACATTTCATTTGCCTCCTAAAACATTCCACATGATTTTACCAAAAAAGAAACCCGGACACAACCAGGTTGTATCCGGGTAATTCTTAAATTTTGATAAAAACCGATAATTAATCGTTATCTAACCAGGTAATGATCTTAGATGGACATTTTTCAGCACATTTGCCACATCCAGTACACTTGTCATAATCAACATGTGCAAGGAATCCATCAACTGTAATCGCATCAAATTCACACTGTTTTACACAGAGACGGCATCCGATACATCCAGCTGTACAAACCTTTTTAACTTCAGGTCCTTTGTCCTGGTTAGAACATGCAACTGCGACTTTCTTATCCGCCGGGATAAGTTCGATAAGTCCTTTTGGACATGCTTTTGCACAAGCGCCACATCCTGCACAGGAATCTACGTCAACTACTGCTACACCATTTACAACATGGATTGCATTGTATGTACATGCAGCCACACAAGAACCATATCCTAAGCAGCCGTAATCACATTCCCAAATAGAGATGCCTGCAAGTACTGCTGCACGGCAGTCATTGATACCTACATAGTTACATTTGTTTGTTGTACTTTCACAGTCACCGGCACATTTTACGAATGCAACTTTTTTCACTGTTTCACCGGCTTCTACACCCATGATACCAGCGATTTTTGCATTGTTATCTGCTGTATTTACAGGACATGCATTTGCTGGAGCTTCACCTTTTACGATTGCTGCAGCAACACCGTCACATCCCGGATATCCGCAGGCACCACAGTTGTTACCTGGCAGACATTCACGTACCTGTGTTTCTCTTTCATCTACTTCTACATAAAATTTCTTACCCGCAAATACGAGGGCAACACCGATTACCAAACCGACAATGCCGACTACGAGTGTCGCGATTAAAATTGCTCCCATAAGTTACCTCCCCGAATTAAATGGACAGACCGGAAAAGCCCATGAATGCGATTGCCATCAGTGCTGCGGAAAGCAGAACGATTGGTGCGCCACGGAATAGTGTAGGGATGTCACTTTCGTTGATTCTTTCACGAAGGCTTGCTAAGAGAACGATTGCGATTGTGAAACCAAGACCTGTACCAACACCGGCGATAACGCTTTCGATGAAGTTAAATCCGTCCTGAACGTTTGTTAAAGAAACACCTAATACTGCACAGTTTGTTGTGATCAGTGGTAAGAAAATACCAAGTGCCTGGTAAATTGCTGGTGAGGTTTTCTTTAAGAACATTTCTACCATCTGTACAAGTGCTGCAATTACGAGAATGAACACGATTGTTTTCAGATAGTCTAAATCAAATGGTGCTAAAACTAAATTGTATAAAATGTTTGTTACAGCAGCTGCGATAGTGATAACAACGGTTACCGCTGCACCCATGCTGAGAGAAGTATCAATCTTTTTAGAAACTCCAAGGAAAGCACAAATTCCAAGGAACTGACTTAATACGACGTTATTTACAAGAGCTGTTGTAACGATGATCAAAATCAAATTACTCATATCCTATGCCTCCTTATTGTGTTTGCATTTCTGACAGTTTGCACAACATCCGTCGCAGTCTTCCACAACTTCGTTTGCTCTTGTCGGAACTTTCATCTTATTCATGACAGCAACTACGAATGCCATAACCATGAACGCACCTGGTGCATTTGTAAAGATACCAACACCTGGGTAAGCTTCCGGTAAAATCTGAATACCAAATGCTGTACCGCTGCCGATAAATTCACGAAGGAAACCGATGATCACGAGAGCCATTGTGAAACCAAGACCCATACCAACACCATCAAAAATAGATGCCACAGGACCATTCTTAGAAGCAAATGCTTCTGCACGGCCTAAGATGATACAGTTAACTACGATCAGTGGAATATAAAGCCCAAGTGATTCGTAGAGTGCAGGCATATAAGCCTGAGTAACCATTTCAACGACTGTAACCAGAGAAGCTACAACTACGATGAAAGCCGGAAGACGAACTGCATCCGGAATAATTTTTCTTAAAAGTGAGATCAACAGGTTGGCAAATACAAGTACTGCCATTGTTGATACACCCATACCAAAACCGTTTGATGCGGAAGTTGTTACCGCAAGTGTTGGACACATACCCAGCATTAAGATTAAGGATGGGTTTTCTTTGATGATACCATTATAAAGAAGCTGTAAATATGATTTCATTTATTTTCCCCTCCTATTTCATATTTGCTGCGTAGAAATCTCTTGCTGCATTCACTGCATTTGTAACAGCTCTTGAAGAGATTGTAGCACCAGCTACACTATCAATCTGGTTAGGTTCTGTAGATCCGCCAGCTTTATTTACTACGAAGCTATCCACATCATCACCAAGGAACTGATCTTTAAATTCAGCTTCTGTAACTTTCATACCCATACCAGCGGTTTCTGAGATGGTTGTAAATGCGATACCAGTTACCACACCATTCACATCAAGACCGATGGACATTACGATGTTGCCATCAAAACCGTCTCCGGATGTTGCGCTGATTACATAACCAACTGTTTCACCAGCTGCATTTTTACCAATGAGGGCTTTGTTAATATATGCTTTACCAAAGTCTGTTCCGTAAACGCCGCCTGCAAGTTCAGCAATTTTTGCATCGATTGCATCATCATTTACGAATTCTGTTGCTTCAGCACATACTGCTTTGTAAGATTCCTGTTCTTTTGCAAGCTTCTGAGCTGCGATTGTATCTTTTGTTAATGCATATACACCACTGAGTGCTGCACCAGCTACTAATGTGATAATGCAAAGTGTAACTGCTGGTTTTGGAATAGAGAAACCAGTTTTTTCTGCTTTTTCTTTCTGTACTCTGTGACCGTAAGCT
>JBGVRS010000023.1:0-43403 GCA_045128635.1 Lachnospiraceae bacterium
TTAACCAGACGGAGCAGAACAAAGTTGTTTTTGGAAAGCTCCATGCTCTGCTTAAAGGTAAGCTCCTCATTCTCAAGGTGCTTCTGCTTATCCGCAATCACACCTGCCATACGCTTCTCAATCTCCGGCACATCCACAAGACGCACCGTAACCGCAGCCTTTGTCTTACCGCTACGCTCCCATTCCTTGTGAAGCAGTTTCACAAGATATTCCATATCCTTACGGACTTCTTTTGCTGTAATCTGCTTTTCCATCTCTATCATCCTCCACTATCTAAATTTTTCTTTCTGCTTTTCCTGCATTTCTGCAAAGCCTTTGTCATAAAGACCTTCATGCAAGCCTTTTCTGAAATGCTCAAAATCGCTTGTGCCAAACTCTCCGAAATTAGCAAGCATAATGGCTTCTTTTGCCTTATCACACAAAAGCTCATCCTTTTCCAATCTGCTATACAAACGGAATCTTTCCACCAGCATTTCACGGTACTGATCAATATCTTCTATGATTCTCGGTGTCCCATACTCCTGTCTGATATGATGAAAGTCAATAGTGGACGGTGTGCTGCTCAAATATAAGCCCTGTCCCCATTCAATTCCTATCAGACTGTTTGCATCTGTCGCATCAACACCACGAGGATGTCGTGCAAATGCGTCTACGCCCTGTGCCACAATAAAAGTACCTGTCACAACATCCTGCAATAACAGATTCCTTTCTGACAATTTTTCCATCACACGGTAGCTACGCCCGTTAAAATTACGAAGTACCTCACCCTGCTCAAAGTCTCTGTAAAGTTTGGTATAGGAAAGATTTGCAATATTAACCTTACCTTTTGTGTCCATACCAAGCTCAGAAAGCTTATCCAGACATTCGCCTGAACACATTCCCTTATCAAATGAAACCTGCTGATCCGTACTGTTATAAAAACCTCCGAGAAACTTTGCAAGCTGTACATCATCCGTACAGAACCTTGCATAAACAGTTACATTTGCTGCAAAATAATGTTCGCTCCACTCATTTTCGTCTCCAAAAGTCTTTCCCAGCTCCAGCATTGCTTCTGCCACATCTTTTCTGCTGTCAAACTTATCAAGGTCTAAATATTTTAGATAATCCTCTGCCATCATCAAGCAATTCTTTTCTGTACCTTTCCAATTTTCTGTTACCAGAACAATCTCTGTTATCTTCATTTTCCACCTCCAAAAAGGGCAGCACCTTATCGGCACTGCCCTACATCAAGTCCTATCTGAAACAAAGTCATTTGTCCGTTTCCTATGGTTTCCGGTTGCTCCGTTCTTTTTTTCAACAATATCTGCTTTACCTTTTCGGCACAGCTTGCAAAGGATTCCTGATAGCCTTCTGGTCTGAAAGCGTGTCTACGCATGGTAATTAAATCATTACTTTTCAACGCACCTGCAAGACCGGACACATACCCTAAAACATAGTTAATACAGGTATTATCCGCTTCCTTTTTGTTAAGAAGTTCCCTGTTACAAAGCAGATATTGAAAATTTGCATCTGCCAAGTAAATCTCAAGAGCTTCTACCGCTTTATCCCTGATTTCATCTGCCCTTGCAACATACTGTCCCTCTACCTCCGGTGGCAGTTCACGAAAATACACTTCCGGATATTTACTCATATCCTTACCATACAGTCTTTCCATTTCATTTTTATAATAAATGATATGGCTGCGAGTCAGATTCATATTGACACCATCATCGTAATTCGGATCACTGCCACCATGTTCTTTGAGATATTCCCAATGCTCATACTCCCTGATAAGCTGTGCTTCATAATCAACCTTTTCTTTTTTAGCCATTACTACACCACCTTATCTCGGTCTGCCTATCATCACAATGCTGTCCTGTGAATGTACCTGTCGGTACACAACACCAATTCGTGAGTTGGCAGCCTCCACAAGCATACCGTCACCAACATAGATTGCTACATGACTGATATTCATAAATGCTCCGTTCTGCTCGTAGCTGAAGAATATCAAATCTCCCGGCTGCATCTCATCGTAATGCACAAGCCAGTTATTGTCATAACAATACTGTCCTTCATAGGCTGCTGTTGTAGCACCAAGATATTCAATATCCACGCCTGCGTATTGCCATGCGTAATAAGCAAGAGAACTGCAATCAAAATGTGTACCACTGTGTCTTAACTCCTGACTGTACGGATAACCTACCTTCGACAAAGCAAACTCTACAACCTTCCTTCCGTTTTCATCGGAAATCGCATCCACGATTGCCTGATACTGTTCGGGGCTTATGGTCTGTCCCCCGTTGTTGCCGGAATATCCTAACATCTTAAGATTCTCCGGCTTCATAAGTTCTGCAAGCATTTCCTGTTCTTCCGTATTAAACCCATACTCCGAAATCATATCCTGATAGGTTTTCAGCGTAACATTTACATACTTTACGGACACCTCTGTTTCGTTGCCTTCTGCATCCGTATCTGTCTCTGTTCCTGTGGAAGTGGTATAACTGCACATATCATCAAAAACCGATTTCAGATTCTCTTTTGCCTTATCTGTCATATCCGTTGCAGTATCTCCATCGCCATACTTAACCATGTAGACAACCAGAATATCGCAGTAGTTATCCGGTATGCCTTCCCCACCGAAATTTACATAGACTTTTTCCGACCTGTCACAGCCTTCCAAATCATTCAGCTCCGTTGTTATATCTCCATTAAATTCCGACACATAGGCTGATAGTACATTCTGCGTGGTATCTCCTGTTGATATGGACGGTAAAAATATGGCAAAAGGAGAATTATAAAGAACCGCTATCACTGCTATTACAGGAATTGCCACTACTGCCACAAGAAGCACTAGCAACAACAGTACAAGACCGATAATCGGAGCCGCCGCCTTAATCATCATGGATACTTTACCCACAACCAAGTCTTTAACCAGTTTCGCAAAACTGTCCTTCTGCTGTTCTTCGGCATTCATCTTATCTAGAAAGAATTTAAGTTTTCTTGCCCGGCTCGTTGCCTTCATATCCTTATAATCCATTTCTACACCGGCTGCATAACCTACAACACTACCAGCCGCAAGACCGATAGCTGTACCCACTCCGGGAGAAATGGCTGTACCTGCTGTTGTTGTGGCTGTGGTAGTTACCACTTTCGCAGTCGCTTTAGCAGTTTCCTTCGCCGCAATCTTTGCTGTCTCTTTGGCTGTTTCTTTCGCAGCCTCTTTTGCCACCTTTTTAGCTGTATATTTCGCAGTTTTTGTGGCACTATCCTTGACAGCCTTTTTACCGATTTTCTTACCTGACTGCACCTTTTTAATCTTCTTTGCCTGAGCTTTGGCTACCTGTGAACGGTATAACCTTCTGCCTGCATCTGCCGCACTCTCCGCCGGAGCTGAAAGTGTCCTTGCTACCTGATAAGATTCATAGACTTCATTTCCACCATCCATCTGATCCAGGGCAGTCATCGCACCCGCAGAAGCCACCGCTTTGGCTGTGTTATTCTTCTTACCAATAGCCTTTTCTCTATCCTGCTTTGCCCTCTGCACCTGTGCATACACACTCTTTTCCTTTTGCATGGAATTTTTCACAGCTTCCTTTGCAGAAGATTTCTTAATAACCGTCTTATCGTCCTTATCCATTCCTGCAATTTTAGGACTTTTATCAACCACCAAAACATTTCTGCCCTTGATTTTCGCCTCCGGCTCCTGCTTAATATGCAACTTTGTCTTTTCTTTGGTATGAATGACCATAGGCTTGTCATCCACCTTTTTAATGTTCAACTTCTATCACCTCTTGTCTGCATAAAAATAGCCACTAAAGAGAATATTTCTCCATAGTGGCATCAAAAATATCATTAAACTCTGTCTTTATTTGTTTTTATATCTATAATATCGACCAAAGCCTGCTTTGAATTATAAAACTGTTTTGCATCGTATGAAACCAAAACACTAAAGGATAAAGCTGGTTCCATAAATAAAATCACTTCTGCAATTAACTTATCCTCTGCATCTGGATGCAACATGAGTATATGGCATTTTAACTTACATACACTTTGTAGTGATTCTCTTATTTTTTCGTGAATCAAAGATACACCTAAAAACTCTGTACATTCTTTCTTCATTTTTCCTTCAATAGCGTTCTTAAGATGTTCTTGAATTTCCATTGCGCGACTATCCTTTAAATACTTATCACCAAATTTATATAGTGCATATTCAAAAGCTATTTTTAGTGCTTCCAGATAAAATCTGTTGAACTCTACAGTTGCATCATACTGAATCTCTGGCTGAGAGAAATGACTTTCCATCTCATCAACTTTACTCAAAGCTTCCTGTATTACACTATCCGACATCTTCATTCTGGAAAGTTTTTTTTGAATCATTTCCTTCGCCTCATTTTTAGAAGATGCTACTATTCGAATTCTATCTCCATTCTGCTCAATATACGGAACTGTTGTAGGATGATAATTCTCATCAACTCTAATTCGGTGACCATCTTTATCTTTTCCCTCCTTAAATGCATTAGGAACTTCTCCACTCTGTCCTTTCAGCCCAAGACTTTGTCTTATTATTTTTAGAAACATGTGATTTACAAAATAATTGTCAACATATGTTCCCAATCCACTATTACAGTTCTTGCAAACATTAAACAACTTCAATGATTCATTTCCAAGTGCTTCCGGCACAATATGCTCCTCTGTCCAACAATTGTCTTTATCAAATTCCGATTCGCTCTTTCCACAGAATATACATTTTCTACATATTGGGGTATATTCAGTATTTGAAAAGTCCATAAATATCCACCGCCTTTCAATTTGTCCTAATTATACCCCTAAATCCTTTATTAATCTATCGAATCTTTGGCTTCCATAGCCTTCTGTTGTGCAATCTTCTCGTGGATATTGGTGTTATAAAGGTTGTAAAGGTCTATACCCTTCTCAATGGTATTGTCAAATGGAATCACCACATTTCCGCACTTCATAAGTCCCATACCACTCTGAGTATTGGTTACGAAGCGTAACTGTGCCTCTGATACCCCAATCACCTCTGCCATTTTGGAGCTGTCCGTGTTTGCCTGCTTTAAGAGAGCCACAAACTCAGAGTTTGCAAGCATTGTGGTTGCGGTGTAGTTCTGCAAAAGATCCACGACATTCTGCGTGATACCTGTACATAAACCACCCTGCTTACGCACTTTTTTCCAGAGCTGCTGCAAATACTTCGCAGAGTATTCGGAATTAAGAAGTACATGGAACTCGTCAATATAGAGCCATGTTGCAATACCTCTCTTACCATTCTCAATGATACGGTTCTGAATACTCTCCATCATTACAAGCATTGTGATAGGGCTAAGCTCCGTACCCAAGTCACGGATACCGTAGACTGTAAAACGGTTATCCACATCTACATTGGTCTGATGATTGAAGATATTTAAGGAACCGTTTACAAAAAGCTCTAAGGAAAGTGCAATGTCCTTTGCTTCCTCCTCCGGCTGGTTCATCAAAATGTCATAGAAGTCTGACATAACAGGTACATATTTCTCCCTGCTTCTTGCAATCTCGATATAAAGCTTTCTTACGCATCTGTCAATGATTGACTTCTGACGGGAGTTAAGACTCTCACCCATACATTGCTCACACAGACCGAGCATAAACTCACCCTTTTCACGAATCATGCCCTTGCTGTCGTTTAAGTCAAGACTCCAGACATCCATATCAAGAGGGTTCACATAGTTGTCCGTATAAGTGGACATATTTACTACTGTTCCCCCATAGGTGTGCGCAATGTCAAAATACTCATTCATCGGATCGATAATGATAATCTCATCTTCCCCTCCGAGAAAGACCTGTCCCAATTCCATTTTACAGAAATGGGACTTACCACTACCCGGAACACCAAACACAAACCCGTTACCGTTAATGAGCTTCTTACGATTTCCGATATTGATATTCTTCGATACCTGATTGATACCGTAATAACAGCCGCAACCGTCGTTTAATTCCTGCACATTAAAAGGCATTAAAACAGCAAGGCTCTGTGTCAGCATAGTACGCATGGTTTCCACCTGTCTTACGCCGATAGGGAGTGCTGTATTTAATGCCTCTCTCTGCTTGAGGTAATGCTCCTCAATGGTTACGGAATTTCTCTTACCGATTGTTTCCACAGTCTCGGTCATACTGTCTAATTCTTCTTTGGAGTCTGCCATAAGAATAATGGTTACTGCCACATAATATAAGCACTGGTCATTCTCACGCACATCATCCATAATCTCCTCAATTTCTTTTTTCTCAATTCGTTTGTTATAGGAAATCTCGGAAGAAAAATCGTTGTTCTTGTTTCTTACCCTCTGCTGCTTGATAATGTCAGATTCAATACCAAGATATTTCTTCTGAAGAACTTTGGTTGTCATATCCTTCGGAATCGGTACAACATCAATACTTGTAATGGAATGTACCGGAAGGGAAGTAATCTCATTCAGGAATCTGTCAGATAAGCTGGACGGATATTTCTTAATGAACAACGCCCTGCAAAACTTCTTTTCATCCTTGAAGTAATCAGGGTAAAACTGCATCATTTTATTGCACAGATCGTTACGGAAGTCTGCACCGACCTTTCTTGCAGTCTTAATATCAAAATCAAAACTGTTTTCCTCTCCTAAGTGATAGAAGTCGTGCAATACCTTGATACGCTCATTTCCCGTAAGAGGTACAATCTCAGCTCCAAGCTCATTAAAGGCTTTGTGAATGGACGCTTCAATGGTTGCAAACTGTGCCTTTGCCTCCTCAAAATTCTTACGCTCAATGGTAATGGTTAAATATCTTTCCTGTTCAATCCCCTGTCTGCCCTCATGGATTTTTCTCTCCATAATGTCATTGTAGGCTTTACGGAAATGGTTAAAACCATCGTCCATATCCTGTAAGAATACAAAGTCCCTTACCTGCTCCATATCCTTATTCTTATTGTTAATGGTAATCTTAAAACTCACATCAAGAGAGTTTAAGAACTTGCAGTATCTCTCAAAAATATCAATCTGCTCAATTTCATTGGTGGTTGTATAATTGATGTCCTGAAAACGGTAGCACTTTGAGAAACGTTTTCTTGCCACCTCAAAAATACCGTTTTCTGCCACTTTCATAATCTCAATCGTTTCCTGTATGGATTTAGGTGCTTTATACAAAGGTTCACTTGCTTTTTTCAGCTCCTTAAATCCGTCTGTAAATAAACCCAAATTTAACCTCACTTTCCGCAGCCGGACAATCCCGGCCGCTAAACCAGAATTGCCCAACCGTGAAAGATTGGTATATTCTTATCTCTTACTACTTCGTTACCTACTGTCTTGCCTTGTAAATAACCACACCGATAACAGCAAGTACCATTGTTGCTACCACACCGATTAACATATTCTTCGTTTTCTTCTTCATAGCCTCAAACTCCTCCTGATTTCCTTTTGTTTTCGGGACTTCCTTCCCCTTTTTCTTTTTATTCGTGATATTCTTTGCCACCTCTGCCTGCTGGCACTCCTTTAACATGGCTTCCCCTTCTGTGGAAATATAAGTCAGAGGGTGGTTTGCAAACATCATACGAATCTTTCTTCCCATAACCTCATAAAACCCCATACCGTTATAGGAATAAAAACCTCCGAGAGCAATCGGTGCTACCACCGGAACTGCCACATACACACTCGGAGTTAGTCCAATATACGGATACAAAAGAAGGACAATACCGCCACCTGCAACTACTGAAGCCACTGAATAAATAAGCTGCTTTGCAGTAAGTCCCATGACAACGGATTCCTTGTAACGGTCAATGTCCTTATTTATTTCAATTACCAACTTAATCACTCCTATCTGCTTTTTTCTTTTTCCTGCTCTTTGCCTGTGACACCGATACTATGCTCATAGGCTGCCATCTGTTCAGGACAAAGCTCACGAAGCTTATCCACATTGAACAGATACAGAGGATATTCACAATAGCCACTCCTACCCGTAAGTCCGGTAAACTCACCCAAGTCATTCTCACGAATGAAATTCTCCACATTGGAAAGGTTGTTTGTATCCAAATATCCGCAATAGTCCGGTGCCGGTGCATCTATATTGACAGTTACATCCCCAAAGGGTTCAGGATAGCCGTCCTCATTGGTAATCAAACCAATAAAGATACGACCATTGTTGTGATATGTCTGAATATCCAGCTCGACCTCATTGTCCCCGGTGTATTCGGATTTATAAATCAATTTCTCTTTTTCCATCGCCACCTCCTACAATCCAAGTGCCTTACTTGTTAATGACTGAGCTCCTTTGACACTTCCCACAGTCAACGCAATCGTAAATGTCATTTCACACAGATAAATGAGCGTCTGTGCCCAATCCGCATAGTTGCCCGTAAAGGACGGTAATCCTGCATTGATAAAGGCATTACATACCACAATCGCCAGAGCCATTGTGACTGCTTCAAAGCATACGGATAAGAAATATTTACAATAGGTTACTGCTGTATGGCTCACGGTTCTGTTACCTCCCATCGTTGAGAACGCAATGGAACCCATCGGAACAATGACAAGCAGCTTTAAGAAACGGAAGTACACATTGTAAATCATAAAGAAACCACAGATAATGATGATTACGGATAAGAGAGCTGCCAAAATCAGCATAATCAGACTCTCCCCAAATCCGAGGTCTTTGATAATATCTGCCTGTGTACTGTTAATTGCCAAAGTGGTACTTGTTCCGGCTGTCAGGGCATTCACAAGATTTCCTATGGTTGTGAAAAATGCCTTCATAATCGTGACATTGTTTGCCACAAACCACTCTGCAAGTGCCAGCTTAATCAACATTCTTAGGATCACTTCAAACCGCATCTCCTCTTTGATGTCCACACTCTCCGAGCAAAAGCCTATAACAAAGAACAACACCACAAGCGAGGAGCCTACTGCAACGAAAATCGGATTGATTGCCTCAATCGCCGCCCAGGGACCTCCACCCTTAAAGTCAACAGGTGATTGTCCAAGCATGGCAAAGACCAATGAAATCTGATTATTCCAAAAGCCGAACACCATTTCCAAAAGAGCGAGGATTTTATCACCTAATTTAAAAATATCCACTTAATTCTCACCTCTTTCCTACGGTTAAGAGGACAACTGATATTCGTTGCCCTCTTGTCTATTTACTGCCACACTCTTAGAAACCGAGGAAAGTAAGAACTGTGGAAATACCTGCCATCATGATTCCGGCTACAATACCCTTTAACGCAGAGTTCATGGTAGAGGAATCCTGCTGCTGATATGCCTGTGCAAACTCCATAACATTCTTTGCAAGAATGATGACACCGACTGCGCCGATAATGGCAATAACGAGAGTCTTCAAGTTATCAAGAGGCTGTGTGATTGCCTGTGTACCACCAGCCTGTGCCGCAAATACGGTTAAAGGCATGGCATTCATTGCCATATAGCCTGCACCGCAAGCCGCCGCTACCGCCTTCTTTACTTTGGATAATCCTTTATTTGCCTTCTTTTCTACTACTGCAACTTCATTTTTACGCATAATCTCTAATCTCCTTTTTTGTATTGGACAGAAATTATGGAGACTAAGACGGAAAGGAATTTATATCATTCCAATCCGGCTCATTCTCCGAATGGAATGGTACACATCCCTTTCTGTCTTGTTATCTGTTATCTATGAAAACGGGATATTCCCGTAATGAAAGTAAACCGGGCTTTCTCCGGTGCGTTTCTGCCTTAACCACCTCCCATTAGGCAAAAAAAAAGCAGCCCAACTTGGCTGCTTTATCATTTATCAAAAATTCAATTAATACATTTACTTCACTCGTAAGTGTTCGTCTTTCCCTACACGTTAGGAAAATGTCAAACATATTATGGTTTCATATATCTTTTAGCGATGTCTAACAGATTCTGTCGCGTACTCCAGTTTTGATAATTAATCAAATTACCAAAATGATACGAATCTACGCTGACAGAAAATCGTTCTACCAGAACATATAAAAGAGTATCTGTCACAGTGGCATCTGGGCGTATAATCGAAAAATCCAACCACTCATTAAGGTTATCGTTTTCATCTACCACATATCTATAATTCGTGGCTGTAAGCAAATAACCTTCGTTATTTTCTACATAAACATGCCCTTTGATTTTACTATCTTTTAGAACAAATCCAAGCTGAATAAGATGTCTATATAATGTGGTGTTTTTCTTTATTATCATGTGATACAACGGGAAACCAGTGAAGCTGTAAATTAAATACCACGGAATATTATAAATCGTTGCATCAATATAATTATACGCTCGCATGTTTACATAGTTTTCTGCAAGTTCTTCCGCCATTTTAAGAGTTATATTAATACCTGTTTCTTTTTGCAACAAATAGATAGCTTTATCATAATGCTCTTTAGCAATTTTATATAATTCCTGTCTTTGCGGTTCTTCTGTCTCTGGAACATATTCTTTTATATAATTAGCTCTTTTTTTGTGATAAGGGCAATTCTGAAACTTGTATTCATCATACTGAACTACATTAGGAATATTAATTCCTTTAGCATGTCTTGCATGGGGAGCAACATCAATTTTCTTGTAAATCCCAAGAATAGCAACTGGATTATTACATCGGGGGCATAACGCTAAGTGTTTTGTCTCTTCACTAACTACCTGCATATAGCCTGGATTATTCCCAACCCGTTCTTCATATTTTGTTTTAAAATCCATATCAGCAAAGGATAAAACCGGTTCGTAGTTAGTAGTAAATTTAATCTCTTTCATGATATTGCCTCCTGTAATCAACTTATTCTTCTTCCTTAAATTCTACCATAAGGATATCATTTCCGTAAAGTGTAGCCATCCGTAACCACCATTTATCGCCGATTTCAGGAATTTCCCCCATCTTTTCAAGCAGTCTCAAACATGTCAGTAAATCCTTAAAACCAACCAAAAAGACATTGCCACCTTGTTGCATCTGAAAATAATATTGGTCTCTCTCGGGAATAAAGCCACCCTCTGACTTAAATGTTTCATCATCTTGTATTGCTACCCCTGTAAGCATAGCTACTTTATTACTTTCTAACCATTTCTTCATGTTATAAGCTCCTTTTCATTTAATATTATTGCTCTGAGTTTGAAAATCCTCTAATAGCTAGCTATTTGTTTTAAGTGCCCGATAGGTGCGTCTGATTTCCCTCATTTTTGCAACATCGGTTTCCGGATAAAATACTGCAAGTATCTCCGCCTTTGTCATACCAAGAGCCATCATCTTATGAAGCTCCTCTTTCTGCTCTTTGGAATACTGCCATTGTGCCATACGGTTCATAATGGTATCTTCCCCGACTAACTTTCGTTTCTCCTGTTTTGGTTCAGATTTCTTTTCCGTAACGGTAGTCTGCACAGGTTCCGGTGCATACTGTAACTCATTCTTCTGCTCACGGTTCAGTCGCTCCCTCTGTTCCTTCTCATCAAGGCTTAAAAACCTCTTTTTCATATCAAGCTCTGTCAGCACACCAAACTCCTCATAGGTCAGGGTATCAATATACACATTTTCTCCCTTTTCCTTTAAGCTCTCATAATAAGCTACTGCTTTGGGTGACAGTATCCTGTATGGCTGTTCCGCTACGATTTTCTGTCCTGTCTGTATATGCACATAAGGCTTTCCTTTTCCGTCTGCGGTCTGAGCAAATGCAGGATGTCCGAATGGAATATATTTGTTGTCCATAATCGGATCGAATCCACGGATAAAAATAAGACACTTCTTATTGTCCAGCTTTCTGACTTCATCGGGTGTAAATAACTCCCTTCCAAGCACATCATAATTCCTGCTGGAGCTTCCCTGCCTTCCTTTTGTTTCTCCGCTTGATTTCTTATCAATCGTACCTTTTCCAAGCAGTTCAGAGACATATTTGTGGGTACTTTGCTCATTTCCACCCAAGTAAATGAAGGTATCGCAGTTGCCGGGGATTGTTTCCCAAGTGTCCTTAAACAATGCTTTAAGCTGTGCAAAGTTCTGAATGATGATGATACTTGAAATCTCTCTGCTTCGCATGGTGGAAAGCAAAGAACAGTAGTCATCCGGCAATGCGACATTTGCAAACTCATC
The DNA here is from genome assembly GCA_045128635.1 of Lachnospiraceae bacterium. Lineage (GTDB taxonomy): Bacteria > Bacillota > Clostridia > Lachnospirales > Lachnospiraceae > HGM12587. The sequence continues at coordinate 12,064 of JBGVRS010000023.1, forward strand.
TAACATAAAGGTTACATGAATCGGAAGTCTGCCCCCACAGTTAAAGTCTGCCTGATAATAAAGCTCCTGAAAAATCTGTGTATAGAGCATACCAATGATGAAGTTATAGGACTTGTCACTATCCGGTATGACACAGAATAATGCGGTCTTTGTTTCTCCATCACCATTTACACCGATACCAAGCTCTGCAAGGTTCAAATCATCCTTTGAAAGCATACGAAGCACCTGCTTGTTTTCCAAAAAGGCAAGGCGTGAGTTTGCGGATATGATAATGGAACGAACCGTATCGCCTGCACCACGCATACACTTGTTATACTGCTTAACTGCCGGATGAGCCGAGCCAAGGGGCGAAGTCTCCTCCAAGAACTTCATACGAATATCCAGTTTGGAAGGCTTATTCTGCTCTGTAACCTCTGCTTCTCCAAGCAGCTTTAAGACTGTCTCAAAGTTTCTCCGTGCCGGTGGTTCTTCTAGCCACACATAATAAAAGATAGCCTGTAAAAACAATCCTTCCGCCTTCTCCCAAAACGGATCGGACGGAGTTGCCCCTTTTGGTGTGGTATTGGAAATAAGGTTGGTAATCAGCTTCACAATGTCAGTTTCCTCTCTCAGATAGGAAAAGGGATTGTAGCAATCTGACTTCTCCATTTCCAAGAGATTAATTACCTTCACATTGTATCCGTTATCCTTTAACATCTGCCCACAGCTTCTAAGGATTTCCCCTTTAGGATCGGTACAGATAAAGGAACAGTTACGGGGCATCTGCATTAAATTCGGCTTAACCTCGTAGAAGGTTTTTCCGGCTCCCGAACCGCCACAAATTAGAATATTACCGTTTAGTTTCAGTCGCCTGAAATCAAGGGACATCTTTACATTCTGACTTAGGATACGGTTAAAAGAAGTATCCTTATCCATCAGAATCTTATTGGCAAACTGTGGCGATTCAAACCTTGCCGTACCAAATTCCTTACCCGGCATAAAGCTTCGCTGACTTGTGACATACATAAGCAAAGCGACAGCATATACCATTAAGGCAATGACTATCGCTTTTATCGTCCTCTCATTATAATAATTTGCTAATGGGGCTGCACACACATTGTTGAAAGACTCCAGAAAGGAATTGATATCCCCTCCCGGCTCCCACGCCCCATTAAGCAGATAACCCGCATATCCCGATAAAATGGCACCAAGAATAAGAAACCATAGTGATACTTTTTTCTTCTTAGGAACCATAGGCAGCTACCTCTTTTTCGATACAGGAGCTTTCTGCTTTGTTTTCATTGCAGCCGCTTTTCTATCCGCTTCCTTGTAACGCTTTCTGACCTCTGCCGCCACGCTGTCATAGTGACCTTCGTATAAGTCCTTGCCCTTCATCGTGCCGACCACATGGTTATCCGCAGAATAGAGCTTGTAATCCTTATCGCTATCAAGGAAAGTAAGAATGGTCTTGCCATCGTGAACGTCCATTGCATTATCCTTGTTAATCCAGATATACCTTGCATTATCTCCATACATACCGGGTACTCTTGTTTTAACTGCATGATCATTCTCCTCGATAATCAGCTTCTTCGTAATGGTAATATCCACAAGGTTTTTATCCTGTGCTACAGAAATGTTCTGCATACGCTGTGCAAGCTCCTTATAACCTCTGATACGGTTAAGGAAGGCTTCCTTATCTATAATGACCTTGTGCTGACCATTATCAGCCTTATCCAAGACCCCAATCTTTTCAAGCTGACCGACCACTTTCTCCGCCTGCTCCGTTGTGGTATTGAAATTTTCCTTAATGTCCTCCACACTAACACTCTGCTTTTCCATCGCATACATACCGACCTTTTCCATAAGCCCCTCTAGGGCTTCCCCAGCTCTGGTAGCTTCTGCCGTGTGGAGATTATCGTTTCCCTTCTTCTGCCCTTTCAGAAAGGACATTACTTTCTCCAGATCTTTCTCATTTCCATTTTTCAGGTAATCATCAAAAGTTGCAATCCTTGCCGACTTCAACTTCTGTATCATCATGTTTACCCTCGGTACAGCCTCCGTATGGAAGATAATCTCACTCATACCGTCCTTTTTATTGATGTCCGGCAACACCGAGTAAAGGATTCCATACTTCTTCGCCATCTTTTGAACCTGCTTCATATCCTCTGTTGCAAACTGAAGCACCTGCAAATCGCCACCCTTTAATAAAAGCTTTCGCATATCCGTCTTACCCATTGTTTTCTCATGATCAAGAATAGCAATAAAAAAATCAACTGCTTTTTTCATCTGTTCAAGAGATCCACTTCCGATTTTCATTGCGATCTCAATCCCGTCATAGGCAACACGGATAATCTGCACCGCCTGCCCAATTTCTTCTGACATCTGCCTCCTCCTTCCTATCTCATCATTGTTTCTTTCTTTTCAAAATGCTCCCTGACCTTATCAGTTGGCATTTCCTTAATTTCTTCCACCGTCAAATCAACTCCGTAAGCAGTAAGAAGCTCTGACAATGTCTGTATTGCCTTTTCTTCCTGAATACGGTACATCTCCAACGCTACCAGCAGATTTTCTATTCTTTTGATCCAATCCGGCTGAAAACCTGTCATGGTACTGTATTTTAGAAGAACAGCACCCTTATCAGCACCCTCACAGGCAAGCTCATCAATCAGCTTGTTTGTCAGCTCTTTATCACCTGTCGCAAAAGCAAACTGAACCACAAATTCCTTGTCTGTCTCCGATAATGTTACCTGCTTTGTACTGATTAGCTCTGCTGTTTCCGCTACTGCAACCAAACCCATGCACTAAACCTCCTGCTTCTGTTTGTTTTCATAGACTGCGATATTGATAATCTCCTCCATCTGCTCTGCCGGAATCTGATTATTGATAAGCACCAAGAGCTGTTCCTCACTTAATCCCTTTTCAATGGCACTTCGTATCTGCACAAGCTGTTTCGGTTCAAGGTCTTTTTCCGCAACCAGCTTCACAATGTCGATTTTCTTCTTGAAAGCAAGTCTGGAAAATAACGCCGACACGGGACTTTTCTCCTTTTTTGGCTCCATGCATTCTACGGGCATAAATGACACAACCTTACCGTTTCCATCCAAAACTGCAACATTATACCCAACTCCCGGGAAAGTAGGAAATACAGGTGCTTCCTGCTTTACTTCTGCCTGCACCGTATGCGTTGTTTCTTCCTTTTTATCCGTCATGGTAATCTCCTGCTGCTTCGCTTCATTGCTATTTACGACAGCTTCCTTTTCCATTTCCTCCGTTCGCTTCTCCAATCTGTCTCTCTCCTTCCTGATAACATCCATTTCGTTTCTAAGCCTTACAATCATACCTCTTGCCTCATTTAACTCATTTTGCTGTTTTTCAAGCATACTGTCCTTTTCTGCAAGCTGACTCAAAAGATTGTTCTGTATCTTCGCATCCTGCCCGACTGTCTGCAATTCCTTCAGCTTCTTATTTAAGGCATCATAGCGTTTCTCCTGAAACTCTATTTTTTCCACCACCGACTTAATCTGCTCTAACAGGTCTTTTGCATAGTCATCCTGTGCTTGTACTGCCTCTCCTGCCGCCTGCACCTTACTTACAATGCTCTGAAAGAGCTTTTTCATCATAAAGGCTGTATGAGTGCTGTTTTCCGTAACCTCTGCTATGGTTTTCAGCGGTACACCCTTTTCATAAAACTCAAGAGCAACTGCCATCTGCTCTCCTGTAAGCCCTTCTCTTGTGATACAATCCCTTACATCCTCCGGATATCCGTTTCTTAAACAAGCCGAATATACCTTCATCTGTGCATAATCAAACCGCTTTGAGGTATACATTTCCGTTTCCTCAATGGTAAGACCATACTGTAAGTCCGATTCCACAAGTTTTAATATTTCCTCGGTAAACTTAGGATTCTTACGAAGGTTATTCATGTGTGCCTTTAAATCCATACTGCTCACTCTGGCTCTCTCCTGCATCTGCTCCCTCCTTCCATTGGCATAAAAAATACAGCCTTATAAAATTGGCTGTCTGCTTTTCTCCACTTTTTTATTTTCTTCTTTTTCTTTTGACTGCTCCTTTCCGGTATCCGTACTTAAAAGGTCCGCTAAAATACGCTTTGCAATGCTTTCTTCTTTGGAAACTGCTTTTTCCTTATCCCGAACCATCGCAATCTCATTTTTGTAATACAGCTTTAGTGCTTCCACCTGTTCCACAGTATACCCTTCCTTTGAAAGTCTCTGTGATAACTCCTCATACCGCTTATGCTCTTTTTCAAACAGTTCCTCACCATTCCGATAACAATTCTCCAATTCCTGAAGCTCCGCTAATTCCGACACCATATCAAAGAGTGGCTTCATTCTTGCCCTCTCCTTAAATATCCGGCTTTTTTCTCTGGAAGTGTCCTTCTTTTTATCTGTCATACTCTCTGCAACCACAGCAACACCTGCCGCAGTCTGCACATCATGTCTTACAAGAAATAAATACTCCTCCTGTAATTTCTGCATTTTACGAATATCGTTCCGATACTTCCATACCTGGCTATATGGGCGCTTCTTTAACAGTCCCAATCGGTACAGCCTTGCAAAGTATTTTTTCTGCACACTGGACAACTTTGCCCTTTTATAGCGTTTTACCCTGCACCGGACAATCTTAGGCTCCTGCTCCTTAGACAGCTTCCAATAGGTGGACAGATTTTCCGTTTCAATCCTTTCACAAATACGCTCCTCCGTATAATTCTCTCCAAGACTTTTGCAACGCCTGAATCTCGTCAGTCCCATCGGCTTAATGGCAAGATATTTTCCCTCACTACGGTAGGCATTTTTAATCTCATAACCCATCTCCGAAAGCATGGATAAAAATGACTCATAGGTTGCCGCCTGCATAATACAGGCATCAATATCCCTCTTTATCATATCTGCCCATACAAATTTTCCATCACGAAAATCATTCCATTCTTTATAATTCTCTGACGGTCTTGCACGGTCATCGGATATTTCAATAGTAGACAGCCCATACTCCTCACAAAGCCGGTTCGTTATGGGCTGTATCTTCTTTGCCCAATCTCCTTTTTCGTATCGGTATTTTCTCCCGGTACGGAAGCTCACACTATTGAAAATGATATGCCCATGCACATGATCCGTGTTGTCGTGTACGGAATATATGGCTTCATAGTCCTGCTCCAGATACTCCTTCACAAACTTTCCAATGACCTCAAAAGCTGTCTGGGCATCAACCTCTCCTTCCACAAAAGAGATAATCATGTGATACCCCTGCCTCTGGTCCGTCTTGCCAAACTGCACCTTTGTCTGTCTCATCTGCTCATAGGCACTATCTACCTGACAATTTATAGAAGATACCCATTTACCCTTACCGGTCTTGTGTTCCTCCACAATATAGTCAAGAGATTGCTTCAAGTGCTTGCCCGCATACCCAGAACCACAGTCACCGATATAGAGTATCTTACTGATTGCCAATCGTTTCTACTACCTCCTTTACCAACAGATTCAGCTTTTTCATATAGGCGGACAGAAGTTCCCTGTCCTCCCCACGATACAGCTTTGAATTATGGTTCCTTGTAATCTGATTGATATTGTTACCAATGGCATTGACTTCATTTATCAGCTCACGGAGCATAATCCGTATCTCAGGGTAATCATTGGGCTTCTGTGACAATAGCAGTCGGATATATTCTGATTCCTTTATACCTCTCTGCTCAGCATCCAGACGGAGCTTTTCGGCTTCCTTTTCCGTCATGCGGAAAGGTTTTACAACCGTTTTCTTATCTCCTGCCATTTATCTTTCCCTTCCTGATTTCTTTTTTAATTCAGGCGATGCCTCTGGCAATAAGTCCTTTCCCTCTACAATAGCCTCCATCATTTTCCGCATCGCATCGTCAATGCCTTCCTTTAATTCCAGATCCTGAAGCAATTCTCCTACCAACTTTTCCGCAAGCTCCTGAATCTCCGTACCATACATCGTGCGTTCAAACAGTGCATCCAATATCTGGTAGTCCTCCTCCAGTATTTCTGCCTTCGCTTTCTTATTTGCAAAATCAATGAAGTCATTCGGATTTTCCATTTCAGCCTGTGCCTTTTGCAGCAAATCGTAGTTCCAATCACTGACATCGTTTATGACATCATCAATAGAATCTTCTTCCCATCGAACTTTTCCCTGCTGGTAACATAAATCTCCACGGAACAGCTTCCCATCCTTTTCTCCTACCAGAAAGTCGTGCCCCTCCATATATCCTAAAAGTTTATCTGCTTCTGTTTCCGTAAGTTCAAAGGGGGTTTTACAAATACCCATGAATTTAGCAAAATCCGCCCCACTTGAAAAGATAACTGGCTCCTCCAAGTAATTGGCCTGATACTCTAGCATGGTTAACTCATCTCCAGTAAATCCGAAATCATCATAGGAAATCTCGATATATCCAACCTCTCCCAACTCCATCTTATCTATCATAAGGACCGCACCAAAATAGTTTACCCTGACATTCTCCTCTACTGTTACTGGATAGCTGTCATCGTCCCCATGACGAAGCTCATAACAGTTCACACCTTTTGGAATAGTATACTTATTCACACGACGCTCTGTAAAAACCCCATAATTCCCATTTATTTCCACTTCCTGAAGCTGTTCACTATTGACATCAATTGCAAACACTATATCCACCTCCTCTTAATTGTACTTAATTCCACTCCGTATTTTCCCTGTCCAAATTCCCGTTGGGAATTTGCCAGATACGCACTTTGTAATACAAGTGCCTCTGGTTAGGGGACTGCCCCTAAAACCCCGCTTCATAGATATAGTCAGCTTATATTTTCAGTTGACTTCTATAAAATAAGTTGACTTTTTCAGTTGGCTTTCCCAAAATGAGTCAACATTTTCAGCTGACTTCTGATTCCCTGCCACCCCAAAAAATCCGTCCTCACAATGTCAACTTACTTTTTCAGTTGACTTTTCCAAAGTGAATCAACATTTTCAGTTAACACCTATCTAGCTATCTCCATACACCGTCCTATTTGTAAATTTTCTGTTCTCGCCTCCTGCAACCACTTGTTATAATCCTTGTAGTTTTTTGGCGGAGGACAATCCTCTACTTCATAGCCAAGCTCATAATACTTCTGCATGAGTGCTTCTGTGGCTTTCCTTCCCGGTACATCATTATCTAGGCAGAATTTTATGGTTTCAATCTGTGGGTGTTCCCGCAAAAAATTAACAAGCGGTGCATCGGACAACATTCCCAACGCCAGCTTGTTACTGTTAAAATCACTATAAATATCTGCATAGCTCATAAGATCTATCGCAGCCTCAAAAACTGCAAGCTCTGTATTTTCCTCATTCCACACATTAAAACCATAGTTCTTGTCATTCCCTGCCACATCACACTTAAAGCTGTTTCCGTTCCGGTCAAATACTCCTCTCATGCTTGCAAAAAGAGTAACTCCACTTTTGTCATTGCCCTTAAATACAATGTTGTGGTATCTGCTTTCTTCATAGATAAGCCCTTTTTTCACAAACTCATCAACAACCTCTTTAGATAGTTTCCTTTCCCCCATAAGGTACTGGTACAAATAACGGTTATCCAGTGCAGCTAATGGCAACACAAAAGGCTTTTTCTTGTCCTCTGCCTTTGCTTCCACAATGGCAGCTTTTGGACTCCAGTCCTCATATCTGCGATATCCGGCAAAATCAAGCAACCAGAACACAGCCTCTTTGACTTCCATCTCCGCAAATACCCGAAGGAAGTCTATCTGTGAGCCTCCGTTCTGTCCCTTGTCATACTCCCTTGACCATCGGAACCAGCTCCTGCGGTTATAGATACGAAGGGAATCAATCTCTTTTAATGTAAAGTAGCTTCCTACTCTTTTTACAGTATAGCCAAGATTTCTCGCAACCTCGGTTAAATCCACGCTCTTTGCAATAGCAAGCTCCTCTTTGGTAAAACTGTTTCTTTGCTCCATATCCTTACCTGCTCCTTCCCTGTTCTGCCACCATTGCAGACACTCCAAAATCAAGATATTGGTAGTTCTGAGTTAAAGTAACTTTTGGCATTTTCAAAAGCTCCTTTTCCTTAAAGCTAAAATAACTGCTGTTATCCCCTCCCACAACCGCAATGGCACTCTCCGGACTTGTAATTTTCTGATTGAAAAAAATAGGCGCATCCCTTACCAGCCTTACAGAAACCACATCAAGCTGAAACGGATTCTGTATTCCCATGAGTCTCCCCCTCTCCCAGTTCTACATGAATAATGAACTCTCCTTCCTTCGGCTGTATCAGATCAAGCAGTTCCTCCACCGTAACCTCGTTTCTTTCTCTTTTCATAAGCCTCCTATCTAGACTGCTTTGTTTCATAAATAAGGGGCGGTTCCGCTACGATTCCATCCAGCCTCTTGTTTGGTGTGTTCGTAGCCATTGTGAGCTTTCTCAAATCCTTGTCATAATGATAGACCTGATTAGAAAGACGATCCGCAAGCTCCACATGCCCCATGTTAATCTCCGCAACCATCTGTGCCAATTCATAGGGATCTCCTATACCAGCAGACACCGCAATGACCTCATGGATTGATGAAGGAAGAAGATATAAATCTGTTTCCAGCTTCTCCGCTAATGTATGCAACTCATTTTCATACAACATGGATACTGCACCATTGATGCCTTGATTGTTTGAGATTACATACATCATTGTATCAGCAGACATTTCCCCTACCATCATTTCTGCAATTTCTTCCGGCATACCGTCAGCAACAAACATACCTTTGATAACCTCATTCATACTCTTTGTAACAGGTGGAAACAATCTTTTGGTATTTTCGACAGCAACCATGTATAAAGTCTGTTCATCCATTCCTAAACGCTCTGCCAATTCATTCCCAATCATTGCAGACTGGATACCATGCACATCAATATCCGCCACAAGCCGGTACACAATGGAAAGGTCACGGAACTCCCTATGTGGGATTGTTTTCAAAAGTTCCTGATTCTGCTCCGTATTAATGAGCATCATGACCACTTTCTCCCTTGCATTCTCCATAATCTTTTTTCCCACATTCTGGGGCGCTGTTCGGTAAGCCGCCGCAAGATTAAATGCACCGGTTGCCAAAGCTCCCTCTAGATTTCCGGTTCTCTGATAATCCTCATACATTCGATTAATAGAAACAGAAGGGATTACCTGCCTACCTACGCCATCCGGCGGGAGCAGTTGCAGCCTGTCCTCTGTTCTGTTTACCTTTGTGACAGAATTAACCTCAACTGTATACTTTGCAAAATCATCTGGCATCTGGCTCAAAAACTGTTCCGTCACAATCTCTTTAAAAATTTCATATTTCATCATAAATTAAAATTTCCTCCTCCTCTTCTTACATGAAGAAAGCCGGGGATTTCTCCTCGGCTCAATCAACTTACCATATTCTGTTTCGGATAGATTCTTACATATCCGCTAAGGCGGAATCCCACGCTCAAAAAATATCACTATTTTCCTCCTCACTTTAGAACAAAAGAAAAGCCAGGGATTTCTCCTTGGCTTATGTATCCATATCTTTTATTCAATTTCTTCTATGTTACTAATGATTTCGTCAATAATATACAAATCATCTTCTATTCTTATTATAACAATTATTCCATTTTCTTTATCGTAGATATTCTTTGTACCATTATCTCCAGATACTTCTTCATATTTTTCTATAATCTTTTTAAAAGAAATATCTCTTTTGCTATTTGCAGACAACCAATTCACAGCATCAATACCAAAAGATATGTCCTTATATTCATCAGCATTCTTATTTACAATACCATGTGATGTTTGAAATGGTAAAATGGCCAATACAAAAATCACCACAAGGCAAAATACGGAATTTCTTATTGACCGATATGCTGAATAAATAATATTATTCCGTATCAAATTTTGATTTATATTTAACTGCGTCTTCAAATAGAAGCTTTTTTTATCTTGCTTGTTTCTTTCTGGCAACGGAATTGGAAATAAAATATTTTCTTTGATTAGTACTTGTATTGACATTATTCCAGCCATTAGCATATATATTATAGCTAATGTTGCTAAAGCAAAAATCAAAAAATCAACGATTGGATGTTTAAACTTTGCCGATATAGTATCTATTATTTTAGAAAGATTTAGTATCAATGTAATAGAAATAGTCAGTGCTGCTATTATCGTTTTTGCCTTATCTTCAAATCGATTTTTTGCATCAACAGTGTTTTTATAATCTTCTTCCAGATATTTGATATCTATATCACTAAGTTTTTCAGGTATTTCAATCTCTTGAGTATCAATTCTTTTTTTTATTTTTTTATTCGCTTTTATTGCATCAATAAACGGAAAAATTTCTCCTATCATAATCAGTCCTCCCCACCCAATGCAATTTCAATAGCCCTACTAATTTCCATACCCGTTTTTACTTCTAACCAACCCCATTCTCCGGTTGGATTAACTTCAATAAAATAATACTCTTCCTTAGTATATGCTAAATCAATTCCGCCAAAATTCAATTTCAATTTTCTCATCAATTCATCAATTTGACATTTAACATTTTCTGGAAGTTCAAATGGTACATACTCTAATTGTTCCTTGTAAAATCTCCAATCTCCATACATGCCTGCATTATCTTTTAGAATTTTAACTGCAAAAAATTTTCCTTTAACATAAGTAATCCTACAATCCACTTTAGGCTGTAAAAACTCTTGAACAAAAACAGGGGCTTGTCTCAAATTATATTCTTTCAACTCTGCACCTTCAATGACATTGGAATACGTAAACATTTCTCTCTGATTTTGTAAATCATAAAACAATGCAGTGTCTAGCGACTTTACCACATACTCTTTATCCTCATCAATTTGAATATTAGTTGAATTAGTGATCTTGGTTCTAGGAATTTTAAAACCACACTCCTGAGCTATGGATAGTTGATATATTTTATTTTCTGCTCTATATACGTCTACAGGATTATTTATCCAAATTGCATTTTGGAAGACTATTAAATTTCTCAAAAAAGAGCTCCATTGATTTCTTTCCAGTTGTTCTTCTAGAGTCAATTCCTTTTTAGATTGTGTCCGTAGAAAAACTGGTGCTCTAAAATAAATACCCTTTAATTTATCAAAATCAGCAAAATACTCCCTATCATCAATTGCTATTCGCATACACTTTTTCTGTAAATCAACCTCTATCTCATGCTGAACAAATTCATCTCTATTCAATCTGTAAAATCTCTTTTCAGCATTTAATAACCTATAACACACAAGATCAGTTGAAAAATCAATAGTTGATGATATAATCAGATAATCGATCTTATTCACCTTTCTGATCTTCTCCTGTCTCGACATCACACTTTTTAGATTGTGGTTTTTGCGCATAGTTTCCGATCATCATAACTTCCCCTGTATCATCTACCCTCCATAATCCACAACATCTATCATAAGAACAACCTTCTGGTGTCACTTCTTTTTTTATATCTTCATAAATAAATGCTTTATCTAATAAAATATGTTCTCTCATTATTTCCTCCAAAAAACACTTTTGTTTAAAGTATATCTATTTTTCAGGCTAATCTCAATAGTTTATTAGAAATGAAAAGATTATAATTTACACTCTATCTGCTCTCTTGAATTTTTATATTTTGAAACTAATCAAATCTCTTTTTAATTCCACACAGAATACTCAGCTCTCTGCCTAGTATTCTGTGCGTTCTCTCCCTGTTATTTGTACTTCATGCCATAATGATATGCCATCATTCTCTTTGCCTTTGCACTCTTATGTGCCTTAAAAAACTTATATCTCCACATATTTATCGCCTCCTTCCTTAATTTCTGGCTGCTATACCAATCAGGGACAGTACGACTCTGACAATCACAGCAAACAGCAGCAGAAATAATTTCAAACCTCCGCATAACAGTTTTAAAATCATCAGTGCCGCATGAAGCACTCCCTTTAATATGGTAAGCAATACGATCCCTGTTTTCCTCAAAATCCTTCCTACCATTTGCTTTTCCCCTTTCCCCTACCCCCAGGATGAAGCCAGCCCTATCGTTGTTGCATCTGCACCTATATCTTCCTCGGCATCATTCTGTGGTGGATTTTTCTCTGTTTTTATTGCCGGCATTTGTACAATTCTTCCGCCTGCAAGAGCAGATCCTAATATAATAATCATTTCCCTTTGCAACTCTTCCTTTATCTCTCTGCGGATTTTATCCAAATCTTCTCTTGTAATATAACGGCAGTTTTCGGATTTTGTTTTTTCCTCATTTGTCAGCTCACTTCCCTCCAGTTTTCTGATATATGCATCTGTTGCATCAATCAAAAATTGGTTCACGGACTTATGCACGTTTGTATTCAAGTCACTCAAAATCATGTGTATCCTGCGATGCTGCTCATTATCAAGGTTCATCCGCATATTGTGATATACAATGTTATCTTTCCTCCTTGCCATTTACATCACCCCAATCCGAACTCCTTTTTGTGGGTGGAAAGGTAAATCTTGCCAAGATACTCATATCCTTTCGCATTTGCTTTCACATCCTCCATGTACTGGATATTGTTTCCTCCATAGTTCCCAAAACGCTTCACAACAGCAGCTCCCCCGCCGACAAATACAATTTCCGTCACTTCAAGGTTATAGCCATGCTCCAAAAGGATGTTATAAACCTTATCTACATAAGCTCTCAGACAATCCTCCACAATGGTCAGATACTTCTGAGGAAGTTTCTCATGCTTTCCATTTCTCATAATCTCCTGTATATCTTCCTCAGAAAGCTCCCGACCATGCTGCCGCATACATTCCTCATTGATTGTCCTCATACACTTAATCAAGCCTTCCCTGATTGTAATGCACTCTGCTTCATTTGGCGCGGAATCAGCAATCGGCATAATGTCGATCGTCCAACTTCCAATATCCACAACAACAACCCTTTTGGGCAAAGTTCTCATTCTGTCCGCAACTGCCGCATAGCACTGTGGGAATACGGACACCCTTGCAATCTTAATCCGATACTGCTCATTATCAAACCGAAAGGTTACTTCCTTTTCCTTTGACAAATAATCAATAAAATCCTGTTTCTCTGCGCCAAAACGTGTAAGTGGCAGCCCCACGGATAAGAGAATGTTTGCATTCCTCATTCCCCGTCTGTTAAGTTCTTTTGCAACTGCCGCCAACGTAAGAATATAGAAATTATCATTTTCTACTTTTAAATCCCTTACCTCCAGTCGCTTGCCTCCCACCATATAATAACAACCGTTAAACTCTACTACATTATTAAAAAATGCGGGTTCCGTTGTAATCTCTTTCACTCCGGTAGTAAATACCTGACTGACTGTTTTCATCCCAGACCAGCCATGATCTACGCCAATTACTTCAATATGTTGTCTGTTCATATGTTTATTCCTCCATATTTTTACCATTATTTTTCTCACTGGCTAAATCTACCAGCTTGTCCATGAACTGAATCAGCTCTTTCTTAGTGATTGCCATGTCGTTCCTCCTTTTCCGGGCAAAAAAAGTAGGACCTACACAGCTACCAGAGAAATAAATCACTAAGTTAAAGCTAATTAAGTCCTACTCGAAATTCATGTTATATTATTGCTAAATACGCATAGCTATACTTTTATACGGACACCCCTCCTTATGTTACATTATTGCTATACGTTTGATTTTAATTCAATTTTTAGATTACGAACCGGTCCGTCCTATCCAAAATTCTGAATAAAATCATCATTTTTTAATAGGACTGAATTAGCGGAATCCCTTTGTTTATGGGCTTTTTGCTAACGTAACCTTATTATAACGCCATCCCCCCACTCCATCAAAAGTGCTGCACTTCCCGTTACAAATGGCGTCGCAAAAGAAGTTCCTGATACCCTTCGATATCCACCGCCTACAGCAGCCGTCTGAATATCCACACCGGGAGCTGCCAGATCCGGCTTTCCGGCCCATGGCAGAACCTGAAAGGCTCTTCCCGAAAAATCTGCATACGCACCACTCAAAGCATCATAGGCCGCAACGGAGATTACATTTTCCGCAGCGGACGGTACTGTAAATGTCCCTGCCAGTGTTGGTTCTAAAAATCTCGTTCTCTCATTTGCTGTTTCTGATACAGGCAGCCAAAGTTCTGCCAAATTCCATACAATTTCGATGGGGTCTATCCGAAGTTTCCATATTCCACTTGGGAGGTACTGGCCAGAAGCCAGAAAATCAATATAGATTTCCTGCAGCACATTATAAGGATTTGGTGTTCCATAATAGATTAAAAGCTCTGTGCCCTGTATGCTGAATCTTTGCGTTCCTAAAATTTCTTCGATAGGACCAATGACTGTACCAGCCGGATTTTCTATAAAAATGCGTACCCGGTCTGCATAAGATTTCCATAGCTGTAAATTGGTAGAAACCTGAAACTCCCCAATAGAAAATTCTGCTTCCACAGGTTCCTCCTGAGTAAGAGTCAATGCTTTATGAACTCCTGCTGTCCCTTCATTTCCCATACCAACACAAATAACATTTTTACCAACACCTGCTACCGTATCCAGATAGTTTTCCAAAAGACTGCTTCCATTGTGAGCACCATAATTATTTCCAAAGCTTAAGTTTACTGCTATGGGCATTCCAAGCTCTACAGCCTTCCGAATGCAGTAGTCAACCCCTTCCAGAAGTTCTGTTGTTCTTGGAAAACTGCCCTCTCCAGGTGTTCCAAGCTTTACAACAATAATATCGGCCTCATACGCCACACCCCGAAATCTTCCGCCGCTTCCACGACCATTTCCCGCACCGATTCCCAAAACACTGGTTCCATGTCCGCTGATATCCTCGCTTGGAACAATTTCTCTTCTTTCTGTTTGCGTCTGCGCCTGCAATGCTGCATTAATCTGTTCTGCAGTATATTCGGTTCCTCTTGTATAACCTGCCGGAGGATTTCCCTCGATTGTCTGGTCCCAAAGGTACAAAATTCTCGTACTGCCATCTTCATTTCGAAAATCCGGGTGCGTATAGGCAACACCAGAGTCCACGCAGGCAAATAAAACACCTGCTCCGCTCAAACCATCTGCTCCACCTTGCACACCTGTAAGACAGGATGCCGCTTTTGCTTCCTGCAGGGCAAAATAAACTGCCTTTGGTTTTTCCACATAAGTAACCTGAGGAATATCTGTTAAGAGCGTCAATGTATCTTCCTTTATCCTTACAACAGCAAATCCGCCAAACAGCTCAGTCACTTCCTCTGCTATCTGGCGGACATCATCCAAATTCCCCGTACATTTTATAATGACTTCCCATGTCTGGTCATCCATATCATAACCTGTTCCCAAATTTTCGGAACGCATTCTCTCCTCTGTGGTAGAATCCAATGCTAAATTTAATAAGTTTTCTAATTTCTGATCATTCATACAATAATGTATGCTTACCTGGCTTGATCTGTGCCGGCTTTTTTTCGACTGGTCATCATACCACCAATCTTTCCGGTTTCTTTTGCAGAAAGAGAGCGCCAGCCTTCGCTTAATACTTTATCCAGTAAACCCATTTCTTCTGCAATTTCATATTTCATACGCTCCATGCCTTCCATTTGCAAAATATCTTCTCGGGTAATCTTTTTTTCTTTCATAATCCGGCTCCTTTTGTCCTTTTTCCAGATTATGACCCGATTATTTATTTTTCATTCATCTCGCATAAGAAACTTATCTTTTCGGAAATTTGCCATCCAAAATCTGTCGCACCGTATCTTCCACACGGTCAGTGTGATACGGACACATTTTTACAATACCTTCTTTGCCGCTTCTCATAGCGATCGGATATCCAACGGCTTCCAGCATTTCCGTATCATTATAGTTATCTCCAAAAGCAACCATCTCATCCTTTTTCAGACCAAAATGTTCCTGCAACACCTGAATGCCAACACCCTTATGGCCATTTGGATATAAAATATCCAGCCATTCTGCGCCGGAAGTAACTACTTTCGCAGGCGGTTTTATCTTTGAATTCCAATAATCCACACGATACTCTACACCACCCTTTTCATACCAGGCAAGTTTTACACATGGTTCTGTAACATCTTCCCATTCTTTTACTTCCACTACATGATTTCCCAAATCAATTAATGACTGAACATATTCCTGTGATTTAGAACGTACATAAGTTGTTGTTGAACTGGAAAGGGCTACCTCGGTACGTTCATCTGCATCAATCAGATAAACGAGCTCTAAAAGTTCCTCTTTTGGAACTACCTGTTCTGCAATCAATTGGTCTTCATAAAATACTGCCGCACCATTTTCACAAATGAACGCCATATCCTGCCATACAGGTGCAAACAGCTTCTTTAAATTATGATACTGTCTTCCACTGGCAGCAGCAAAAACAATTCCTTTCTTTTTCATTTCACGAATCATTTCAAACATCTCTTCACTTACAGAATTTCCTCTGCCGTAAAGTAATGTTCCATCAAGATCACTGGCAATTAACTTAATCATTTTTTCTCCTCGTATCTTTTCCCTAAACTTAATAAGCACCGAAAAACGGTGCTTATCAATATTATTTACTGTTATTTGCTTTTGTACTTAAAACATTTCTTGGTTTTTCTGCTTCTTCCTTGCTATCCCACGGAAGCACATCGCCCGGTTCACGCAAGTACTCTAAAATTTCCCAAATTCCTTCACCGGTATAGGAGCTTACAAGAAAAATGTCTTCACAGCCTGTTAATTTTAGCCATTCCACAGCCTGCTCCACATTTGCATCCGGAGCATCAATCTGTGTCACGATCCCAATAACCGGTCTGGTAGATAACGGAACAACATTTGGCGGATATAAACAGTATGGTTCTGTCGCATTAATCAAAAGCCCTACCACATCTGCTTCATAAGAATACAGTGCAAGCGCTCTTCCCAAACGGTTCGTTTCTGCATATTCTCCCGGTGTATCAATCACAACATCATAATGGTTAATGTACTGTGTCTTATGATACTGGATAGTATCTCCTTTTAATGCCTGTCTGAGTGTGGTTTTTCCACATTCGGAACGGCCCATCAAAATAATCTTTTTCATTATGTTCTTGTAACCTTACAAATTGTAAATCCAAGCTCTCTGGCAAGATAATCACAAATCACACGTACGGCTTCTTCTACTTCCGCAACTCTTCCTGTGAAAATCAAAGTACCACTGAAACGGTCAATAAAGCCCAAATCAATATTTGCAGTTTTTACTGCCATATCTCCTGCAATAACTGAAATTTCAGCTGGACTCATACTCAAAATACCAATCGCTGCTTTTGAATAATCCAGAGCCGGATTTAAACCTAATTTCTTATATACGATTTCGTCAGGACTGGCAATAATATGTGCCAGTGTAACCTGTTTCCCAGGTACAAGCTCCTGTACGATTCTCATTTTTCCTTCATTGGACGGTAATGTAAATTCCATAAAACGTCCTCCTATATCCGATTTCTTTGGTTTTGTTCTACACTATTTTTATGATACAACAAAATCGGGCACAAGACAAGACCAAACCAACGCTAAACAAAGATTTCTTTTCCCAAACAGAAAGAATAAAGGATGCGTTCTTTCACTCTTTTACCCGTCATCTGCTCTAAGCTTTCCGCATAAATTTCCAACTGTTTTTTATAACGTTTTACCAGTTCTTCCTCTGTCTTTACATGATCTGTTTTATAATCAATCAATACAATCTCATCATTTTCTTCAAAATAGGCATCCATGATTCCCTGAACCAGGATTTCCTGCTCACTATCATACTCCGGATATACTTCCTTCGCTGCTTTTGCAAAAACAAACGGCTGCTCTTTATAAAGTTTGTTCTGCTGTTCAGCGTTAAGCATTCTCCTGCAAAGTTCACTCTGACAGAAAACATAAATATCATATGAATTGATGGTATCTGCTGCCGCCTGTGTCATTTTCCCCTGTAAAACAAGCTGCTCTATTCTCTCTTCTACTTGTCTTGAATGTCGAACTCCCGATAAATCCATACACTCTGCAACACGGTGATAAGCCGTACCGCGTTCTGCGGAACTCACCTTTCGTTCTTCTCTTAAAAAAGCAGGAATGTATGGTACGATTTCCGGTTCTTCAAACATTTCACGGACATCTTCTTCCATCGCAGCTTTTTTCAGTTCTGATACAGATACCTTTCCCGGAATGAATCTTTGATGCTCATATGGATATTCAAAAGTAAATTTTTCAACCAGTGTTTGCGGAGTATCTTTATGACCGCTTCTTAAAAGT
Organism: Lachnospiraceae bacterium; assembly: GCA_045128635.1. Lineage (GTDB taxonomy): Bacteria > Bacillota > Clostridia > Lachnospirales > Lachnospiraceae > HGM12587. Next base: position 30,255 of record JBGVRS010000023.1, read on the forward strand.
GCGTAGTTATACTTCTCCATTAAAGTCTGGCTGATCTTTTCTTCCACCAGCGACTCGATTGTTACACAGTTTACTTCAAATGGTGTCTCTTCTCCTGCTGAAACTTCTAAAATCCAATCCAGGAAACAGCTGCCAGCGCAAAGACTTTCATAGCGTCCTCTTTCACACAATTCTTTTTCCCTTGCAATATTTAAAACTTCCTGAGAAGCATTCTTCAATGTTCCTGTCATGATCAGTTTTTCTTTTGCACGGGTCAGGGCAACATATAACACACGCAGTTCTTCTCCAAGACTTTCCAGTTCTATCTGCTTTTGAATCATCTTCTTTGAAAGTGTCGGAAACTTGATACGTTTTTCCGAGTCTATGGCATCTGTCCCAAGACCCAAATCCGGATGCATTACAATTCGTTCTTTCACATCCTGTTTATTAAATTTCTTTGACAGACCAGATACAAATACAATCGGAAATTCCAAGCCTTTGCTCTTATGAATGCTCATAATACGAACCGCATTTTCGTTTCCTGCACTGCTTTCTGCCACTCCGTAATCCACTTCATATTTCTGTAAATTTTCAATATATCTTACAAAATTAAAAAGTCCGCGATAACTGGTAGCCTCAAAATCCAATGCCTTCTGAACCAGCATCTGAAGATTTGCCACACGCACTTCTCCATTTGGCTGTAATCTCACAATCTGTTCATAAGAAGTTTTATCATAAATTTCCCATAGCAGCTTGTGAATTGGCAAATATTCCGCTTTTCTTCGAAGATTATCAATTAAATTCCAGAAGCTTTGTAGTTTATCTTTAAGAAATTCTTCTTCTCCCTCCAAAGAATACTTCACACATGCTTCATGATATGGCAAATCCGGATATGCGCCTCGAATCTTTGCCATCTCTGCAGAGTCCACATTTCCAATCGGTGAGTGCAGCACTGCACTTAGTGGAATGTCCTGCTTTCTATTATCCAGGATTTTCAACAGATTTAACATTGTCTGGATTTCCATAGCAGAAAAATATCCTGTGGATGAACCGGTCACAGTTGAAATTCCGTAAGACCCCAGCACATTAGAAAATGTGTCACTCCATCCGCTCATGGTACGAAGCAAAATTACCATATCTGCAGGTTTTGCATGCCTTAACTCTCCAGTCTTTTTATCATAAACTTTCGCTGTTTCCAGCAATTCCAGAATTTTTCCGGCAATCATTGCCGCTTCCAATTCTACCTTATCTAACTTCTCATCCGTTTCCTCCTCCGGGAGGTTCAAAAGCATTAGTTCAGCTTGTACATCACTTGATTTTTCCGGCTCCGGCATATCCGCACCTAAATACAATGCCGCTTCAGCATCATACGAGATGTTTCCCAGTTCTTTTATCATCATCCTTTCAAAAAGGAAATTGACGGTATCAAGAACTTCTTTTCTGCTTCGGAAGTTTTTCGACAGATTCACCCTCTGAGAAGTACTGTCTGAAAGGGTATAAGTTTCCTGCTTTTCCATAAAAAGTTCCGGTCTTGCCTGTCTAAAACGATAAATGCTCTGTTTTACATCTCCTACCATAAACAAGTTATTTCCACCGAGACTTTTTTTCGAAATACTTGTTAAGATCAATTCCTGTACCAGGTTACTGTCCTGATACTCATCAATCATAATTTCTGCAAAATGTTCTGCATAACCTCTGGCAATATCCGTTGGCACGCATTCCCCATCTTTTCTCGTCACGAGAATTTTTAGTGCCAAATGTTCCATATCCGAAAAGTCCACAATATTTCTCTTGCGTTTCTTTTCTGCAAAACGTCCAGAAAATTCCAGGGTAAGTAAAACCAGTTCTTCTTTGGCTGGTCGGGCAATTTTTTCTGCTTCCGCAATCAGCTCTGACGGCATATAGAAAAACTGTTTTTCCAGACTTTCCAATGACTTCTTCATGCGGTTTCTCACCACTTTCACCGCTTCTTTTTTCTCTTCTTCCGTCTCCGGCGGCATTTTCTTTCTGGAAAGCGCCTGAAAACTGCGTCCCCGAATTGCTGTCGAGAATTCCTCATAAGTTACAGAAGATAAACATTTCTTCAAAAGCAACTGGTCTTGCACCAGTGCATCCTCATAAAAAATCGGACCGCCAACACTTGTACAAAGACAAATTGCCTGTTCATTTTCCCACAAAAGGCTTTCCAGAATTTTTCGCACATGAGATAGCATTGCCTCATCTGCATAGAGCGCCTGACTCTTAATCAGGGTGTTTAACCACTCTTCTGGGAACGGATCGCTGGTGGAAAATTCATATAATTTTAAAATTAAATCTTCTAAAACATCATCATTCTTTCCTGATGCATAACACTCTACAAAACGCAAAAACTCTGGACGTTTTTTTGCATATTCTTCCTCTAAAAGTTCTTTTAAAATATCTTTTTTAAGAAGCTTTAACTCCCCTTCATCTGCTACACGAAATGCCGGATCCAAATCAATCTCACCGAAATGATTTCTCAAAATATAAGAGCAAAAACTGTCAATTGTTGTAATCTGGGCATGAGAAACCAGGGTCTCCTGCTTTTGCAGGTACCCGTTATTTGGCTGCTCTTCCAGACGCTTTCTGATGGCAGCTCCCACACGTTCTTTCATTTCTGCTGCAGCTGCTTTTGTGAATGTCACCACAAGCAGTCTGTCCACATCTACAGGATGCTTTTCGTCGCAAACGATTTCCATAATACGTTCAACAAGCACTGCCGTTTTTCCACTGCCTGCCGCTGCCGATACCAATATATTTCTGTCCCTTAAATCAATGACCTTTCTCTGGTCTTCTGTCCACATTACTCCCATTGAAATTTCTCCAGTTTTCTATATGAAGATTCTTTCGGCGAAAATCCACAAATGCCTTTATAAGCACAGTAATCACAGGCCGTTTTCTGCCCTGACTCATATGGATTTACAGAAATCTTTCCTTCCATGATTTCCGCACCTAAGCTTGCTGTTTTCTGTTTTACAAATTCTTCCAGCTGACCAAACTGTTCCGTAGAGACCGCTTTAGAAGTTTTGGACAAACTTCCATCTTTGTTAAAACTCACCGGCAGCATCTTTGATTTTGTATCACAATCTTTATCCATATAGTGGATGATGTCAGAATCTGCATTGCAAACTCCCTCCAGGGCAAGTTCTTTAAAAATCACATCTGCAACATTCGCATCATCCATATCCGCTTCACTGCTGATCATCGGGTCTTTCATAGGAAAATAAAAGAGTCCTGCAGGGATGATCATTTTTCCTATATGGTCTTTTTTCTCCAATGCAACCGCTGCATTCAAATATACTGCCAACTGTAACTGCAGTCCGTTATAAAGAGCTGTTAAATCAAAGCTTGCCGCACCACTCTTATAGTCCATGACTTTGACATAAACTTTATCATCTTCCTGATAAGTATCAATTCGGTCAATGCGTCCATGTAAAGAAACATTTCCTTCTTTGATATAAAATGGTGCTTCCAGCTTTTCCGGTACAAACACACCTTTTTTAATCTGTTCTGTCATTGCCCATACAGCACGTTTTACGAGACGACGCATACGGGCAATCATGTATTCATTTCTGGAACTGTCGAAAAGAAGCGTATTGCGATAGTCTGTAATGACTTCTTCTACACATTCCTCCGCAAGTTTTTCTCGAATCTTATCTTCCAACGCAAACCAGTCATAGGAGCCTTTATCCACTTTACGTGCAAACAGTTCCACTGCACTGTGCAGCAAATTCCCCATATCCACTGCTGCAAATTCATAGACTTCACGTTCTTTTAATCTGAGACCATACTGTAAAAAGTGTGCATAGGCACAGGAAGCATATTTTTCCAGACGTGTAACACTGTAAGTATTCCCTTCCCCATACATGGCTTTTGCGACCGCTGCGCCAATGGTCGTTTCAGCATCACCTTTTAACAGCTGTTTCCAGAGTTTTTCAAAATGTATTTGAAACTTTGGTGACTTCTCATACCATGCCATCAGCTTTCTCAGTTCCTCTGCATCCTTTTCTTCTGCACTTAGTTTCTCTGTCAGATAATCAAGGCCCTGCACTTCCAGCTCTATATTCTCCATACTTTCCGGCTGTTTTGACATCACTTCCAGTGTTGGATACAGTTTCTGGAATACTTCTTTTAAATAAGACGGTCGAAGTGCCGCTCCGTGAAAATCTGTTGCCGGATAGGATAAATATAACTGTTCGGATGCTTTGGTAAGTACATAATAAATATAGAATTTCTGTAAATATACCTGCTCTTTTGCGGTTGGAGCTAAGCTTGCCTGCTGTTCTTCTAAATATTCTCTCTCCATCTGGGATAAAATACCGCCACCACTTAAGCTCTTGGGAATATTCCCTTCATTCATGCCAAGAAGAAATACAATCTTTACATCTTTTAGTCGTGTTCGCTCCATGTCACCTACCACAACTCTGTCACTTCCCGGAGGGATCACACCAACCTTCACCTCTGCAAAGCCTGCGTCCAGAAGTTCTGAAAATTCCTCTAAAGAAATCATCTCTTCTCCGAGAAGCTCTACATATTTTTCCAGCAGTTCCATGCTCACACGGAAAATCTGATGATACTCTTTTGCCATGACAGCATCCCCGGAATCAAGAAACTCCTCTTCTTTGATACTCAGCTGTTTTTCTACTTCCAGATTTTCCAAAAACTCGTAAATGACAGTGCATTTTCTTGTAATGGTTTCATTTTTATTTTTCAAAATCATCGCTGCATCTTTTACGCTGTCATAAAATTTCACACGGATTTCATTGACAATCTGCAATTCGGCATCTGTCATGTTTTTTGAAAAACGAATCCATTTTTCGGAATATTTTTTAAATCCTCTGATTCCAAGGGCAAGACAGTAATTTTCCAAAATATCCGCTTCCTCAGTGGAAATTCCGGAAAAACCACTTCGCAAATAACGAAATACCGTTTCGTAAGAGAAATTTTCTTCAATCATCTTTAAAAATGCACGCAAAAATTCCACAAATGGGTGTGATAGTGCATTTCTTTTTTCATCAATAAACGCCGGGATATCAAAGCGCGAAAAAATACGACTTACATGCTCCTGGTATTCCATATTTCCAAGAACCACTGCGATGTCCCCATATCGATAGCCGGATGCACGTACCAATCTTCGAATCTGTACTGCAGCATCTGAAATCTCTTCCATTGCAGTGCGATATTCTTTTATATGAATATTCTGTGGCTTCTGCGCAAAAACCGCTTTTCCACCACGGAATAAATGTTGTTCTAAAAACAATAAATCTTCACATTGTTCAAATCGATGATGCTCTTTCCCTTCAAGAAGAATTGGCGACTCAATCTGAACACCAACATCTTTTGCTGCGGCAGTTACGCTTTGAATCAATTTTTTGCTCAAATAAAACAGTTCTGTTTTTTGAAGAGCACTATATGGCTCTTCCCTTGAATCAATCGTAACTGTTACATAAACTTTCTTTGCAATCTTTGCAAGTCCCTGCACGAGATGCAGCTGTACCGGATTAAATGCTGTAAATCCGTCCAGAACGATAATCGAATCCTTCAGTTTTTCTGACCGGTCCAAAACTTCATTTAACACTTGCAGCACCTGATCTGAAGTCATGTACTCTTTTCCCATATAATCTAAAAATGCACGATATAATACCTGTACATCTTTTAATTTTCTTGACAGTAGCTCACGACTGCCTGCTTTTTCAATCATCTCCTCCAGCATTTCCGGAGTAATCTGATACTGAGTCAACTCGGATATCAAGGATTTTACTTCACTGATATAGCCCAGTTTCTTTAAATTTCGCCCAAGAACCTTTAACTCATCTTCATGCTCCTTGGCAAGCTTTCTAAGAACAATGTTCTTCCCGGTCTCTTCCAGAATCATGCGGCCGCCTTCACCAACTTCATCCAGCACGTGATAAGCCAATCGCTGAAAACTCAAAACGTCAATATTTAAAATCCCTTTTCTTGGATGCATGAGTACAAAGTCCCTCTGTGTCTGTAGGGTAAACTGTTCCGGAACGAGGCAGTAATAGCGCATTTCCGGATGCTCCATGGAATCTTTGATAATTTTATTATAAATATAGGTTGTCTTTCCAAAACCGGAATTACCTAAAATAAACTGTAAGGACATGATTGACTCCTTTAATCTTTTTACTGCATCCAGTGTAACACATTTTAGTGTCCTATAAAAATCCCTTTTTCACTCGTTCATAATTTGTTCATTTTCTTTTTACGAATCTTTCATTTTAGAAACATGATTTCTTCATTTTCCTTACATATAATAAAACCATAGAAAACAATAAATAACTTAGACATTTACTTAAAAGAAACTTTTTCATAAATAAATGCCAGATAAGCAATCTTATCTGGCATCCTCCCTTTTATAGACCTTTTGAAGGTCTTTTTTATTTGCAATTAAAACAATCTTGTCTTAATTGCATATCACTCTTTTTTAATAAATGCATATTCCCGAACAACAGCCCTGACGATAGGTGCTGTCCCACGCAGCATTTCAGAACGCGTCCGAAAATCCAGTCCTTAGAACTACTCCGCGAAACACCCACTGGTGTGAGTGGCTAGTAGTTCTTAGGAATTAGTTGAGGAGAAGTGAGCTTGCGAAGTGGGAGAGTACCTATTATCAGGGCGTGCTGTTTGGAAATTATTCTATAGACACAAAAAGGGTGATATGCATCACCCTTTTCATTAAACTTCGAATATTAAATCCCCATAAGATGGCATTGGCCACATATCCTTCTCAACAATCATTTCCAGTTTGTCGATTGGTTTACGAAGCGCATCCATTGCAGGTACAACTTCTTTATTAAAGAATTTTGCCTGTTTTTCGCCTCGGGAAAGTTTGTTTGCCTGTGCATCCAGCTCTTTTAATTTCGCCAGCGCATTTCTGGATTCACCCAAGAGCGTAGTGGTCTTTCTTAAAATTTCTTCCTGTACAGATGCATCTACACCGCATGCTTTCACTGCGATGACTGTATCTGCTAGCTCTTTTGTATATTTGATCACTGCCGGAATCAGCTGTTTACTTGCGATATCAATCATTGATTTTGCTTCAATATTGATAACCTTTGCATAAGTTTCATACTGAATTTCAGCACGGGATTCTAATTCTGCTCTTGTAAATACTCCAAATTTTTCAAACAAAGCAACTGCTTTTTCAGTTGTTAATGCAGGAATTGCATCAACCATTGTTTTTAAGTTTGGAAGACCGCGTTTTGCTGCTTCTGCTACCCATTCATCAGAATATCCGTTGCCGTCAAATACGATTCTTTCATGTTCCATGAAATATCTTTCAATGAGATCATGAATTGCCATATCTTTATCTTCCGCAGCTTCAATATAATCGCATGCTTCGCAGAATGCTTCTGCTACGATGGTATTTAACACTGTATTTGGCTCGCCGCCGGAATCCTTGGAACCAACCATACGGAACTCGAACTTATTACCTGTAAAGGCAAATGGTGATGTTCGGTTACGGTCAGTTGCATCCTTTGCAAAGTCAGGAAGTGTTTTTACGCCGGTTGCAAGTCTTTCTCCTCTGATAGAATGATTTGCCGAACCTGTGCTGATGAGCTGATCCATAACATCATGAAGCTGTTCACCCAGATATACTGAAATGATTGCAGGTGGAGCTTCGTTGGCACCAAGACGGTGATCATTTCCTACATCAGCAGCTGATTCACGAAGTAAATCCGCATGAACATCTACTGCTTTTAAGATACATGCAAGTACCAAAAGGAACATCACATTATCATGTGGTGTTTTTCCCGGATTTAATAAGTTAATTCCGTCATCAGTTACTAATGACCAGTTATTATGCTTACCGGAACCATTTACCCCTGCAAATGGTTTTTCATGAAGAAGGCATACCAAACCATGATGATTCGCGATACGTTTCAATGTCTCCATGATAATCTGATTATGGTCTACTGCAACGTTCACTTCCGCATAGATTGGCGCAAGCTCATGCTGTGCAGGCGCAGCTTCATTATGCTGTGTCTTTGCACTAACGCCCAGCTTCCACAACTCTTCATTCACGTCTTTCATGAAAGCACCAATTCTTTCACGGATAACACCAAAGTAATGGTCATCCATTTCCTGACCTTTTGGAGGCATTGCACCAAAAAGTGTGCGGCTTGTGAATACAAGGTCCTTTCTCTGATCGTATTTTTCTTTGTCAATAAGGAAATACTCCTGTTCTAATCCAACAGATGGAGTTACCTTTTTAGAAGTTGTATTTCCAAATAATCTAAGCAGTCTCAAAGACTGTGTATTAATCGCCTGCATCGAACGAAGCAGCGGAGTTTTCTGGTCTAATGCTTCCCCTGTGTAAGAACAGAAGGCAGTTGGAATACAGAGAGTCGCACCGGAAGCATCCTGTCGAACGAATGCCGGAGATGTACAATCCCAGGTGGTATAGCCTCTCGCTTCAAATGTCGCACGCAATCCTCCGGATGGGAAGGATGATGCATCTGGTTCTCCTTTAATTAATTCTTTACCGGAAAAGTTCATAAGAACCTTACCGTCCTTCATCGGAGCTGAAATGAAGGCATCATGTTTTTCTGCTGTCGCACCAGTCAGTGGCTGGAACCAGTGTGTATAATGTGTAGCACCTTTTTCAATTGCCCATTCTTTCATTTCATGAGCAACAACATCAGCAGTTACAAGGTCTAATTCCTTGCCTTCTTCCATCGTTTTCTTAAGTTCCTGATAAACTTTCTTTGGAAGACGTGCTTTCATTGCTGAATCATTAAATACATTTTCGCCAAATATTTCTTTTACGTCGATAAATTCACTCATAATTATCCTCTTACAGGCATCTTTTCCTGTGTCGTATATAACCCAAAAGACGTTCCACATCACTGTAGAACGTCTCTTTGTTTATAAAATTGTGTTTCTTAAGCTTTGTTAATAGAACCGAAGATTTCCATTTTTTCTTTAACAGTTGCTTTGATTGCAGCTGCACCTGGAGCTAAGAGCTTACGAGGGTCAAATCCTTTACCTTCTAAGTCTTTTCCAGCTTCGATGTATTCACGTGTAGCTTTAGCGAATGCTAACTGGCATTCTGTGTTAACGTTGATCTTAGCAACACCAAGGTTGATTGCTTTCTGGATCATTTCTGTTGGGATACCTGTACCACCGTGAAGTACTAATGGCATATCTCCTGTTAACTGCTGAATTGCATCAAGAGTTTCGAAAGAAAGTCCTGCCCAGTTTGCTGGGTATTTTCCGTGGATGTTACCGATACCTGCTGCAAGGAAATCTACTCCAAGATCAGCAACCATCTTACATTCGTTAGGATCTGCACATTCACCCATGCCTACAACGCCGTCTTCTTCTCCACCGATAGAACCAACTTCTGCTTCGATAGATAATCCTTTTTCGTGGCATACTGCAACTAATTCTTTTGTTTTAGCTACGTTTTCTTCGATTGGGTAGTGAGAACCATCGAACATAACTGAAGAGAATCCAGCTTCGATACATTTGTAGCAGTGATCGTAGCTGCCGTGGTCTAAATGAAGAGCTACTGGAACTGTGATGTTCATTTCTTCTAATAAACCGTTAACCATACCTACAACTGCTTTGTAGCCGCCCATGTATTTACCAGCACCTTCAGATACACCTAAGATAACTGGGGAATTGCATTCCTGAGCTGTTGCTAAAATAGATTTTGTCCATTCTAAGTTGTTAATGTTGAACTGTCCTACTGCATAGTGGCCAGCTTTTGCTTTTTTGAGCATTTCTGCTGCTGAAACTAACATGGCATTACCTCCAAATAAAAATACGACTGAGGGTCCTAGAACCCCGCTTGACAATATTATAACGCATCTTCGATTGATTGAAAACAATTTTTTCCAAAAATACTAGGTTTCACAAATTTTACTTATTCTCCTATCGAAATTTCGTTATCTTTCACAACAATTTCGACAGCTTTGTGATTATTTTCAATGACAACATGATCATGCTCCCCGCCAAATTCTCCATCCAGCGTCCAAGGCACCATTTCTTCAGATTCAATGGTAAGTTTTTTTGTTCTAAAGGAATACATATAATTGGAATTGATTTCTTCCAATAATAATGCACCCAGGATTTCCTGAATTTCCAATGGATTTTTTGGTCGTTTAATGAAAGTTACTTCATAAACACCGTCATCAAACTGCACATCACCTTTTACAAGACCTTTAAAACCTGCCACTGATTTGGAATTGGTAATCATACCAAAGAGAAAATCTCCCTCAAATTCCATTTCATCGCTGGACACTCTCATCTTGTAAGATTTGATATTATAAAGGCTCTTCATTCCTTCCAGAATATATGCCATATGACCTAACACGTTTTTGACTTCCTGTTTTGTACTGTAGGACACCTCTGTAAAAATCCCAAAAGATGCAATATATACAAATGAATCTTCATTAAAAGAGCCAATATCACAGGCAAATGGTTTTCCAAGCATTGCATTTCGTGCTGCCTCTGGCATATTTCTTGGTATTTCAAGACTTCTTGCAAAATCATTGGTCGTACCCGCCGGAATGTATCCAATGGGAACTCTTCGTTCTTTCGGTCGCTTCATCATACCGGTGACAACCTCATCTAAAGTACCGTCACCGCCACTGCAAACCACAAGGTCATATCCATCCGGTAAATTTGCAATTCGCTCCATGGCATCCAGATAACCGATGGTTGGAACCACCGTCAGTTCATTGTCCTTTTCGGCCAATGTACGGATAATTTCATTTAGTTTGGAGCCAATCTGTTCTTTTCCAGAATGAGGATTATAAATAAAATAAATTTTTCTCATAGCTTACGCTCCTACTTTTCTAAATATGTGCGTAGAAACCCAAACAGTTTTTCCATTTCTCCCTCTGTACCAATGGTAATTCTTAAATAATTATCAATTCTTGGTGAATTAAAATACCTTACATAAATATTTGCTTCCCGCAAAGCCCCAAAAAATTCTTTTGCAGGAACGCTTTCATGTGTTGCAAAAATAAAGTTTGCCATAGAATCCGGGAAAGAAAAACCTAATTTTTTCAATTCTTCTTTTGCCCATTCTCGTGTAGCAACAATTTTTGCAGTTGTTTCTTTAAAATACACATCATCTTTTACTGCTTCCACACCACAACAAATGGAAGTACGGTTCATGGTGTAAGAGTTAAAAGAATATTTTACATCATTTAAATATTTAATCAATTCCGGATTTCCCACTGCAAATCCAATACGCATTCCCGCCATGGAACGGGATTTTGAAAATGTCTGTACAACCAGTAAGTTATCATACTTTTCAATCAGTGACATTGCTGACTGTCCACCAAAATCAATGTAAGCCTCATCCACAATTACTACTACATTAGGATTGTGCTGCAAAATATCCTCAATGGTTTCCGGCGGTTCATAGATTGCTGTCGGCGCATTCGGATTTGGGAAAATGATTCCTCCATTTTCCTGATAATAGTCTTCCTTTACTAATTTAAAATTATCATCCAGTGCCGGTCTTATGTACGGGATACGGAATTCTTCTGCCCAGACACTGTAAAAGGAATAGCTGATATCCGGAAATAAAATTGGCTTGTCCGAATTAAAAAATGTCATAAAGGCCATCGCCAGAACATCATCAGAACCTACTCCTACAAAAACCTGGTCTTTTCCTACTCCGTAATACTCTGCCAGACATTCTGTCAGTTCTGTAACAGCCGGATCCGGATATAGTCTTAAAGAATCCGCCTGAAAGCTATCTAAAACCTTCTGCACCCCCGGTGCCGGAGGATAAGGATTTTCATTCGTATTTAATTTAATCATTCCCGGCTTATTTGGCTGTTCGCCCGGCACATACGGAACGACTTTTCTTACGTTTTCTCTCCAGTTACTCATTTATTTCTTCCTCGTTACAGTTCCTTTTTCTACCATAAATACAGGGCGATAGGACAATTTTGCTTTACGAAGTCCTTCATCTCCTGTATCTTCTTCTCGATTTACATATGTCACATGCTGACATTCATGCTCTACGAACTGCTGGTTGATCATTGTATAGGCACCTTCATATTCTGTCAGCGCTTTTTCAATGTGTACAACCATGGTATCATCACACACCTGCTCTCCAATACAGAATGCAACCGCCTGTCCATCTACACGGAGCAAACCGCCACATACTTCCAACTCGTCGAATAATCTCAGATAGTTACATGCCACACAGCTCTCTGCATTCTTGTCATGATTTTCCATACATAAATTTAAGTTTTTCCATTTTAAAAGCAGCTGAAATGCTTCCTCTGCATGTTCACTGCTCATTGAAACATACTCCCAGTTTTCGTATGTCTTTTTAAATTTGTTCACATGGTTTTTCTTCCCATGATATTTTTTCCCGGAAAGGGTGCGAAGCTTTTCTGCTTCATATACATAGTCTGCGATATCCCTGTGATACTCGATTTCGAATTCGCCAGGAAATAAGGATTCCAGTTCTTCGAATTCTTCCGGAGTCACACAATGCATGCGAAATTCCTGTCCCTGTTCTTTTGCATAATCCATTAGCTTTTCAATACAGGCTTTTGTATTTCCTATACCATATGGATAATGAAAACTAAGACGTGATCCCGTCATCACTGACACCAACATACCTTCCACTTCCGCAATCTGAATATTATAAAATCTTGCCCATAACAGCAGATTTCCAAAAGTATCCTCGCAGCTTCTTGTTTTTTTCTGTTTGATATAGCCGGTAACCCAAGGCTTATCCTCGATTACCGGCTTTCTAAATCCTATTGTCATAAATGCCTTTCTATCTTATGAAAACAGTTTTTCCTTATATACTCCTGCTTCAACCAATGCTTTGAAAGAGTCAATTACAATCTGTTTATCTTCCTTGTAAGTAACTCCAAACCATTTATCTCTTGTTTCAAGCACTGTCACATCTGCTTTTCCAGACTGAATCTGATCATCTACGATTGTTGGAAGCAGATATTCTTTCTTGATATCTCCTTCCGGAATGTTCTGTAAAAATTCTACAAAGTTCTTTTCCAGAATATCAATCATTTCTTCGGAGAATCCCCACATATTCATAGATACGTGTACCCCTGCATCGATTGGTTCAACGCTGCCATCTTCTTTTTCGATTCCGGCACCATCCGCTGTTTTAATCAGTCCGCCTGT
>JBGVRS010000024.1:0-113384 GCA_045128635.1 Lachnospiraceae bacterium
GCATCTGCAGAAGTTACAATGATTCCACAGAACTATGTAACATTAACAGATGAAAACGATATTAAATATCTGAACAAAACATTAGATCTTTTAGATGATGATGATGATGTTCAGGCTGTATACCATAACTGGGACGAATAAATAAGATTTTACAAAAGGAGAATACCATGGATTTAATTCAGTACGGACAGTATTATAATGATGCAATGACAGGGATGGATTCTATGTTTGATGACATGAAAGAATCTATGAAAAATTTTAATAAAAAGAATTACCCTGGATATTTTGAAAATATGATGAAAAAATATGGAAAAGTATTTCTTTGTATTGAAGCAGTTTATGATCACGAAGATACGGAAGAAAAGAAAGAAAAATTCTTAAGAAAACTTGCGGATCGTTTTATCGGATATGCAGAAGAAATGGTAAGCTCCAAGAAATGGAAATTCCAGAAACAGAGTACTTTGATTGACTGCAATATGTTTGTTGTAAGTTATGTACTTCCTGCAATTAACGGATTTGAAGGAAACATGGCAAAACCATTTGCACAGATTCTCTGTGATAACTGGAATGAAAAGTTTGGTACTAACATGGAAGTTGGAGATTATGACCGAATTTACAATGGATTTAGTACAAGCATTTTCGGAATTAAAATCGGAAAGTAAGAGGGAATACATATGGGTAAAAAATTAAATCTGGATACAATCTGTGTTCAGGGTGGATGGAAACCAACCAAAGGAGAATCCAGAGTTCTTCCGATTTACCAGAGCACAACTTTTAAATATGATACAACAGAAGAAATGGGACGTCTTTTTGATTTAGAAGATTCCGGATATTTCTATACAAGACTTGCAAACCCTACGAATGATGCGGTTGCTGCGAAAATTGCTGAATTAGAAGGCGGTGTGGCTGCAATCCTGACATCTTCAGGACAGGCTGCAAACTTCTATGCAATCACAAATATCTGTCAGGCAGGAGACCATATTATCTGTTCTTCAAAGGTTTATGGAGGAACATTTAACCTTTTTGCTGCAACAATCGAAAAACTTGGTATTGATTGTACATTTGTTGATCCGGATGCTTCTGAAGAAGAAATCGATGCAGCATTCCAGGAAAATACAAAATGTGTGGTTGGTGAAACAATCGCAAACCCTGCATTGGTTGTTCTCGATATTGAAAAAATGGCAAATCTTGCACACAAACATGGTGTGCCATTAATTATTGACAATACATTTGCAACACCAATCAACTGTCGTCCGTTTGAATGGGGAGCAGATATTGTTACTCACTCTACAACAAAATATATGGATGGACATGCAATGGCAGTTGGCGGTGCGGTAATTGACAGCGGTAACTTTGAATGGGATGCACATGCAGACAAATTCCCTGGTCTTACAACTCCGGATGAAACATATCACGGAATTGTATATACAGAAAAATTCGGCAAGGCTGCTTATATTACAAAGATGACAGCACAGCTCATGCGTGACCTCGGAAGTATTCCTTCACCAATGAACTGCTTCTTGTTAAATGTAGGTCTTGAAACATTACCGCTTCGTATGGAAAAACACTGCAGCAATGCGAAAAAAGTTGCAGAATTCTTAAATGCTCATGAAAAAGTAGAATTCGTAAACTTTGCAGGATTACCAGGCGATAAATATTACGAAGTAGCACAGAAATATATGCCAAATGGTACATGCGGTGTTATTTCATTTAGCTTAAAAGGTACAAAAGAAGACGCTGCAAGATTTATGGACAGCTTAAAACTGGCTGCAATCGTTACACATGTAGCAGATGCAAGAACTTGCGTGCTTCATCCTGCAAGTCATACACATCGTCAGATGAATGATGAACAGTTAAAAGAAGCTGGTGTAACTCCGGGACTTATCAGATTATCCGTAGGTATCGAAAATCCACAGGATATTATTGAAGATTTAGCCCAGGCATTAGAACAGGTTTAATTTAACAGTTATTTACAACGAATAGAGACCCTGCCTTAGAGGGATACTTAAGAGAGAGTAAACAAAAAGGCAGGGTGTTTTTATGTCGAAAAATAAAGAAACTGATAAAGAAGATATGAAAGAATTGGGACAGATGAAGTTGTCAAAAATTCATTTGCTTTCAATTATTGGTGAAATCGAAGGGCATGAACTGTTATCGTCCAACAGTAAAACGACAAAATATGAACATGTAATTCCGAGCCTGGCGGCAATCGAAGATGATTCGGACATTGAAGGAGTGTTGATTTTGATCAATACCATTGGAGGAGATGTGGAATCAGGGCTTGCAATTGCAGAAATGATTGCATCTCTAAGTAAACCGACAGTATCTTTGGTTCTTGGAGGAAGTCATTCTATTGGTGTCCCACTGGCAGTTTCATCGGATTATTCATTTATCGTGCCAACAGGGACGATGCTGATTCATCCGGTCAGAATGTCCGGAATGGTCATTGGTGCTCGCCAAACTTATGAATATTTTCAGAGAATGCAGGATCGGATTACAGGATTTATTGCGTCCCATAGTAAAGCGGATCAGGATGATATTGAAGAAATGATGATGGATACAGGGTTTATGACCAAGGACCTTGGAACAATTCTTGTTGGAAAAGAGGCTGTAAAGGCGGGGATTATCGATGAAGTTGGCGGAATCAGAGAGGCTTTTCGTAAATTAAATCAGTTGATTAAGAGAGCGAACAAAGATTCGGGGAAAAATTAGACAAACAGAAAAAGATGTGTTAAGATATTCGGCAGAGAAAGTTAGAGTGAAAGAGGTTTTGTGAATGGCACAGACAAAAAGAAAGAATACAAAGGCAAAGGGTCGTACGACAAAAGGTAAAAAGCAGGTACAGCAGACAAATCCTGAGGTAAGAAGTGAGGTTATTCTTATCTTATTTTCTGTACTTTGCCTGTTAATGCTTTTGAGCTGCTTTGGAATTGGTGGCCCGTTTGGAAATATGATGAGCAGTGTGCTGTTTGGTTTGTTTGGCTATCTTGCTTATCTTGTTCCAATTGCTTTATTTATAGGGGTATGTTTTTATACAGCAAACAGGGATAATACCATTGCAGTTGTGAAAGTAGTGGCAGGCGTTCTGGGCGTATGTATCATAAGTGGATTGCTCCATGGACTGACAGGAAATCATTCTCTTAATACAATTGGAGAAGCATATAAATATTGTGCGCTTCATCATAATGGCGCAGGGATTTTGGGTGCAGCAGTTTTTGGAATGTTATCCGGTGTATTTGGCACAGTGGCTACGTATGTTGTCCTGATTGCCCTTTTTATTGTTGCGGCAGTGGTAATTAGTGAAAAATCTTTTGTAAAAGGTGTCAAAAAAGGAAGTAAAAAGGTTTATGACACAGCAAAAGAGGAAAATATTCGAAGAAAAGAACGTGCAGAAGAAAGACGCGAAAAACGTTTGGAAAGAAAGGTATCCGGTGTCAGCATGGATGTAAAGCTTACACAGGATGCTGTACATAAAGAAGAGATGACTGAATTGACCGGAATTAAGGAAACAGCCAGAGAGGAGATTTTCCTAAGTTCAGAAATGGCGGAAATTCCGGTAAAACAGCCGGAGCCAGTGGTGACGATTTCGGAACCGGTTGTAAGAATTGCAGAACCGGTAATAGAAGAAGCTGTGATTGAAGAAGAACCGCTTCCGGTAATGCAGGAAGAAAAGCCTGCACCAAAACGCAGAAAGAAAGCAGAGCCTGCGGAAGAAGTTGTAATTCCGGAGGTTACAGAACCTGCAGCACCGGCAAAAGAGTATCAATTTCCACCACTTCGTTTACTGACACCTCCAAAGGGTGGCGCAAATAAGAATTCTGCAGCAGCACTGCGTGAAACAGCTGCAAAATTGCAGCAGATTTTGAAAGATTTTGGTGTTAGTGTTACTGTAACGGATGTTAGCTGCGGACCAACTGTTACCAGATATGAATTACAGCCGGATCATGGCGTAAAGGTTAGTAAAGTTCTTGCACTTGCAGATGATATTAAGTTAAATCTGGCAGTGGCAGATATCCGTATTGAAGCTCCGATTCCGGGAAAAGCTGCCATCGGTATTGAGGTTCCGAATAAGGAAAACTCTACAGTTACATTACGTGAATTACTGGCTTCAGAAGAATTTGACAATCATTCCTCAAATCTTGCCTTTGCGGTTGGTAAAGATATTGGAGGCAAGACGGTTATTACAGATATTGCAAAAATGCCTCACCTTTTGATTGCTGGTGCTACAGGATCCGGTAAATCGGTATGTATCAATACATTGATCATGAGCCTTTTATATAAGGCATCACCAGAAGATGTAAAACTGATCATGATTGACCCGAAGGTAGTTGAATTAAGTACATATAATGGCATTCCTCATTTGCTGATTCCGGTTGTAACTGATCCGAAAAAAGCAGCTGGTGCCTTAAACTGGGCAGTTGCAGAAATGACAAGACGATATCAGTTATTTGCTGACTATCAGGTTCGAAATCTTCAGGGATACAATGAAAAGGTTAAAAGCATTGAAATGCTGGAAGATGAAGATAAGCCTCAGAAGCTTCCGCAGATTGTAATCATTGTAGACGAGCTTGCAGACCTTATGATGGTAGCGCCGGGAGATGTGGAAGATGCAATCTGTCGTCTGGCACAGCTTGCCAGAGCGGCTGGTATTCATTTAATCATTGCGACTCAGAGACCATCTGTCAATGTCATTACAGGTCTGATTAAAGCGAATATGCCTTCCAGACTTGCATTTGCAGTGTCTTCAGGTGTGGATTCACGTACAATTCTTGATATGAACGGAGCGGAGAAGCTTCTTGGAAAGGGTGATATGCTCTTTTACCCATATGGATATCCGAAGCCGGTGCGTATTCAGGGGGCATTTGTGTCTGATGATGAAGTCAATGCAGTGGTAGAATTTTTAAAATCCCATAATGATGCAGCTGTTGTAAATACAGAAATTGAAGAACATCTGAAAAAGCAGCAGACAGCAGGTGCTGTTGGTGGAAAAGCAGGTTCAGATGATTCGGGGAATGGAAATGATCCATTATTTGTGGAGGCCGGAAAATTCATTATTGAGAAAGACAAAGCTTCCATTGGTATGCTTCAGAGATGGTTTAAAATCGGCTTTAACAGAGCAGCAAGAATTATGGATCAGCTTGCAGAAGCAGGAGTAGTAGGAGAAGAACAGGGTACAAAACCAAGAGAAATCTTAATGTCTCCTGAACAGTTTGAGCAGTATATTGATGAATATTTATAAAGGATAGATGGTATGCAGTGTAAAAAATGCGGCACAGAGATTAAAGAAGGCTGCCTGTTTTGTCATAACTGCGGGGAAGCAGTGCAGATGGTGCCGGATTATGAGCCGGTATTAGATGATATACAGATTAGGATTGCACAGGCACAAACAAAGATGCCGAACAGACCGACTGTAGAAAAAATAGAAGAAAAAACAGAAGAGCATATTCAGAACATCAAAAGCGTAAACTGGAAACTGGTCGGAATTATTGGATTGATTGTTGTGGGGATTGCAGCATTTGTGATTTCTTATTCTTCTGTTTTAAAAAAGCAGGATCCTGGTGCAATGCAGCAGCAGGAGGAGCTTCCTGTGGAAGAACCTGAAATAACGACTGTATCCGTTCCGAAATTTAGTATGCCGGGAGGAGAATACTCTCATTATATTACAATTGAAATTACATCGGAAACTCCGGGAGCGATTTATTATACGTTGGATGGGTCAACGCCGGATGAGTATTCTTATCGTTATGTAACACCGATTAAATTGCTGGAAGGAACAACCGTTGTAAGAGCATTTGTCATGGATTCGGATGGGAACAGTAGCGAAATCTATTCAGAAGTATATGAACTGGAATTTGGTGCACCGGATGCGCCGACGATCATTCCTGAATCGGGAGATTATGAAGGAGAGCAGTATGTTCGAATTTTGGTTCCGGAAGATTGTGTGGCATATTATACACTGGACGGTACTGATCCGACGGAATCCTCAGAGCTATATACAGGAGAGTTCCTGATGCCAACAGGGACGACGATTGTTCGTGCAATGCTGGAGGATGAAAATGGTGTGCTTTCGGAGGTGAACTCTGTTTTATATACTTGTGTGAATTTAGCACAATAAGGCAGAAGGTTCACAAGAAAATAAAAACAAATTCATAGGAATCTTCGAAAAAGATGATATTTTCAGTTGAAATGTCATCTTTTTTGTTATATGATTAAAATTAGTGTAGTGTGGTTAGTCGTTGTAAGTGTGCAGAAATCATCCGCATTACCCAGGAGGCAGATTATGTTTAAAATTACAAAAGCAGAGCAGTTAACATCTAATATCTATTTAATGGATGTTGTTGCTCCAAGAGTAGCGAAATCTTGTAAACCAGGCCAGTTCATTATCGTAAAACTTGATGAAACAGCAGAACGTATTCCGCTGACAATCTGTGACTATGATGCTGAAGCAGGTACTGTAACAATTGTATTCCAGCCGGTAGGTGCATCTACACATAAGATGACATCTTTAAAAGCTGGTGATTATTTTATGGACTTTGTAGGTCCTTTAGGATGTCCTTCAGAACTTTGCAATGAAGATCTTGAAGAATTAAAGAAGAAAAAAATCCTTTTCGTAGCAGGTGGTGTTGGTACAGCTCCTGTTTATCCACAGGTAAAATGGCTCCACCAGCAGGGCATCGATGCTGATGTTATCGTTGGTGCGAAAACAAAAGATATGCTCATTCTTGAAAAAGAAATGGAAGCAGTTGCAGGAAATCTCTATGTGACAACAGATGATGGTTCTTATGGTCGTCACGGTATGGTTACAGCAGTGATTGATGAATTACATGCATCAGGAAAGAAATATGATCTTTGCGTTGCAATTGGACCAATGATCATGATGAAATTCTGTTGCTTAACAACAAAGAAATACAACTTAAAGACAATCGTTTCCATGAACCCAATTATGGTTGATGGTACAGGTATGTGTGGCGCATGCCGTCTTGTAGTTGGAGATGAAGTAAAATTCGCATGTGTAGATGGACCTGAATTTGACGGTCACCTTGTTGATTTTGACCAAGCTATGAAACGCCAGCAGATGTACAAAACTCAGGAAGGCAGAGCAATGCTTAAATTACAGGAAGGTGATACACATCACGGCGGATGTGGACACTGTGGAGGTGACGAATAATGGCAGATGTATTAAAGAGAGTACCTGTTAGAGAACAGGACCCACAGGTTCGTGCAAAAAACTTTGATGAAGTATGTCTTGGCTATAATGCTGATGAAGCAGTAGAAGAAGCACAGAGATGTATTGGATGTAAAAATGCAAAATGTGTTCAGGGATGTCCTGTATCAATCGATATCCCGGGATTTATCGCAAAAGTAAAAGAAGGATGGTTCGAAGAAGCATATAAGATTATCGGACAGTCCAGTGCTCTCCCTGCAATCTGCGGACGTGTATGTCCACAGGAAAGCCAGTGCGAAGGTCAGTGTATCCGTGGTAAAAAGGGTGATCCTGTTTCTATCGGTAAACTGGAAAGATTCGTAGCTGACTGGGCGAGAGAAAATAACATCAAACCAGTAGGTGCTAAAGAAATGAACGGCAAAAAAGTTGCTGTCATCGGTTCAGGCCCAGCTGGTCTTACATGTGCAGGTGATCTTGCAAAATTAGGTTACGATGTAACAATCTTTGAAGCACTCCACAAAGCAGGTGGTGTACTTGTTTACGGTATCCCTGAATTCCGTTTACCAAAAGACGGAGTTGTTCAGCCGGAAATCGAAAACGTAAAAGCCCTTGGGGTTAAAATTGAAACCAATGTAGTTGTTGGTAAAGCTGTTACAATTGATGAATTAATGGAAGAAGAAGGCTTTGATGCTGTATTTATCGGTTCCGGAGCAGGTCTTCCAAAATTCATGGGTATTCCTGGAGAACAGGCTAGCGGTGTGTTCTCTGCAAACGAATACTTAACACGTAACAACTTAATGAAAGCATTTGATGAAAATTATGATACACCAATCGCAGCAGGCACAAAAGTAGCTGTTGTCGGCGGCGGTAACGTAGCAATGGATGCTGCAAGAACAGCTCTTCGTCTTGGAGCAGAAGTTCATATCATCTACAGACGTAGTGAAGAAGAACTTCCGGCACGAGTTGAAGAAGTTCATCATGCAAAAGAAGAAGGTATTATCTTTGACCTTCTCACAAACCCTGTTGAAATCCTTGCAGACGAAAATGGTTGGGTAAAAGCCATCAAATGTGTGAAGATGGAACTTGGCGAACCAGATGCTTCAGGCAGACGTCGTCCGGTTGTTATCGAAGGCAGTGCATTTGAAATCGAAGTTGATACAGTTATCATGTCCCTTGGCACATCTCCTAATCCATTGATTTCATCCACAACAAAAGGACTTGAAATCAACAAGAGACAGTGTATTGTAGCAAGCGAAGATTTCGGCGCGACATCTAAAGAAGGTGTTTACGCAGGTGGTGACGCAGTTACAGGCGCAGCAACTGTAATCCTTGCAATGGGTGCTGGTAAAGCTGCTGCGAAAGGTATCCACGAATATCTTTCTAACAAATAATACTTAAAAAAAAGGAAAAGAAACTGATGAAAAAGAGATTATTAATGCTCCTTGCTTCTGTAGCAATGGTTGCAGCGTTAACAGCTTGTGGTGGAAAAGAAGAACCAGCAGAAGAAGTTACTGTTGAATTTGAAGAAGAAGCAGAAGTTGTAGAAGAAGTTGTCGAAGAAGAACCAGAAGTTGAAGAAGTGGTTGTTCCGGAAGGCTTCTACAGAAGTGAATTAACAAACGAAATCATCTCTGAAGAATTAAAAGATCAGAGACCAATCGCTGTTATGGTTGACAATGACAAACGTGCTTTACCACACTTCGGTTTAACACAGGCAGATGTTGTTTATGAATTAATGAACAGTACTGCAAATAAAGAAATTACACGTTTCATGTGTCTTGTAAAAGACTGGGGTGCAATTGAACAGTTTGGTAGTGTGCGTTCACTGCGTCCTACAAACATTCTTCTTGCAAACGAATGGAACGCAATCATCTGTCACGATGGTGGTCCTTTCTACATCAATGATTATCTTGCATTACCTGCATCTGATAACATTTCCGGATACTTCGGACGTGTAGATAATGGCAAACCACGTGAATTTACAGAATACATCTTAACAGGTGAAGTTCAGAAATATGCTGACAGACTTGGTATTCAGACAACATACACAGAACACTATGAAGGTGCTCATTATCAGTTTGCATCAGAAGCAAATCCAGTTGTTTTAGGCGAACATGAAGACTATGCACAGTTTGCAAAATCTGCAACATTTATCGATCTTCCATTCCCTAACAACCAGTCTGAATTAAAATATAATGCAGAAGATGGATTATATTACTACTCAGAACACGGCGGACCACACTTAGATGCACAGAATGGTAACAAACAGTTAGCATTTAAGAACGTAATCATCCAGAGAGTATCTTACAACCAGTTAGATGAAAATGGTTACTTAATCTTCAACTGTATCGGTGAAGGTCAGGAAGCAATCTACATCACAAATGGTGAAAGAATCAATGTAACATGGTCTAAACTTGGTGATACAAACCCTACACGTTACTATGACGGTTTAGGTAATGAAATTAAGATCAACACAGGTAAAACATATGTTGCATTCGTGGCTGACCAGCGTTGGGAAGAACTCGTAATTGAATAAGTCATAATTAGAACCTCTGATTCATAGATTGTAAAAACAATTTTATGAGTCGGAGGTTTTTTTATGGACAATGTCGCAAACAAAGAGTTTGACTTATACAAAGATATTCAAATGCGTACAGGAGGAGAAATCTATATTGGAGTCATCGGTCCTGTCAGGACGGGAAAATCCACTTTGATAAAAAGAATGATGGATCTGTTAGTGCTTCCAAATTTGCCGGATAGTCCGGAAAAAAAGCGGATTTTGGATGAACTTCCTCAAAGTGGTTCCGGACGTACAATTACAACGACAGAACCCAAATTTCTTCCCAAAGAGGCTTTTGAACTGGAACTGTCAGAAGATGTGCATTTGAAGGTGCGATTGATAGACTGCGTCGGGTATATGGTAGCCGGAGCGGCAGGTCATATGGAAGATGATCAGCCGAGATTTGTGAAAACACCGTGGTCGGAGGAGAAGATTCCCTTTGTAAAGGCAGCGGAACTTGGCACCAAGAAAGTGATGCAGGATCATTCCACCATTGGAATCGTGGTGACCTGTGATGGTTCATTTTCGGAGTTACCAAGAGAAAATTACATAGAGGCGGAAAGCCGTACAGTTGCCGAGATGAAAAAATTAGGCAAGCCGTTTATTGTAATCTTAAACAGCAACCGTCCTTATGGAGAAATTGCGGAGAATCTTTCAAAAGAACTGGAAAATCTTTATCAGGTTCCGGTATTGCCGTTAAATTGTGAACAGCTTCGAAAAGAAGATGTGAATCGGATTTTTGAGAACATTTTAAAAGAATTCCCGATCACGGATGTAGAGTTTTTTATCCCAAAATGGGTTGAAATGCTTTCGAATGATTCGGAAATTAAAAAGAATCTATTAGAGCAGATAAAACAGGTGATGTCACGCATTAACCGCGTTCAGGATATTGTGCCGGAAAATCTTCAAATGGAATCGCCGTATATCAGTAAGGTGAAAATAGACACACTGAACCTTTCAAATGGCAAGGTAAGTGTCATTTTAGATATCGATGAAACATATTATTATGATATTTTAAGTAAAATGACCGGAGAAGAGATTTCGGGGGAGTACGAACTGCTGACAATCCTAAAAGAGATGGCAGCAATGAAAAAAGAATATGCCAAAGTCCAGTATGCCATCGATGCTGTAAGGCAAAAAGGATACGGTGTTGTTATGCCGATCAAAGAAGAAATTATGCTGGAAGATCCTGCAATTGTAAAACAGGGCAGCAAATACGGTGTCAAAATCAAGGCAACAGCACCTTCTATTCACATGATTCGTGCCAATATCGAAACAGAAATTTCGCCACTGGTGGGCAACGAAAATCAGGCAGCTGATTTGATCAAATATATTGGGCAAAGTGATGCACAGAACGGCGATATTTGGGGAACCAATATTTTCGGAAAATCCATTGAAGAACTGGTAGAAGATGGGATTAAGTCAAAAGTCTATCAGATTGGAGAGGAAAGCCAGCAAAAATTACAGGAAACAATGCAGAAAATTGTAAATGATTCCAATGGAGGAATGGTTTGCATTATTATTTGACAAAAATATGGCAAAAGTTGCGGTACTTCTATTCAGAAGTGCCGTATTTTGTGTTGTTTTTATGTAAGAGGCACAAGAAAACTATTGTAAAATTGATTGGTTTCGGATAGAATAGTAAGATGGTGGGAGCACCGATAAACAGGAGGTAATATGTTAGTAAAAATTTACACTGACGGTGCAGCAAGAGGAAATCCTGATGGACCCGGAGGCTATGGAACAATTTTATCCTATACGGATGGAAATGGAACAGAGCATATCAGAGAGTTTAGTCAGGGTTATGTAAGAACAACCAACAACCGTATGGAGCTGATGGCAGCAATCGTAGGGTTGGAGGCACTTATCAAACCATGTGAAGTGGAATTATATTCTGATTCCAAATATGTGGTTGATGCATTTAATCAGAACTGGATTGGCAGCTGGCTTCGCAATGACTGGAAGAACAGTGCTAAAAAACCAGTCAAAAACAAGGAACTATGGCAGCGTCTGTTAAAAGCCATGGAACCTCATAAAGTAACCTATATTTGGGTAAAGGGCCATGATGGACATGCCCAGAATGAACGCTGTGACAAGCTTGCGACAAGCGCAGCGGACGGAAATAATCTCATCCATGATGAGGTATTTGAGAAAGAGAGGTAAAAATATGTTCTTAAGCACATTGGTACAAACTTTATTCAAAATGGTGATTCTGGTGGCAGTATGCGTTGGAGGCATTCTGGCTGGAAAAAAATTACGCGACAGCAAAGACGCAAAAGCTGAAAAAGAAGCGTAGCAAACGGAGGAGACAAAAGTGAAACAGTACGGCGTAAACGAATTAAGAAAAATGTTTCTGGAATTTTTTGAGAGCAAAGACCATCTTGCAATGAAAAGCTTTTCTCTTGTTCCAGTAAATGACAACAGTTTATTATTAATCAACTCAGGTATGGCACCATTAAAACCATATTTTACAGGTGCAGAAATTCCACCAAGAAGAAGAGTAACAACCTGTCAGAAATGTATTCGTACAGGTGATATTGAAAATGTAGGTAAGACAGCACGTCATGGCACATTTTTCGAAATGCTTGGTAACTTCTCATTTGGTGATTACTTCAAACGTGAAGCGATTCAGTGGTCATGGGAATTTTTAACAGAAGTGGTAGGTCTTGATCCAAACAGACTCTATCCGTCTGTTTATTTAGAAGATGATGAAGCATTCGATATCTGGAACAAAGAAATCGGTATTGCACCAGAAAGAATCTTCCGTTTTGGAAAAGCTGATAACTTCTGGGAACACGGTGCAGGTCCATGTGGTCCATGTTCAGAAATCTACTATGACCGTGGAGAAAAATACGGCTGTGGAAAACCGGATTGTACAGTAGGTTGTGAATGTGACAGATTCATCGAAGTATGGAACAACGTATTTACACAGTTCGACAATGACGGACACAACAACTACACAGAATTAGTTCAGAAAAACATTGATACAGGTATGGGACTTGAACGTCTTGCAACAGTTGTTCAGGACGTGGATTCTATCTTTGACGTAGATACAATCAGAAGTCTTCGTGATAAAGTATGTGAAATTGCAAAATGTGAATATCACAAGGATGCTGACAAGGACGTATCTATTCGTCTCATCACAGACCACATCCGTTCTTCAACATTTATGATTTCTGACGGTATCATGCCTACAAACGAAGGTCGTGGATATGTACTTCGTCGTCTTATCAGACGTGCAGCACGTCATGGACGTTTACTTGGTGTGGAAGGAAAATTCCTTGCAGATTTAAGTGCAGTTGTGATTGAAGGAAGTAAAGACGGATATCCTGAATTAGAAGAAAAGAAAGAATTTATCTTCAAAGTATTAACTCAGGAAGAAGATCAGTTCAATAAAACAATTGATACAGGTCTTAAAATCTTAGGTGAAATGGAAGAAGCACTTGCAGCAGAAGGTAAGAAAACTTTAGCTGGTGCAGATGCATTTAAATTATATGATACTTATGGATTCCCACTGGATCTTACAAAAGAAATCCTTGAAGAAAAAGGATTTGATGTAGATGAAGCTGGATTCAAGGCATATATGGAAGAACAGCGAGTACAGGCTCGTAATGCTCGTAAGACAACAAACTATATGGGTGCTGATGCAACTGTATATGATGATATCGATGCAGCAATTACAACAGAATTTGTTGGATATGATAAATTAACTGCTGATTCTAAGGTGACTGTTCTTACTACAGAAACATCAATCGTAGAAGCAATCACAGCAGGTGAAGCAGCAACTGTATTTGTAGAAGAAACACCATTCTACGCTACAATGGGTGGTCAGGAAGGCGATAAAGGTATCATCACTGTTGGCGATGCAGAATTCGTAGTTTCTGAAACAATCAAACTTCGTGGCGGAAAAGTTGGTCATGTTGGTAAATTAACAAAAGGCATGATCAAAGTTGGCGATGTAGTTACATTAAGTGTTTGTGCAGACGGCAGAAATGCAACATGTAAGAACCACAGTGCAACACATCTTCTCCAGAAAGCATTAAAGACTGTTTTAGGAAACCACGTAGAACAGAAAGGTTCTTTAGTTGCTCCTGACAGACTTCGTTTTGACTTTGCTCACTTCCAGGCGATGACAGCAGAAGAAATGGCAAAAGTTGAAGAATTAGTAAATAAAGAAATCCAGGCAGCGCTTCCTGTTGTAACAGAAGTTATGAACATTGAAGAAGCTAAGAAAACCGGTGCAATGGCACTCTTCGGTGAAAAATATGCAGAAGACGTACGTGTTGTATCTATGGGAGATTTCTCTAAAGAACTTTGTGGTGGTACTCACGTAGCAAACACAAGCATCATCGGTTCTTTCAAACTGGTATCTGAAGCTGGTGTAGCAGCTGGTGTGCGTCGTATTGAAGCTTTAACAGGCGAAGGTGTATTTGCATACTACAAAGAAATCGAAAGCAAGCTTGCTGAAATTGCAAAACTTGTAAAAGGTACACCTGCAACAGCAGTAGAAAAAGTGGAACACTTACTTGCAGAAGTAAAAGCTCTTCAGAGTGAAAATGAATCCTTAAAGAGCAAAGCTGCAAAAGATGCCCTTGGCGATGTTATGAATCAGGTAGTAGAAGTAAACGGCATGAAAGTACTTGCTACAAAAGTAGATGGTGTTGACATGAACGGACTTCGTGAACTTGGTGACCAGTTAAAAGAAAAGATTGGCGAAGGTATCGTAGTAATCGCTTCTAACGTAGATGGCAAAGTAAACTTAATGGCAACTGCAACAGATGCTGCTATGAAAGCCGGTGCACATGCAGGCAACCTGATCAAAGAAATCGCGAAACTTGTAGGCGGTGGCGGCGGCGGTCGTCCAAACATGGCACAGGCTGGCGGTAAGAATCCTGCAGGCATTGATGATGCCATTGTAAAAGCAAAAGAAGTAGCTGCAGCACAGCTGGCATAAAAAAATCCAAAAAAACTGCGGAAATTTAAGGAAAATCACTTGACAAGTGAAAACTCGTACCCTATAATAACGAGAGTGCAATAAAAATACCCATACAGTTGTATTATGCACAATACACAACTGGAGGGAGGTTAGGTGTGATTCTATGTCAAATGTAATCGTAAAAGAAAACGAGACTTTAGATAGCGCTTTACGCAGATTCAAAAGAAACTGTGCAAAAGCAGGTATTCAGCAGGAAATTCGTAAGAGAGAACATTACGAAAAACCAAGCGTAAGACGTAAGAAAAAATCTGAAGCAGCTAGAAAACGTAAATACAATTAATTTGTGCAAAGAAGGGACTGAAGTATTTTCAGTCCCTTTTCTAAGTTCAGAAGCTTTTCTCATTTACGAGAGAAGCTTCTTTATGTTATACTGATTTAGATACAATATTAAGGGGAAAACTAAAGAGGGATTTTTACATGGGATTTATTAACGAATTACTTGCCAATCGCGTTTTGCTTGCAGGTATTACAGGCTGGGCATCGGCACAGGTAATTAAAGCAATTCTTTATGCAGTTTTGAATAAAGAATTTCGTCTGGAGCGTCTGTTTGGTGATGGGGGAATGCCAAGTGGACATTCTGCTACAGTAAGTGCAATGGTGATGATGACATTGCTTCATTATGGAATTGGTTCTTTTGAGTTTGCAATTACTACCATGCTTGCAATCATTGTTATGCATGATGCAATGGGGGTTCGTCTGGAAACTGGAAGACAGGCAGAAGTAATCAATGAATTGACAGCATTGTTTGAAGAAGTTATTGATGAATTTAATGCTGAGGAAACTTTGGAAAAAAAATTCCAGAAAGTATTTTCAGAGGATAAATTAAAGGAATATGTTGGCCATACTCCAATTCAGGTGATTGCCGGCTGTCTTTTGGGACTGTTAGTTGGCTGGTTATTGCACTAATTACAGAAAAAATTAAGAATAGTTCTTTTTTGAAAAAACTCCGACTAAACTGTACTAAGGTTTGATAAGGAGTTTTTTTATGAGAAATTATATTGTGGGTTTATTTTGCGGAATCCTGCTGTTTTCAGGGCTGCCAATGAATGTGCTGGGAGCAACTGAAGAGGCAGATACTGTGTCCATAGGGATTCAGGCTCCTCATGCAATATTAATGGAAGCATCTACAGGGGAGATTCTTTATGAAAAGGATGCCCATGTGGCGGTACCGCCTGCCAGTGTAACAAAAATTATGACGATGCTATTGGTTTTCGAAGCGCTGGAAGATGATAAGATAAAGCCGGAAGATATGGTGGTAGTGTCTGAAAGAGCCGCCTCCATGGGTGGTTCTCAGGTGTTTTTAGAGCCAAATGAAAAACAGACAGTTGATACCATGCTAAAATGCATTGCGGTAGCAAGCGCCAACGATGCCTGCGTAGCCATGGCAGAGTATGTATCCGGCAGCGAAGAGGCCTTTGTCAACAAAATGAATGAGCGGGCAAAAGAGCTTGGAATGGAAAATACACATTTTGTAAACTGCAATGGTCTTGATGTGGAAGGACATGTGACAAGCGCTTATGACATTGCGCTAATGTCCAGAGAACTGCTTGTAAATCACCCTCAGGTACATGATTACTGCACGATCTGGATGGATACCATTATACATAATACGGCAAAAGGTAGTCAGGAGTTTGGATTAAGCAATACCAATAAACTGATAAAACAATATGAATATTGTACAGGTCTAAAAACCGGTTCCACCAGTGAAGCGGGCTTTTGTGTTTCTGCAACTGCCAAAAAAGATAATATGGAACTCATTGCAGTCATCATGAATGGCGAAACCAGTAAATCCCGCTTTTTAGATGCCACAACGCTGCTAAACTATGGTTATGCTAATTATCAGATTTATCAGGATACGAATGCAGACAGAGAAAAGCTTTACGAAATTCCTGTAAAAGGTGGAGTAAAAACGGAGGTTTTACCGATATATGAAAAGGAATATGCCTATCTTTTGATGAACGGAGAGAGTCTTAACGATGTCGAGAAAAGACTGGAATTGCCGGAAGTAATCGAGGCGCCGGTAGCAAAAGATCAGATTTTAGGGACTTTAAGTTATTATCATGGCAATGAAAAAATGGGAGAAGTAAACATTCTGGCAAGTGAAGAAGTAAATGCAGCCAAATATATGGATTATGTAGAAAGAGTCTGGCTTGCGTGGATGATGTAAGTTATGGTAAGATGAGGAGCGGAGGCGCTTATGTTTCAAACAGTTCATTATCATTTGAAATCAAAAAAAATAAAATCGGCCGTGACGATTGTGATGCTTGCGGATCTGCATAATCAGCTCTACGGTGAGAATAATGAGATTTTATTAGGAGAAATTGAAAAGCTTTCTCCTGATTTTGTGTGTCTTGCAGGAGATATGCTGATTGGTCATACCAAGATACCATATGAAGCAGGGCAGAAAACGGTAATAGAACTGGCAAAATGTTATCCGGTATTCTATGGTTTGGGAAACCATGAATCACGCATGAAACATGATGTTGATATTTATGGCACAATATACGAAGAATATATGAGCCTAATTGAAAAACAAGGTGTAAATATTCTGGTAAATGATAAAGCAGAGTTTTTTGTAGGAGATAATAAATTCTGTGTCTATGGTTATGATTTGCCGGAAAAATATTTTGAAAAATTTAACCGATATGTGTTTGAAGAAAAGCAGCTGGAGGAAGGCCTTGGAAAATGTGATTTGTCCAATGATTGTTACAGCATTCTTCTGGCACATAATCCGGTCTATTTTAAACAATATGCTGCATGGGGGGCAGATCTGACGTTGTCAGGACATCTTCATGGGGGGATTATAAGACTTCCACTCATTGGTGGTGTGATCACTCCGCAGGCAAAGCTGTTTCCTAGATATAGCGCAGGAAATTATACAATCGGGGAGAAAGAAATGATCGTATCCCGCGGACTTGGAACTCATACGATTCCAATACGATTTAACAATAAACCGGAACTTTCTGTCATTCATTTAAGTCCGGCATAATACACATAGAATTGGAAAAACAATGGCATTACCAGTAAAGATAGAAAATTTTGAAGGACCTTTGGATCTTCTGCTGCATCTGATTGATGTAAACAAATTTAATATATTTGACATTCCAATTGTAGAAATTACAGAGCAATATCTGGAATTTGTCCGTAACATGGAGACAAAAGACTTAAATGTGATGAGTGAGTTCCTTGTAATGGCAGCTACCCTTCTGGAAATCAAGGCAAAAATGCTCCTTCCGGTAGAAGTTGATGAAGAGGGGGAAGAAATTGACCCTCGAGAAGAACTTGTTCAGAAACTTCTGGAATACAAGATGTATAAATATATGTCTTACGAGTTAAAAGACCGTATGCAGGATGCGGCAAAGGCAATGTATAAGGAGCCGACCATTCCGGAAGAAGTGGAGGGCTACATAGAGCCGGTAGATTTGGAAAAACTTATGGGCGATCTGACCTTAAAGAAGTTAAATGACATTTTCCAGTCTATTATGAAACGTCAGAACGATAAGGTAGACCCAATTCGAAGCAAGTTTGGTAAAATTGAAAAAGAAGAAGTAAATCTGGAAGAAAAGATTGATTTTGTAGAAAACTATGCAAAAGAACATGGGACATTTTCCTTTAAAAAGATGTTGGAAGGACAGAGAAGCAAGATGGAAATAGTAGTTGTTTTCCTTGCCATTCTGGAACTGATGAAAATGGGCAAAATAGTTATTAAACAGGAAGATACATTTGCAGACATTATCATTACCTCTGCAAAGTACTATAGAAAAGAAGTGTAAATACACTTGGAGGAATTATGGAATTACAGAAAATTGAGGCGGCAATTGAAGCAATCCTTTTTACCATGGGTGAAGCGGTAGAAGTAGAAAAAATTGCCATTGCAATTGAACATGATAAAGAAACAACACGCAAATTTATCAGAAATATGATGGATAAATACAATGCAGAAGACCGCGGAATCAGAATCATTGAGTTAGAGGATTCTTTTCAGCTTTGTTCTAAAACGGAATATTATGATGTGCTGATCAAAGTGGCGAAACAGCCAAAGAAATATTCTTTGACAGATGTGCAGCTGGAAGTGCTCTCTATTGCAGCGTATAAACAGCCGATTACCAGAGCGGAAATTGAAAAAATCCGCGGGGTAAATTCAGACCATGCGATCAACAAGCTTGTAGAATACGGTCTGATCGAAGAAGTGGGAAGATTAAATGCACCGGGACGTCCAATGCTGTTTGGGACAACTGCCGATTTTCTTCGAAATTTCGGCGTAACATCCATCGAAGACCTGCCATCTCTCTCTGCGACGGAAATTGCAGATTTTGAGGCAGAGGCAGAAGAAGAAATTCAGATTCGTCTGGGTGTCTAACATAATAAGAAGAGATTTTTCATAAACTCTATAAAAAGTTTTTGAGGAAATCTCATGAATTTAAGAAAAAGAATTTTAAAACAGGTCATGGCAGGAATCCTTAGTCTGGTTCTTGCCGGAGGTCCTGTTTTTTTATTGCCGGTATATAGTGCAGAGGTTCCGGATGCTCTGTATTCTACAGGGGCGGTGTTGATGGATGCAGATTCCGGCAGGGTATTATATGGAAAGAATGAAACAATGCCTTATGCAATGGCAAGTACAACAAAAATCATGACCTGTATTCTTGCCTTGGAACTTGGAGAACCAGACCAGATCGTGATGTTTTCCAAAACAGCAGCATCTATGCCGGATGTTCAGATGAATGCAAAGGAAGGGGAGCAGTATTATTTGAAAGATTTGCTCTATTCTACGATGCTGGAATCCCATAATGACAGTGCCGTGGCGGTGGCGGAAGCAATTGGAAGAAGTGTCGAAGAGTTTACCAATTTAATGGATAGAAAAGCGGAAGCCATTGGATGCCGGCAGACAAATTTCGTAACACCCAATGGTCTGGATGGGACAGATGAGGGCGGAGAACACGTCACAACGGCAGAAGAATTGGCATTGATTTTACGATACTGTATTTCTATTTCTTCAAAAGCAAAGGAATTTATCGAAATCACAGGAACAACTGCCTATGAATTTCAGGAATTAAATGGAAAACGCTATGTGTCATGCAATAATCATAATGCACTTCTTACCTCTTATGACGGTGCGTTGACAGGGAAGACTGGTTTTACCGGAAAAGCAGGATACTGCTACACCGGAGCTGCAAAAAGAGGGGATAAAACGATGATCATCGCACTTCTTGGTGCAGGGTGGTATCCCAATAAAAGCCTGAAGTGGAAGGATGCAAGAAAACTGCTGGATTATGGATTTGAAAATTTCGAGTATCAGCTGTTGGGGAAAGATGACTGGAATTTTGAGGAAATTCCTGTAATTGACGGAATGGAGGAAACGGTAGGAATTATGACAGATGCAAAAACATTCTCGTATTTGCTTGGAAAAGGAGAAGTAGCCCGGTGTCGGGTGGAATATGCAGAGCAACTGCAGGCCCCCATAGAGAAAAATATGGTAGTTGGAACGATTACCTATGAACTGAACGGTAAAATTATAGAACAATTTCATGTATACACGGCAGATGACATTGAAAAATCAACATTTTGGAATCGAGTAAAGAAATGGTTAAGAAGTATACAGGATTTTGTAGGAATCTTGACAAATAAATAACAAAATGCTTGCTTTTCAATTGCAATTTTGTTATTATGATAGACGGCAGAAATTGGTATTAAATTTTTATACAATACATAAAGATGGAGGAGTAAAAATGAGTAGTACAGCACAGAGCTTGGCAAGCAAAAGAATCGCTTCTTTACTTGACGAGAACAGTTTCGTTGAAATCGGTGGAATGGTTACAGCCAGAAGCACAGATTTTAACATGCAGACAAAAGAAACTCCAGCTGACGGTTGCGTAACCGGATATGGAGTAATTGATGGAAATCTTGTGTATGTATACAGCCAGGATGCAGGCGTTTTAAACGGTTCTGTAGGCGAAATGCATGCAAAGAAAATTGCAAACCTTTATGATTTGGCATTAAAGACAGGAGCACCAGTGATTGGTCTCATCGACAGCGCAGGTTTAAGACTTCAGGAAGCAACAGATGCACTGAATGCTTTCGGAGAAATCTATATGAAACAGACAAACGCTTCAGGTGTAATTCCACAGATTACAGCAATCTTTGGTAACTGTGGCGGCGGTCTTGCAATGATTCCAACATTAACAGACTTTACTTTCATGGAAGCTGCAAAAGCAAAATTATTTGTAAACTCTCCAAATGCCATTGCAGGCAATGAAGTTTCAAAATGCGACACAGCATCTGCCAAATTCCAGATGGAAGAAGTTGGTATTGTTGACGTAGTTGCAGAAGAAGCAGAACTTATGCAGCAGATTCGCGAATTAGTATGCTTACTTCCGGCAAACAACGAAGATGACGGTGCATTTGATGAATGTACAGACGATTTAAACAGAGTATGTGCAGATCTTGAAAATGCAGCTGCTGACCCAGCAATCGTATTATCTAACATTTCTGACGATGCAGTATTCTTTGAAACAAAGAAAGACTACGCAAAAGAAATGGTAACAGGCTTCATCAAATTAAACGGCACAACTGTTGGTGCAGTAGCTAACAGAACTGTTGTATATGATGAAGAAGGAAATAAGGCAGAAGAATTTGCTGCTGAATTAACAGCACGCGGATGCCTTAAAGCAGCAGAATTTGTAAACTTCTGTGATGCTTTCAATATTCCGGTACTTACATTAACAAACGTTAACGGCTTCAAAGCTACAATGTGTTCAGAAAGAAACATCGCAGCTGCAGCAGCTAAATTAACATATGCATTCGGTAACGCTACAGTTCCAAAGGTAAACGTAATCACAGGCAAAGCTTTTGGTAACGCTTACAACGTAATGAACTCTAAAGCAATCGGCTGCGATATGGTTTATGCTTGGCCAAAAGCTGAAATCGGTATGATGGATGCTACATTAGCAGCAAAAGTTATGTATGGTGACACAGATGCAGCAACTGTAAAAGAAAAAGCAGCAGAATATGCAGCTCTTCAGAATAACGTGGTTTCTGCAGCTAGAAGAGGATACGTTGATACAATCATCGAAGCACAGGATACAAGAAAATATGTGATCGGTGCATTCGAAATGCTGTTCACAAAGAGAGATGACCGTCCAGCAAAAAAACACGGTACAGTTTAATTTAGAGAGGTGAACAGGATGAAAAAGAACATGAAAAAATTAGCTTCACTCCTTTTTATGGCAATGCTTGTTCTTGGTCTGACTGCTTGCGGCGGTTCTGAGGAACCAGTTGAAACCGTTGTAGATTCTGCTTATGCACAGCAGGTTTCTGATTTCCTTGTAGCTAATATTACTGGCATGTCTGCAGAAGAAATGCAGTATTATGTGGCTATGGATGCAGAAGACCTTCAGGTAATTCTTGATCAGTCAGGAATTCCAATGATGGCAGAAGCTTTCCAGGGTGTATTTAACGGCTATTCAAGTGACGTTGAAACTTTTGGTGAATATGTTTCTACAGACAGCTATGAATTAAAAGGTGATGATGAAGAAGCTACACATACAACAAGCCTGACATTTACAGGTCATCCGGCTACACTGATGTTAGTGTTTGATGATGATGGCGTTGTGATTTCAGGAACAATCGACCCTGTATTATCTATTGGAGAAATCTTGCAGAAAGCTGGCTTAAACACAGTTATCGGTATGGGTACTGTATTCGTTGTTCTGATCTTTATCAGCTGCATTATTGCATTGCTTCCAAAATTAACAGGTTTAATTACAAACATTGGTAAGAAGAAAGAAGAATCTGTAAAAGAAGCTCCAAAGGCAGCGCCGGTTGCAGCAGCACCAGTTGCAGTACAGCAAGAACTTGCAGATGACCTTGAATTAGTAGCAGTTATTTCAGCAGCAATCGCTGCATATACAGGAACATCTTCAGATGGATTTGTTGTTCGTTCTATCAAACGTTCAGACAGAAACAAATGGAAGAAAGCATAAGAACAGGAGGAAATTAAGATGAAAAATTATACAATCACAGTAAACGGTACAGTTTATGATGTTACAGTAGAAGAAGGCGGCGCAGGAAGCGCTCCAGTTAGAGCAGCAGCTCCTAAAGCAGCTCCAAAGGCAGCTCCAGCTGCAGCAGCACCAGCAGCTCCAGCAGCAGGTGCAGGTTCCATCGAAGTAAAAGCTTCTGTACCAGGTAAAGTATTCAAAGTAGAAGCAGCAGCAGGCCAGGCAGTAAAAGCTGGTGATGCAATCGTAATTCTTGAAGCTATGAAGATGGAAATTCCAGTTGTTGCTCCACAGGATGGTACAGTTGCAAGCATCAACGTATCTGTTGGTGATGCAATCGAAAACGGTGATGTTTTAGCTACAATGAACTAATTCTTGAAGCGAATTAGATGAATTGAAACAGGAGGTTAAAACATGAGTTACATCATAGAAACAATGGAAAACCTCGCATTGCAGTCAGCATTCTTTAACCTTGAATGGGGTAACTATGTAATGATTGCAGTTGCCTGTGTGTTCCTTTACTTAGCAATCGCTAAGGGATATGAACCATTACTTCTGGTTCCAATCTCTTTCGGTATGCTTCTTGTAAATATCTATCCACCAATTATGGAAGAAGGCGGATTATTACATTTCTTCTTCCTGCTTGATGAATGGGCAATCCTGCCATCCCTCATCTTCCTTGGTGTAGGTGCGCAGACAGACTTCGGTCCACTGATTGCCAACCCGAAGAGCTTCCTTCTTGGTGCAGCAGCACAGTTTGGTATCTTCGCAGCATATCTTGGTGCGATGGCACTCGGATTCAGTGACAAAGCAGCAGCAGCTATTTCTATCATCGGTGGTGCTGACGGTCCTACTTCCATCTTCCTTGCTGGTAAATTAGGACAGACAGCCATCATGGGACCAATCGCTGTAGCAGCGTACTCTTATATGTCATTGGTACCGGTTATTCAGCCACCAATTATGAAACTTTTAACAACAGAAGAAGAAAGAAAAATCAAAATGGAACAGCTTCGTCCTGTATCCAAACTTGAAAAAATCTTATTCCCTGTTATCGTTACAATTATCGTATGTCTGATTCTTCCAACAACAGCTCCACTGGTTGGTATGCTTATGCTTGGTAACTTATTCAAAGAATCAGGTGTTGTTCGTCAGTTAACAGAAACAGCATCCAACGCAATGATGTACATTGTAGTTATCTTACTTGGTACATCTGTAGGTGCTACAACAAGTGCTGAAGCATTCTTAAACTGGGATACAATTAAAATCGTAGTTTTAGGTCTTATTGCGTTCGCATTTGGTACAGCAGCCGGTGTACTTTTCGGTAAACTGATGTGCAAGATGACTGGCGGTAAAATTAACCCACTCATTGGTTCCGCAGGTGTATCTGCCGTACCAATGGCAGCTCGTGTATCCCAGAAAGTTGGTGCAGAAGCAGATCCTACAAACTTCCTGCTCATGCATGCGATGGGACCAAACGTTGCAGGTGTTATCGGTACAGCCGTAGCAGCTGGTGCGTTCATGGCTATGTTCGGTGTATTCTAAACCGATTGGTTTGGAGTACTGTTTAAATACTAGGAGGAAATTAAAATGGCAGATGTAAAAAGACCGGTAAAAATTACCGAAACAATCTTACGTGATGCTCATCAGTCTCTCATTGCAACAAGAATGCCAACCGATATGATGGTTCCAATTCTTGAAAAGATGGATAAAGTTGGTTACCATGCAGTAGAGTGCTGGGGTGGAGCTACATTCGATGCTTCCCTTCGTTTCTTAAAAGAAGATCCATGGGAAAGACTTCGTAAAATCAGAGAAGGACTTAAAAATACAAAATTACAGATGTTATTCAGAGGTCAGAACATCCTCGGATATCGTCACTATGCAGATGACGTAGTAGAATATTTCGTACAGAAATCTATTGCAAACGGTATCGACATCATCCGTATTTTCGACTGTTTAAATGATATCCGTAACCTTGAATGTGCTGTGAAAGCTACAAACAAAGAAGGCGGACATGCACAGATTGCTCTTTCTTATACATTAGGTGATGCTTACACACTTGATTACTGGAAAGATATGGCTAAGAGAATCGAAGACATGGGTGCAGATTCACTCTGTATCAAAGATATGGCTGGTCTTTTAGTACCATACAAAGCAACAGAACTTGTTGAAGCATTAAAAGAAGGTTCTAACCTTCCAATCGAACTTCATACACACTACACATCAGGTGTTGGTGCTATGACATACTTAAAAGCTGTTGAAGCTGGCTGTGATATCATCGATACAGCAATGTCTCCATTAGCTATGGGTACATCTCAGCCTGCAACAGAAGTTATGGTTGAAACATTCAAAGGTACAGAATTTGATACAGGTCTTGACCAGAACCTTCTTGCAGAAATCGCTGATTACTTCAGACCATACCAGGAAGAATGCCTTGCAAACGGCCTCTTAAATCCAAAGGTAATGGGCGTAAACATCAAGACATTATTATACCAGGTACCAGGTGGTATGTTATCAAACATGGTATCTCAGTTAAAAGAACAGCATGCGGAAGACAAATACTATGAAGTATTAGAAGAAATCCCACGTGTTCGTAAAGACCTTGGTGAACCACCATTAGTAACACCATCATCTCAGATCGTTGGTACTCAGGCTGTATTTAACGTTCTTATGGGCGAAAGATACAAAATGATGACAAAAGAAACTAAAGCTGTATTACGTGGTGAATATGGCCAGACAGTTAAACCATTCAACCCAGAAGTTCAGAAATTAGCTCTTGCTGAAGGCGAAGAACCAATCACATGCCGTCCAGCAGACTTAATTCCAAACGAACTTGCTAAGATTGAAGCTGAAATGGCTCAGTACAAAGAACAGGATGAAGACGTATTATCATACGCTTTATTCCCACAGGTTGCTATGGACTTCTTCAAATACAGAGAAGCTCAGAAAACTAAAATGGATGCAAAAGTTGCAGACACAGAAAACGGAGCTTACCCAGTTTAATTGAAATGTTAAAGGGACGTCGAAAGACGTCCCTTTTTGTGCTTTAAAGTGATAGAAATTAGTATGAGATTTCCTGCAAAAACAATCCTTTTGGATCGCAAGGTTCGCTGACAGCAGCTTTTCCAACAAAAATCTTATCAATATCTTCCTTTTTACGGTTTCCAAGTCCGATATCCAGCAAGGTACCGATGATAAGTCTTGCCATATTGTGGAGAAAATCATCAGCCTGAATGGTAATCTGAATTTCTTCAGAATCCCCATAAATTTCAATATCAGTAATATTTCGTACAGTAGATTTAGACTTTTTTGCAGTGGAAAAGTTTTTAAAGTCGTGTTTTCCAATCAGGCTTTGTGCTGCCTGCTGCATGAGTTTGATATCAGGAGTTTTAAAGCAGTGATAAGTGTATTTTCTATCGAATACGCTAGGAACCTCGCAGACAGTCATACGGTAAATGTAAGTTTTGGATGCTGCATTTAACTGTGCATGGAAGCGTTCCGGCATTTCACGGACATCAGTCACTGCAATATCCATAGGAAGATAGCGATTCAGATAATGCTTGATATCCAGACATTTTAACGGGCATACTGTTTTGAAATTTACAATCTGTGCATACGCATGGACACCAACCTCTGTACGGCATCCGCAGAAAAGTTCCATGTCTTTTTCACCGGTCATTTTTTCTAATACTTCAATAATTTTATTGGAAATAGAATTGTTGGATTCGTTTTTGCCGAGGCGTGCCCAGCCCTGATAACGGCTTCCATCGTATTCTATAGTCAGTTTTATATTTCTCATGAATAAAGATCTCCTTAATATATGCGATGTGTTAGTATTATAGCACAGAATATTCTGAATTTGTAATTTAATTCAATATCATGTATAATAGCTCTGTAGTGTGTTTGCGTTACAGGATTAATTTTATGAGAAACTTAAGGAGCCTAATCTATGAGCAAAGTTGCAGTGGTAGGTGGTGGAGCCGCCGGAATGTTTGCTTCCATTTTCGCGGCAAGAAACGGAAATGAAGTGCATGTGTTTGAAAAAAATGAAAAGCTTGGAAAGAAGCTGTTCATCACAGGGAAAGGACGCTGCAATGTGACAAATGCGGCAGATATTGAGACGCTGCTGAATAATGTACGGGCAAATCCAAAGTTTTTGTATAGTGCATTTTATGGCTGTTCCAATGATATGGTCATGGATTTCTTTGAAAAGGAAGGGTGCCGTTTGAAAGTGGAACGAGGAGACCGTGTCTTTCCGTTATCAGACCATTCTTCGGATATTATTGCGACACTGGAGCGTGCAATGAAAAAAGAAGGGGTGAAAATTCACCTTCACCATGAAGTGAAATCATTGGATGACTTAAAGCAAAAAGGTTTTGATTCTATTATCGTGGCAACCGGCGGGATGTCTTATCAGGCAACAGGTTCTACGGGAGATGGTTATCGGTTTGCAAAAGAACTGGATATGAAGGTGACAGAGTTAACACCAGGTCTGGTTCCCCTTAATATTGAAGGTGAAATTCCGAAATTGCTTCAGGGGCTTTCGCTGAAAAATGTGACGGCTGCCATTTATGATGGTAAAAAAGAATTATATAAAGATTTTGGTGAAATGTTATTTACCCATTTTGGAGTATCAGGACCGCTTATTTTAACAGGAAGCTCCTACATTTCCAAACAGATCAAAAAAGGACCGCTTCGTCTGGTGATTGACTTAAAACCAGCACTTTCAAAAGAGCAGTTAGATACAAGGCTGCTTCGTGAATTTGAAGAAGGCAAAAATAAGCAGTTTAAAAATGTTCTTGGCGGTTTGTTCCCTTCAAAATTGATTCCGGTTATGATTGATCTTAGTGGAATTGAGCCGGAAAAGAAGGTCAATGAAATTTCCAGAGTGGAGAGAGAAGCATTCGTTAATTTGATCAAAGGATTTGAACTTACCATTACCTCCCTTAGAGGCTGGAATGAAGCAATCATTACCAGAGGCGGTGTATCGGTGAAAGAAATTAATCCATCTACGATGGAAAGCAAGAATCACCCGGGTATTTATTTTATCGGTGAAGTTCTTGACTTGGATGCGAAAACCGGTGGATTCAACCTACAGATTGCCTGGTCAACGGCATATCTTGCAGGAATCAGCGTTTAATTATATAATAAAAGTTAGAGAAAAAAATTTTAGGAGAAGAAATTATGGGATACAGTGTAGCAATTGATGGACCGGCAGGTGCAGGAAAAAGTACCATCGCAAAGAGAGTCGCAAAAGAAAAAGATTTTATTTATATTGACACAGGTGCAATGTTCCGTGCAATGGCAATCCATTTTTTAAGATGTGGAATTGCAGCAGATGATCATGAAAAAATCAGCGAAGCTGTCAAAGACGTAAATGTTACAATTTCTTACGTTAATGGCGAACAGAATGTTTTCTTAAACGGTGAAAATGTAACCGGTCAGCTTCGTACGGAAGAAGTTGGAAACATGGCTTCTGCAAGCTCCGTAAATGGTGATGTTCGTAAAAAATTGCTGGAATTACAGCGTAAATTAGCTGCTTCGGCAAACGTGGTGATGGATGGACGTGACATCGGTACAGTTGTGCTTCCGGATGCAGATGTAAAAGTATATTTAACAGCAAGCGTTGAAGTACGTGCGCAGAGAAGATATAAAGAACTGATTGAAAAAGGTCAGGAAGCTGATCTGGAAAAAATCAAAAAAGATATCGAAGAAAGAGATTATAGAGATATGAATCGTGATATCGCACCGCTTCGTCAGGCAGAAGATGCGATTTTAGTAGATTCTTCTTACATGACAATTGATGAGAATGTACAGGCGATTCTTGATTTGATCAAATAGGTGATTTATGGAAGTAAAACTTGCAAAAACAGCCGGATTTTGTTTCGGTGTAAAAAGAGCAGTTGATACAGTTTATAAAGAAGCTGAAAAAAATAATGAAACCATTTATACTTTCGGTCCGATTATCCACAACGAGCAGGTGGTAGAAGATTTGGAAAAGAATGGTGTATTTGTGGTGAATACAACTACAGAATTAAAAGCATTAAAACCTGGGACAACCGTTATTGTACGTTCTCATGGTGTTGGGAAAAGCATTTATGATCTGATGGATGAATGCGGTTTAAATATTGTGGATGCTACCTGTCCGTTTGTGAAAAAGATTCACCGAATTGTTGAGAGGGGGAGCAAAGCAGGAAAACGCATTATCATCATCGGAAATGATAAGCATCCTGAAGTGGAAGGCATCAAAGGATGGGTCTGTGGAAAGGCAACCGTCATCGAAACATTTGATGAAGCAAAGGCCTTTACTGCTGAAAAGAATGAACAACTATGTATTGTGTCCCAAACGACATTTAATTACAATAAATTTCAAGATTTAGTTGAAATTATTCGTGAAAAAGGGTATGATGTAGAGAGTATAAATACGATTTGCAATGCGACTGAGGAACGCCAGACCGAAGCCAAACTCATTGCCGGTACCGTTGACAGTATGATTGTCATTGGAGGTAGTCATAGTTCTAATACGCAGAAGTTATTCGAGATTTGTAAAAAAGAATGTGAAAATACCTATTATATTCAAACCTTAGAAGATTTGAATGTCGAAGGTCTGAAAGGTTCGAACTGTGTAGGTATTACCGCAGGGGCTTCCACCCCAAACAATATTATTGAGGAGGTTCAAAAACATGTCAGAATTAAGTTTTGAACAGATGTTGGAAGATTCATTGAAAACTATTAGAACAGGAGAGGTTGTCGACGGAACAGTTATCAGCGTTAAAGAAGACGAAGCTGTTTTAAATATTGGTTACAAGTCTGACGGTATTCTTACAAGAAGCGAATACACAAACACTGCAAACGTTGATCTTAGAACACTCATTAACGTTGGCGACACAATGGAAGTGAAAGTTCTGAAAGTGAACGATGGAGAAGGACAGGTTCTCTTAACATATAAGAGACTTGCAGCAGAAAAAGGAAGCAAGAGATTAGAAGAAGCTTTCGAAAACAAAGAAGTATTAACAGCTAAAGTAGCAGAAGTATTAGCTGGCGGATTAAGTGTTGTTGTTGATGAATCCAGAGTATTTATCCCAGCAAGCCTTGTATCTGATGTATACGAAAAAGATTTAACAAAATATGCTGATCAGGAAATCGAATTTGTTATCAGCGAATTCAATCCAAAGAGACGCCGTGTGATCGGTGACAGAAAACAGCTCTTAGTTGCTAAGAAAGCTGAAGCTCAGAAAGCATTATTTGATAAAATTGCAGTTGGCGATGTTGTTGAAGGTACAGTTAAAAACGTTACAGATTTCGGTGCATTCATCGATTTAGGTGGTGCTGACGGTCTCCTTCATATTTCCGAAATGTCTTGGGGAAGAATTGAAAGCCCTAAGAAAGTTTTCAAAGTTGGTGAACCTGTGAAAGCATTCATCAAAGATATCAACGGAACA
Organism: Lachnospiraceae bacterium; assembly: GCA_045128635.1. Classification (GTDB taxonomy): domain Bacteria; phylum Bacillota; class Clostridia; order Lachnospirales; family Lachnospiraceae; genus HGM12587. The sequence goes on from JBGVRS010000024.1 coordinate 30,158, forward strand.
AAGATTGCTCTTTCTATGAAATTTGAAGATGCAAATCCTTGGAAAGATGCAGACGTGAAATACGCTGTTGGCAATGTAGTTGAAGGTAAAGTTGCTCGTATGACAGACTTCGGTGCATTCGTAGAATTAGCAGCAGGTGTTGATGCACTTCTTCACGTATCTCAGATTTCTAAAGATCATGTTGAAAAACCAGCTGACGTATTAAGCATTGGTGATGTGATCACAGCTAAGATTGTTGATTTCAATGAAGAAGATAAGAAGATCAGCTTATCAGTAAAAGCTTTAGCTCCAGCAGCTGAACCAGTTGCAGAAGTAGAAGAAGCAGACGTTGCTGATGTAGATATCGATGCAGTTGCAGCAGAAGTAGAAGAATAATTCTATCGATACCAGATAGTAGATTGCAGGGCATACGTTTTGTATGCCCTGATTTTTGTTAGAAAGGACCTTGTAGTAAATGGCTCATTTTACGTTTCATGGCGGAATTGAACTTCGAGAACATAAAGAAAGAACAAAAGATCTTGCGATTACAGAAGTGCTGCCGGGGCAGCTGCTGATTTATCCGATGCAGCATCATGAAAATGCATTGGTAATTCCGGGAGAATATGTTTTGGCAGGACAGTTGCTGGCAAGAGATGATGAATCTATGTCCAGAATTCATGCGTCTGTTTCAGGAGTTGTAAAGGCAATTGAAGAACGAAAGACAATCGGTGGAGACATCTATCCATGTATTATTGTTGAAAATGATGAAAAGTATAAAGAAGTGGATTTCGGCGATTTTGTGGAAGCCGATGATTTGGAAAATCGACAGATTCTTGCCAGAATTATGAGTGCCGGTGTCGTTGATACTGCCAGTGATGGAAATCCGGTTTATGGAAAATTAAATGTAAAAGAACCGCAGAAGATTCGTCACATCGTTATTAATTGTACGGAATGCGAACCATATCTGACATCTAAATACCGTTGTGCAGTAGAACGTCCGGAATGGATCATTGAAGGTCTTAGAATATTATTAAAGCTATTCCCAAATGCAAAAGGAATTTTGGCAATTGGAGAACAGCAGCAGGAAGCGCATACCGCTTTACAGAAAATTCTTGCAGATACAAGAAATATCAAGATTGTTCCAATGAAGAACAAGTATCCGCAGGATAGAGAGCGAATGCTGATTTATTCCTGTACGGGAAAGAAGATTAATTCTTCAAAAACACCGGAAGATGCAAGATGTGTTGTGTTAAATTCCGATACGGTTTATGCAATCTGTAATGCAGTAACCTTTGGAAAACCAATGTATAAGCGTTTGATGACGATTTCCGGTGACTGTGTTCGTAATCCGAAGAATATGGAAGTATATATCGGAACGACTCTGGCAGAGCTTGTGGCAGAAACCGGACCATATTTGGAAGCACCGGATAAGATTATTTGCGGCGGTCCAATGATGGGAGAACTTTTAGAAGACTTGGAAGTGCCGGTAACAAAAGAAATTACAGCAGTTTTATGTCTGAAGGATAAAATGGACAAAAAAGAGCATACACCGCCATGCATCGGATGCGGCTATTGTGTGGATGTATGTAATGAGCAGCTGTTACCGACAAAATTATTGAAATATGCATTAGAAGGAAATCAGGAACGATTTATAAAACTGGGCGGCAAGGAATGCTGTGAATGTGGTTCCTGTAGTTATATTTGTCCGTCAAAGAGACCTTTGACACAGGTAATTCGTATGATGAAAAAACAAATTTCATCAGAAAAAGAAGCTTAGGAGGAGCGAATGCAACAGAATATTTATGGAACAAGCGCCCCTCACATGAAGGGACGGCTTACAACGTCTAAAATTATGCAGTGCATTCTTCTGGCATTGCTTCCTGCTGGAGTCCACGGAGTGTTTCGTTATGGATGGAATGCAGGATTGATTATTCTGATAACCTGCCTGACTGCAGTTGTTACAGAATTTTTGCTTGAAAAGATTATGAAAAAGCCTGTAAGAGTAGGCGATTTATGCGTTCTTGTTACAGGATTGATCATGTCCTATTGTTTACCGCCGACTGTTTCCTGGTACATTGGGGCAATTGCAGGCGGCATGTGTGCGTTGATCATGATGCTTAGTACACAGTTTTTTGAAAGAAATGTGTTAAGTCCTGTAATATTAACGAGATTGATTTTAATGTATGCATTCAGTGCAGAAATGTCTACCTATGTGTTCGATGGTTTGACAATGGCAACTCCATTGAATGTATTTAAGGCAGATGGGGCAGTGAATACCTTAGCTATGATTTTTGGTAATACAGGCGGATGCATTGGAGAGACATCAACAATTCTTTTGTGTGCAGGTGCAATTTTCCTGATTATGATGGGAATTATGGATTTCCGCGTGACCGGAATGTACTTATTTAGCTTTGCAGCATTTATGGCTGTATTTGGCGGTCATGGACTTAGTTCGTACTACTTAACCACGCATCTTGCCGGCGGCGGTTTTATGCTGACATTATGGTTTATCGCACCGTCCTATTCAGGACTTCCGATTACAAAGGGTGGACGTTGGTTATATGGCATTGTACTTGGTATTTCCACAGGATTTTTCAGATTATTCGGACCAAATGCAGAAAATCTCTGCTTTGCGATTTTACTTGCAAATCTGACAGTTCCGGTGTTGGAAAAAATCACCATTCAGCGTCCGTTTGGTGTTGAGAAAGGTAATTTATGATTTCATTTTTAAAGGGTTATATTGAAGAGAAAAGTGAAAAAAGCATTTTTTTGGATGTGAACGGTGTGGGTTATGAAGTTTATATGCCTACAGGCAGTGCATCTCAGCTTCCGTCCGTCGGGGAAGAAGTAAAGATTCATACCTATCTGCAGATCAGTGAAAATGGAATCGGTCTTTATGGATTTCTTACGAAAGATGAACTGAATGTATTTAAATTACTGATTACAGTAAATGGAATCGGACCAAAAGGTGCGGTGGGGATTTTATCAGCACTTTCTGCGAATGAGCTTCGTTTGGCAGTTCTGTCAGATGATGATAAGGCGATTGCAAAAGCGCCGGGAATTGGTGCAAAAACTGCGAAAAAGCTGATTTTAGAGCTGAAAGATAAGTTCCATTTAGAAGATGCACTGGAAGAATTCGCAGAACCTGCTAAAGTACAGCATACTGGTAAAAATGATATGAATGATGCCCATCTGGAAGCCGTGCAGGCACTGGTGGCTCTTGGATATTCCAATTCGGATGCTTTAAAAGCTGTAAAACTTGCAGATACAGGCGCAGCAGCAACAACAGAAGATTTATTAAAATCTGCATTGAAACAGTTGGCATTTTTATAAACTAAAATTTGATTTTTTCAGGAACAACATATATGAAAAAAAGAATTATGACAGCAGAAATGGCCGTAGAAGACAGCAGAATCGAAACGTCTTTGCGACCATTGTCTTTAAAAGAATATATCGGACAGGAAAAAGCGAAAGAACATTTGCGGATTTATATTGATGCGGCAAAAGCAAGAGGAGAATCCTTAGACCATGTGCTGTTCTATGGACCTCCAGGGCTTGGCAAGACCACACTGGCAGGTATTATTGCCAATGAAATGGGCGTCAATATGAAAGTAACCAGTGGTCCGGCCATTGAAAAGCCGGGAGAAATGGCTGCAATCCTGAATAACCTTCAGGAAGGTGATGTTCTTTTCATTGACGAAATACACAGATTAAATCGTCAGGTGGAAGAGGTTCTGTATCCTGCTATGGAAGATTTCGCAATTGACATCATGATCGGAAAGGGTGCAACAGCCCGTTCCATTCGCCTGGATCTTCCACATTTTACACTGGTTGGGGCAACCACCAGAGCGGGACTTCTTACAGCACCGCTTCGTGACCGTTTCGGGGTAGTTCATCATCTGGAATTTTACACACCGGAAGAATTGCAGACCATCATTGAGCGTTCGGCAAATGTTTTAGGAGTAGAAATTGACAGCAAGGGTGCTTATGCCATGGCAAGACGCAGTCGTGGGACTCCAAGACTTGCCAACAGACTTTTAAAACGAGTGCGTGATTTTGCTCAGGTAAAATATGACGGAGTCATCACGGAAGAAGTGGCAAATTATGCTCTGGATTTACTGGATGTGGATAAATATGGCCTGGAACAGTTAGACAGAACCATTTTACTTACAATTATCGAAAAATTCTCAGGCGGACCGGTAGGACTTGATACGCTTTCAGCTGCTATCGGAGAAGATTCAGGTACCTTAGAGGATGTTTACGAACCATATTTGATTAAAAACGGATTTTTAAATCGTACGCCAAAAGGAAGAGTGGCGACGGATTTTGCATATAGACATTTGGGTATCCCAAAGGAAGAGTGAGGAAGAAAACATGGCAAAAAATGTGACGGAAGTAGTCATCGCCGGTAAAATCATTTCGATTTCAGGTGAAGAAGACGCTGGATATATGACTGAGGTTGCAGCATTTATCAATGATAAATTGCTGGAACTGCAGAAAACTGAAAATTATGGAAGATTATCAGCAGAACATAAACAGATTCTTCTGGGCATGAACCTTGCTGATGAGTATTTTCGTGAAAAGAAGAAGAATCAGATTTTAGAATCTGAACTGGAATTAAAAGACAAAGAATTGTACGGCTTAAAACATGAACTGATTAACTTGCAGCTTGATTTAGAAAAGCTTCAGAAAGAAAAATCAAAGGTAAAATCATGAGAAAAACGGAACTGTTAGCGCCGGCTGGTTCTTTAGAAAGTTTGAAAGCAGCGGTAAATGCAGGTGCAGATGCTGTTTATATTGGCGGGACCAGATTTGGAGCAAGAGCTTATGCAAACAACCTGACAGAAGAAGATATGAAATGGGCAATCGATTATGCCCATTTACATGGTGTGTCTTTGTATATGACAATTAACACACTTTTAAAAGAAAAGGAACTGGAAGAAGAACTTTACGATTATGTGAAACCATATTATGAACAGGGACTTGATGCGGTCATCGTACAGGATTTTGGTGTTTTAAAAGCACTTTCTGAATGGTTTCCTGACCTTCCTCTGCATGTGTCTACCCAGATGACTGTTACAGGAGCAGAAGGGTTTGAGTTTTTAAAAGACTTTCCAAATGTGACACGTATCGTTACTTCCAGAGAATTATCGCTGGAAGAACTTCAAAATATTAGAAATACGACAGAATTTGAGATTGAGAGCTTTATTCATGGGGCTCTCTGTTATTGTTATTCGGGACAATGTTTATTCAGCAGTGTTATTGGAGGTCGAAGCGGCAACAGAGGACGCTGTGCCCAGCCTTGCAGACTGACCTATGATGTACTGGACAACGGAAAATGTATTTCCGGAAAAGATGAGAAATATATTTTAAGTCCGAAAGATATGAATACCCTGGAGATTTTGCCACAGCTTCTGGACATGGGAATTGATTCCCTGAAAATTGAGGGTAGAATGAAACGTCCGGAATATACAGCCGGTGTTGTCAGCATTTATCGCAAATATATTGACCGATATATGGAATCTGACGGCAAAAACATAAAAATCGAGAAAAAAGATGTTCAGGATTTAGAAGAACTTTTCAGAAAACGTGGTTACAGTAAAGGATTTTATGTACAGCATAACGGACGAAACATGATGGCATTAAGTGCACCGTCCAATGAAAAAGAAGAGTCCGAACGCAGCGTTTACATGGATGCCCTTTATGAAAAGTATGTAAATACGCAGAAACAGGAAAAAATTAAGGGAATCTTAGAAGTTTCGACAGAAAATCCTATGAAATTGCTGTTACAATGGGGACAGTTAGAGGTAGAAGTGTATGGTCAGACTGCCATGATACCGAAAAACCGTACCATGACAGCAGAGGATTTTGAAAAACAGCTGCGAAAAACCGGAAATACACCATTTGAATTTGAACAGTTACAGGTGTGTGTGGATGGTGAGGTGTTTGTGCCAAATGGTGCGATTAATGAGCTTCGAAGAAATGCACTGGCAGCATTGGAAGAAGCTGTAGTTTCGAAATATCGAAGAACGGCACCGGAAAAACCGGAAAAGAAATCCAGGGAACTTATGCAGGCAGAAGTATGGAATCCTGTATTTCATGTATCTGTTGAAACAAAAGAGCAATTGGATGTTGTTTTAAACAATGAATTAGCAGAAAGTATATACATTGACAGCAGCTGCATGAGCATGACAGAACTTGCAAAATTTTGTGCGCCTGAAAAGGATAAGAAGATTTTTTATATCTTACCGCCGGTATTTCGTATGGAAACTGCAAGGGCATATACAGAAGAATATAAAAAGCTGGGAAATATTTCCTGGACAGGCTTTGTGGTAAAAAATCTGGAAAGCTATCAGTGGCTTTTGGAAATGAACAGTGAAAAGCCGATAATTATTGATGCGAATCTTTATACCTTTAACGGAAAAGCGAAAGCCTTTTGGAGAAATCAGCCAAATGTATTTTTTGAAACATTACCGGTGGAATTAAACTCCAAAGAATTAAAACAGCGTGGATGCGAAGGATCAGAACTGATTGTTTATGGTCATTTACCGATGATGATCAGTGCAGGATGTGTCTATAAATCCTTAAAGCGCTGCAGAAAAGGTGATAAACGTCCATTTGGACCAGACGATTATTATCGCTTAAAAGATCGTAAAAACATGAAATTTGCGGTAAAACCGGTATGTCGGGAATGTTATAACATCATTTATAACAGTCAGCCACTGAGTCTTTTGAATTTAAGAAATCAGGTGGCAGGGTTAAATCCGGCATCTGTAAGACTTAATTTTACACTGGAGAATGCTTTGCAGACTAAAAAAGTTTTGGAAAGCTTTGAGAAAAATTATTGTAAAAATGTTCCTGTAGAAGACTTTGCAGACTTTACAAGAGGACATTTTAAACGAGGAGTAGAATAACGTGACGAATCTGATTGTAGAATTGTCCAAATATGCCTTAATTTTATTGATGGCATTATATACGTGCATGACATTTGTGTCATTTAAGATGAAGACAAGAAAATCATCGGATTTCATTTTGGCAGAAATGACATTTATCATGCTGCTGCTGCAGTTCGTAGCCTACCTTGTGCTTTATTTGAAGTTGGGCGAAAACGAAGATTTGATTTATTACTACGGATTTCAGGCGCTGTTCATGGTGCTGATTACGATTCTATGGAGATTGTTTTATAAAGATATTCACAGCACAGTACTGTCGAATATGTGTATGATGATTACGATCGGTTTTATCATGCTGACACGAATAGATACGAAACAGTCGGTAAAGCAGTTTAAAATCGTCATTATTGCAATGATTGTCAGTATGCTTGTGCCGGTCATCATTCGAAAGTGGAAGAGCATCTGTAAGTTTGATACCCTGTACGGAATTGTGGGCATTTTAATGCTTGGAGTTGTACTGGTAATGAGTGCAACCACTTATGGGGCAAACATTTCATTTACCATTGCGGGTATTACATTACAGCCGTCGGAATTTGTCAAAATATTGTTTGTATTTTATGTGGCAGGCAGATTTGCTCGTTCTACAGAGTTTAAAGATGTGATCGTAACAACGATTTTTGCTGCGGCACATGTGATGATTCTGGTTGCATCTACGGACCTTGGAGCTGCTTTGCTGTTCTTTGTAACCTATCTGGTAATGATTTATGTGGCAACAAAGAAAGCCATTTATTGCGGGCTTGGACTCGGTGCAGGCTGTGTGGCAGGTGTGCTTGCCTATAACCTGTTTTCCCATGTGCAGGTGCGTGTCATGGCATGGGCTGATCCATGGAGTTGTATTGATAAGGAAGGCTATCAGGTGGCACAGTCCTTATTTGCCATTGGAACAGGCGGATGGATGGGAATGGGACTTGGACAAGGTCTTCCGTCGAATATTCCTTTTGTTGAAAAAGACTCTATTTTTTCAGCGATTTCCGAGGAATTGGGAGGAATATTCGCCATTTGTGTAATCTTAATTTGTATGTGTATGTTCCTTTCATTTTTCAACCTTGCAATGAAGGTGAAAAATCAGTTTTATACATATGTGGCCATGGGGCTTGGGACAATGTATGCGACGCAGGTGCTTTTAACCATTGGCGGCGTTACAAAATTTATTCCGTTGACCGGAGTTACCTTACCGCTGGTTAGTTATGGCGGCAGTTCGATGTTATCAACATTAATAATCTTGGGGATTATTCAGGGAATCAGCCTGATCATCCACGATGAGGAGCGAGAAGTTGAGAGAGAAAGAAATCGACTTGAACGAGAAAAACAAAAAAAAGCAAGAGAAAAAGAAAAACAAAAAGCCTAAAAATCAGGAAATGCTGTATGTGGCCTATGTGTTTCTGGGAATATTTATTTGCATGATCGGATATTTTATTTATTTTCAGACTATGGTCAGCAGCAATGTGATTACAAGCCCGTATAATAAACGTCAGGACACATTTGCAGACCGTGTGGTACGAGGTGAAATCAAGTGCAGCAATGGTTTGCCGATTACCTATACCAGTGTAGGAGAAGACGGTACTGAGACAAGAATTTATCCTCAGGAGAGAATGTTTGCCCATGTAGGTGGATATGCTTCCCATGGAAAGACGGGAATCGAGCTTTTGGGGAATTATCAGTTGTTAAGTTCTCATGCATATTTTCTGGAACGATTTGTAAATGAAGTGCAGGAACAGAAAAATATTGGAGATAATGTAATTACAACCCTGGACTATGAACTTCAAAAAACGGCTTATGAAGCGTTGGCAGATTATAGGGGAACCGTCATAGCATTGGAACCTTCTACCGGAAAAGTACTTGCCATGGTATCGAAACCGGATTATAACCCAAATGAAATTGAGGCAAACTGGAAGGATATTTCAGGCAGCAGCAGTAGTGTGCTGTTAAACAGAGCTACTCAAGGATTATATCCACCGGGTTCAACTTTTAAAATTTTGACTCTTTTGGAATATATGCGGGAAGGTAATGATCTGGAAAACTGGACCTATGAATGTGACGGCAGTTATGAAGCGGATGGAGTTACCATCAATTGTTATCATGGAAAAAGTCATGGTACAGTTGATTTGAAAACTGCTTTTGCAAAATCCTGTAACGGTGCATTTGCAAAAATGGGTATGGAAATCGATAATATTGAGTTTATGCATACCTGCAATAAGCTGTTGTTTAATACAGATCTTCCAATTGATTTACCATTTAAACAAAGCTCTGTAATTTTAGATGAAGATTCAGACACTGGAACAGTGATGCAGACTGCAATCGGTCAGGCTACTACAGAGGTGACACCAATGCATATGGCAATGATCACGGCAGCAATTGCAAATGGCGGAAATTTGATGGAACCGTATTTGATTGATTCTATTGAAAATTATACCGGCGAACAGGTGAAAAAATATATGCCGTCTTCTTATGGCAAGCTGATGACTGCCGAGGAAGCAGCACTTTTGACTGATTATATGACAGAAACAGTACTTTCCGGTACTGCAGCCAAGCTGCAGAGTGAGGTTTACACCGCGGCTGGAAAAACAGGTACTGCAGAGTATACAACAGATAAAAATAAGAGCCATGCATGGTTTGTTGGATTTTCAAATGTGGCAGATCCAGACCTTGTGGTATGTGTCATTGTTGAGGGCGCAGGCGCCGGCAGTGATTATGCAGTGCCGATTGCAAAAAGAATGTTTGATACTTATTATGTTAACAATTAATTCATAATGTTTTCATCATCAAATTGTTGTATATAAGTAGAAAATTTGCTATAATGTCATCAGGTCTTGAAAAGACACACCAGCATGCATAGGAGGAATTGCAATGATTGAAGCAACTAGTTGCGGCGGTGTGGTAATATTTCGAGGTAAAATCCTTCTTTTGTATAAAAATTATAAAAATAAGTATGAAGGATGGGTATTACCCAAGGGAACTGTAGAGGCAGGAGAAGATTATAAACAGACTGCCACAAGAGAGGTTCTCGAAGAAGCGGGAGTAAATGCTTCGATTATCAAGTATATCGGAAAGAGCCAGTATTCCTTCCATATACCTGAAGATACCGTGGAAAAAGACGTACATTGGTACCTGATGATGTCGGATAGCTATTACAGCAAACCACAGCGTGAAGAGTATTTTGTGGATTCCGGCTATTACAAATACCATGAAGCCTATCATCTTCTGAAATTTGCCAATGAAAAGCAGATTTTGGAAAATGCATATCAGGAATACATGGATTTAAAAAAAGCCAATCTGTGGGGTACAAAGAAGTACTTTTAAATTTGATTTAAGAGTAAGTTGAAAAAAAGGAATTGTTTTTTGCAAATTATATTTGTAACAAAACAATTCTATTTTTCAATATAGGAGGAGTTTTATGCGATTGGCAGAAAATCTTTATACAACTGAAAAAACAAAAAAGATGCTGCCGCGTATTATGCATAAAATACGAACCAGGAGACTGCAGCCAGGAATCTGGCTGATTACCATTGCTTCCAATGAGAAGAATCTTCTGGATATGTTTCAAAGCATCTATTATATGCAGCCTATGTTTGCACACTTAAATCCGGATATTGTAGGAATTGCAGAAAGTGAAGATGCTGCCAAAGAATTGCTGATTCGAATGACAGAAGATATGTACAGAGAAACCGGAAATTTTGATGTAAGAACCTATTTTAGATTTCAGGAGTAGTTTTTATCTATGCTGGAGATAATTTTAACGATTTTAAAATTTGCCGGAATCGGCGTTGGGATTCTCCTTGCGATTGTACTGATTTTATTGCTTCTTGTTCTTTTGGTACCGATTCGGTATGACATTGAAGGGGAAAATAAGGAAAAGCTGCAAGCGAAAGGAAAAGTACACTGGCTTTTTCATATCGTTTCATTTCAGGTAAGTTATGAAAATGACGAGATGAAAATGGTTGCACGTATTTTTGGAGTGCCTGTATGGAAAAAATAAAAGCAATCATAGAAAAAGTGAAATGTACATTTCAAAATATCTGTGATACCATTAAAAAGATAAAGACAGAGTATGATTTTTACAAAGGATTGTGGGATCGTCCGGAAGGAAAGGCAGCAGTCAAAAATGTATTTGGTCAAACCTGGTATTTGTTAAAAAAAGTGAAACCATCAAAAATCGAAGGTGATATTGTTTTTGGAACGGGAGATCCTGCTACCACAGGACAAGCTATAGGAGCCATAGCGGCTGTATATGGATTCTTTCCGGAAAAGCTTCACATTACACCAGATTTTGAAGAACAGAGATATGAAGGAAATCTCCATGTGAAAGGGAAACTTAGACTTATTCATGTGGTAATCATTGCAGTGAAATTAATTGCAGATAGAAATTTCAGATATGTTGTAAAGAAAGTATTAGCCAAGGAGGGTGCAAAGAATGAACAACAATAACACATTTGAAAAAACAGTCGAATCTTTATTTAAAGGAATGGACGGTTTTATAACAACAAAAACAGTCGTAGGAGATGCGATTCACATTGGTGATACAATCATTTTGCCATTGGTTGATGTTTCTTTTGGTGTAGGTGCAGGTGCATTTTCCGGTGAAAAGAAAAATAATGCCGGAGGCGGAATGGGTGGAAAGATCACACCATGTTCTATCCTTGTAATGCAGAATGGTACAACAAAACTGATTAATGTAAAGAATCAGGATGCCATGACAAAAGTATTGGATATGGTTCCGGATATTATTAATAAATTTACAGCCGGAAAAGAAGAAACACCTGTTGCAGATGCGGTAGAAGTAGAAGTAAAAAAACAGGAAGCAAACTTGGCAGAGTAGCAGATAGATGGAACATTCGTAGTTCCGCTCGCATATGATAAAGAAAAAGGGAGTGCAGCATGAGAAAGGAAACTTTGGGAGCCGCGCTCTTTTTTTGCGGTTTTGGAATATTCATCAGTTTTTGTGACCCTCTGGATTCTTCCTGGATTTTGAGACTGGTTGTTAGTGTTATTTTGATGTTGTTAGGTTTAAAAATCGGAGGATGTTGTTAATAATAAAAAAAGGACTTGTAAAACAAGTCCTTAAACGTTCTGTAATTAAGCTCTTTCTACTAAACCGGATTTTAAGCAAGAAGTACATACGTACATTTTCTTAGCAGCTCCGTTAACGTTAACTTTAACAGATTTTACGTTTGCTTTCCACATTTTGTTATTTCTTCTATGTGAGTGGCTCACAGCGATACCGAAATGAGCGCCTTTATCACAGATTGCACATTTAGCCATAATAGCACCTCCTTATGAACATAATAAGCCTATCAGGCTCACAACATAAGTTATTCTAACAGAAAGAATCCTATTTGGCAAGCATAAAAATAAAAAAAATAATATAAATAAAAAAATAACTATGATTTTTCTGAGATTTCATGTATAATACACTTGCGGGCATTTTTATGTCCAATTTTAAGAAAAGATATCAAACAAATTATAGCAGAATAAAGACAAATCTTTTATGGAGGTGCCTTATGAAAGGTTATAAAAAAACAGACCTTGGACAAGTAGTAATTGATCCAAAGGTTGTAGTAGCCTACGCCAGTGAAGTTGTATACAGCACACCTGGAATCGTAGGTATGGCATTTATTGATGCAAAAGATGGTATCGCAAAGCTTTTAAAAAGAGAAGCTGGATTCAAAGGTATCAAGGTTATCATCGAAGATAACAAAGTAACAATTGATTATCATTTGATCATCAAATTCGGTGTAAACGTATTAAGTGTACAGCAGAACCTTTTAGACAGCGTAAAATACAAAATTGAACACTACACAGGCCTGGAAGTTGAAAGAGTGAACATGTACATTGACGGTGTCCTTTATGGCAAGAAATCTAAAGGAGGAGTAATGTAGTGGCTACTAAAACTATCAATGCGGAAATATTTGCAAAAATGTTTCTTGCAGGTGCGAAAAATCTTGAATCAAAGAAAGAATGGATTAACGAATTAAACGTATTCCCTGTACCAGATGGTGATACAGGTACAAATATGACTCTGACAATCATGGCAGCTGCAAAAGAAGTAGGTGCTATGCAGACTTATGAAATGGATAAAGTTGCGAAGAGCATTTCTTCAGGTTCTCTTCGTGGAGCAAGAGGTAACTCCGGTGTTATCTTATCTCAGTTATTCCGTGGATTATGTAAGGTAATTAAAGAAGAAAAAGAAATCGATGTACCGGTGATGGCAGCTGCATTACAGAAAGCTGTGGAAACAGGCTATAAAGCAGTTATGAAACCAAAGGAAGGTACAATCTTAACTGTTGCAAAAGGCGGTGCTAAAAAAGCAATCACTCTTGCTGATGAAACAGATGATTTAGTATATTTCATGCAGCAGGTAGTTGCTGAAATGGAAATCGTTCTTTCTAAAACACCTGAAATGCTTCCTGTATTAAAAGAAGCCGGTGTGGTTGACTCAGGTGGACAGGGTCTTGTAGAAGTATTCCATGGTATGATGGATGCTTTAGAAGGCAAAGAAATCGATTACTCTATCGAAGGCGCTGCTGTAGAAGCTAAACCAGTGAAGATCAGCGCTCAGACAGAAGCTGAAATCAAATTTGGTTACTGTACAGAATTCATTATCATGCTTGAAAAAGAATTTACAATGGATACAGAGCTGGAAGTAAAAGCATACTTAGAAAGCATTGGTGATTCCATTGTAGTTGTAGCTGATGATGATATCGTAAAAATTCATGTTCATACAAATGATCCGGGACTTGCGATTCAGAAAGCATTAACATTCGGTTCTCTCACAAAGATTAAAATTGACAACATGCGTGAAGAACATGAAGAAAAACTGATCAAAGAAGCTTCCAAACTTGCAGAAGAAGAAGCAAAAAAAGCAGCAGAAGCGAAAAAAGCTGAACCAAGAAAAGAAATGGGATTTATTTCCGTATCTATCGGTGAAGGCGTTGGTGAAATCTTTAAAGGACTTGGTGTTGATTACTTAATCGAAGGTGGTCAGACAATGAACCCAAGTACAGAAGATATGTTAAATGCAATTGATAATGTCAATGCAGAGCACATTTTCATTTTACCAAACAACAAAAACATTATCTTAGCAGCAAATCAGGCTCAGGCACTGACAGAAGATAAAGTAATTCACGTAATTCCTACAAAGACTGTACCACAGGGTATTACAGCAATGATCAACTACTTACCAGACCTTTCTGCAGAAGAAAATGTAGAAGCGATGGAAGAAGCAATCACAACTGTAAAAACAGGTCAGGTAACATACGCAGTACGTGATACAAAGATTGATGACAAAGAAATCCATGAAGGAAATATCATGGGTATCGGCGATAGCGGTATCTTAGCAGTTGGTGAAGAATTAGAAGCAACTACACTTGAAATGTTCAAGGAATTAGTTGACGATATGTCTGAAATCATCAGCATTTATTACGGTGAAGAAGTTGACGAAGCAGTTGCGAATGAATTAGGTGAAAAAGTTGGAGAAATGTTCCCAGGATGTGATGTAGAAGTTCATTTTGGCGGACAGCCAATTTACTACTATGTAGTTTCAGTTGAATAAGGAATGTTTTTATGCGGGGAAATCGATTCGATTTCCCCTTAGTTTTTGTATATTAATTATTTTCGATAAATAAAACACCAAGTGTTCCAGGTCCGCAGTGGCTGGAAATAACACCGCCGGCTCTGGTAATCAGGATTTCTTCGAAATGTCCTAATTCTGATAAATACTGACGAACACTTTGTATGATTTCTTCTTCACAGCCGGAATGCGTGATAAATACGCGATCGTTTTTGGCGTTTTTAATCTGTGGTTCTAAATCTTTTACATAGCTAAGAATCGCAGAATTCATTTTACCGCGATATTTCTTATCTGGTTTCATACCGCCATTTTCTACAACAATTTTTGGATGAAGCTTTAATGCACCGCCTGCGAGGGCAGCAACACCGCTGCAGCGACCGCCACGATGTAAGAAAGTTAAAGTGTCAACAATAAAGCTTGCTCTGACAAATGGTTTTAATTCATTAATAGATTCTATAATTTCAATTCCGGATTTACCTTCTTTTGCCATAATTGCAGCTTCAATAACAAGTAATCCACCGCCTGTAGAAAGATTTTCGGAATCAATAATGTGGATTTTATCTTCGGAATCCAGTTCTTCCGCAGCCATTCTCATAACATTAACGGTTGTAGACATCTGACCGGAAATAGAAAAGCAGATAATTTCATCGTAGCTTTTTAAATATTTGCTGTAAATATCGATGGTATCTGAAATGGCAGCCGCAGAAGTTTTTGGTGCTTCTTTGTTGGTGTTAGACCATTCGTAAATTTCGTCCGGGCTAATTTCGAGTCCGTCTTTATATTCTTTATCTCCAAGTACAATATGTAATGGCAGCACTGAAATATCATATTTTTCAAGTAAATCTTTTGATAAATCACAGGTGCTGTCTGCAATAATCTTTACACTCATAAGAGTCCTCCTTGTTTGACATGATATATATTCTATGATAAGTTTTAATTGACTAGACAAGTGTATCATCAAGAAATTTGAACGTCAAATTTAAGTCTTCGGAATAGACAAAAGATGAAAGAAATGTATCATCATTTTAAAGAGGAAATGTTTATGTCAAAAAATGAAATACTAAAAATGTCAAATATGGAGTCGAATTTATTCACAAAAGAATGTATTTGTACTGCATTATTATCTTTGATGGCGACAGAGACATTCGACCATATTACGGTTACATCGATTATTAATCGTGCAGGTGTATCCAGAGGAGGATTTTATAGAAATTATAAGTCCAAAGAAGATGTACTTGAGGAGATTTGCGAGGAATTATTTGAATATATTTGGGATTTTATAACTGAACATGATTTATATGAAAATCCTAAAAAATGGTATGAGGATTTATTTCGAAGTGTTGCAGAAAATGCTGAGATTTTTCAGCTTTTGATAAAAGCGCAGGTACCGAGAAATATAGTATTAAAATTTGATGAAGGGCGAATTTTACAGGAACTGCAAAAAGATGACAGTCCTATGGAACAATACAGGGCAGCAGCACTGGGCAAAGCATTAACAGAAGTTGTGGTTTTATGGTTTAGAAATGGAATGCAGGAATCGCCAGAAGAAATGGCAAAAATGCTGCTGAAGATAATTTTTATAAATAATTAGAAGGGGATAATGAGTATGAAAAAAATATTGTTGCTTACGTTTTTAACACTTTGCATGGGTATGGCAGGCTGTGGAAAACAGGAAATTGGTGAAGTTGTAAAACTTGAGATTTCAGATGAAATTGAAACAAATCAAAAGGAAGGGATAGATTCTACCATATCCGCGGCTGATACATTCGATTTCAAGGCGTTCGAAAACTTAGAATTTTATTTTGCCAGCGGTGCAGGTGGATGGAGAACATTTTTAAATATTGAAGAAGATGGAAGCTTTTTCGGAGAATATTCTGACAGTGACATGGGTTCGACAGGAGAAGGGTATCCGAATGGAACGTACTATTATTGTAAATTTAATGGGAAATTTACAGAAGCTGTAAAAGTAAATGATTATACCTATTCTATGAAAATTGAAGAGATTAGTTGTGTGAATGAACCGGAGACATCAGAAATTATTGATGGAATCCTGTACTATTATGCAACACCATATGGTATGGAAGGAGCAGAAGAAGTATTGATCTATCTGCCGGGTGCACCAGTATCAGAATTACCGGAAGAATATATAAACTGGGTGCGCAATGACATGGTGGACCCAGACGCAGTGGAATTGTCATTTTATGGTTTATACAATGTGACAGAACAAAATGGTTTTTCTAGCTATGATACTAGTGGCAGAATTGAAGATATGATAGCTGCATCTGAAGAATGGGCATTAACGATCAGAGCATCTTTGGAACACGATACGTTAACTCAGGCCGACATGAACGTAAAAGCTATGGAATTATATGAAAACTGGGATGCTGCGTTAAATACTTTATGGTCGGAATTAAAGGAAAGATTGTCAGAGGATGAATTTAATGTGCTTTTAGAAGAACAGCGTGTATGGATTGCTGACAAAGAGGCTGCAGTAAAGGAAGCCGGAAAAGAAGTGGAAGGCGGCTCCTTATATGCGCTGGTGGTAAATATGAAAGCAGCGGAAATTACAGAAGCACGTGTATATGAGTTGTATGAAATGCTGAAAGAAAATGAGTAATTGTATGGAAAATATTGTGATTAGAAGTGTATCGTTGAATGATGCAGAAGCATTGTTAAATATTTATGCGTATTATGTGAAAAATACAGCGATTACATTTGAATATGATGTTCCGACATTAGAGGAATTTAAGCAGAGAATAACAAATACTTTAAAGAAATATCCTTATTTAGTGGTTGTAAAAGAGGGGACGATTTTAGGATACGCTTATGCGGGCGTATTTAAAAATCGCGCAGCTTATGACTGGTCGGCGGAAATGACGATTTATCTGAAATATGATGCTGTAAAATGTGGTCTTGGAAGAATGCTCTATGAAGCTCTGGAAACAGAGATGAAAAAGAGAGGATTCTTGAATCTTTATGCTTGCATTGGATATCCGATAGAAGAGGACGAATATCTTACGAGAAATAGTGCAGAGTTTCATGCACATTTAGGGTACCAGACAGTAGGAGAATTTCATAAATGTGGGTATAAATTTGGTCGCTGGTATAATATGATCTGGATGGAGAAACTGATAGGGGAACATAAGGTGATGTAATCACTGAAAATAATTGGTGAAAGTTATACTCTTATAGCATGATAAATATGAAGGATGGAGGAACGAAAGATGAAGGTTATTATTATTGGGGGCGTTGCAGGCGGTGCAACTGCAGCAGCAAGAATCAGAAGATTAGATGAGAATGCACAGATTATTGTATTTGAACGTTCCGGTTATATTTCCTATGCAAATTGCGGACTGCCATACTATATTGGCGGAGTGATTCAGGATAAAAATGATTTGACTTTACAGACACCGGAAAGTTTCTGGAGACGTTTTCGTGTAGATATGAGAGTAAAGCATGAGGTTATTGCTATTCGTCCGGAAGAGAAAACAGTTCAAGTTAGAAACTTAAATACCGGAGATGTATTTGAAGAAAGTTATGATAAACTGATTATTTCTACAGGGGCAAAGCCAACTCAGCCAAGACTTCCGGGTGTTGGTTTGGAAAAGTTGTTTACCTTACGTACTGTTGAAGATACCTTTAAAATTAAAGAGTATATCGATAAAAATAATCCTAAGTCTGTTGTTTTGGCAGGTGGAGGATTTATTGGTCTGGAACTGGCAGAAAATTTAAGGGAGCTTGGTATGGATGTAACCATTGTTCAGAGACCAAAACAGCTGATGAATCCGTTTGATGCAGACCTGGCAGCATTTATCCACGCAGAAATGAGAAAACATGGTGTAAAGCTTGCGCTTGGACATACAGTGGAAGGCTTTGAAGAAAAAGATGGCGGCGTAGATGTGCTATTAAAAGATGAACAGCCGTTACATGCAGATATGGTAGTTCTTGCAATCGGTGTCACACCGGATAGTGCGCTTGTCAAAGAAGCTGGGTTAGAGCTTGGTATTAAGGGCAGTATTGTAGTGAATGACCGCATGGAAACCTCTGAAAAAGATATTTATGCGGTAGGTGATGCAGTGCAGGTCAAACACTATGTAACCGGAGAAGATGCGCTGATTTCTTTGGCAGGTCCGGCAAATAAGCAGGGACGCATTGTGGCAGATAATGTTTGCGGTGGAGACAGTCGCTATTTAGGTTCTCAGGGAAGTTCTGTGATCAAAGTATTTGATATGACGGCTGCTACAACAGGAATCAATGAAACAAATGCGAAAAAAGCTGGTTTGGATGTGGAAAAAGTGATTCTTTCTCCAATGAGTCATGCAGGATATTATCCGGGTGGGAAAGTTATGACCATGAAGGTGGTATTTGAAAAGATAACTTATCGACTGTTAGGAGCACAGATTGTTGGTTATGAAGGTGTGGATAAACGCATTGATGTATTGGCAACAGCAATTCATGCAGGAATGAAAGCAACGCAGTTAAAAGATTTAGACCTTGCTTATGCACCGCCGTATTCTTCAGCAAAAGACCCTGTAAATATGGCGGGATTTATGATTGACAACATTTCTAAAGGCGTACTAAAACAGTGGTTTTTAGAAGATGTTGATAAACTGCCAAGAGACGGAAGCGCAGTGCTGTTAGATACAAGAACTGTGGGAGAATATTCCCGTGGACACATTGAAGGATTTATGAATATTCCGGTAGATGAACTTCGAGAACGTCTTGAAGAAGTAGAAAAAGGAAAACCGGTTTATGTAATCTGTCAAAGTGGACTTCGCAGTTACATAGCTACCAGAATTCTTGCTGAAAATGGTTATGAAAGTTATAATTTTGCAGGTGGATTTCGATTCTATGACGTGGTGATCAATGACCGCTGCATGATTGAATCTGCAACCATGTGCGGCATGGACAAATAATGCGAAAAGGAATAACAAGATGTACGAATTAATTCAGGTAGCTGAAAACAGCTATTACATACAGAGTCCTGCAAAGATTGGGATTTATAAATTAAATGAAACAGAAGTGTGTCTGATTGATACCGGTAATGATAAAGATGCCGGAAAGAAAGTAAAAAAGGTGTTAGATGCCAATGGATGGACAGTAAAAGCAATTTATAACACCCATTCCAATGCGGACCATATTGGTGGGAACCAGTATTTGCAGAAGCAGACCGGATGTAAAATCTATGCACCAGGGATTGAATGTGATTTTACCAATCATCCAATTTTAGAGCCTGCGTATCTCTATGGTGGATGCCCGCCAAAGGATTTGAAACATAAATTTTTATTGGCACAGGAGAGTCAGGCTGAGTATTTAAACAAGGATGTACTGCCGGAAGGAATGGAGATCATTGAACTGCCGGGACATTTCTTTGATATGGTTGGATTTAGAACATCTGATGATGTAGTATATCTGGCGGATTGTTTATCCAGTAAGGAAACATTGGATAAATATCAGATCAACGTGCTTTACGATGTGGAGAGCTATTTGAAAACGCTGGAGATGGTAAAAAACATGAAAGCAAAAATGTTTGTGCCTTCTCATGCAGAGCCTACAGAAGATATTAGGGAGCTTGCTCAGTATAACATTGATAAAGTGTATGAAATCGCTGAGAAAATTGTCGATATTTGTAAGGAACCACAGAGTTTTGAGATGATTCTGCAAAAGCTTTTTACAGAATATAATTTAAAAATGACCTTTGAACAGCATGTACTGGTGGGCAGTACCGTGCGTTCTTATCTTGCGTGGTTAAAGGATCAGGGCAGATTAGAGGTTATTTTTGATAATAATATGTTATTATGGAAGACCATAAATGGTTAGAGGTATAGAATAGCGATATTTTATAAAAAATTATTATATAAGAGAAAAGAAAGGGGTAGAAAGGATGTTTGAACCTATGACAGATAAACAGTACGAAGGAATGTTAAAAGATAATATTGCATGTCTTGACAGAATTGCGAAGTGTGCAGCAAATGATGAAGATGTTTTGAGACAGATTTTTTATGAAAGAAAATTACTTGAATCCAAACTCGGATATGAAATCCCTGATAATAATTTATATGAAAGCGTAAAAACAGAGTAGCAATGTAAATAGGTGAAGAGCCTTATTAATTATATTTGTTCGGGGATGGCGTGCCATCCCCGTTTGTGTTATTCTATATAAGACAACAATATCTGCGACAACAGCCGTGCATCGCAATTGTTGTTCATTTCAAAAATTCATTGGCATATCGCCAGAAAATTCATTTTATTATTGATTGAAGCAAGAGCAGGATGATATTTACACACATTTTTTATTCTGCTAAAATGAAAGGAGAAAAATGCAACGTTTGATTGAAAACACACATTTGGCTCATGGTATTGAAAAAACAGAGTATGAGGCAAAAGATGATGAAAATGTAAAAGCACTTTTATCAGACAAACAGGTGTTGGCGCGAATTGCCAAATACCGTACAGAAGAATTTAAAGATTATGAAATTCCAGATATAATGGAATACATTGAAGGAGAACCGGAAATATCGATAATTTCAGTTTATCCTGGAAAGAAGAGAAAAGACTCCATTATTGGTATGAACACGGAAAGTAAGGAAGCAGGAGAAGGAGAAGCCACATTTGACGTACGTTTTTATATGCTTACAAAAGGTAAAGAACGTATCAAGATTATTGTAAATGTTGAAGCACAGAAGAAATATTATCAAAAGTATCATTTTGAACCAAGGGCAATATTTTACTGTGCGAGAATGCTTTCTGAGCAGCTGGATAGGGAATTTACAACTGAAAACTATGATGAACTGAAAAAAGTGTATTCTATCTGGATATTCTTTGAAGCCCCGGAACGTGACAGTGATACAATTACGGAATATTATATAGACAAGAAAGATGTTTACGGAAAACCGGTAAAAAGCTGGAAATATGATTATATATCTATTTCGTTTATTCGCCTTTCGACGGGAAAGAAATGGAACAGTAAAAATACGTTAATTAATATGCTGGATACATTATTTTCAGAAAATTTAGATGCAGAAAGTAAAAAGAAGATTTTAGAAAATGAGCATCAGATGGAGATGACTAGGGAATTGGAAGGAGGAATTGATGTTATGTGCAATGTGAGTTTAGGGATAAGAGAAAGAGCGCTGGCAGAAGGGATTGAACAGGGAATTAAAGCGATGATATTGACATGTCAGGAACTGGGGCTTTCTAAAGCGGAGATTTTGGATAGGATAGTAAAAAATAGTTCAGTACCTATGGAAGCTGCAAAAGAGCTTATAGAAAAGTATATGATGTAAGTTAAAAAAGTCTTTTAGGGATGATTTAAAAAAATAGAAAGAAAACAAGTAGAAAGAGGCGTTTATTATGGTATTACCAGTAAATTTTTGGCTGCTGTTTGCAGCTGCCATGCTGATTAGTTCTATCGGCTTTAAAAATTATGTATGGTTTATTTCTTTAGGTTATGGTTTCTCTATTGCAGGAGAAGGTCTTTTGATGATTCTTCTTTATGGAAAGAACCTTACTTTAGGAACCATCATCTGTTGTGAGCTGTTTATTATTTATGGTTGCCGTCTTGGCGGCTATCTTGCATACCGTGAATTAAAGAGCAGTTCTTATAAGAAAAACATGACAGGTGAGATCAAGGATGGAAAAACAATCCCAATGGGTGTGAAAATTGCTATCTGGGTAACCTGCGCGGCATTATATGTAACCCAGGTTTCCGGCGTATTCTACCGTCTGCATAATGCAAGTGGTTCTAATGTGTGGACTTACATTGGTGCATTTATCATGGTTTGTGGTATCGTACTGGAATCAGCCGCAGATATTCAGAAAAATGCAGCGAAAAAAGTAAATCCAAAACGTTTCGTAGATACAGGGTTGTATCGAATTGTTCGTTGTCCAAACTATTTGGGAGAAATGATTTTCTGGACAGGAGTTTTAATTTCCGGTATCGGTGCAGTGCACGGTGTAGGACAGTGGATTGTGGTGCTGATTGGTTACGTGGGAATTATCTATGTTATGTTCAGTGGGGCGAGACGTCTGGAAGTTCGTCAGAATAAGAATTACGGTAAGGATCCTGAATATCAGAAATATGTAACAACGGTACCGATCTTGTTGCCATTTGTACCACTTTACAGTGTAGAAAAACATAAATGGCTGGTTGCGTAAAATAATAAACCTGCAAAGGATGAAACACTACCCGTTTGGATAGTGCTTTATCCTTATTTTTTTGCTAAAGTGTAAACAGAGAGAGTGTGTGTGTAAAAAAAGCATAGAATGGAGTGAGAATCATAGAACTGTTAAATTTGATTAACGAACGTACATTAGCGCGACTTGCGTACTTATGTAAGGAAGAAGGAATTATATTAGATCAAAAACAAATGGAACTGTTAGGAGACGCTTCTACAGAACGTGTGACCCGTGCAGGTGAAAAAATAGAAGAATTAATTCGTTATCGTATGAGAAATGGTGAAACGGTACGATATTATAAATTGATTAACCGATGTAGTATGGAACCGGCAGCAGTTTGTGTTTTAGAAATGTGTTTGACGGTATTGCAGTATCAGGAATTGACAGAGGTATTGCAAAAAATCGGTTATCCAGGGGTAACTCTTGAGCTTGTGATGCTTGTAGAAGCAGTTGGACGTGGGGAATTTCCCAAACAGGATTTTACAGATGCAGAGAGAATTTTTTCTCAAATTGCACCGTTGCTCGGTCATAAGCTGGAACAGATTCCATTTTACCGATACCCTTTAAAAGCTGATGAACGTTTGATGGGATATCTTCTTGGTTCTGATGTCCTGGATAAACGATTAAATGGATGTGCATCACAGCATTTTTGCGAACAGGAACCGGCAGAGCTTTTAACAGGTCATGAAAAATCAAAAGAAATTGTGAAAGTGTTGATGCCGCGAAGGGATGGCATACAGAATTTGATTCAGATTACAGGAGAACGTGGTTCGGGAAGAAAATCTTTGCTAAAACATGCATGTCATGAGGCACAATTAAATCTGTTGCTCATGGACTATTCCTTATTGTGTATAAATTCTCCATTGATTCGCAGAGAGATGCTCTGGATTGCACGCAGAGAATTAATCTTCTATGAAATGGGTATTTGCTTCTATGGACTGGAAGATTCAGAATGTTGTACAACAAAGCAGGAGAGAAGAGAATTTATAAGACACTGCGTGGAACCGCTTCTTGGAAGTAATGTGGTGATCTGTATCAATACGCTTCCAAAAACAGAGTTTATTTCATTATTAAGTCCATATTTATATCGAATCGATATACCTTCGCTTACCCGAGATGAACGTATTGAAGTATGGGAAGGATGTGCCAAAAGATATGGTCTAGAAATGGATTGTGTTTCGACAGCAATCAAGTTTAAGCTTACAACAGAGGAAATCTATAAAGCAGCAGTCAGGCTTGCAATCAGTGGACAAAAAGAACCTGATAGTGCAGCAATTGCAAAGGTTTGTTCAGAAGTTTTGGAACCGGCAGCTCAGGGAAATATCAGGCTTGTCAGAAGCGGCTATACATTGGAAGATTTAAAACTTCCGGTGGAACAAAAACAGCAGCTGCATAATATTTGTGCACATGTTTGGCAGAGACATAGAGTATTTGATGAATGGAACATGGAAAGCAGATTTGCTTACGGACGAAATGTATCAGCTTTATTTGTTGGTCCTCCGGGAACGGGGAAGACAATGGCAGTTCATGTACTTGCAGACATGTTAGAACTTCCGCTTTATCGCATCGATATTTCTCAAATCGTGGATAAGTACATCGGAGAGACTGAAAAACGACTGGAAGAAGTATTTACTACTGCGGAAAAAAATAATGCAATCCTGTTTTTTGATGAAGCAGATTCTATTTTTGGAAAAAGAAGCGAAGTCAATGAAGCAAAAGATAAATATGCCAATACAGAGGTTTCTTATATTCTACAACGAATGGAAGAATATGATGGTATCGTGATTTTAGCAACAAACTATAAAAAGAATATCGATGAAGCATTTATGCGTCGTATCAGATATTTAGTGGAATTTACACTTCCAAGTGAAGAAATTCGCCGTCAAATCTGGGAATCCAGCTTTGCACCAGAAGTTCCATTGGAGGATGTGAATTTTGAATATTTGGCACGCCAGTTTGAACTGGCAGGTGGTAATATCAAAAATATTGTTTTAAATGCAGTGTTTAAGGCAGCATCAGAAAACCAGCCAGTTGGAATGCTGCATATTTTGGAAAGTATTCGTACAGAAAATCTGAAAATGGGCAAAAAAATGATAACACAGGATTTTGCGGAGTATGGAGTTCTTTTAGATTATAAAAGATAGGAAATGGAGGTTTGAGTATGGCATTTGGTTGGCTCAAAAACTTGTTTAGTAAAAAGAATAAAGCAGGGAAGAATAATCAGATAGATTTTGTGCATGAAAATCCGTTTTATGAAAGCGGAGATAACGAAGCAGTAAATCCTTTTTTTCATGAACAGGATGATTTTAGTCCGCAGATGGCAGACAGCAAACCGGATTACAGTCATACAGATGCTGTGACTGCATCTGCGAAAATTGACTCTGTGCATACAGAAGGCAGTGAGGAAGGCAATAAAAAAAAGGAAAATATTTTAGAAATTGTTGCCGGAATGCCAACAAAAGCATCCATTGAATCAATGGCAGGCGGGCTTAAAATGGAGAAACTTTGGAAACATAAATCCTTTTTAAAAGCGTTGGAGGCATTGGAAAAATATCAGTCAATTATGTCTGAAGAACGCCAGAGCCCTCAGATTAACGCTAAAAAGGCTCGAATAGCATTTAGAAAAGCGACTATAAAATCTGAAGAAATTTACAATGGGAAGGCAATACGAGAGGCATTTCAATCATTGGGAGAGTTTATTGTCCAGGCAAACAGTGCTGTAGAGGGTGCCAATGGGCTGTTTTCTAGACATTCCAGTAATGTACAGAAGCTGACTCCGATATTTGCGAATTTAATTGCCAGAGCCAATGGTATTTTACCGAAATTGGCTTATTTGGAAAATGCAATTACTTCATATATCATAGAGACGAATGCGGAATCTTTTACCTATGCAGATATTATTGAGCATAATGTTACCGGAAATCGTTCCGGAGGACTGGTGATGAAAGGAATTGAAGAGGATACAGGTTCTATCGATCTTTCGCCGGATAGAGTTAAGAAAATTTTAAAAAATAAAAATGGCGACACTCAAAAACATATGACGGATATTTTGGGAGAAAGAAATAAAGAAACGCTGAAATCTCGAATGGATTTAAAAATTCCAATGCTTCCGGCGGGAATTTTAAAACAAGCGGCAAGTGCAACTTTTAGTGATAATCTTTCGAAAGACCTGCTGAATAGTGCAAGAGATATTGCAGAAAACTATCTGGCAGAATTACGCCCTCTGATGGTTGCACTCAGTGATACGATGGAGAGTTTTGAATCTTTTCAGGGAGGAAAAGAAAGAGACGAGGTTCATAAAAAACAAGCAGAGTATTTTCGACTGTCAAGACTATTTAATCGTGCCATACAGCAAAAAGAGTTACTTGTATCTGTTATCTTAAATGGTTTTCCTGAAAGTGAAAAAGTAGATTCTGCTGGCTATGAAGATTTAATAAAATTGGCAAGTCTTGGAACGGTTTCTTTGGCGTCAGGTGTTGAGTTGTTGAATAAAGAAGCACAAGATGAATCAAAGTTTATCAGACTTGTAGATAAGGAAGGAAAAGAACTGGAAGAAGACAAGGATTATATTGTGGGAGGCGGAATGTTGTCGGTGGCAATTATCGACAAAGTAAATAAACATGTTTTACGATCGCCAAAAGACTTGGATAAGGACGAACAAAGTACGGCTCTCAATGGAATATTCGATGAAGCTGCAGGAAAAATCAGTCAGTTCCTCGGGTTCAACGTCATGGCAAATGCGGAGGCAAAAGGATTTTTTTCTAAAGGTGATGGAGGAGAGAAGGCATTATTTGGCGGAAGCGTCATGGACTTTGCAGATGGAAGAGAAGGATATCGTATCAATCTCATGTTTGGAAATGAAGAGGATAAAATATATGAAGGGCGAAAAAATGATAGGTTTCAAAATGTAAATGTCATGGAAAATCCTCGAATTGTAGAAGATATGATGAAAATGAACATTGTAGATTATTTGATGATGCATGGAGACAGACATTCAGAAAACTTTTTTATCAACACGAATGCAAAGGACGGGGAAGCGTCAGTTACTGGCATTGATAATGATATTATTCTTGGGCAGTATACAGGTGGTCATGAGCACGGATTTGGCAATTCGGCTGCGGCTTTGTATACAATTCACAATAAAACTTCTATGGACTGGGGAATGAATTTAAATGCAACATTTCCAATGATGACAAAAGGAGTAAAGGAAGCACTTAACAAGTTGGATTTGGAAAAATTTAATCTGATGTTAATGCCTTATGCCGATCGTGTGATCAGAATTGGTGTTGTGCAGAGAGCCAAGGAATTGAAAAAATTAGCAGAAACTGTGCCGGAAGTTGATTTGAACAAAAAAGAAGATTTAGAAGCCTATATTTCAGCAATCAAGAAACAATCTGCGGTTGAATGGCTTAAAAATATAACAATAAATGACAACGATAGATTTATTGCATTAAGAACTCTTCCAAATCAATTGATTCGAATGGCTCTTCAATCTTATGGAACGATTGGCAGAGTTAGCATGGGTTATAGAAACACGGCAAATTTAATATTTAGTTTAAAAATGTTGGGATTTTCTTATGAAGAAGCATTACAAATGATGACAGAAAATATGAGTGCTTCAAGTGAAAGTGATACGGGTGTTACCAGAGAGGAAATCTTAAATTCAGATTATGGAGCACCATTAGCTGATTATGATATGCCAGTTGAAGAGTTCCGTAAAAAATATAATATAGATTCTGATTTGAAATCTAATGTAAAATAATAGTTGATAAAAATGGAAGCAGGATAAAAAGTATAGCAATCCATGTAGGATATTATGCAGCTGAGGAACAGCGTGAAATTCAGCCGGTACATATTTTAAGAGCACTTCAGGTAGATATGGCGAAAGCAGGACGTCTGATCAGTGCAGATGAACTTGGACCATGGGAGAACTTGTTTTAACGGCTTTAGAAAATTAACAACAAAAGGGATGGCACTGCCATCCCTTTTGTTGTTTTATCGGTCAAAACCAATTCTTAATGTAAATCGATAATCCTTAACTTTGAATTCGTAAAAAGCATTGTATTTTTCACAAAAAGCTACAATGAATTTTGTGCCGAATCCGTGACCTTTTTCCTGACTGACTGGTACGTTTTTTTCATCAAAAGAAATTGTCCCGTTGAAACTATTGGTAATCTGGATCATGAATCGTGGAGAGTTGAGAGCTTTTACTTCTAAAAAACGTTTGTCAGGACTGATTTTATCGCATGCGTTAATGGCATTTTCAATTGCATTGGCAAATACAGTGGCAAGCTCTGTTTCCTTTACAGGAAGTGAATCAGGGAGAATGATCTTGGTACTGACACGAATTCCTTTTTCTTCGGCCTTTTGCAGATAGGAAGCCAGTACCGCGTCAAGAACCGGATTGGTACAATAGCGCTTTACTTTTGTTTCCTGAATTGCTTCATTATATTCTGAAATCAGAGAAGAAAGCTCTTCGTATTCCTTTTTTTCTAACATCCCGGCAATGGCCTGCATTTTATGACGCATGTTGTGACGTTCAATACGGAATTTTTCATCTGCTTCATAAAATTCCTGAATACGTTCGGACATGTTGCTGACCTGAAGTCTTAAGATGTTATCCTGCTCTGTAAGTTCATACATTTTCTTCTGGTGGTTCAGTGTGAATAATATCTGAATATAAATTAATGGCATCAGAATAAAAATAAGTGTCAGTGCTGGTAAATATTCCAGACGTTCCGTAATCATGGTCGGAACACTCATGGAAAGTGTCATCAGAACATAAAAGATTGCACTGATAGCAGCGAAATGATACCAGCCCTTATTGATATGATTTTGCACATCTAAGTAAGTAGTACGCACTTTTTTGTAAACAAAAAATTCTAAAATCGGATACAACAGAAGTCGTGAAAAGAACAGGAACAGATAGTTGTCTCCGGGAATAAAGAATTCGATGATGTTAGTAATATAAATCAGTTCCATTATAATGGTATCTGCCATACAAAATGTAAACAAAAAACGACCATCCCGATGTTTTGCTAAGAAGTAGAAAAAAATCAAACTAGGAAGAGAACAGGTAAGCAGCATGATTTTTAAGTAAGCAGCATTGCCAAGGATGAATAAGAGAACAACATTGGCAATAATGAGCGGAATCATAGCATAAAGTGATAACTGAATGGTCTTCTTTTTGGAGTACTTTGATTCAAATAGTAAAATAAAAAGTATTAGTGCGTGAAACAAAGACCAGAAAATGGAAAAATCTTTAAAAAAAATCATAAGAGAGCCTCCTCATTAAACCAGTAATCACACCATGCGGAACGCACTTCGCGACACATTTTTTTTGAAAGATAAACTTTATAAGTATCTAAAAACAACAAATCTTCTTGTCCAACCATCGTAATATGGTGCAGATTTGCGACCATACTTGCACCGCACAGCACGAAGTTGGGTGTGCGCAGTAATGCTTGTACCGCTTCTTGAAAACTTGTTCGGAGTGTCATGGTTTCAATGATATGTCCGTTTTTCATATGATATAAAAGCTTTCGTTTTCCCGATTCTACATAAAGAATATCTGAAATGTTGACTTTCACAGAGTTTTCTTTGGTTTTTATAATTAAAATGTTATTTTTTGCAAGAGTTCTTGATGAAAACAGTTCATCTAAAACTGCAAATAATTCTTCCTTTTTAACTGGTTTTAATAAATATTGAAATGCTTTGACTTTATAAGAATCAACGGCATATTCTGCACTGGAAGTAAGATAGATAATTTTCCCGTCTAATTTTTTTTCACGAAGCTTTAATCCCAGTTCAATGCCATTCATTCCAGGCATGATTACATCCAAAAGATAAACATCAAAATTTTTTGATAACAGGGTCGAATCCAGGAGCTGCTGTGCGTTTGAAAAAAGGCTGTATTCGAGTTGATTGTTTGGATTTTTCAGCATATATTCATCAAGATAACTTAGAAACTGTTTTCGATAGCAAAGTTCATCATCACAGATAGCAATTTTCATAATATTTCCTCTTTTAGTACAATTTCTTAACTATTATAACACGGAGAAATCAGTGATACGATAAAAAATTGCGCAAAAAGAGATTGTTTTTACAAAAAAGCACAAAAATTTATCAAAGTATGTTATAGTCTGATACTAGGAAAATGAAAGTGGATGCGAATGCATAATTTTCAAAAGGAGTATGAAAAGATGTCACCAATGATTTCGTATGATGGAATCATCAATCAAAATTTCATAGATCGCCTCGAAAAGGATATAAAAAAATACGATATCCTTTTTCTTTGCGCGCCTTTTGGTTGGGGAAATGCAAGTGTTTTAAAGGCACTTTGTGAACGCGTACTCTTTAAAACTACTTATTGGTTGGAAGAAACAGAAGATTGCACATTAGAACAGAAAATTGATGAAATTTCTTTTAGTAGAAGTAATATTTATTTTATTCCGAATCTTGAAACCGTGGTACGTAAGGGAGAGGAAGATCTTATATGGAATCTTCTTGCGAAAAAGAAAAAGGATGATATTTTTGTGATTGCATCAGCTGCCATGATTCCGGCAAAAATGCTGCCTTACACAATTTTGAACAGATATATCAGCTACGGAATTGATGATATCAGACCGTCTAATGAAGATGTTGATTCCTATATGAAAAACAGAGGAATTTCTTTGTCGCAGGAGGATATTTCCTATATTGAAAAAGACTGTAATAATCTGCCTCTGTTTATTCAGTTATTGGCAAATCTGTTGGTAAATACAAATCGAGGTTATACCCGTGCAGTCAGAGAACGCTGTTTTGAGGACTTTTTTACATATATTGATCTTATGTTCTTTAGGCGTTTTAGTGAAGAAGATCAGAATGCAATGTTGAAATTATCTTGTCTTGATAAGTTCGACAATAAATTGATTTCCTATATGCTTGACATATCGCTAAAAGATGCGAATTTATTTGTAGAAAGATTATTAATTAATAGCAGTATTCTTGATAAAGATGGCAATAGTTGGAAATTTTATCCAATGATGAAACTGTTTCTGGAGCGCGCAATTCATAAATATCTGGATTATGAAGAACGAGTGGAGGACTATCAGAAGGCATTAAAATATCTTTTGGATTGTAAAAAGTGGGTTCCTGCATTGAGGTTTGCTTATTTTCTGCATGACAAAGAAGAAATTGCCAGATGTATGGATGAATTATTTAGGGAAAACCCTGAATACATTAATTCTGTAAATTTGGAAGCTTATTTTAGGGAACTTTCTGCTGACATAATAATAAAATATCCGAATCTGCTAATTTGTGGGTCTATCATAAAAGCAATTGCCGGGGATGTAAGAGCAGCAAAACGATATGAGAAAATGTATCTGAACCTCTTGGAACAGACAGATGATGAAGAAGAGAGTAAAAGATTGAAAGCTCAGCTTCTATTTATGTATATGTCTCGTCCGGGAACAATGAGAGATGATATATTGGAAATTAGTGCAGAACTACTGGACGTTCTGGGTGATTCAGAAGTTCTGATGGAAAATCAGAAATTTGAGCCTCACTATGTATCGATTTTGCGTGGCGAGAAAGATTATTGTAAATATTTTACATTAAATTCTAATAATACAAATGTAATAGAAAAATTACATGAAGTTGCTGATAAGTTAAATGATCATACATACTCCATGCTTTTGAAATTTATGGAAGCAGAAGTTTATTATGAGAGAAATGAATTGGATCGTGCATTGGATGCTCTGGTGAAAATTACGAGGGAAGCGAAATTTTCAGGAAATCAGATAATGCAGCAGCTTTGCATGATTGCCATGATAGATTTGCTTGCGGCGAAAAATCAGATGAATCATACGGAAATTGTTCAGTTAGATTTATATGAAAGTCAGGAATGGAACAATCAGTTGTTCCAGGCAAACTGTCAGGCGCATAGTGTATTCTATCATCTGTTGAGAAATGATGAAGAAGCCATTTTTGAATGGATGAAGAATTCTTCACCGGATGAAACAAAAAGATTTTATACCATACAGTATTATCAATACCTGACAAAAGCGAAGATTTATATCTGGATGGGCCAGTATGTTCGTGCCAGAATGATTTTACGGTTGCTTTTTGATTATGCTTTGGAATATAAGATGTCTTATCTGGAAGCGCAGATCAGGGTTTTAGAAACATTCATTTATTATAAAGAAGGAAATATACTTTGGAAGGAAACACTGATTCCTGCATTGGAATGGGGAAGAGAGTGCGGGTTTATCCGTGTCTTTGCG
This sequence comes from Lachnospiraceae bacterium, assembly GCA_045128635.1. Classification (GTDB taxonomy): domain Bacteria; phylum Bacillota; class Clostridia; order Lachnospirales; family Lachnospiraceae; genus HGM12587. The sequence goes on from JBGVRS010000024.1 coordinate 62,098, forward strand.
GATGAAGGGGCGGCAATTCATGAGCCTTTAAATAAAATTTTCCAGGAAGATGAGCAATGGGAGAAAGATGAATATTTGAAAAAGGTTTTAAATGCTGCAAAAGCACAGATGCTTCAATATCCCAAATATTTAAAACAGGAAAAAGCATGCAAAATGGATGATTTTTCTGAAAGTGAACTGGCTGTTATGAAATTGCTGGTTTTAGGTGATAAAAATGCAGAAATTGCAAATAGATTGTGTGTTTCAGAAAATACAGTTAAATATCATCTGAAAAATATTTTTCAAAAGCTGCAGGTAAAGAGTCGTAGCCAGGCGATACATAAAATCAGAGAAAATAATATTATCTAAGAACAGGAAGAACTACCCGTTTGGGGAGTGTACTTCCTGTTTTTTTGTGCGAAAATCTAGCATAGAATAGATTGACTATGTCTGGAGGTGGCTTTTGTGACAAATGAACGTTTCATGGAAGAAAAGAAAATGGAACATTTTCGTGAGACGATGAATCGTCTGACTGCGGCAAGCCATGTCCAGGTGGAATATTTTGGTGATCATAAAAAGATTGAAGGATATTATGAGAGTGTTGCAGAAGGGAAATTCTTCAACTGTGACCGTCTTTTGAAACAGGAAAACATGTTTGGGAAGATTCAGTTAGGATATAATCCAAACCGAGGAAGAGTATTTCTTTATTCCAACTTAAAAACTTCCCGCTATGACACTATTGCGAGTAAATATCAGAAAGAGATGGATGATTATCAGCAGAAAGCACTGTTAAAGGGTGACAATGAAAACCGTGCTTATGTTTCAAAACGATGGGAGAACGCTGCGGTTCTCATTGAAAAGAAAGAGAATAAGCCTTGGACTGAAAGGTCTGTGAAAACTTATTTAAACCGTGCTAATGCTGAGGCAGCAAAGAAGTCCATGCCATTCTTCTCAAAAGAGGAAGAACAGGCAGAGCTTGCAAAAACCAGACAGAGACAAAGCGAAATTAGTAAAGAGATTCGAGATATTCGAAGACAAATGTCTGCCGGAGAAGGTCAGATTGTGGAAATGGAGTCAAAGATTCGGGAACTTCGCAAAGAAGCAGTTACAGGGCTTTCAAAAGAAAGTTTACTGGAAACATTAATTTATAGAAAGAATACTGCGGAAAAGACATTTCTTAGAAAGATTAATTACGCATATGATTTCCAGAAAGCTGATATTGAAAATTATTACAGAGAAAAACGTAAAGAATTAGAAGCTCAGGCAACTGAAGCAGTAGATACAGAAACACCACCAGAGGATGAGGAAAATTAATGAAAAGTTACGCAGAAGTACTTAGCGAAAAACTGAAAAAAGCCGGAAGAGATTGTGTACGGATTCGAAAAATTGACAGAATTCAAGAACTTAAATGTACAATTGATGAACTGTCAAAGGAAGCTGTAATGACAGGAACTTTTTGGACATGGATGGAAGCTGTAATGATACTTAGACTGACTGTATCAGAACAGTTACTTTTGTGTGCACTTTGGGGACATCTGGCTGAGACCAGACGAGAGCTTGCTAAAAATGATTTTTGGCTGTTTTATCAGGAATTAAAAGATGAGATTTCTGATACAGAAGAGATGCTTCCAAACTGGGTATATGAAATAGAAGATCAAATTGTACTTTCACCAATCCTTTTCGGATGGCTGGAAGGTGTAAGGCCGGAACTGCCGGTAGGTGTATCGCTCTATTTTCCAAAGCAGGAAGTACGCTATGGAATAGATTGGATTTTACAAGATGCTGATAAAATATTCGAAGCGGCAGATGAACAGGAATTGCAGGGGATTTTCTGCATTGACGGAGAAAAAGGAAGTGGAAGAAGCTTCTTAATGGAACAGATTTGTGCAGATAGAGAGATGGCCCTTCTGATGATTGATGGAGATGCATTTAAAGGCAGTGCCAGGGAAGTCAATGCATGCATTCTTTGCTCTGCGCTTTACGGTGCATTTGTATGTGTTAAACTTGGAAAAGAGATTCGAGAAAAATTAATAGAAGATCTATCTGCAGGATTTAGATTCTATGGAATGATCAAAGAACATAAACGAGAACTGGAAGAACAACCGGAAGTGGTTGTATACACCAGATGTCTGGAACGTCCGGGTAAAGTATTAAAAGCAGAAATTGCAAAAGAATTCTTAAATGAATGGATGGATGACCTTTTAAAAACTGCAAATTTACAGCAGATTACTGGAAGACAGCTTCCGATGGGGGCGTATTTAAGATATTTAAATACGATTCGGGCAGAATTAGAAACAGGTACGATACGTGCAGAGCATGTGCAGGTACCTTCAACATCGACAAGCTTGAATCTACTGCCTGCTACAAGAAATTTTGACGAATTAAAACTTCCAAAAGCACAGTATGAGCAATTGCGCAAAATCAGTAAAATGATTGCAGCCAGAGAAGATGTTATGAGTGGCTGGGGCTTTGGTAATAAATTTACTTATGGAAATGGGATGTCCGTATTGTTTTACGGTGCCCCGGGTACCGGAAAAACAATGGCAGCGCAGGTGTTGGCAAATGAACTTGGAATGCCGCTTTACCGTGTGGATTTATCCCAGTTAATCAGCAAATATATCGGGGAAACCCAGAAAAATATTGGAAAAATCTTTGATGAAGCTGAGAAATGTGACTGCATTTTACTTTTTGATGAAGCAGATGCAATCTTTACAAAACGAAGTGATGTATCAGATGCTCAGGATCGTTATTCCAATGCGGAAACAGCTTATCTGCTGCAGCGAATTGAAGCTTACGCAGGTGTTTCGATTCTGGCAACAAATCTTTTACAGAACTTCGATGAAGCGTTCCGTCGAAGAATCAGTTACATGGTGCATTTTCCAATGCCGGATGTAACGCTTCGAAAAGAACTTTGGGAAACCATTTTCCCAAAAGAAACACCGATTTCAATGGAAGTAGATCCGCTGATGCTTGCACAGGCATTTGAATTATCGGGTGCTTCGATTAAAAATGCCGCACTGCATGGGGCTTTGCTGGCAAGTGCAGAAGGAAGCGATGTTCGGATGTGTCATATTTTAGATGGAATTCGAAATGAATACGGAAAACAGGGTAAGTCCTTTAGTTCTACACAGAGAGAACTTTTGGATGCTTATCAATAGATGAGGAGGGTATAAGATGAAGAAATTCACAAAACTCTTAAAAGAAAAAAGGTGGAGATGGACCGCAGGGGGCATCGTGTGCCTGGTGGTTGCAGCAATGATCTTTGCGTTGGGTTCCGGGTTCGGAACCAGTGCGGTTACATTGAACGGGACAGAAATTACTCTTCCACAGACCAACGATGTCTACGAGATTGATGAGTATAATGAGTTAAAAGCACTTGGTGATGCAAGCAGTATAGAAACGAGTGGGAAAACATTCAAACTGGTAAATGATATTACTGTGCCTTCTATGACAACACCAGCAACCGGAACATTTGCAGGTATCTTTGATGGCAATGGTCATGTGATCACGATTAATTCTGTAAGTGAATTATCAAATTCCAATACAGGTGCAGTCAGTGAAGGTCTTCTATTTGGAACAGTATCTGGAACAGTAAGAAATTTGATTGTGGATATCAAAACTGATGTAAAGTATACGAGAGCATCTACTGTAGGAGTAAGCAGTACTGGCACGTCTGATGTTAAAGTGACAAAAGAAGCCGTAGCTCCATACAGTGGAAGTGAAGAATTTTCGTCATTTAGTTCTGATGATAAAGCCAAACAACTTGCTGTTGATTTTAATAGTTGGGTATCAACGAATAATAATATTATTACAAGCGGTGGAAAAACTTATTATAGAGTATCACGCAATGAGGAAGTTAAGAAAACTACCACATATGATCTGAATGCGCTGGGAACGGATCAGTTTGGTATTATATGCGGTACTTTGGATTCAAATGCCCAAATTGATCAGGTTTATGTAAAAGGTGATGGCGTTTTAAATGTTATACAGAATGCAGGGAAAGTATCCAATACAAAAGTAGCGTCAGGAACAAGAGAAAAGTATTTCTATTATGAAAAGAATACAGGAAGTTATGTAGAAGAGGTTCAGCCTTCAGCAACAACGGTAAATGCACCAACGGTAATATTTTATGATAAAAATGCCAAAGTAGATGATAATTCAAATACTGATAGCAATGGTGTGAAAATTAGTGTTTCAGCCCCAAAATATGTAGAAAAAGATGGTGACATTGTTTATATAGTTAATGTTGTAAATGGTAATACTTCGGAGATTTCGATTTCTAATCTTACTTCGACAAACACAAGTGGTGCATGGACAAAAGATGGTGTGAATGTGAATTGGACAACTGAAAAGATTTCAAAAGACAGTTCACAAATTTATGAATATACAATCTCTGGTGTAACCACAAATATTTCAGGAGTCACATTTACATTAAATTACAATTATATTAGAAAAGAGACAGTAGGGGGAGAAGAAACAACTGTGTCTGCTACCCCATTAACTACTTCCAATGGTCTTGAAGCGAGCGTAGTGGATACATCTTCTCCACAGGTTGCTTCTCCGTCTGGTGAGGGATTAAAGTTAACTCTCACACCTGAAAAGGCGAATTATTTAGCAAATGGTTCAGTAAATGTTACATATACACTTACCCTGTCTAATCAGGTGGCAGAACCGGAAAATGCAAATGCGAGGGTATTAAAAATTAAAAAAGATGATATTGTCTTTAATATAGATAATGCATCGCAAACAATTGCATGGACTCAAAACAATCAGAATTTTTCAGAAACAACTATTGGACCAAATGGAAATATCACATTAAAAGGAACTTTAACGCTGGAACATACTTCTGGAGTAGCAGAACATAAAGTCTCCGTAACAGTAACACCTTCTGTACAGGAAAATACCTATACGAATGTTGCAACATATAAATATATAGAAGGTGTACCAGATTCTCAGACTCAATACGGAGCAGAAAACTATGAAACTGCAGTGGATGGACCAGCAGAGGTTACAAAAGGAAATCATTTAAATTCAGGTATCATTGCAGGTACAAGTAAAGGAAGTATCACCAATACAAAACAGGATATGCTGATTAATGGTTCCTCTTATGATGGAAATACTGCTGAGTTGAATGTAGGTGGTATTGTAGGTAAAGCAGAAGGCGGAACTGCCTCCAATCTGTTCATTTTGGGAACACAGAACTATGCAGGCAAAAATAGTACATTGCCGACAGATTCAATTATAGAAGGTGGAACAAAACCGAATGATACAAATTGGACTTCTTACAGTAAATTTGAATCAACTGGTGAAAAAGCAAATGAATTTGATTTGGCATGGTTAGTTAAAGCAGAGAAAGAAAGCTCAACAGAGAGTGAAGGTATTAGATATTTTACATATTCAGATCCTGTGAATGGTGCGATTAATGTTGAAATTCCACTTGTTAAGCGTATTACAGGAAAAGATTTAAAATACACGGTAGCTTATAATGCCAGAAAATCTTTAGACAATGCAAGTGAAGATGAGATTTATGTAGACAATAACATGGAACTTGGTCAGAGTGGTTATTATCGTCATATAAATAGTTATGCCACAGATGGATATTATCATTATACAGCACCTGTAGTAACTCTGAATGCGGTGGGATTTGTTTATCCATATATTGCAGAGTTTTCTTCATATAATATGTCTGCTGAGGTTAAGCGTACAAATAATCCTTTGAATGATAAGGTGGAAATTACGTTTACAAAAGACAGTGCTACTGTATCTGGTTTGAATGGTAAAATCTATTATGAAATAAATTCAACAGTAATTCCTACATCAGAATCGGATGAAGTGGATATTAAAGAAGGGCTTGCGAATATTCCTTTTGAAATTTCGCCATCTTCCTATCGAATTACTCCGGTAATAGGTGAATATATTTATCCGACCCAAATAACTCAGGAGTTTAATAATAGAGAACCATTACCAGAGCCGTTGGTTACATGTTTTGACTATTATGACAAAGATGGTAATAAGAATCCATATGTTTCTTTTAAGTCTAACGGAACCTACGAAGCGGGTACAGATATGCAGATTACCCCTCAGGACAATGCGAACTATGTGGAAGATTATACTTTGCGCTATAAATTTTCGGCCACAGCGCTGACAGGAACTGATAGAATGAAGAATGCATCAGAATATTCCGGTACAGCGGTCATACCAGATACTTTGGCAGGAAGTTCGGCATATTTATATGTAGAAGTGTCAAAGAAGAATTATGATTCGGAAATTTATTCTTATGGACCATTTAATGTAAAGGAAAAAGTATATTTAGTTGATTACTTGAATGGCGTAATGGCTGAAGAAGGGGACGAAAATCATAGAGTAGTAAATGACGATATAGTTACGTTTAAGGTAAATCCTGAGAATACAAATTATGTGGGAATTCAGTATATAGTAAGTAAGATGCAGACACCAACAGGTAATTGGACTGATTATATTCCTAATGAGGGAATCGTATTGTCTGAAAATGCAGGTGGTTATATCTATTCAAGAATCAAATATGATGTTCAGGGTGAAAGATTTGGTGAACCTCAATTGTTTGATTTTACTTTTGGAAGCGGTTGTGCATCCCCGATTATCACTCCGAATACGGGTTTAAAAACCAGTGGAGAGGGAGCTGCATCAACGATTGAGCCGACAACCTTAATTGGATTATCTTCCAGAACAAAAGATGCAACTGTTTATTATGTAAAATCAAATCCTGATGACCCAAGTCAATCAATGACGATCAATATGGAAAGAACTACAGCTCCAACAAACGGTAGTTCGGATGGAACAATTGAAGGAGAATATAAGTATTTTACAGTTAACAATCGTTGGTACCGTACAAAAAATCAAAATGTAGAAAAATATACAGAGGGAATCAATCTTAGCCATTCTAAAGATGAACCGACCTATATGTATATTACTGCCGTAGCAGTTGCCAGTGGATATGATATCAGTGATGAATTAACCTTTATTTACAAAGTAAAACAGCCACAGCAAGTAAAAGTTCCGGAAGCAGCTTTTGAAACACGTTTTACTCCAGGTGGAGAAGCAGTAGAAACATCAACGGTTTCTAAAGGCGGGAAATTATCTTTCTATTCTGTAACACCAGGTGCCACATTGTATTATGCAGTCGGAACGGAAGGTGGTACATGGAATGAAATGCCAAAAGAAGGTGTAACAGTTGACGGGGAATATGGCGGCAATTTTGTTGTACGTGTACAGGCAAAAAAATTCAGCAAGAATGAAACGACTGGTGAGCAGGTTGAAGTTATGCTGCCAAGTGATATTGTTACATTTATATATAAACTAGCAGAGCAGGAACAGGCAAATGCGCCAACTGCAACACCGGGAACCAGTACAAATGTACCAACTACAGTTATTCCAGGAAATAAGATATTACTTTCTACAAACACCAAAGGAGCAGCTATCTTCTTTACAACGGACGGCAGTACACCGCAGGTTAAGTTGGTAGAGATAACCAACGAAGATGGAACAATCAGCAAAGAATATCAGCCTGTAGAAGATACAACAACGAAGCTATATAGTTCATCAGAAGGAATCGTGATGCCTTCGAATGGTACAGATTATTTCACAATTACTGCAATTGCTGTAAAAGAAGGACTTGGAAATAGTCCGGAAGCTCGTTTTACTTATGTATATCCGGATGCGGTATTAGCTCCATATACAAACATCGATTCTGGCAAGGTAGAGCTAAATACAAAGGTTTTATTAAAAAACCTGACAGACGGTGCAGTTATTTACTATAATGTGGCATATGGTGCTGAGATAAAAGAGGAAGATGTAGAAGAACCAACATTTTCAAGCTCTGTTTTCAATGAAGAATATCCATTTACGATTACACAGAAAACAATTATCAAAGCAATGGCAGCAAAAGATGGTGTGAAAAGTAGTATTGTCACATTTACTTTTGATCCGATGGCACAGTTAACAGCACCGACAGCATCTATTGAAACAGGTTCTGTTGTTTCAAACGGAACAGTACTTCAATTGATTGCTGCTAAAGGAGCAACAATTTACTATACCATTGATGGAAGCGATCCTACGGAAGCTGGCAATGCTGCGGTAATGTCTGGAAATAGTGTCACATTGAACGGTGAACCAGGAGGTCAGGTGACGATTAAAGCATTTGCAAAAGCGACTGATAATTCGCAGAGTGAAGTTGTTACATTTACTTATCAATTTAGTCAAAATACTTTAGGTGGTGTGACTGCAAATGTTGAAACAGGTTCTACTGTATCCAATGGAACAAAGATTATTTTAATGAGTGATGTGACGGGAGCTGAAATTTATTACACCACAGATGGAAGTGCTCCGGCTGAACATGGTAAAAAAGGAACAACTGTTGAAGTGAACGGAACACCAGGATCATCCTTTACGATTAAGGCAGTTGCGATGGTAGATGGTAAACCGGGAATTGTCACAACATTTATTTACAAAATTAAAGACAAACCAGATGAACCAACTGCTTCTCCGGCAGGTGGAACGTTAACGGTAGCAACAAGAGTTTCCTTAGATTCCAGTGAAGAGAAAATCTATTATACAATAGATGGAACAGAACCAACAAAGAGTTCTAACTTGTATAGTGAGCCTATTCTGATTAATAGAACAACGACATTAAAGGCAATTGCTGTTTCAAAAGAAGGTGAAGTCAGTGATGTTGCAACGTTCCAGTACATGGCAGCGCCAAGAGCTGGAATGCCAAAAGCTGATTTTGAAAATGGTCAGCTGCTTGATCCTGGAACAAAGGTAAGGCTTTGGACAGATACTCCAAATGCAGTCATTTATTATACAACAGACGGTACAGATCCAACAGTTGATAATCTGGATAGCTTGTTGGTATATGATGCAGACGGAATTGATATTAATCGAAGCGTTACAGTAAAGGCAGTTGCTCAGGCAGAAGGAATGCAGTTATCAAGAATTTCAAGTTGGAATTATATTGTAGAAACAATTCCGGCAGTTGAAATTAAGAAAGAGGAAGCTGCGAAACTTGCAGAGGAAGGTTTGCAGGATACCGATGCAAAAGGCTTAGAAAGAAAAAATGAAAAAGATGATTCAAATGAAACAAAGCGCATCTTGAAAGAAAAAGAATATAAAACAATGTTAGTTGCATCAAAAGAAAACATCGCAGATAATGCAGTGCTTTATACGGAAGAAAAAGAAACTAACCCGATGACTATAAAAAATGTGAAAAAACTATTTGGTGATGACTATACAATTCTTTCAGAATATGAAATTCGTTTGAAATCTGGTAAAAATTTTGTACAGCCAACCGGAAATGTAGAAGTAGTAATACCAATTCCTGATGGATATGAAAATGCTACACTTACTGTAGTATCCGTAAATGCCGATAAAAAGCTTACAACATTGGAAACAAGAAGAGAAAATGGTATGCTTTATGCATCGACTGCTTCATTAAAGGATTTTGCGGTAGTAGGTATAAAAGCTCCTGAAGAAAACAGCGTAACATTCCCATATTTATTGCTGTTAGAACTTATTGCAGGAGGAGTATTATTGTTTGGTGTTGGTTATTATGGAATACTAAAATGGAAAAAACATAAAAATAGTAAGTAAATACTACCCGAACGAGTGAGGAATAATACAAAAATCTATGATAGAGTACGATTGGAAGATAGGAGGATGCTTATGCGCAGGATTACTTATATGAAAGAAAAATTAAATATAAAATCCAGAAAATGCGTGATGGCTGTAATAGGCACCTCTTGTCTGGTGCTCGCAACTTTACTTGGAATATCCATGTTTTCATTTGGACGTTTGGATTCTCAGGCCAGAGGATATGCATTTGTAGAAAATGGAAATACCCAGGATACTTTCTGGTATGGTTTCACGATTCCAAATGAAGTGAAAATCTGGCAGGAAATGATGGTGACTCCATCAGTAAAATCTAAGAGTACATCTACTTCAAAAAAATATAATGCTGATTACGATGATAATATTTATAAAACAGAAATCAGTGTTTCTTATGCCAGAGATGATAAATTTAGTTTAAATATCACAGATCATAAGTTAAAGTCAAGCAGTAGTGCATGGGGTGAAGACTTAAGAACTGTCGATAAAGAAAATGTATGGAAAGACAGTTCAAATACGGATTGTAAATTTGAATGGATTTCTGAATATGCAACAAATTATAAGGTAACGTATTATCGTGTTGTTGAGCAGGGGAACAATGTAGGAACAGACTGGGGAAACGCCATGTTTGAGTACTACAAGGATACTTATAATCCGGGAGAAGGATCCAGTCGAGGAATTCCTTATAAAAAGGATCCCAATGCGTTTGTAACAAATCGCGATACCTGTGGACGAGAATTTAAGGAACTTGCGGACAATTTCTTAAAAAACCAGAACGGATTTAAAGAATATACCAATAACTATGAAATTCCAATGACACAGAATGAAAAACCAATTGCCGGTGTGGAAATGGTTACCATTACAGCAAGAGATTTGTATTATGATGTCATAAGAAATGGTTCTTCCAAACGCGTAGATTTGGATTTCATGGCTTATACCACTCATAACTATGTGTTTAATTATGGAAGTTCTAAACCTGAGTTATTAAATCCTCCAACAGCCACTACAGAGGGTGGTTACTCTGTTACAACAGGGATTTCAAAAGACGACAATATAATACTTAATAATTCTCATGCAAGTGATATTGCGATTCCACAGTATTATTTAAGTGATTCAAAGATTTCTGATATGTCTTCTATATCATGGAAATCATATACATCACCAATTCCTGTGAATGGAAAGCATTATTTGTATGTAAGAAGTCATTATAAAGACGGAAATAAACCATATATGGAAAGTTCTCCGGTGGAATATGCGATTACTTATATGGATAGTTCTTCAGCATTTATTCAGGCAACTCCGGAGAGTGGAGAAAATATTGACGTTGGAAAAGAAATTAAATTATCACAAAGTGGTGCAGCAGATGCAGCCATCTTTTATGTGATTGATAAAGATACAGCTCCAACTTTAACAAGAGTTCCATATGAACAAAGACAAAGTCTTGGATTGGATGGTCATTCCAGCGGCGGAAAATATGTAAAACTAAATGATGTTGTTTACATTAAGGTCAACGGAATCTGGTATTCGTCCAATGACAATACATTGGTACAATATAAAGACCCGATTGTTACTGGTGAAGATTTACGTTTGAAAAATACAATCAAAATATATGCACTGATTGAAGATAGTGGAAAAGAACTGGGACAGTTCCAAACTATTCAATATAGTTACAATTCCTCAGAACAAACAGAAGCACCGCAGTCAACCGTAGAAACGTCAGCGGCAAATCCGACGACTGTAAAAATGGGCTCAATGATTGGATTGTTATGTAATACCAGTGGAAGCAAGATTTTTTATACAACAGATGGCAGTGCACCGGTAATTGTAGTGGATCCGACGAAGGGTCCGATGGCAGGTGCGAGTAACACAGAAGAATATAGTGATTCAAAACCGATTGTAGTTAATGAAGAGATTGCCAATTATGGGAAGTCGTTCCTGATTATGGCACAGGCAGTAAACTATAAGGAAATTGATGGAAGATATTATCGTATCTATCTAGACAGCCCGGTTGCAAAATTTACATATACTGTAGCAGCTCAGACCCCTGTAGAATCGGTTCAGTCAATCCCGCAAACCAATGCGGATGCACCAAAAGAGGTTCAGATAGGAAGTAAAATTCAATTATACTCTAATACAGAAGATGTAATTATTTATTATACCCTGGATGGTAGCGAACCGGCTTTTGATGAAAAAACGAAAGAACCACTTGAAGGGACATATAAGTACGCAGGCACAGAGGGTGTAAAAGTAGAGGAGCCGGAAAACAGTTCACTGTTTACAATCACGGCAGTTGCATATAAAGAGGGATTAGCAATCAGTGATATATCAAGATTAGTATTTGCATATCCTGGAGCCGTCTCTTCGCCATATGCAAATCCAGCTTCTGGTGCAGTAGAAGAAAATACAAAGGTTGTATTAGATACGGCGACGGAGGGGGCAATTATTTACTATGAGATTGCATATGGAAATGCAACAGTAAATGAGCCAACAACTTCCAGTAAGGTTTTTGATGCATCAAACCCTATTAATATTACTCAAAATACGACAATTAAAGCTTTTGCAGTAAAAAATACAGTAAAAAGTACTGTATCGACATTTAACTATACCGTATCAGACAAACTGAACACACCAGTACCATCAATTGAAACGGGTGCGGTTGTTGCATCCGGAACAATCGTTTCTTTGAAGGCAGATGCGGGTGCAACAATCCATTACACATTGGATGGAAGTGATCCAAAGGATCCTGCAAATAAAAAAGTGCAGGTTGGTGATCAACTGGTCATTAATGGTGATTCTGGAAAAATGATCATGGTTCGTACTTATGCGTCAAAAACGGGATTTACCACCAGTGATTCATCTACTTATAGCTATACTGTCAGTGCTTATGCAGGCGGTATTTATGCAGATAGAGAAGATGGCAGTACTGTAAAAAATGGTGATGTAATTTATCTGCACACAGATATGACAGATGCAGATATTTATTACACAATTGATGGAACTGCGCCAACAGAAGATAGTCATTCGGGAAATTCCGTAACTATTTACGGTGAACCGGGTGAGCAGGTAACTGTAATGGCAATGGCAGTTGCGAAAGGAAGCGAAAAGTCTACAACTTTTGCAACATTTACTTATACCATTATGAATAAACTTGCGGCACCAACTTCTTCGGTTCCGGACGGAGCGATATTCGTAAAAGAAAGTATGGTAGAGTTAAAAGCTGAGTCTGGTAAGATTTACTATACAACCGATGGAAGCGACCCTTCTACATCGAGCAATCTCTACAAAAAGAGTATTGTGATTGATAAAGCAGTGACAATTAAAGCAATGGCGGTTGCAGATGATTTAGAACAGAGTGACGTCAGCACATTTACTTATGGATTTGCACAGCAGGTGGCGGCGCCGATCGCAAGTTATGCAAGTGGTGAGCTTGAAATGGGTACAAAAGTAACATTTACCAGTGCGACAGAAGGGGCAACTATTTATTACCGTACAGACGGTAAAGATATTAATTTATCAAGAAAAAATGAGTTGGAAATTTATAAAGAACCAATCACGATTAATCAGGCAACAAACTTTAAAGTCATTGCAGTGAAAGATAAGATGCAGGACAGCAATATTCTAAAGGTTGGTTATACGGTGAAAGAACCGGTAGTTATTGAAGCTGTAGAAGAAGAGGGAACACAGAATTATGGTAATCAGAGCAATCGTCTCCAGAGCAGACGAAGCTTTTCTGATACGGAATCAGGTCCAAGCTACAAAGATGTGATTCTTCGAAATGCTAGTTATGGAGCAATCGTAGCTGCAGAGGAAGGTGTACTTCCGGATCAGGTACAGTTAATTGTTGAATCGACAAATGTAACTGATGCAGTAGACCGCAGAGTAAAACAGGTTATCAGTGACAGCTTTGGGGTTGTAGCAAGTTATGATGTGACATTACTTCTAAATGGTGAAGAAACACAGCCTGAAGGTACCATTGAAATCGGTCTACCGATTCCTGTGGAATATGAAAATGCAATGATTCATATTGTTCACGTACAGGAAGATGGAAATATCGAACTTTTTGAAACAAGACGTTCGGGTGGCGTTGCCTATGCAAAAGTGGATCATCTAAGTGTATTCTCCATTACTGCACCGGTGGAATTTGATGAAGAAGCGTCAACATTCCCGTGGCTGCCAATAGCATATACTTTGGCAGTAGGTCTGACTGGTATTGGAATCTGGCTGATTTATAAAGCAAAGAAAGAAAGAAGAGAGGACGGAATGCAGGATGTTTAATCGAAAATATTATTCGTTTGAGAGAAATCATTATTTTTCAGGAAAACTTCTGACATCGAAAGATTTTCATAATGAACAGAAGTATATGAATGATAAGAGAAGATTGCTCAATCGTACGCTCCATGGAATGGGAATTGTGTATGGCATGGACATTGTTGCAGCAGATGATTCCTCGATTATTTTACAGTCCGGTATGGCATTGGATGCAGGCGGCAGAGAAATTGTTGTTCCGCAAACACAGGTAATTAAGTTATCAACCATTGATGGATATTCCGATTTACAGACCGAAAAAGTCTGTCTTGGAATTGAATATTCAGAAAAGAAATGTGATTCGATTTATGCTGTCATGGAAGAGGATGAAAAGCAGTATAACCACATCAAAGAAGGTTATCATCTGTTTTTAAAGGATGCGCAGGAATGTGCTCCTGGAAAACGCTTAAAAGATGAGTACATTCTTTCCGCAGTGTTATATCAGGATAGTGAATATATTGTAACACAGTATGCACCGGTGTTTACAGTTCCGGATATGGTAATGAAGAGCCGTACAGAAATTAAGAAAATCGGTCATATGCCATGTACCACTTCTTTCTCCTGTACAGTTACAACAGACGGATGTACAGAAAAGAGAGAAGTGATTGAAGCAAATAATTTTGTTTTGGAATATGGCGAAATTCTTACTCTAGAACAGCAGTTTCATCCGGAAGAATATATTTTTGGAACAGAGAACATTGTATTAACTTTTTCAGATATTGTAGTGAATAAATCTGGAGAAATTGATACGGCTTCTAATATAGAGCTTTTTATAAAAGCAGTGCATGGCACAGTATTAGATTATATACATAAAAACAGTTATAACGATACTATGGATGTGGAGCTTGACAAAGCTTACGATGAAAAATTAATTCTTGCACAGATTGATTTGATTCGTTCCAAGCAGCATACCATGATTGATAAAATTTTCCGTGTACCATTTAAACAGTATGTATACAATACACAGCAGTTAATGCTATTAGAAGAACTTCAGGAATACATTTGTGAAGAAACATTACAGGGAACTGTAGAAGTTGTTCAGGAAACAGAAGGGCATACATCTGAACGAAAAGTGTATGACACAAACAATAACACAAGTGGTGTATTCGAGATGTCTCTGGGAAATGGCGGAGAAATAGGAAAGTCTTATTTTTCGGAGGAAATCATGCATGGACTTGGAACCGGTCCTGTCTATGTTGAAATTGGTATCGAATATATTAGTCGCGATGGAATTGCATCTGATCACAGAGAATCGATTATCCTTGGAGATGGAAGCATTTTTGCAGAAGATGCAACAGTAACGGACGAAAAAATCTTTGAAGTAGACCATGCGGTAAAAATTCTTCCAAGTAGAGGAACCTTTATCGTGGGGATTCGTCCAAAGATAAAAATGGGCAGAATTGGACTTCGCATTCGATGGTATGCATTTAAGCCGGAAGACTTGGAACAGCGAATCTATAATGCGAAAGAGCAGAAAGGTTGTATTATGGTTCAGCCGGATACAATTGTAATTCAGCCTAAGGGTACAATTCACATCAGCCCTGTATTTATTAATATGCCGGAGGAAGCACTTGTTTATACATTGCTTGATCCGGAAGGCGGTAAGATTGACAACAACGGTGTATATAGTGCACCGGCACAGGAAGGTGTCTATGAAATTAAAGTTTCCGTACTTGCAAAACCGGAAATTTACACCCATGCATTTGTCATCGTATCCCAGAGAAAAAACGAAGAGTAGGTGAGTAAATGTTCCCAGCATTAGACATGGAACTGGAAATTGTCAGGACCGTGCTGCATACAGATGTCAATGATGTGTATGTTTGTACTGATTTGAAAAAGAATACAGGAGTATTCTATACGATGGTTTCCGTAAAGGGAGCTCGTTACAGAAAGCTTGTTACAGAAAAACTGAATACAGAAAGATTGTTCTTCTCAAACAGCGATTTTGTTGGTTCCTTTGTCTATGAAAATCGCCTGAATCTTGTATTCCACTATTATCATGAGAATCTTCTCTCCTTAATGGGAGGGGTCTATCTTCTGGAATTTACAGAATGCAAGAAAGCAGCATTGAATTTGATTGCAGCTTATGCGCAGTGTGGTGCTGATTCTGAAATGGGAAATTTACTTTTACAGGATCGAAATATTAACATTACGAAGAATGGAGAAGTTCACTTTAATTATTTTCTTGATTTTTCAATGTTGCGAACAGATGAGGAGAAAATAATAGATTTGCAATTGCTTGCAGAAAAAGTTTTTGGGATTCTGGAATTGAATTATAAAGGAAAGTACGATTCTACTGATCATTATCCGGATGATTTAAGACTTTTCTATTTGAAAATGACAACCACAGGATTTACTTCCATTGGTCATTTGATCTCAACAGTTCGTAACATGGCCGACAAACCGGCAGAAACTAAAGGTTTTATACCTTGGGTGAAAAGAACTTTTAGAAAGATTAAGAACTTTTTATTCCGCAACTCCATTGTAACATTCCTTACAATTCTTGTGATTGTGACCCTGATTTATGCGGCAAGTCAGATTTACAGCCGCTGGGTTTACAAAAAAGCTTACGAGCAGAACGTAAGCTATTATGGAATTGAGCATATTGGTGATGTATATCTTGGAAATGAAGAGTAAGGCAGGTAGTACAGCAGTGAAACAACTGATACAAAAAATTACAAATAAAATATGGATGATAATTATCATATTGGCAGCTGTTCTTGCCGGATATCAGTGTATTTCGGAAAGAAACGTTCCGCTGGATTCCTTCCTTGCATTTTGCACAGCACCAGATGGAAACAGCATTGTCAGCTGGAATGATGAAGAGAAAACAATCGTTGCACAGATCAGCGCAGAAGGAAAAATTAAAAAGAATTATTCCTTCAAGACAGAGAAAGATGAATATCTGTATCAGATACAAGGTCTTGCAGCAGGCGAAGATTATGTTTATTTGCTTCGTAATAAAGCGGATAAATACAATGGAGAAACTCTTGGACAGGAACTGGTCGTGCTTGACTACGACAGTTTACTGACTGCCAAAGAAAAGAAAATATTTGATTTAATAAATGAAGAAAATTATCAGTATGGATGGATTCATGCCACAACTGATACTGTAACATTAATCGGTACCGATCGCTATGAAAGCTCTGCAATTAGAGAAACCTATGAATTTGGTACCGTAATGGAAAATACTTTGAGTCTGAAAAATACAAGAACTTATCCTATGAAGGATGGAGAGGGTATTTATAAGGCAATCGCAAACAGCACAAATCTGGTATATATTTCTGATTCCGGAAAGATTTATTGTGCAAGTGAAGAAAAAGTGTGGGAAGTTTATCCTGCACGTAAGCTGGATACATTGATGTATCCTTCCTATATCAGCTATGCAGAGAGCGGATATATTTATCTTGGAGAACATGAAACAGGTGATATTGTAAAATTAAACCTGACAGATGGTAAAGAAGAGGTTGTATGGAATGGAAACAGTGCATTCTTTGGTACAGGACTTTATACACCAAAAGATGTGATTGATATTTCCATGTCAAGCCTGAATAATTTTACAGCGCTGGTAAAAGATTCAAAAAATGCATCATTCCAGTTCTTAAATGTACAGGATGGTCAGGCATATGTGCTTGGACAGTTCCAGCAAAGTGCAATGGAAATGATAAGAATCTTTGTGCTTGCATGGCTGACATTTGCAATCATTGGATTTGCAATTTACCTTCTTATGTATGTGTTTGTCACAAGTATTCGTGGCGGGCATACGATTATGGAACGTCTGATCAGTGCAACAGTTCCTATGCTGGTTGCAACGATGGTTCTTTTTGGTTTGGTTTCCTACAGTTATTATGGTGAAGCCATTGATAATAACTTTGAAAAACAGGCGATGGATGAAGGAAATATGCTGGCTGCATTGTTTGGTCAGGAATCATTTAATGAAATTGAATTTCCTTACGACTATACAGGCGAAGCTTACAACTATTTAAGTCAGCAGATGAAAACCCGAGATTTATATACAAGAGCAGTATATTACGAAAATGGTTCCTTATATATCGGTGTAGATAAAAACAACCCATGTTTCTATCCGTTCGATATTATGATGAATATCCCGGCAGAAAAATTATACGAAAAAGCAGCTTTAACTGGTGAAGCAGTCACTGGAATGATTCAAGACCGTTATGGAGAACGATTTGTATGTGTTACTCCAATTGGTGGTTTATCAGGGCAGACTATTTATCTGTTGGAAACAGGTGTATATACAGCAAATATTGATGCATATACAGCAACTTATGTGAAGGATTTCGCAGTCATGAGTATTGCATTCCTGATCATTGTAGCGGTAGTTCTCTTGATTTTATTCTATCGAATCTTATTCCCGATTGGAGAAATCAAGCGAGAAATGCAGAAATTTGCGGACGGAGACAGAAGTGTTCGTATCCGTACTACTTCTGAAGATGAGCTGACAGGTATTACGCAGGTGTTTAATAAAATGGCGGATGACATTGATGTTCAGATATTAAATCTGGAAAGAATCAGCGAAACATATTATCGTTTTGTACCGCCAAGCATTCTTGAACTTCTTGGAAAGGATAATTTAGGATCCTTAACATTGGGAAGCAATGTACAGGGTGAATATGCAGTATTAAATGCAAGACTTTCTTTGCAGGATACATTATCTATGGAACAAAATGAGCTCATGATGAATCGTTTCTTTAATACCGTGAATCGATTCACACAGCAAAATGGAATTATTTCCATTGTAGATGATGCAAATCTGCAGAGCATTATTATGATTTGCAAGGATGGCGTAGACACAGCAATTACTACTGCATTAACGATTCTTGCAAAAATCGACGCAGATAACCAGAAATTGGCATTAGGCGAACAGCTGAAAGTTGATTTTGTATTGGATTACACAGATGTATACTTCGGAATCTGTGGAGATGAACAGAGATACATCCCGGTTGTTCTTGCACCGAAATTTGAAAAATTACTGACAAATACATACTTCTTAAAGAGTATGGGAAGCCGACTTTTAATTACAGAAGCTTCTTATAACAAGATTAATAATACAGAAGCTTTTTCAAATCGTTATGTTGGACGTATCAAAAATCCGCCAACAGATATTGGAATGTATGATCTTTATGAAGATAGAAATGCAGAACAGATACGTGTGATGAAAACAACCCAGCATGCATTTGATAAAGCAATGGAACTTTATGAAAAAGGATTCTATTACGAAGCGAAGAACCTGTACGCAATGGTACTTCGTGAAAATCCTCAGGATATGGCAGCAAAATACTATGTATTCCGTTGCGAAGCTTTGGAGAAAAAGAGTAATAAGTAATCAGTTGGAGGAAGATAGGCAATGGGAAGTTTTATTAACTTCTTGAAAAACTTAATATCAGGAATTTCGGGCTCCTATGCCTTTAGCTTCCTTGGAAGAGCGTTTGTAAGACTGCGAACTGCAGTTATGAACCCGTTCAGAAGAGTTGTTAGACGTATTCAGCAGATATTCAATGTGAATATGATCACAGCGAAGCTTGCGGGTCCGATTAACGCCAAGGTACGAAAAATCCTTGGAGGCGAGGCAAAGTCGCCGGAGGATTATTTTACAGTCGGCCGGTTTTGGATTTCTAAGGCATTGGTTTACATCCTGGTACTTGCTATTTGCGCATTTGTATTCATTTATTTTAACTGGATTGCACCGCCGGTTTCAGATTCAATCAAAACTGAAAGCAGAATCACTTCTGTATATTATGATTATGATGATATGAAACTTGGAGAATATGACGGAAAAGCCAATATCCGAGCAGCAAACGGAGAGGTTGTATATACCGGCGATATTATAAAAGGTGTATGTACTGGTTCAGGAACCTTGTGGAATCAGGATGGTGTATTAATTTACGAAGGAGATTTTGTAAATAACTGTTTTGAAGGAAACGGTACCAGATATTATCCAAGTGGGAAAGCACTCTATACCGGTGAATTTGCAGAAAATCAGTATTCGGGAAGGGGAACTCTCTATTATCCGGATGGCACTATACAATATGAAGGTGACTTTGAAAATGGTAATTTTCAGGGGAAAGGTGCCGAATATAATGAAAAAGGAATCATGATCTACGAAGGTGAGTTCTTTAGCGGAATCCATCATGGAACAGGAACCAGCTACTACAACAGTGGTATTAAAAAATACGAAGGCGATTTTTATATGGGGAAAGCCCAGGGGATTGGAACTTCGTTTACCGCAGCAGGTAAACCAATCTTTGAAGGAGCATTCGCAAGAGATGCGATTCATTATGAATCCTTGCTTGGAGCAAGTTTAAAAGATGTTTCAGAAATGTTTAAGGAAGAGCCAAAAGTCTACTTTGATGATGGTGCGACCAGTATGCTGTATGAATCAGCAAAAATTGTTTTAAAGCTTGATTGTCTGGTAGAACTGATGGACCGAACAGAAGATACCTCAGATGGAAATGATT
Organism: Lachnospiraceae bacterium; assembly: GCA_045128635.1. Taxonomy (GTDB): domain Bacteria; phylum Bacillota; class Clostridia; order Lachnospirales; family Lachnospiraceae; genus HGM12587. The sequence continues at coordinate 82,500 of JBGVRS010000024.1, forward strand.
GGTATTTGGAAAATTCTGCAGATGATCTTTTACCGGAAACTGAAAGCAGTCAGTTAGCGGAAGAGAATTCTGAGGAAGAAAAGGATGCTGAAACCATTGAAGCAGAAACGCTTGCTTCATTGCCGGTACAGAATATTTATGGTATTTATTATTATCTGATGTCTGATGAATGGCAAAATGTAGAAAACTTGGATTTAAGCGGAATTCATGTAACAGCAGTTTCTGTATACTGGCCTGAGATTTCGGTAGGATTTCTCGAAGGAGAGACTATGATTCCGGAAAATGGTTCAGTAGCTTTGATGGAATGTATTGCAATTGAAAATGTGAGAATGGAACAACCAACTGCATTTAGTAATATAAATTATGAAATGCTTACCAAGAATAACACCTACACTCAGGTAAGAGGTGTAAATATGGCAAATGCAATTTATAAAGAAGTATATGATGTAGAAGGTGTCAGATATAAATTATGTTATGAAATGGATCAACCAAATGATCTGAAATTCGTAACAGCAGAAATCTATTAGAGAGGAGGCAGATAAAGTATGGCAGATTTTTCTATTATTTCGGATGTAAGTAATGAAGTGTTGAATGTACTGCGGGAGCAGATTTGTCCGGAACTGATACAATCACCAGAATCCATTGCACTTGGGATTCCAACAGATAAAAATGCAGATTTTCAGTTAGGGCTGTATTTATATGATGTACAGGAGCTAAGAGAATATCGACAGATGGATCCAATCAGACTTCGTGGAAACCAGTCACAGTATCCACCAAAGCCGTTGACATTATATTATGCGCTGTATGTTAATACGAAATCACAGCTGACATCCAACGCGGAAAATGAACAGAGAATTCTTGGAAGAGCACTGCAGGTGTTGATGGATCATGCAATTCTGTATGATGTGGAAGGTGAAGAAGAAACAAGCGCTTCCATAACCATTCTTCCTCTCAGTTTTGAAGAAAAAACAAAAATTTGGTCGGTATTGAATGTACCATATCAGTTAGGAATTTATTTTAGCGTTTCACCAGTACTTTTATCTTCAAGAAGAGTACGAAGCTTCAAGCGTGTAGTTGCTGCAGAATTCGATGTTTCGCAGTCTTCCTACCGTTAGGAACGGAGGCGATTATGATTCGGATGAAAATCGCATTTGTTCTTCGACTGATTAACGACTTTTCAGGGAACTGTATTAAAGAGAAAGGCTTTACTTTTATTATTAACGACAGAGTGGTACATCCTGTTGTAAAAGATGAAGGATTGTATGTCTTTTTAGAACCTCTGGAAAACAACACAAGAGTTGTAATAGAAAGTCCCTTTTATCATTCCTGCAGTGTTATGATTGATAAGAGGACATTGAATCCACAGGAACCGATAGCCGAAGTTCGATTGTACGAAAAAGCTGGAAAACAGACTTCCAGAACAGCAGGAGTTCTTACCGGTATTTGTGATAAATGTAAAAACTATCCGACAGAAGTTTACGCAAAGAAGAGCAGTTCGTTAGGATTGACAGTAAGGGAATACCGAAATATTGAAGGGGAACACTGGATATTTTTTTCGGGATTTACCAAAGAATCAATTCTCGGAAAGACCTGGCTGCTTGATGATTTCGAAAATCCTACAGTAGTGATTCTTCAGGAAAAACGTGGAATCAATGAGTATCGTGCTGAAATTGTTTGTGGTAAAATCGAAAAAATCAGATCAGGAACACCAGTTTTTAGAGTATATCGTTCTGTAACAGACCGTATCGGTGCATATGCAATTCCGGTAGAGAGCGGTGAAGAAACTAAAATCTTAGAAGTGGCAGCACTTCATGAGAATAAAAAATTTAAAAGGGAAGGAGATTGAATGTGGCGATCATTGTAACTTCGGGAGCACAGCTGGTGTGCAGCTTTGGAATGGCGCCGTCAGTACTCAATGTTCTTCCGAGTGCTAAGGTAATGTGCAGTAATATGCCGGCAGCGTCTATCATGGATAACATTCCAATGACGAATATCATGCCTTTTGGAATGTGCACATCCATGGCAAACCCACAGGTGTCAGCAGCGACGGCAGCAGCCGCAGGGGTATTAACTCCAATGCCGTGTATGCCGGTTATCTCGGCACCCTGGGCACCGGGTTCCCCAACCGTACTGGTAGGTGGAAAGCCGGCACTGAATAATACATGCAAGTGCATGTGTAACTGGGCAGGAGTGATTCAAATCGTGAATCCGGGACCTGCAACAACAACTATGGTGAAATAGTTGAATTTATGAAAAATCTTGAAAGGAGGATGGGACGAAGCAAAAGCTTTCGAACCCAAAAACAAAATGGCAGAATATTTATCTCCAGGAGTATACGTTGAAGAATTTGAGTCAGGAATGAGACCGATGGAAGGTGTAAGCACTAGTACAGCAGGTTTTGTAGGAATGGCTGAAAAAGGTAAAGTTGTAGGAACACCTGAATTTGTTTCTAGCTTTGCAGATTTTACAAGAAAATTTGGTGGATATTTATCCGAAAATACATATGGTGAATATCGTTATTTAGCATATGCAGTAGAACAGTTTTTTGCAAACGGCGGTTCTCGCTGCTACGTAATGCGTACAGTTGCAGCTGATGCAACAGAAGCTGCTGTTTCAGCAAACGGTATCACAATCAAAGCAAAAAACCCAGGTAAATGGGGTAACGAAATTAAAGTAACAGCAGTTGCTGCAAACAAAGGTAAAACAGCAGTTGTTGAAGCAACAGGCGAAGAAGCAAATAAAGTTTACACAGTAACAAATGGATCAATCTTCGCAGAAGGCGATACAATCGTTATCAAAAACAACGGAAAAGTTGTTGGATATAACAAAGTTGCAATGGTACAGGGCAATACAGTAAAATTAGCAGCTCCTGTAAAAGAAGACCTTGTTGATAAAGCTCCAGTTCCAAAGAAAACACTTTCTGTTTGTGAAATGAACATTGAAGTTGTTTACAAAGATCAGGTTGAAATTTATGAAGGCGTTTCATTAAATATTGCAGCTCCTTCTTACATTGCGAAAGTAATGGCTAAATCTGAAATCGTAGATGTAACAGCAGAAGCAGTTGTTGATGGTGTAAATCCACTTTCTGTATTTGGTGCAGCAGATGCTGAAAAAGCAATCGCTTTCTTAGCAGGCGGATGCGACGGCGGAAAGAAAGGCATCACAGATGATGTGTTCATGGGCGTTGATAATGGACCTGGCAAGAGAACAGGTTTAGCTGCATTCAAAGAAATTAACAACGTAAGCATTATGGCAATCCCAGGCGTAACAAGCCCGGCAGTTCAGTTAGCATTAGTTGCTCACTGTGCAAATACAGGCGCAAGCTTTGCAGTACTGGATGTTCCACAGGATCTTACAAAACCACAGGATGTATTAGCTCATAGAGAAAAAATCGACTCTGATTATGCTGCAATGTATCATCCATGGATTCAGGTATATGATGCATTAAATAAAAAACCAGCTTACATCCCACCATCAGGTGCTGTTTGTGGTATCTATGCTAGAAGCGATATTGAACGCGGTGTTCATAAAGCTCCTGCAAACGAAGTTATTTACAACTGCATCGGTCTTTCTTGCCTCTACAACAAAGCGGAACAGGATATCTTAAATCCAGCTGGTGTGAACTTAATTCGTGCACTTCCAGGTCAGGGAATCCGTGTATGGGGAGCAAGAACATGTTCAAGCAACAGCCTCTGGAAATATGTCAACGTTCGTCGTCTCTTCATTTACCTTGAAGAAAGCATTAAATCTCAGACAAACTGGGCAGTATTTGAACCAAATGATGAAATGTTATGGGCAAGAGTTGGAAGAACAATCCGTGGATTCTTACGTGACATGTGGAGAAGCGGTGCATTAGTTGGTCAGACAGAAGATCAGGCATTTTATGTAAACATTGGTAGAGATACAATGTCTCAGAGCGACATCTTAAATGGTCGCTTAATCTGTGAAATCGGTGTTGCACCAAGCAGACCAGCTGAATTCGTAATCTTTAGAATTACACAGTTCATGGAAGAAGTATAATTTGACCAAAAGTCAGTAAAAGGAGGATTTAACAATGGCATATCCATTTAAAAAGTATAATTATAAAGTTGAAATCGATGGAATTACAGAAGCTAGTTTCTCAGAAGTAAGCGGATTTGACGCAAGCATCGACGTTATTGAATATCGTACAGGTGATGAAGGTGTAAACTGGTCAAGAAAAATGAACGGTCTTACAAAATTTGGTAACGTAACACTCAAATGGGGTATGACTAGTTCCATGAGCTTCTATGATTGGGTAACTTCTATTTCTCAGGGAACATCCCTTGGCGAAGATCATAACAAAAACGTTACAATCACATTATTTGATGATGATGGATCTACAGCACTTGCTGTTTGGACACTTGTAAATGCATGGCCAAGCAAATATACAGCTCCTGATTTCAATGCAAGTTCCAGTGAAATTGCATTTGAAAGCGTTGAACTTGTATATGAATCAATGACAAGAGAAAGCTAATTATAGATAATAAGCAGATTTATCCTATGGCCTCCCATAATGGGAGGCCGGGATATCATTAGAAACCGGAGGACAGGATATGAATCATGAATTAATTACAGAATTTGAATTTGAACTTCCAAAAGGCTATATTGATGGTAACGGAGAAATTCATAAGAAAGGGATTATGAGACTTGCAACCGCAGCAGATGAAATCCTGCCTTTAAGAGATCCAAGAGTTGTAAGTAACCCAGGATATTTAACCATTATTTTATTATCAAGAGTCATTACACAGCTTGGAACATTAACAAATATCAGACCTGCGAACATTGAAAAATTGTTCTCAGCAGATTTGGCATTTTTACAGAATATGTATCAGACCATCAACTCTATGGATGTTCTGACAGAAAAATGTGTATGTCCACATTGTGGAGAAAAATTTGAGAAACCTGTAAATTTTATGAGGGCGGAATAGTCGTCTATCCTGAGGAGGAACTCTATAAGGAAGTTGCTTTTGTGGCATATTACTTCCATTGGAGCTATGAGTCGGTGATGCAGATGGATCACCAGACAAGACGAAGATTCTGCGCAGAAATATCAGAAATTCATAAGAAAGTAACGAATAAACCGAAAAATATTTTTGAAGTTTAAGGGGAAACAGTATGGGTATTGGAAATGCAATGAAAGGATATGCAAAACAGCAGGTGAAACAGCAGGCCAGTATGTTTGGCCGTGGCATTCTGCATGATACAATCGAATCGCATCATCGAGCATATAATTTCTATGTAGAGATTAACGGGCATGGGTTTTCCTTTAAAAAAGTATCTGGTCTGGAGCGTGCGATTCAGTTTGAAGAAGTTCATGAAGGTGGATATAATGGATATTCCCATCGCATGAGAAATCACGATGCCGGACAGCATGTACTTACACTGGAATATGGTTCCACCAACATTAGTTTTATGCTGGATGATATTGAGCCGGGGCGTTATATTCCAGATGGAGTATTTATAACTTCTTTAGATCATGGCTCAATGTTGAGTGGCAAGATGTTTGCGTTGTATGGATGCTATCTCCAAAAAATCAGCTTCGGAGAATTTGATGCAGAGCAAAGTGCAGTCATGATTAATCGCATGGAAATTGTGTATAGTAAGCTTTCTATGCCGAGTATGTTTAGTGAAGGTTAGTGAGGGATAAATGATGCAGGGAGGAAACCGATTTCTTGATTTTGCAAATGAAATTATGGCAAGACACCGTGGACTCGGTTTCGGTTTTGAACCAGCAGCAATGCTTTATCTGGAAGATCAGGAAAGAATACCGGAAGAACAGACAGCAGCGCATCAGAATATTACCACGAATCTGTATCATATCCAGAATATTAAAGAGGAAAACTATTTATTTAAACAGAATTTGTCATTTCTGACACAGATTCTGGAAAATAAAATGTATCATAATCTGTATCCAACCGTGGAAAAGCAGATTGAAAAAGTCATCAGAGAGGAAATGCCACAGGCAGAGGCTAAAATCATTAATTCTGTTAGTCAGCAACTTATAAAGCTGGTACAGAAGGGTGGTGTAGAACAGTTCGAGTTTGTCAGAGAAAAAGTCCTTTCTGAATATAAAGAAACAGAGAAAATAACATTGAAGGAACAGGAAACTTTGTTCCGCAAGATTGAAAATATATGGAACAGCAGTATATATCAGCAGGCTGTTCAAAAGAACATTCATACGACAATTAATCAGAGCCGTATGGATTTTCAAAATAATTCTATGATTATTCAGAATAATCAGTTGAATATGAACCAGAGTAATGATATTTCTGTTCAGAAAAATCAACAGATTCAACACATTCAACAGACAGAAATTGTCCATCCTGAAATTCAGCATTCTGAAACTTTAGAATCTAAGATTATAAATTCAGAAACTTTTAATCATCAGGATACAGTAAAAGAGAATCATTACATACAAAACAGAGAAACAAAACAAACAGAATCTGTATTGGAACATACATTAAAAGTTGTCGAAACACAAAATGAGATTTTGTCAAAAATACAGAACCATAAGCTTGGAAACCTGGGAATGTTTTATAAAACGTTGGTTGAATTTCCATTAGAGCATGTTCAGGAACCTTTGGAATTTCGTAAGCAGATGATAGAAAAATCAAACAACATCACTCAAAAGCAGTCAGAGCATTCTGTATCTATTAGGCAGGATCATATTCATCTGGAATATCCTTCGGAAGAAACTACACAGGTTAACCAGGAAATGATTCAAATGTTGCATTCTGAAATACAGAGGATTCCGGAAGTCCCTGAAATCGTAAGAGCAATCACTGAAAAAAATACAGAAAGAGCGGAAAAAACATCAGAAGTAATTTCTGCTCATGATATTAGGCTTCGGCTGACAGAAAAGACAAGATTAATTTCCGAGCAGATATTGTCACGCATGGATAATATCATAAATGTATCAGTTTCAGATTCGAGGCTGCTTACAAACACAATTTCGAACACAGTTTCAGAAACAATTGCATTAAACAAACTATCTCATGCGATTATGGAATATGCGGAATCTAAAACTACATCCGAACAATTGCAGACAACTATGATGCGTATTCTGGAAGATTATCAGACTGAGATGATTTCGCTACCAGGTACGGATAGTATACAGATGGTTTATAACAATCAGGCTGAGGTTGTTACAATTGAAAAACTAAAGAATAATATGAATCGTCGCCTGATTCAAAGCATTCATAAGCAGGGAAGTACACCGGCGCTGATTCAGGCAATGGAACCGGCAGCAATTGTCTATCGCTTAGAGGATGCAACAGCACCAGAGCAGCAGGAAAAGACGAAGCAGCTGGAAAAACAGGTTAATGAAGTTGTAAAAACGATAAAAAATGTTGAACAAAAGACTATTGTTCAAAAAGAACAGTTGCTAGAAGAACAGAGAAAAGTTGTACGTGAAGTATTAAAAGAAAATCCTGCAATCTGGACAGAAGGAAAAGGCGCAGGATACATTCGAAATGAAGTGCAGCAGTCTGTAGAAGAACAGATAAATCAAAGTGTAAATCATATCGCAAATCGAGTTTACAGACGATTGGAAGACAAACTGAAATCTGAAAGAGGAAGGAGAGGACTCATCTGATGTTGGATGTTGTAAAGAAACAGGACAAAAGAAAACAACTGATTTTCGGAGATGGCGAGCTCAAAAAAGCAAAGCTGATTTATTACAGCACTGAAAAAGGCTCAAAAGTAAAAATTCCGGTACAGTTTAATCCATCTGAATATTCCATCAGCCGTAGAGCACGTTACAGTGAAAAACACGGAAAGATGCAGGAACCTCATCCAAAAGATCTTCAATCAAGAGGCAGCAATCTGGCATCTTTAAGAGTAAAATTGTTGTTGGATACAGCAACAGAATATCCGGATTACGTTGTAAAATCAGAATTAAAGAAATATATTGACAGTGATAAGGAACTATCTAAAATCTGTAAAGATCTTTCCATGCTGACAAAGATTTATCCAAAAACCCATGCGCAGAGCTCAGTAACATTTTCCTGGGGCGGTATGGAGTTTGAAGGATTTATGACCAGCTTAAACATTAACTATAAAATGTTTAACCGTAATGGTTATCCGGTACGCGCAGAACTAGATATTGATATTTTAGGTGAAGAAAAGAGTATTTTACAGACACTTGGCACAAAGCCTAGAGAGTCACCAGACCGTACAAAATATCGTTCTCTACATCAGAAAGATGAGCTTTGGATGCTGGCAGAGGAAGAATATCAGGATCCGGCGTACTGGAAAGAAATTGCAAAAGAAAACGGCATTTTGAATCCAAGGAAAGTCGATTATACAAAACAGTTAAAGGTTCCTTCTCTATAAAGAAGAAACCGTAGGTAATACAAGGAGCACAAGTTATGGATTTGATGAATACAACAACCAGTTTTAAAGCGTTGGCAAAAAAATATGACAATTTTAGTGCTCCTGCAGTAGAAATCACCGTTGGAAGTACAAAATTGATGTCTGGCAAGGACTTAGACATTTCTCAGGTGGAGATTGAATTGACCAGTGGTTATGAAGCATCCGGTTGTTCTTTTGTGCTTTCTGGTGTTTATGACATTGAGAAAACAAATTTCAGCAGAGATATTTCTTCCGTACAGATTGGGGAGAAGGTTGAAGTAGCTATTGGATATGTAAGATTGGAATCAGTATTTAAAGGATACATTAATCAAATTGATTATAACTACGGAATTGATTCAGAAGATTTTGAAATTCGTGTGGAATGTATGGATGCCAAAGGTCTTTTGATGAAAAACCGAAGACTGGAGTTTTTTAAAGAAAAAAGTGCAGATGCAGTTGTGAAATCGATTCTGTCAGAATCTCCAGTAAATCGTTATCTTTCAGGAAAAGAAATTGATATGTGTCCGAAGGATGACATACCTCTTAGAAGTCATATGATGACTGATTATGAACTGATTGTTGAGCAGGCATCAAAACTAGGATATGAATTTTTCATTATTCAGGGAAAGGCATATTTTAGAAAAAAACAAAAAGTAAAATCAAATTTAATTAAACTTAGTCCTCAAAACGGAATTATCGGAGCAAAATTATCTTTATCGGGACAGCAGCTGGTAAAGAAAATTGAAGTTCGTTCCATTGATGAAGAAACTGGAAAGCAGATTAAGGGATTAGCCAATGTTTCCGGTAAATTCAGCCAGGGTTCCAGCGGAAATATGATGCTTGGTACTTCTACACAGGTGTTCTATGAACCGGGCGTAAAAGATGCCAGTGAAGCAAAAAAAAGAGCAACGGCAAGAGCAGAAGCAATTGCAGATCAGTTTGGTGAACTGGAGTGTGAATGTGTTGGGATTCCGGAAATTATACCGGGACGTTTTATTTCGATAGAACAGCTTTCAACTCAGGCAAACAGAAAGTATTATGTGCGTTATGTAAGACACGAAATCGATGAAGAAGGTTATCGTACTTACTTTAAAGCAGGGGTGAGTAGTCTATGAATTCCATAACAGATTTATTGACAAGTGATAATGAACATTATGACAGCCAAATCGTACCGGGTTTTGTCCAGGGGGTTGTGGTAGAAAATAACAATGCAAAGTTTAAAGGCATGGTAAAGGTCGAGTTTACCGTATGGGAGACTGGAAAAAACATGTGTGAATGGGTTCGTCTCATGTCTCCTTATACCGGTAAAAATTATGGAACTTACCTTGTTCCTGAAATTGATGAAATTGTTTTGGTAGGATTCATCGGTGGAAGTTTAAAGAGACCGTTCCTTTTAGGAAGTCTTTATCCGAATACTGCCAAAATGGTCAAGGATAACTTCGATAAGCAGAATATGGTAAAACGTATTACTACCAAAGGCGGCATGGATATTCTGATCAATGAAGATAGCGGAAAGCAGAAAATTACCTTAACAACTCCAAAGGGAAGTAAAATCCTTGTAGATGATGAGAAAGAGTGTTGTACAATTTCAGATAAAGCAGGACAAAATAAGATTCATTTAGATTATAAAAAAGATGGTATTGAAATTTCTGCAGGAAAAACATTAAAGCTTTCTGCAGGAAAAACAGAGATTTCTCTTGATGGTAACAGTGGAAATGTTGCAATTAAGGGAACAAAAGTTGCAGTCCAGGCTGACAACGAAATCAACCTGAATGCAAAAGCAGCTTTGAAAATGCAGGCTGCACAGGTGCAGATGAAGGGTCAGGGTCAGGTGAATGTACAATCATCCGGACAGTTGGCATTAAAAGGCACAATTACACAGATTAATTAACCGTAAATATCATACGGTTGGGAAGGACGGGATAGAATATGAATAAATCGAAAGATTTTTTAGGACGTGGATTTGCATTTCCGCCACGTATTGATTCTGCTATTGGACAGTTTGTCATGGCAGAAAGTGAAGAAGATATTCGCCAGTCTATTTATATTATTTTAATGACACGAATGAAAGAGCGGGCAATGCTGCCGGATTTTGGCTGTAACCTGCATGAATATATTTTTGAAGTCCCTGATTCGGACTTTGAGGTTCAAATCGGAAGTGAAATCAGGGAAGCGCTTATGCGGTATGAACCAAGAATTATTAATGTTGATGTGGAAGTTGATTCAAACAATATTTCTAAAGGAATGATAAATTTGAATATCAATTATACAGTAAGAGCAACCAATAATCCAAATAACCTCGTATTCCCTTACTATTTAATGGAGGGTGTAGGTGAATTGTAAATCCGGAAGGAGAAGGATCGCGTAAATGAGTATGGACAATACATATGAAAAATTACAAAAGTTGATGAATTCCTATGTTCCGGAATTTGCGTATCGTAAAGACGGAAGAGATCCGGGATCTGTTCTTTCTGATTTGTGTGCAGGCATGATTGAAGAAAGTGAAAAAAATTATGAGAAAGTTATTCCAAAGCATCAGGTTCAGTATCTGAATATGTTTGATTCCATGATTAAAGAACCAGTGAGCGCTTCCAGAGGATATGTGCAGTTTGAGCCTGTTAGTGGATATACAGATATGGTTCCAATTCCTGCAAAAACCCGTGTTATGGCAGATGGTGAAGAAGGTGCTGAGTACATTTTTGAAACAGAACATGATCTTGTAGCCAGAGATACGATGCCGGAATTAATGGCGGTGACAGACCAAAAAAAAGATAAAATAGTAGTTTGCCCATATGTTCATGAAGAACATACATCTTTTCAGGCATTTGACATTGAAGGGGAAAATCAGGCGGAGCATCGATTATATCTTGGATTTGACCAGTTATTTGACCATTTAAACAGATTAGAACTGTATGTTTATGCGGAAGCATTCAGTGAAAATGGTCAGCAGGGATTATTGGAATGTTTATGTGGAGATGATATCTGTTGGTCAGTTTTAGATCCGCAGATTGGAGCACATGAGTTTTCGGTAAAAGAGATAAAAGATGGTGCAATATATCTTTGCTTGGAAGATTACATTCCTCAAAAAGTTTTGATTGGTCAGAAAGAAGCTTATTATATAACTGCGTCCTGTTCTGATAAAATTCCAAAACTGTATATGAAAAGTCTAAAAATTGGATTTGAAAGAAAAGATATCATTCCAGAGGCTGTTTATATTAATGGAATCAGTGAAATTGCAGGAGGAATTTATCCTTTTGGAAAACCATTTGGTTTATATAATGAGTTTTCATTTGATGACAGAGAGGTGCTTGCACGTAAGGGTGCAAATATCAAATTAAATTTTCAGTTGTCGTACAGACTTCATGAAGAAGATTTGGAATTTCCTGAATTTGATACAGAGTACAAACCGATTATGAAAAAGCCGAAAAAACCATTGAGTATACGTTCGGCTGAAGTTATGGCAGATTATGTCCTTTGGGAATATTTAAGTACCACCGGATGGAAACGGTTGTTTAAAGATGAATATATCAATGCGTTATTTAACGGAACAACGGAAGGCGCAGTATCTTTAGAATTTGTTTGTCCGCAGGATATGGCCGAGTTTACAGAAGGTGAAGGAACCGGAAGAATTCGTGCAAGACTTCTTAGAGCTGAAAATATTTATCAGATTCCGGCAGTTTATAAGTGCCCGTTTATTTCAGGAATTCAGTTGTCATATTCTTATGGAAATAGTTGTCAAGCGGCAGATTATGCCTATACGAAAAACAATTTCTATGAAAAAGATGTAACGGAAGATTTTCGTAAGGGTGGAAACGTAACACCGTTTTATCAGACAGAACACAGCAATCGTGCAATGTATCTGGGATTTTCTGAATCAATAGAGGGTTCACCATTTAGTTTGTATTTTGATATTGAGAGTCAGGTGGAAAGACCAATTAAATTTCATGTAGAATATTTGTCTGAAAAAGGGTTTGTAAACGCAAAAGCGATTGACTATACAGGTGGTTTTACAGGATCTGGAAACATGCTTCTTTTGATTCCGAAAGATGCTGTAAAGGGAAATTTGTTTGGGTATGAAGGCTATTTCCTTAGATTTATTAATGAAAATCAAGAGAACCCTCATTTTGCCCTTCCTTTGATTAAAGGAATCTATCCTAATATGGTAAGAGTTGTGAATGTTAATACAATTACAGAGGAATTTTATATTTCTGATTTAGATAATGCTATTGAGATACAGTTAAATCAGCAGAATTTGATTGATTTAAAGGTTTGGGTAGCAGAAAAAGATGCTGATAGTTTTTCATGGATTCCTTGGAAAATAGCAGAAAGAAGCTATGAAGAAGGAAGATGCTATAGTGCTGATATGGCTGAAGGTATCATTCGTTTCAGGAAATATGCTTTTTCAGAATATGATTTGGTAAATGATGGACCACAGATTAAAGTGGAGCATGCAAATTATACCGGATCAAAAGCAAATCTTCCGGCTGGAGCAATTCAAACACTTGCTACATCGATTCGTTATATTTCATCAGTGAATAATCCGTTTCCAACATATGGGGGATATGACGGGTATACAGAAGAATCCAGTATGGATTATGTGGCGGGAATGCTTCGCACCAGAAATCGAGCTGTAACAAATCGAGATTTCTTAGAATTGATTAAACAGAATGTATATGGTGTTCGAAAAGTAAAATGCTGCAATCATAGAGATGCCTATGGCAATAAAGCACCAGGGAATGTGACGATTGCGATTTTAACGGAAGAATTTGAAAAGGGCAGTCATGTTTTCTATGAAATGAAAAGAAAGATAACAGATAGATTAATAAAGGACAGTGCTTTGTATCCATTGGGAAGAAAAGTATCCTTGGTTCAGCCTTATTTCGTAAAACTAAATGTTCGTGTATGGTTGGAAAAAGAAAGTCTGGAAAATGCTTATGACCTGCAAAACAGAGCAAAGGAAATGATAGAGAAATTTATCGATCCTTTAAATGGTGGACCAGGATATCAAGGATGGGAAATCGGGGAATTCCCAAGAAGTTCACAGATTATTGCGACATTACGAACCGGAATTTCCGGATGCAGTATTTCAAAAATTTTAATGACTGCAGAGATTGAAGGAAAAGAAGTTCCTGTGGATGAAAGCTTTTTTGAAAAAGTTCAGAATCCATTGATTATGGCAGTGAACGGTGAACACATCGTATACATTGAGGTGAGTGAATGTTAAAAGTACCACAATTGGATGATTTGACATATGAACAGATAGTAAATAGAAGTATCAGCCGTATTCCTGCAATGACGGATCAGTGGACAGATTTTAACAGTCATGATCCGGGGATTACTGTTTTACAGGCCTATGCATGGCTGGTCGATATGCTGAATTTCTATATGAATGCTACAGGAGATGTTCATGTAGAAAAATATTTGAAATTATTAGGGATTACACCGAATCCTGCAAAAGAATCTGAAGGTTATGTAATTTTAGAAGATTTACCATCTGAAGTGAATTTATCTAAGGGTACCAGATTTTATGCAGGTGATATTCCTTTTGAACTGGTGGAAGATTATCAATATCAATGGAATCGATTTTCTTCGTTTATTCAGGAAGTTGACGATATAGCAATGGATCTGACTGCATTTGCCGGAATTGATGGAGAGTTTATTGAAGTTTTTTCTGAGCAGTTTTTAGAGAAAACGGTGGCATATTTTGGGTTTGAAAAAGCGTTAAAAGATGCAGATAAATTATATATTAATGTAAAAGAAGACGAAAAACGTAATCCATTTGGAGAGCAGTTTAAGTTTTGTGATCTTCAGTGGGAGTATTATACTGCTGAAGGATGGAAAACATTAGAAGTTTCAGATGAAACAAGCGGTTTCTTAAAGAGTGGATTTGTAGAAGTACATGTTACAGATTCAATGGAACGTTGGAAACATCCGGAAGGATTTGAAAAAGCGTATTATATTCGTTGCACTTTAGCTGCACATGCATATGATTGCATTCCGCAGATTGGGAATATCTATGTAAATCCAATGAAAGTGCTGCAGAAATCAACAATCTGTCAGGCGGGAGAAATATTGGAACATCTGCAGATAGGAACAACCAATGGATGCGCAAATCAGAATATCCTGTTTGATTATCCGGATGCACATTGTTTTTCTCTCCTTGTGACTGAGTTAGAAGAACATCAGAATGATGGCGAAATTTGGACTATGGTAGATTGTCTTGAAGAAGCAGATTATAAAGCACAAGTATTTTCTTATGATACTGAAACAAAGATGATTTGTTTTGGTGATGGAATTCATGGTATGGTTCCACTTCAAAATTGCAAGATTTTTGTCACAGGGTTAGAAGTTTCAAGATTAGATCAGGGAAATGTTTTATCCGGAGAAATAAACGAAACTGATTGTATGGAAATTGCCAGTGCAAAGATTTATAATCCTGCAGCAACAGTTGGCGGCAGAAAAAAAGAAGATCTTTATGAAATGTTGAGACGTATGGAAGATACGTTATTTGTACAGAAGCGTATGGCATCCGAGCTGGATTACGAACAGATTATTTTGGGAACACCGGGATTGATGCTTGATTTGGCTCATGTGATTCCAGGGGCTGTTTATGGAGATATTCATAGAAAGAATTGCAGTTTTAATGAAGTTGTGGTGGTTGTTAAACCATATAGTCAGTCAATAACTCCAAAACTTTCTACAATTTATCGTAATATGATTGAACAGTATATTGAAAAGTATCGTTTGATTAACACAAAAGTAACTGTTGTATCTCCGATTTATGTTGGAATTGAAGTGAACGCAAAGATTCACCTTCATAAAAACACAGCAGAAATAAGAGATAAAGTGAAAAGATGCATTGAAGAACACATTAGTTATCAGAAAAAGGCTCAGCCATTTGGAAATGTAATCTCTTATGGTAAAGTATTTACCAGTCTTGAATCAATGGAAGAAATTAAGTGGGTTCAGGAACTTGCACTTGAAAAAAATGGTGTTGCAGCAGTGAAAAATGACAGAGGAGATATTCTCTGTCAGGAAGATGCATTAAGCTATGTAGAACGATTCGATATCGAATTTATATAATTTGGAAGAAGGAGGTGTATGATCCGTGGTTGAGGTTGGAAAAAAAGTTAATTTTTACAGACTTGCCCTAAGACGAGGAAAAATGCACCGTATGACATTGTCAGAGGATGATAGATTGACTGGTGAGGGGGGCGGAACATTTTGCTACCTTGCCCCAATGTTTGATTCGACAGATTATGAGGGAACCTGGCACAGGCTTCGTTTGGAAGGAACATTTTCTAATTGTAAATATGAAGTTATAGCAGCTGCCACAGATGTGAATTTAGAAGATACATTAACAGATGAATCAATTGATTTTTCTGACAAACTAGAGCTTTTAAAAGATCACTCATATGTTCGTAAAGTAAATACAGATGACATGCTGCTGCATAATCTGCAGGGAAGATATCTATGGGTTTTCATTAAAGTGACTGGATCTAAAATCGACAGTTTTTTTAAAATTGAAGGATTTTCAGTAGAATTTCCTCATGGAAGTTTTGTAGAATATTTACCAGAAATATATCAGGACGAAAGAAACAGTTTCTTTGAACGATATATGGCAGTTCTGCAAAGTCTGTATGAAGACTTAGAAAAAGAAGTAGATTTTGTTCCAAGGTATCTGGATTATGAAACTGCACCGGATGTAAATCTTAAGTTATTTGCAGAATGGACTGGAAGATGGAATGAAAATGGTCGGTGGACACCGGAACAGTTAAGATATTTGATTCGTAATTTACAGTCGATTCAGTGCGGAAGAGGTACCTGGACTGTGATGGAGAAGATGATTTATCTTATGACAGGACAGAAAGCGTCTGTTATTGAATATTTTCGCTGGAAAGACTGGGCAGATAAAGATTCTGTTCATTTAAAAGAGTATTATAAAAAGTATGGAAATGATGAAGATGCTTTTGTAGTAGTCATTGATGCTGCAGAAAAAGAAGTAGGCATATCAGAAAGGACGCTTGAGAA
Source organism: Lachnospiraceae bacterium (assembly GCA_045128635.1). Lineage (GTDB taxonomy): Bacteria > Bacillota > Clostridia > Lachnospirales > Lachnospiraceae > HGM12587. The sequence goes on from JBGVRS010000024.1 coordinate 98,904, forward strand.
AATGCTGGAAGATTATACGCCTCTCGGAATGAATTGTAAGGTGTTATATCTTAAAAAGAAAAGTCTTATGGATTCTCAGGCATATCTGGAAGAGAACAGTTATCTTACATCTGCAGATCAGGAATTAGTTTTAATCTAAGATAAGAATAGGAAAAGAGCAGCTTGGCTGCTCTTTTTTCGTTCTACATTGGTTTCGTATGAAGCTTCGTAGGAACTCCATTTTCAGAGAAAAATTCTATAACTGACTTAAAATACAGATCATTATCAACCAGATATACAAGTCCGTGACCGGCATTTGGTACTGTCACCAGTCTTTTTGTAGATTTACATGCAGTATAAGTTTCCTTACTCATATCACATGGGACAAAGTCATCAGTTTCTCCATGGAAGAAGATGATCGGAAGTTTACAGGTTTTCATAGCATCTAACGGGGTATATTCTTCCAAATCAAAGTGCCCATATAATTTTGCCCCTAATTTAATAAAAGGATATAGTAATTCAGCAGGAAGTTTTAGATCTCTGGCACATTTTTTGATAATTTTCTTTGGAGAAGAAAAGCCACAGTCTGCTAAAACACCAACGACATTCTTTGGAAGTTCTTTTCCTGCTGCCATAAGAACAGTAGAAGCTCCCATGGAAATACCCGTTAAAATGATTTTTACATCAGGTCCAAATTGCTTTAATGCAAAATCAATCCAGGAGAGGCAGTCGCGATGTTCATTGATACCAAAAGAGATTACATTTCCTTCACTGCCACAGCTGGTACGCTGGTCAATCAGAAGAACGCTTCGACCTAAGGCAAAACAACGCTGAATACCGCCGCTTAAGTCGCGTTCCGCACTTCCGCGATAACCGTGGAACATGATTTCCATAACAGCACCAGGTTCATATTCAAAATATTTTGCATGAAGTGTCAGTCCGTCAAAGGATTTGATATAAAAATCTTCACTCTTAAATCCGCGAGCTTCTTTGATCCAGTGACGCATCATCTCATGGTACGGTTCGTAGAGTTCTCCTTTTGGAACAGGAAGCTCATCGGTAATTTCTTCCTTTTTTCTTGGAACGTAAAAAACGATTCGAAAACAGATATAGGCTATTAATATAATCAGCAATGCGAGGATTAACGCAATGCAAAAAATTGTTTTCAATAAATTCAAAATGATACCTCCCATATGTAAAATCACATTTTGTTATTATAACGCATAATTTATTTTCGTGAAATATCTTTGAATGAAATTTTACAATTAAAATGCGAAGGAGTATAATAAAAACAGATTGTAAAAAGAGGGTATATTTTAATGCAGAACAAATCAAACAATCAAAAAGTAGACTTTTCCAAAGGACCTGTATGGAAATGTATTATAGCGCAGGCAGTACCGCTGACCATCGCACAGTTGGTACAGCTTCTTTATAATGTGGTTGATAGAATTTATATAGGACATTTAGGTGATGGAAACAGTATTGCGCTGACAGGGGTAGGTCTGACATTTCCTGTCGTAACACTCATTATGGCATTTACGGCTTTATTTGGAAATGGTGGAGTACCTTTATTTTCTATGGCAAGAGGTGCAGGAGATGAGGAAGAAGCCGGAAAAATACTGGGGAATTCTTATGGTTTACTGTTGATTAGTTCGGTGATATTGACAGTTGTAGGATATGTATTCTGCAAGCCGATTTTATTTGCATTCGGTGCAAGTGAAGAATCTTTTGTATATGCCAAACAATATTTGGATATTTATTTGATTGGAACCATCTTTTCCATGTCTGCAACAGGACTAAATGGATATATTAATGCGCAGGGATTTCCAAAGATAGGAATGCTCTCAGTAATCATTGGTGCAGTGTCAAATATTATTTTGGATCCGATATTTATATTTGGTCTAAATATGGGTGTGTCGGGTGCTGCCCTTGCCACAATTATCAGTCAGGCTATTTCAGCCATGTGGGTATTAAACTTTCTGTTTGGAAAAAAGGCAATTGTGCCGTTGAAATTGAACAACATTAGAATTAACAAAGGTAGAACCCTGGAAATCTTTAAGCTTGGAACGTCCAATTTTATTATGCATGGTACAAACTGTCTGGTTCAAGTGGCGTGTAATTCAACCTTGCAAACTTATGGCGGAGATTTGTATGTGGGCATTATGACGGTTGTTAACTCGGTAAGAGAAATCTTTATTTTACCAATCAATGGAATTGTGTCGGGTTCTCAGCCTGTCATCAGCTTTAATTATGGAGCGAAGGAATACAAACGAGTAAAATCCGGAATTCGATTTAATACACTCATTGGGTCAGTCTATACAATGGGTGCCTGGGTGCTGATCTTGTTGGCTCCAAAGTTTTGGTTTGGTATCTTTTCAGATGATTTCACCATGATGAATGCAGGAATTGAAATGCTGAAAATTTATTTCTTTGGTTTTGTGTTTATGGCGCTGCAGTTTGCAGGACAGTCTACCTTTCAGGCGTTGGGAGATGCGAAACATGCAATCTTTTTCTCACTGCTTAGAAAAGCAATTATTGTTGTTCCGCTGGCACTGATATTGCCAAAAGTTGGGTTTGGAGTTAAAGGTGTATTTTTGGCAGAACCGATTTCAAATGTGATTGGCGGTATTGCCTGCTACGCAACGATGAGACTGGCTGTTTATAAAAAAATAAATTTGCTGGAAATGGAGATGTGAAAATAAAATGAATCCAAAAGTTAGTATTATTATTCCGATTTACAATGCGGAAAAGCATTTAAGACGCTGCGTGGACAGTGTATTAAAGCAGGACTTTGAAGATTTTGAATTGATATTAATGAATGATGGGAGCAGAGACTCTTCCGGAATGATCTGTGATACTTATGCAGAAAAAGATGAGAGAGTACGTGTTGTACATAAAGAAAATTCCGGAGTTTCAGATACAAGAAATCAGGCAATGACACTTGCAAGGGGGGAATATTTGCAGTTCTTGGACAGTGATGACTGGATTACACCGGATGCTACCGGTCTTTTGGTACGTATGGCCACAGAGCATCATTGCGAAATGGTTATAGCAGATTTTTATTATGGAGTATTGTGGAATAAACTGTACCGCAGAGATATTATTGAAAAAAATAATCTCTGCATGGACAAGGATATCAGCTGGTGTGAAGATTTTATCTTCAATATGGAATATATCCGTCATGTGAAGCAGGTGTATGCCCTTCATGTGCCGATGTATTATTATGTGAAAACACCGGGTTCGCTGGTATCTCAGGGGACAAGCATTGCAAAAACGATTCAGATGAAACGAACGGTTTTTAAATGTTATAAAGAGTTTTACAAAGAAGTATTTAAAGAAGAGGATTATGAAAAGATTCGTTTACAAGTGTATCGTTTTTTGATTGATGCTGCTGGTGACGTTGCAGTTGGACCGACCATTTTGCCAGGCAGTATGAAGTTAGGCGATGAGAGAATTTCTGTCAGTTTAAATGTTGCGGAAGGTGTAGGAATCCTGTTTGATACATACAGAGAAGGAAAACTTTTAGACAGATATCTGGAGACTGTAGCGATTAAATATGATTTATCTTTTGAAGATGTAAAATTGATTTTCTATTTAAGTCAGGCAGATGAAGGCTGTACGTTAAAGGAAATGTCAGATGTTACACAGATTAAACGAAGAAAACTGATAACTTCTATTCAGAAATTGATTTCCAAAGAATATATAAAACTAAAAACTCCGGTTGATCTGGAAAAGAAAAAGGGAGCGAAGGTAGAGTGCGAATTTCTGAATAATGCAGAAAGCATTATATTTGATCTGCTGACTGCAAAATCAACATATCTTCAGGTGAAATATTCCGGATTTACAGAGGAAGAAATTGAGCAATATGAAGTGTTGGCAGCTCGCATGAGAGAAAATGTGCAAAGAGCATTGAAATAATGGGAAATACTATGGATAAAGAAAGATTTCAAAAACAAATTGATTTTATTTTAGAAGCAGATAAAGAAAAGAACATTTTCCGTCAGACACATTTATCAGGGCATGTAAGAAGAGAAAATGATGCGGAGCATGCTTGGCACATGGCGATCATGATCTACCTTCTGAAAGAATATGCCAATGAAAAGATTGATATTGCAAAAGCAATGATGATGGCTCTGATTCATGATATTGTGGAAATTGATGCCGGAGATACCTATGCGTATGATACTGTAGGATTAGAGACCCAGAAAGACCGTGAGGAAAAGGCTGCAGAACGCATCTTTGGTATGCTGCCGGAGGATCAAAAAACGGAATTAAAGAGTCTCTTTGAAGAATTTGAGGCATATGAAACTCCGGAAGCAAAATTCGCCCGTGCCATGGATAATTTTCAACCCCTGTTATTAAATGATTCTAATGATGGCGGTGACTGGAAGGAACATGGAGTGTGCAGGTCGCAGATTATGGGACGACATAAAAAGACAAGATTAGGCTCAGCGGAGATTGGACAATATTCGGAAGAATTAATCATGGAAAATGTGAAAAAAGGAAATATAAGGGATGAATAGAAAAAACGAGGAAGTTTGAATTGCTTCCTCGTTTTTTTATTCAATGGTATCTTTGATCATGAGTACAATAGCTATGATCATAATGACTAATCCAATATAAAATTGAATGCAAGGTGTTTCGTTCAGTAGAACAATTCCAAAGAACACACCTAAAAATGGTGCAATGGAATAGTAAGCACTGGTTTTGGCAGCGCCTAAATGTTTTTGCGCTTTAATGTAAAAATTGATACTTAGACCGTATGCTACAAATCCCAGTAAAAGAACTGCTATCACCCATAAGATTTCCGGTATACTCTCTCCTACGATAAGTGCAACAGTCAGACTTCCAAGCCCTGAAAACAATCCTTTAATGGTTGTAATCTGAACGGAAGACTTTGAACTGAGCATTCTGGTACAGTTATTTTCAAGTCCCCAACAACAGGAGGCTGCAAGAACAAGAAGAGAGCCGGTATTAAACTGGAAGCTTCCTTTGCCTTCAAAGCTTAATGTAATGCTTGCAATGGTAACCAGTATAATTGCAAATGTAAGCTTTTTGGAGAGCGTTTCTTTGAAAATTAGAAATGCAATGCATGAAGTAGCTACAATTTCAAAATTATTGAGCAGAGATGCGTTTGCAGAGTTTGTAGAACCAAGTCCAAGCATTAATAGGATTGGTGCGGCAATATCCAAAAGAATCATTCCAATCGTATATGGTAACTCTGCTTTTGTTAATGACTCTGAATGTTCACGTTCTTTTGTGATCTTTCCATAGATAAACAGACCGATTCCTGCTCCGAGATAGAGAAATGCCGCCATCATGGTAGGAGATACGTGCTGAAGTAATATTTTGCTAAGTGGAATATTAATTGCATAAAGTGCAGCAGCCAGGATTGCAAAGAAGGTTGCTATGGTTTTTGTTTTCATGATTGTCTCCGTATTGAATTTTAATATCCCCCTATGGGGGATAAGGAGATTATAACATACTAGATTGAATTTGTCAGCAGAGATGAATTTCAATGAGAAAAAACATTCAAAAAGAAGATAATATTTGATATACTTGAATCAGCATTATTTTTATGAGGTTTTCTATGAGACTGGATTCAAGCATTAAAGAAATCAAAGGAATTGGAGAGAAAAGCGCTGCCGTTTTTGCAAAAGCCGGCATTTTCACGGTAAATGATGTAGTGCGCTATTTTCCGCGTGGTTATGAAGAGTTTGAAGCTCCGGTTTCTTTTGATAAACTGCAGGAAGAAGAAATTCAGGTTGTGGCAGCATTTGTTACAAAACAGCCGACGGTAATTCGTGCAGGAAGATATCAGATTACAACTGCGACTGTAACGGAAGGAAATATTTCGCTGCAGCTTCGGTGGTTTAATATGCCTTTTCTTAGAAATACTTTAAAGAGAGGTTTTCTCTATATTTTTAGAGGACGTGTCGTTAAAAAAGGCAAAAATTACTGCATGGAACAACCAAAATGTTATACTCCGGCAGAATATCATGAACTGGAAAACAACATGCAGCCAATTTATCCGCTGGTACAGGGTTTGACCAACAAAATGGTCAGCAAAGCTGTAAAACAGGTCATGGAGAATATACCGACCTTTGAAGAAACATTTCCGGAGGAACTGCGAAAACGTTACAGATTGGCAGAGTATAATTTTGCCCTTTCCAATATACATTTTCCGGTGTCTAAAGATGATTTAGTCATTGCAAGGCACAGAATTGTATTTGAAGAATTTTATCAATTTGTTTGTCAGGTTCGCTCCATGAAGGAACAATGGGAACTGATTGCCAATCAGTGCGTCATGAAGCCTGTGAAAGAAACAGAAGAATTACTTGCAAAGCTTCCATATGATCTGACAAATGCGCAGAAAAAGGTATGGAAAGAGATTTCTGACGATTTGCAGGGGGCAAAGCTGATGTCCCGACTGATTCAGGGGGATGTTGGAAGTGGTAAAACAATTCTTGCATTTTTAGCACTTTTGACTGCCAAGGGAAACGGCTATCAGGGAGCTATGATGGCACCAACTGAAGTGCTTGCAAAACAGCATTTTGAAGGATTGATAGAATTAAAGGAAAAATATGGTTTGCAATTTAACGCTTTGCTTTTGGTTGGTTCTATGACCGCAAAGGAAAAACGCCTGGCTTATGAACAGATTACCTCCGGAGAAGCGGATATTGTGATTGGAACTCATGCGATTATCCAGGATAAAGTGGAGTTTGCAAATCTTGGACTTGTAATCACTGATGAGCAGCATCGTTTTGGCGTAAAACAGCGTGAAGTATTAAGTCAAAAAGGCTTACATCCTCATGTATTGGTTATGAGTGCAACACCGATTCCACGTACACTGGCGATCATTATCTATGGGGATTTGGATATTTCTATCATAGATGAGATGCCTGCGAATCGTATTCCAATTAAAAATTGCGTCGTAGATGATGGATGGCGCCCGAAGGCATATTCTTTTATCAAAAAAGAAGTTGCGGCAGGTCATCAGGCATATGTCATTTGCCCAATGGTTGAAGAAAATGAGGAACTGGAGCTTGAAAATGTCATCGATTATGCGGAAAAGCTAAAGAATGAGCTTCCGGATATTAAAATTGCATATCTTCATGGAAAAATGAAGGCTGCAGAGAAAAATGAGATTATGGAAGCCTTTGGAAGAAATGAAATTCAGGTGCTGGTATCAACGACAGTGATTGAAGTTGGTATCAACGTTCCAAATGCCACAGTGATGATGGTTGAAAATGCGGAACGTTTTGGCCTTTCCCAGCTTCACCAGCTTCGCGGTCGTGTTGGTCGAGGTGCCTATCAGTCATATTGCATTTTTATGAGCAATTCCAAGGGTAAGGATACGCAGAAACGCCTTGAAATTTTAAACAAATCAAATGATGGTTTTTTTATTGCGAGTGAGGATTTAAAACTTCGCGGACCCGGAGATTTATTTGGAATCCGTCAGAGCGGAGATTTGCGATTCACGCTGGGTGATATATTTACGGATGCTGCAATTTTAAAAGATGCCTGTGAGGCAGCAGAGCTTTATGGATATTTAACAAATATAATATCGCAACCGGTTAATTTATAATAGGAGATTAGGGAAGGTGTTTACATAAGGAGGAGCGGATTTATGACCGATAAAGAATTTAAAAGACTAAACCGTTCTCAGTTGATTGATATTATTTATCAGCTCCAATTAAAACAAGAGGAACTGATGGCAGATAATGAAAAATTATCAAAAGAATTGGAAGATAAAAGAACCCGTGTGAGCAACGCAGGAAATCTTGCGTAAGCTGCACTGGAACTTCATAATGTGATGCAGGCGGCTCAGGCAGCAGCAGAACATTATATGGAAGAAATTAAATTAAAAACAGATGAAGAAGCAGCGGAAATTCAGGCAAAAGCCCGGGCAGAAGCGGCAAAGACCACTCATTTTGACAGAGGGGAACTTTGCGGGTTCTCGTGGAATAACAAATTGCTTATTAAACGAGTAATCGGAGTTCCTGGTGACTGGATTGAGATGGATACAGATGGAACGATTTATTTAAATGGGGAAAAACTGGATGAGCCTTATGCACAGCAGCTCTCAGTCGGGGAATGCGATCTGGAATTTCCATATCAGGTTCCACAGGAACAATATTTTGTATTAGGCGATATGCGTGAAAGTTCTATTGTTGAACAGTGTTTACTACAACTGAAAAATGAGAGACGACGGTTTCGTCGTGCGGCAGCGGTTTTGACCTGTCTCTTTATACCTGTACTCCGGGAGGGGCAAGCCGTGTAACGGTTCGCTGTAATAAATTAAAAAATTGATAATCTGGATAGACATATGAGAAAAATACTCATATGTCTATTTTTGGTTAATTTTTAGCAAATTTTCGTTATACAAATTTATACAAATAAAAATAAAAAAATTGTAACAAAAATTATAATTATGTGTATGTCAAATATATGGGGTAATTTAGGATGCAGAATAATTAATGAGGAGTAATTTGTAATGGAAAAATTAGTTAGAAATATTGAAATACCCATGGCAAAGCAGAGGATTTTAAAAGCTGGTCTTTATATTGTGCCGGAAGAGCGTATAGAAGAGTTATCTGAAGCGGCAGCAGATGCGTATCAGGATTATCCTTTACATAATTGGTTAACCAAAGGTGTTTATGATGCGAAAGCATCCAAGCTGATCATGCAGACAACCCTTGCAGCTATGAAAAAAGATGCGGTAATCTACGCAGACAGTGAAGAATTAAACGGATTTGCCGTATGGATTCCTATGGGATTTACAGGAAGTAAGACCATTCCGTTTTTGAAAAATGGCGGCATGGAATTAATACTTCACAGTGGGTTTGGAATTATCGGGAAACTGTTAACCTATGAGACTTTTGCCATGAAGTTAAAAAAGAAATATACGGGACATATTGATTGGTACTTGTATAATTTGTCGGTACGAAAAGAAGCCCAGGGGAAAGGGATTGCAAAAAAACTGCTTCAGCCGATGTTAGAGTTTTGCGATGATGAAAAAATGATTACTTATCTGGAAACCAACAAAGAAAGAAATGTACCAATGTATGAGCATTTTGGGTTTAAACTTCGAGAAACCAATCCGGTTCCGGGCAGTTCAGTCCTTCATTATTCCATGGTACGTGATCCGAAATAAATGAGAAATATATACGGGGGAAAGAGTTTATGATTAAAAACAGAACAGCACAGCTTATTTTTCAGACAATTTACTGTACATTGGGATTTGTAGGTTTTGTCGCATGCTTAGGTATTTTTGATGATATCACAATGATCCGCTGGGATTTTTATGTACATTTTACAAATCTTAGCAACTTCTTGTGCATTGGAGTAATGCTTACATCTTTGATTCAGACAATCAAGAAAAAAGAAGATACTTTTGTTACCACAGCACCGCTTTTAAAATTTATCGGGATGCTTGGAATCCTTTTAACATTCCTTGTGTTTAATATTTTACTTGCAGGTGCAGCAGACAGAGATCCACAGCTGAACTGGAGAATCGGCAGCCTTTGCTTCCATGTGGTTCTTCCAATCATGTACATCGCAGACTGGTTCCTGTTTTATGAAAGAAAAAATACAAAGTGGTATTATCCAATTGCATCCATCGCATTTCCACTTGTTTATATCATCTTCATTTTTACTCAGGCAGCAATCATGAAATTTGATACTTCGATTCTGATTCCTGGTACAAAAACGCCTCTGATTTATCCATACTTTTTTGTGAATCTCGAAACTCAGGGCGTGGGCGGTGTTGCAAAATGGATTGTAATCTTACTGGCAGCATTTATTGCAGTCGGATTTGTATTCTTTGGGATTGATAAAGTTGGAAAAAAGAAGTAACATTGAATTATTCGAATGTTATAGGAGTGCAACATGAAACATAGAATTCGTTTTACAACCACGCAGCTGATCATGCTTAGTTTCTTAGGTGCGATTTTCGTAGGAGTATTTTATTAACACTTCCGATTAGTGCCGCAGGAGAGAGGGTTCCTTATATTGATGCATTGTTTACTGCGACCACTTCGATTTGTGTAACAGGATTTGTTACAGTATCGACGGCTTCTGCCTGGAGCGTTTTTGGTCAATTTGTAATCATGTGTTTGATTTAAATCGGCGGGCTGGGAATCATTACCATTATTTCAGCTATTAGATTCCATGAGATTAATAGTTATTGGAAATCCGTCAAAATTAAATAAGATGTAAAAAGCGATCACGATATAAAAGGAACAGGAACCGCAGTTTGTGTGGTTCCTGTTCTTTTTGCATAGTGACTATTTTATTCTCTAAAATATATCTTATTTCAACAAAGGTTTTACAGCTACGAAACATTTATCTCTGGCGTGATCCGGAGCATCGCCAAAGAAATCAAAGAATGTAAAGTTGTAAATAAAACGTTCTGCACCATAAACACCATAGCCGTCCTGGTTGTGATCTGTGGTGTCAAATGGATCAGCTACGATAATGACATCATCGCCTTCGTATTCTGTGCCCATGGTGTCATAACCGATGATTACCTGCCAGTGTCCGCCCCAGTCGTTCCATCCAACAAGGATTGGAGTGTCATCTGCAATGTGTTCACGAATGAAGCTCATATTGACTGCATCAAGATTATCTTTGTAATCATAAGTGGTTTCTAATTCAAAGCCGCCTACAGCCTGGAACATGTCAATGACCTGATCAAGACAGGTTCCGATATGTAAATCTTCATGATCTTCACGAAGTGCGGCAAGACTTTCTTCGGACCAGTCGCCGCGCACTCCAAAGTAGTCTAACACCATCTCTGTACTGCTTACCCCACAGGACCACCAGCTAGTCTGCTGAATAGTTTTAAAATTTGGAAGAATGTAGAGGCCATCCTTAGATGTTGCGTTGTAAAAATCAACGTCATAAAAGTAAGGAGAATCTTCGTGGTCCCCCATGCGTTCTACAGTGTTGGCACCGCCGTCGGCATAATCGGTACGATATTCCATTTTCATTTCATTACTGTAGTTACCGGCAGCATCTTTCGTTTGATTTGCCAAAAGCCAGCCAGCAGCACCGCCAACGAGTAAAGATGCTGCAACTAATACAGCAATAAGAAGGTTACGTTTTTTCATAGTTTACTGTCCTTTCATAAAAAATATAAATTTATTTAACTATATGTTATATTGTAAAGAAATTACAGTCAACCTAATATGTGTTTTTTAACACCGGGGCTGTTCAAGTAAAAACAGTCAGGCAGGAGGATACGAAAAGCATAGTGTGTAAAGCTATGGCTAGAAGTTACTCTTTCAGAAAGCATTCAGGAGGACTGTGACCAGAAATTAGTTTTGCAATCAAATTTCTCTACGAAAAGATATAAATTTTATGTAACAATTTTATATATTTTGTGTATTTCAATACAGATAGATAAACAGGTTCGTGCTGTTAATGAAAAATAAAAGTTGGCGTAAGGAGGGTTCATATGCCTAAATTTAATCAAAATCAGATAGAAGCTATTAAAAGAGCAACAGAGTTACTTAATGAAAAAATCAAATCAAATGATAAACAAGATGGTGTCATGGTAAGTAACGAAAGAATTCAAAAATTTGTACAGGAAAAGCAAGGAATCGATGAATTCGCAGCGGAAAAAAATCCACTGATCAAAGAGTACATTAATCTCCATAAAGAAGCGGAAAAGAGACCATATACCAAAATTGGACGCATGAAAAAAGCGATGAAAGAAATTGCTTTGCATCAGGAAGTTTATAAAGAAGCTGCGAAATTATGTGAAAACGAAGCGGACAAAAAAGCGCTTTTAGATGAAATTGAAACACTTAATAACAGTCCTGAAATGGCTGCATATGAAAAATATGTGGAAGGTCTTAAATTCCTTGCAGGGATGATTGATGAACCGAAAAAAGAAGTCGTAGATTTCTTTGCGATGGTACTTCAAGAACAGTTGCCTGTGGATAAAAGTAACATCTATGAATTATATAGAGGCGGTTTAGATAGTTGGGATGAGAATCAGAACAAAAAGAGTGAGATACTTGGCTTAGATAATGATGCAAAAGAATTGAATGAGGAGTATCAGAAGAAAGTTGCTGCAGCAAAGGCAAGAGAGTTATTCGCAAAAAATCAACGTGCACTTAAATCTATAGAAGCACAATTTGTTGGTTCTGGCGTGATCAAAGAGGGAGAGGGCACCCCGGGATTTAGAGGCCGAATGGCGCCAAGTGCATTTTTCATCGGCAGAATGCTTGCAAAGAAATATTCTTTAGAACAAATTCTGGACCCAAATGAACTGGTGAAAGAAAAGAAAGCAGTGGGTGAGGAATATCTTGCGCATTTTGAAAAGAAAGATACTCAATGGGCTTTGGAGATGATATATGAAAATAGCCAGTATATGATGGAAGCAGTAAAAAAATATGCCAAAGATCATAAATCTGAGATGAAAACAGAAGAAGATCTTGTGATGCACGGAAGTACATTTGGGTTATTGGCACATTTATGCTTTGATAATATACAGGAATTAGAACATATACGAATTAGTAAATCTTATCAGGGCTGTTTTGTCAATATAAGCCAGGAAGAAACGAAAGCCATGGAAGATAAACTTGAAAAGTATACCTATGCTTCTGGAATGGGATGGAATCTAAAAATCAATTATGAATTACATACTGTGAATGCGATTGATACAAAAAAAGAAATCGCACGCCAGATGTGTATGAAAACAATGTTGGATGAGATTCAAAAGGATGAACCTGATTTAGAGAATCAGTTGTTATCAAATGATGAATATGACATGCTTGTAAAGCAGCTTGATCACATGGATGAAGTACAGGATATTTTTGGAGATGATGTAAATATTGATACAGAGTCATTAACTAATGAAAAGGTAGAAGTTCTCGGATCCATGATGAGCTTTAAATTTGTAAATGATAAAAAACTCCAGTATCATAATCCAAAGATTACTGTAAAAGTAAAAAAAGATTCTCAAGATTTAGAAGCAGATGAGTTTGAAGAAGGACAGAAACTGGATAAAGTTGTTACCGCTAATGGTAAGCAGCTGGTAGAAACAGATTTACCTGCAATAACAGAACAGCATTTAAGTAATCTTGAAAAGAAAAATCTCAGAGGAAAAGAATCAGGAAACAGTAAAGAATTCAATGATATGATGAGGTCTTTTGACGAGACCATTGGCAAGATGAGTAAAGAAAAGTTTCTCGATGATGACTTTCTGAAACAATTGAATAAATTAAAATTTGCCGCTACGCAATATATTGAAGCAAAACGTATGCAAAAAGGGCATCTTAAAGCAGAAGTTCCAAATATTGCAATTGATAATAAAATGCTTGGAAAAGACAGTGGTAAAAACACAGAAAAAGTCAAAGGCGGTTCTATTTTTACATCCAGAGGTAAAGCACGATATGAATTTGCATTAAAAGCTATTATGCGCGTTACAGAGTTGGAAAATAAAATCCGTGAATATCCAAAGCCACGTCCACAGATGAAATTTGCAGGTAACATGGAGAATTTCTTTAATAAGGACCTAAACTATAATGGCCAGCCGATTGAGTATCAGAATCAGAAAATGGAACCTATAGTCAATAAAGAAGAAACTGTAGTCGAAAAAATTACCTACAATGATGCAACTGTTCAAAAAGCGAAAGATTTATTAGAAGCTATGAATAGAATTGCAGAAGAAGATGATTTGGCTCCGTACATGAGAGTTGGCGAAGTAGATGCTGGTTATAATAAGTTTGTTCCGATAGATTTTTTGGTGAATGACTTAAAATTAGGAACAGAAATTGAAATTAATCAAAAGCTTATGGCAGATGTTATGAACGCATTAGCTGGCATCATCAGTCAAGAAAAAAACAAAGAAATTGAAACAGAAGAGATTGAAGATGAATTCTCACTTGGGTAATCAATATGAGTAAACATATGAATGGAAAGTTACATAAATTAAAAAAAGTATTTCTCATTTTATTGATTTTTGATTTGATAGAATTAATACAGGCTGGTGTAAACATGCTTCCATCTTTTATGGAGTTGGAAGAATACGGACAAATGGTCATGATTGTATCGATTGTGATTACTGCGTTGATTGCGGTAATTCTGCTGTTTGAAATTTTTGCCAAACTGTATTTGATGAGAAGTACATCGCAAACATTTTCATGGGAATCCAAACGAAAAGGCTATATGGCTGCCGCAAAACTTCTTTTGGTGTTTAACTTTGGCGCGGTGCTCGTTAATGTGCTTAGCATGGGTGGTGAAGGAGCAACATTGTTAAACCAATTGAGAGTGTACTTAAGTATACTGGTTTCAGCTGTGGAAGTCATTGTTGTCTTTTTCTACCTGGGCGCAGTGAAAAAAATTTTAAATAGGTAATTGCGAAACAAGTTCCGCAATCTTGAACTGAAAGAGGTAGAAATCCTGCTTTGGCAGGATTTCACAGATGAAGTGACAACTTTTCATTTTTAGGCGCACTTTAACAGACATTGCAGACAGGAAGTTTTGATT
>JBGVRS010000025.1:0-3069 GCA_045128635.1 Lachnospiraceae bacterium
CACCATTTTGTGATAAAGTATTTAGCGACAAAACCAAAAACACACAAAGGAAGGTACCCTCTATGATTAACAGTATAAAATATTTTGAAGAAAATAGCATTAAAATTTTTGAAAATCTTGAAACAAAATTCATGAAGGATCCAACGAAGCTGGCAGAGCTGGTCTTTGGAGTGACAGAAGAGGTTCATAAGATTGGGCTAAAGATTATTCAGGATTGTCTAGAAGATACAGATAAACTAATTTTTGACAGTGTTATCCGAAAGAAAAATTGGTACGTTGAGCGCCATGATACAAAACAATTGATCTCTTCATTAGGGACTCTACGTTTTAGAAAGACGCTTTATGTAGACAAAGAAACCGGAAAAGATGGTGTGTATCTTCTTGATCGGGTTATGGGGATGGATAAGCATGAACGTTTCACGGAGGATGCCGTTGCGAAGCTGCTGGAAGAAGCTGTTCAGACGTCATATCAAAAAGGTGGAGAAGCAGCCAGCCTTGAGGATGATGTTAGTAAGCAGGCTGTAAAGAATAAGATTCATGAACTCGAATAGAACAAAATCGCTGCGCGATGGCCTGCCAAGGCTGTGGCGCAGTTTCTTCTACTTCTTCAAAAATAGGCAGTGACAGGATTGTCCCAAGATAGTATTGTTAAAGCACGACCTAAAACAAACTTCAAACACGGGCTTAGTCCCAGCAACTGCCTATGAAAAGAATATCATTTCTTGGCTGCTTTCACAAGCAGTTTTATTTTGCGAATGCACCTCCATGGTAGGTGGTTACTGTAATTATTACCACTTAATCCATGGAGGTTTTTATGTACGAATCTTATATTGATAAAATAGAGGTTGTCGGTAAGCTCCGCAATCTCAAGCCCGGCACTATTAAAACATATCAAAAAAATGTCTCAGATTTTCTTAAATTTATAAATAAGTGTCCTGAAGATCTTACCTGCGAAGATGCCAGAAATTTCTTGGTGTATCTGCAAAACAAAGGAAACAAAGCATCAACTCTCAACAACAAAAATGGTTCCCTAGTTTTCTTTTACAAGCGCGTCCTTGGAAAACTTTGGGATGACAATCTCGTTCCAAGAGCTATAAATGATTATGCCATTCCGCGTGTACTGTCTCGTTCAGAAATAGAACGGATTTTGGATGCTACAGACAAACTGAAATATAAAGCGATTTTTGCAATCATGTATTCGTCGGGGTTACGTGTCTCGGAAGTTCTACACCTGCATTACAATGATATTTCCAGAACTAACATGCAGATTTATATAAATACTGCCAAAAACCATACTTCTCGCTATGCTCTTTTGTCAAAAAGAGCTTTAGATATACTTACAGAATACTGGTTCAAGTGCGGAAAACCCAGAGGTATACTTTTTCCTAATCAGTGGACTGGCGATTATCTTACTTTATCAGCTGTACGATTAGAACTGCGAAAGGCTGTAGAAAAAGCCAACTTGCCAAAAGACATCCACTCTCACTGTTTCAGACACAGTTTTGCAACCCACCTTTTAGAAGACGGTGTTGATATACGATATATTCAAACATTGATGGGGCATCGTTCACCAAAATCAACTGAAATCTATCTTCATATCAGCAATAAAGCTTTACTTGGAGTTAAAAGTCCTTTTGATAAGGCAGTAGGTGAATGAGATGAGCAAAGCAACTGTACAAGATATTTTTCTTCGTTTTTATCCAAGATATCTGGAAAAATATACACCATCTGCGAATCAATCCAAGGTTGCTCATTGTATTATTAACTGCAAAACCGGAGCTTATGGTGCTAACATTAGTATTTGTGATGACTGCGGCCATCCACAAATCCATTATAATTCTTGTCGTAACAGATGCTGTCCCATGTGCCAGGCTCTTCCTAGAGAAAAGTGGATGGATCAGCGTCGAGAAGATGTTCTAGAAGCACCTTACTTTCACGTGGTATTTACTGTTCCCCAAGAACTAAATCCTCTAATCTACAACAACCAACAAGTGCTTTATGATGCAATGTATCACTCCGTGTCCTCAACTATTAATGAACTTACAGAAGATTCAAAACATCTCGGAGCAAAGGTTGGATATATTTGTGTATTGCATACCTGGGGCTCCGAAATGAACTATCACCCCCATATCCACGTCATCCTCCTTGGCGGTGGTTTAACTCCCAAAAATCAATGGCGAGATAAAGGTGAAGAATTCTTTCTCCCAGTAAAGGTAATGTCAAAGCTGTTTCGTGGTAAATATCTTGCTGAACTCAAAACACTCTGGGAAGCACAAAAACTTCAGTTTCATGGAAGCAGTGAAAAATACCGCAATCATTATTCTTTCAAAGAATTATTAGACGTCTGTTATGAAAAAGATTGGATCCCTCACTGTAAGAAAACCTTTAATGGTGCTCAATCTGTAATCAACTACCTTGGAAAATATACACACCGAATTGCAATCAGTAACCATCGTATTATTCGTATGGATGATAATACCGTAACTTATTATGTAAAAGATTACCGTGAAGAAGGCAAATGGAAAGAATATACCATTTCCGGCACTGAATTTATACGCCGTTTTCTCATGCATGTACCCCCTAAACGTTTTGTTAGAATTAGGCATTATGGATTGCTTTGTACCAGAAGCAAAACCAAACATCTGACATTGTGCCGGAATCTCCTTGGTTGCAAACAGTATATTTCCAAACTTAAAGGTATGGAAACTCCACAAATGCTCGAAACACTTTATGGTATCAAGGTTACAGTTTGTAAGTGCTGCGGTGGACACCTTAGTAATCCAAGACAACGGATGCATTTACGTATTTAAACCCTAAAATTCATATTTCTCAGTGGCCTCAGCAATGAGGTTTATTTGTTGTGTCCGGATTTTGAAATACGGCTTAAATAGTAATTGTAAAACCTTTACATTTCTAAAAAATGCAAAGATTAAAACCCCATACATATCGACTCCAGTGACGCAACTTTGTTCACTTTGGCAAAATCAAACGCGGTGCAAACAAAAGGGCAGTTTTTATCATTTAAGACTGCTTTTTCGTTTACACCGCTATCGATTGTAGCCTAAAGAA
>JBGVRS010000026.1:0-4366 GCA_045128635.1 Lachnospiraceae bacterium
TTAATGGTCTGTCTCGATACTTCAATTCTATCTGCAAGTTCCTGCTGCGACATATCCATTGCTGCTCTGGCTGCTTTCATTTTTAAATTCTTTGCCATAAAACACCTATATTTCCCGTTTGTCCATCTGTTTCTTTATAACCAGAATAATTCCAACATAAATAAATGTCAAACCCATCACAAGCTGTCCCGTTGTAATTTGAAGGATTCCATTAACACACATTTTATCAAGGTTAAACAATGCCGGTCCTGCATTGCAAATGCCCACCAAAAAAGCAACACCGGCTGAAAGATTCTTAGTTTCGTTCATACCAATATAAGCATCTTTAAAAAGACTGTATGTTACAAATACCAATAATCCCAGACATAATCCAACCAGCGAATAGACATAGGTTGTCGCAAAATCTTTTTCTAAAACCGCATTCAAAATGCCAATACCAAGAAAATAGGATAATAAGGTAAAAAATGCATATTTGTAAGCTTTCCCCTGAATCAGTAATTGACGTTCATCATATTGCTTTGACATTTGCTCTTTGTCTTTCATCCCCCTTAATACATAGACCAAAAGAACTCCAACAGCAAAAATGATTCCAAATGGTAGTAATACTTTTAATTTACTCATATTCCCCTCCAAGTAATATTAACTTTTCTTTTTGTCAATTATATATTACACCAACCATTTGTCCTTTGTCAAATATATTTTACATTTATAAATTATTCAATCACCACATCATCTGCATACTGATTCCAAATGATACAGATCCATGTCTTCCCCTGATTCAACAGCACACGATCTCCGTTTTCATCCAGATATTTTGCCGGTGCACTGTTAGAGCCATCTCTCCACCAGGTTCCTTCAATCATTTTGCCTTCCGTAAATACAATAGATTTATTGCTCTTATCACTGCCAAAGCATTCAAAGGCAAGATATCCTTCACTGTCACGGACTTCACCATAACAATATTGGAAAATCACATTATCATATGCAAGCTGTTCTCCTGTCATATCATCAATATGTTCTGCACCATACTGGTAACGATAATATTTTTCGTCAGCTTCATTATATTTAAAGTTGGAGCCCACATTGGAAAATCCATTTGGCTTTCCTGTTTCCTTACCTCCAGGATACATCACTGTTGCATCTGGATATTTGGAATAATCCAAATCTTCTCCGTCCTTTGCAAACTTGAATTTCCCATAATATGATTCATCATAGTTCAGGTTATATTCAAATTTCTGAATGTCTTCCATAATACCTTCTGCACTCGCATACAGATTATGTGGTGCTTTTCGATCATCCGTACGGTAAAAAGCATTGTCCGCAGGTCTGTCGATACCAGCAACTCTACCGCTGATGTTATCTACAAGATCACTGTTGAGCATATCACCAACATAAGCTGTTGCCTGACCAAAATGTACGTGAATGGCATCAAATTCTAAAGCAAAAGACACATAATAGTCTCGTGTACTTCGAATAGAACCGATTTTCTCTAAATCATGCCAGTCTTCGATAATGCCAATCAGTCGGGTCGTGTTGCTTGCTAATGGCGCTTCATAAACAACATCCGCACGACTGATCCCAGTCTGTGGGCATCCAACCTCTACGTTATTAAACATCACGGAAATTGGTCGAAAACGTCCAATAGACTCATCCACCTGTTTTCCTGTCAGATAACTGGTTACTTTATTTCCGGTTTCAATGATTACTGAACCTGCTGACTCTCCCTTTGCTGTTTCATCTGTTGAAGCTTCTGTCTCTTGTTTTCCGCAGCCAGACATCATCACTGATAATATTAATGCCATTATGATTACTAATTTTTTCATTATGTACCTTCTCCAATCGTCTCAAAATAGATTTCAGATTAATTTTAATGAAACATTATTAAGAATCCTCTCTACGATACATTAATTATTTATTAAATTTTAGGCATTTTTAAGACTACTTTAAATAAATCACCGTCAATTGTCAGCTCAAAAATCCCATTTTGAAGTTCCGTCAGACTCTTGGCAATTGATAATCCAAGTCCGTTTCCTTCTGTATTTCTGGAAAGATCTCCACGTACAAAACGTTCCACGAGTTCGTCTGCTTTAAAGTTTAGTTGTGCTCTGGAGGTATTTTTAAACGTAAAGACTGCATATTTTTCAGTTTCCTCCAAGGACAGGTATACTCTTGTTCCACTCTGACCATATTTACAGATATTGTTCATCAGATTGTCAAAAACCCTCCACAAGCGTCTGCTGTCAGCCAAAATCTGTATTCTATTTTGAGGCTGGGATATTTTCAGCTCTAATCCACAATTCTGAAGTTTCTGTTCAAATTCCCCAACAGCCTGTGTCAATAAAATATCCGCCTCACATTTTTCCAATTGAATGTCCAGATTTCCAGTGGAAGCCTTGGAAGCCTCTACCAAGTCATCAATCAGTCTTTTCATTCGGATGGACTGTCTCTCTAGAACTTCTGAATATTCTTTGATTTTTTCATTTTCACAGGTTTCCTGATTGATCAGATTTGCATAATTTACAATTGAAGTCAGTGGAGTTTTTAAATCATGGGAAACATTGGTGATTAGTTCTGTCTTCATTCGTTCGCTCTTGATTCGCTCCTCAACTGCAAGATTCATTCCTTCTGAAATGCTGTTCAGGTTTTCAGCAATTTCCCGATAATCACCATATAAGCCGGAAAGTTTTATCTGATAGGAAAAGTTTCCATCAGCCAGAGAATCCGTGGCATTCCGCAGTCTTCTTTTTAACAGTGCATCATGTATAAAAAAGATAGAAAAAATGGTTGTCTGAATTATTTTATAAACCCGAAATTCTGCATCATAGTAAAAATACCCCAATAGCACATAAACAACGATATATTCAATCAACGCTATGATCAGCACTGCAACATACGTTGGCCAGATATCCACAAACTTTTTCATGACATTTCTTATTCTATTATCTTTCATCTTCTCACACCTTCTTCCAATTTATAGCCCTGTCCAAATACAACCTTCAAATACCGAGGCTCCGTAGGATTGATCTCTATTTTTTCTCTGAGATGTCGAATATGTACAGCAACCGTATTATCCGTTCCAAAAGGTGCTTCTTTCCAGACCTGTCGATAAATTTCTTTTGGAGACATGACTCTGCCCGGATTTTCCATGAACAGTTTTAAAATGTCATACTCTTTCGGCGTCAGTGAGATTTTCTCTCCGTCAACAGTTACAATTTTTGTTTTGTCATTTAGTGCAATACCACCAATCATCAATACTTCTGGTGTTATATTCGCTCCGCCAAGCTGTGTATATCTGCGCAGCTGGGATTTTACCCTTGCTAATAATTCCACAGGGTTAAATGGTTTTGTCACATAATCATCTGCTCCAACATTTAATCCCAATACCTTATCCGTATCTTCACTTTTTGCTGTCAGCAAAATTATTGGCACATTGCTAAATGCACGAATTTTTGCCATGGCGGTGATTCCATCCATTTCCGGCATCATAATGTCCAAAAGTATTAAATGGATGTTCTCTTTTTCTGTAATTTCTAATGCTTCTTTTCCTGTATATGCCTCAAAAATCTGATAATTTGTATCATTTAGATAAATCTTTAAGGCATTTACAATATCTTTTTCATCGTCACAAATCAGTATATTGTACATTCTGTCATCTCCTTTTCGAACTTCATTATAGTAAATAGGTGATTAAGATACTATATGGAAACTTATTAAGATTTGATGAAGAAAACAGAAAAAGCCAAGCTGCATATCACATTTTGATTAGCAGCTTGGCTTTATTGCCTTTCTAAATTAATTTCTTGAACATTTTTCTGCATCAATTGCCAGTACAAGCATCAGCGCAGCCAGTGCATCCTGCGGCTGATTTACATCAATCACATATGTATCTGTCCACTTAAATAATTCCTTCGAAACTGTCGCAACACAGGCTCCAGATGGGTTTAAGATACTATAATCCCATTCCCAGAAATCACCTTCCACATGCCATCCATTATAATCAATATCAAACATCGGCTTAAACAGCGAAAATTCTTTACTGATACATCCTGCATAGCTGCCATTTAAATAAATTTCAAATTTAGGTAGAAACGTAAATACTTTTTCCTGAAGCATTCCGATTTCATTTCCATTGGCATCAAATACTTTCATGCAATGACCCCAGGATAACTGTCCTTCGACAGTATAAACTGTATTTCCGTTCTCATCATAAATATCATAGCTGTCAAACCATGTAAATAATCTTTGTTTAAACAATAATTTCATAAACTTCTTCCTCCCAAGTTTTACAGAATCATTGTAGCTGACATAGAGGTCCATAAAAACGGTTAATTTAGCGGAATAGTGGATGCTAATGCTCTATTTCAAT
>JBGVRS010000027.1:0-4588 GCA_045128635.1 Lachnospiraceae bacterium
CTACTAAATAACACTATTCATTTTGTCCCCAACACTATAAAAAAATAAAAGGCAACTAAGAATTTTCCTTTCTTAATTGCCTTTTGTTTTTTATTTTACGCATCTACAATATTATTGCTAAACCCATTAGAATATCGTGCAAATTTATCTGCACATTTCTCATCTAATAGCTTATAGAAATCATCTATTAAACCTTGTATTTCCTCATGACTTATACGAGACATATCATCATTCGAAATCATCATACCTCCAAATCTTTTCCGAAGATTGGCACTTTTAAGATTATGTAAACACTTTCTAATTTGCTCTTGCACATCTGCGGTTATTTCTTCATCCCCAAGTAGCACTTCAGCTACATCAGACAAATGATACAATATGGAACTTCCAGCATCTGTTAAAGCTCTTGACAAATGCTCTTTTACAGCAAATGCTTGTCGCTCTATTTCACTCTCCTCCATCGAAGATACCACTTTTCTAAAATGAAACAAGGCATCACGAAAATTTGTATAACAACTAACTGGCATTCTTGCCTTAATAGCATGTGCATACTCTTCATACTTCATCAATTTTTCTGATGAACCAACAATATGTCTTTCATATAACTGTTCACAAAATTGTTCCTTTAGTGCAGGATGCATTTTCTCTAAACTCATCTATTATCACCATAGAAAATTAGAGACAGAACTTCTCTATAAATCCATTTTTTGCTCGTCGTACAGGCTGTACATATACTTTCACAGCCTTTCCATGATTTAAATAACCACCACGTTCCTCTACACTAGACAGAACAATTTCTGGATACTGATTACATGCTTTATGCAGTTTTGCATATTTTTCAGCCACTCTTTTTTCCATACTAATTCGCCTTACCTTCCTCATTTTTTCGTACTAATGACATTAAATACGGATAAATCATCAGTTGCATCTCAAGTGTTTCAACATCTTCCTTTTCTATTCTTCTATAATACTCTCTAACTTTACTGTCATAATCAATAGAATTATCAAGTTCTTTAAGTTCTTCAATATAACTTTCTAATATTTCTTCTCTCTTATGCCTACATCTTGTTCTAAATCTAGCCAATTGCATCCTTTCATCTTCTGAATCTAATTCTACACTCATATGTGTCTTATAATCTTTCCGAAGCTCATTAAATGCAACAAAAATATTTCTAAATGAATTATCAATACTTTCATTATAATAATTCTCCAAACATATCACACTAGAAATCATATGGCTAAAAATTTCGTTGGTTGCTAATACAATATATTCATATTCTTTCATTCAGTTACCACACCTATACTTCAACTTGCTCTATCCTTTTTCTAGTTATACAGTTGTCTATTATATCATATTCTTAGCACAATGTCCACATGCATACTGAATTTTTCCATATTCTTTTTTAGGAGCAATAATTTTTATCCTTGCTAAATCTACTATTTTTTTACAAAAAGAACATTCTATTTTGGCTTCAGGAATAGATATATTTAAACCGATCTCTCCAAGAATGATATTGCTCTTTCCAGCCAATTCTTCTGACAATGTATTCATAAAAGCCATTCGAAAATCTCCATTTGTACAACAAAATTCTGATGCAATTGCCAACTTGGGTTTTACTTCTTTTAACAATTTGCAACTACCATTATATCCTAAGTGTGAATGCTTATCCTGAATCCCCTTAACATCTTTCTTATAAATATCACTTACATTAAAAATCAGTATATCTGATTTGTTATAAAAAGAAGGTAATTCTGAGAAAAAAGCAGTGTCAGAAGTATATCCCACTGTCAACATTTTCCCATAATTCATAGATAATTGTATTCCAAAAGATTCATCGCTATCCTTTATATGTTTAGTACGAATAGCAGCCATTTTAATGTCTTTATTTCCCTCAACAATTTGTCTTTTTCTTCCAACAAACTCCCCTAAAGACTTTATGTTATTCACATTCTTTTCTAATTCTACTTTTGTTCCTTCATCAACAATCCAGGTTATTGTATGCTCCTTTACATTACTTAGTTCAAATACTTCTTTTACAATTTTATTTTTTCTTTGATTATAATTATTCAAATCATATAGTAGCGACGAGATTACTTTTGCATCTGCATTATGGTCTAAATGATCGTGCGTAATTATCACAACATTTATATTATTAATATAGATTCCATTTTTATGCATAGAATTTACAAAACCTATTCCTGGATCTATTACAATCCCTAAACCTTTATAATTTAAATATAATCCTCCACCTGCACATTCTGCATCAAAAGCGATTGAATGAATTGTAGGAGTAGATGAGGAAAAACCTTTTAAACACAATAACCGATTTTCTAAATGAAGCTGTTCGTTTGCACCATACATACTCTGTTGATAATAATGCATTTGTGCAGGCATAAGAAAATAATTTTCTAATTCAAATGGTAGACTTTTTTCTTCCATTTTCTGCCCAATAACACTATCATAAAACTTATGTGAACACTCCACACATACAGCACATAAGCCACACTTTTCTGCTGTTTTTTTTGCTAATTTAGCTCCTTCTTTAACTCCATTTACAGATTTATCACAAAATTCTTCCAATGATTGTTGAAAAATAGTAACATGCTCTGGAATCTCTATTAACTTTCTTTCCTCGCCGAAACATTCTTCTAAATCTGAAAAAAATTCTTTTATTAATTCATTACTTTTTTCAGCGGCATCACATTTTTTTACTAAAATTTCTCTCCTTATAGATGTATCCTTTGGCTCTTCAATTACTTTTGAAATAGGTGTTCTTATTAATTCCCATAAATCTTCTAAACATGTTTCCATTCTCTCACCACCTCTTATGTAAATATTACCACATTATATTACATTTTTCCACAATTTTTCATCCAAAGCATCCTATATTAATTACAAACTAAATTATTCTACAATTAAATTTGTCTAAAACTACAAATTATAACGAACATTTATTCTATCTTTACATATATCTTATCCTTTCCTATAACAGAGGATAGCCAATCGACTATTGTTAAAAATTCCATGAGCTGTCACAGATTTACTCTCACTCTCTGTCACAACCTTATTCACTTTCTTGTCACTGATTCCGGGGCAATCGCCCCGGATTTTTAGTCTATTCCACCAACCATCTCATGGTCGGCTACAAATCTCACCATGTGCTCATCAATCAGACGCTTCTGCTGTTGATACGCATACATCAGCGTTTTTTCACATATGCGGTTTATCATCCGGGGGATTCCTGATGACACCTTGAATATTTCATCTTCCGCTCCGCTGGTAAATAAATCCTGCTTCACACCTGCATACGCCATATGTGCTGCGATATATTTTCTGGTTTCCGCTCTGTCCAGGCGATTCAATACGATATTCATATCAATCCTCTGACGGATTGCCGCATAGCTCTGCAGCCTCAGTTTTTGTTCCCACAGCTCCGTCTGTCCCACAAGTATCAGGCTCATAGGACTTGACGAATCAAATTTGTAGTTCAACAGAAAACGGAACTCCTCCAGCGTTTCTTTCCCCAAAAGATGAGCTTCATCCAAAACGAATATCACTTTCTTTTTCTGCACTGTTCTGACATTTTCAATCTCTTTCTGCAACTGTCTCTTGGAGTCTCCACGGTAAAACCTTGCCTCCAGTCCCATCTGATCTAACAGTCCTGCATACAGCCATCTTGGCGTAAGCTTGGAATCTGACAGATACAGCAGCATATATTTGTCCTTGGGCAGCCTTTCCCCAAACATCCGGATGAGTGTGGATTTTCCACATCCGGGATCCGCTGTGACTACTGCAAAAAGCTGTCTGTCTGCAACATATGTCAGTCTTCCTACTGCATCCTCTATCTGTGCGGAACAATACAGTCTGTCTGCCGGAATATCCCGGGTAAAAGGCGTATGAATCATTTCATAATAGTTTTCATACATTCTGACCACCCGCCTTTCCGTATTCCCCAAAGGAAAGGGCATTGGCCATCAGCTGATGGTCTTCTCTGTATTTCTTTTCCAGTGCATCCAGAAATCTTGATGCTTCCGGAAGCTTATCTGTCATCGCCACCGGCAACGGTGATTTCTTGTCACAGAATGCTCCGATTTTTACTCTGTGCGCCATAATCGGCTCCATATCCTGATACAGAACCTTTATTACTTCTGTATTCATCGGATCGTAAACGATCTCTACCTCTGCATTTGCAAGTGCTGCACTCGCCTCATACCTTACATCTCCAAATGAAAAACATCCGGCATTATCCAGCCTTCTTGTCTCATGATGCAGAAAGGCTTCACTTACCACGGTAGTATCCAAAAATACCAGACCCCTGGTGTCCCTGTTCCATTCCTGAAGCGGGCTAATGCCTCCTAACGGAACTGTCACTCCATAAGATTTATAGTATTCCCTGATTCCATCGTGGGCTTCCTTCTGATAATCCTGTTCCAGAAAAATCTTCCATCTGCGATTCAATTCTTCCAGGGAATGTACATGTGCGACCTTTATCTCTGCTATGAACTGGTCTACCTTCTGGTGGAATTTTTCTATTTTCCCCTTGGATTCACAAGCTCTTATTTTCGCATGTAAAACGCGGATTCCAAGCTT
>JBGVRS010000028.1:0-12013 GCA_045128635.1 Lachnospiraceae bacterium
AAGTGCGGAAAGCCCAGAAACATTCTGTTCCCCAGTCAGGTGACAGGAGATTATCTGGATATTTCTGCCGTAAATCAGGTATTAAAAAGAAGTGCCGAACGGGCAGGAATCCCTAAACATGTCACTTCACATGCGTTCAGACACAGCTTTGCAAGTCATCTTCTGGAAGCCGGATGTGATATTAAATATATTCAGGCTTTATTAGGGCACTTGGATCCGAAATCTACTGAGATTTATCTTCATGTCAGTAACAAAACTTTGCTTGGCATTAAAAGTCCCTTTGATGTACAGGAGGATTCATAATGGAGCATCCTACTGTACAGGATATATTTCTACGCTTTTATCCCGGATACCTTGATAAGTATACACCTTCTCCACAGCAGGCAAAAGTTGCTAACTGCATCATTAACTGCAAGACAGGTGCTTATGGTGCCAACGTAAGTATGTGTGAGGACTGTGGTCATCTGCAAATCCATTACAATTCCTGCCGTAACAGATGCTGCCCCATGTGTCAGGCTCTCCCTAAGGAAAAGTGGATGGATAAGCGTCGTGAAGATGTTCTGGAAGCACCCTACTTCCATGTGGTATTCACCGTTCCACAGGAGCTGAACCCTTTAATCTACAGCAACCAACAGCTTCTCTATGATGCCCTGTACCACTGTGTTTCATCAACTATTGAAGAACTGACTTCCGACACAAAACATCTTGGTGCAAAAGTTGGATATATTTGCGTGTTACACACCTGGGGTTCTGAAATGAATTTCCATCCTCACATCCATGTCATTCTTCTTGGTGGTGGTCTGACCGCCCAAAATCAATGGCTCGATAAGGGTGAAGAATTCTTTCTTCCGGTAAAGGTAATGTCAAAGCTGTTCCGTGGTAAATACATGGCCGAACTCAAATCCCTCTGGGAAGATAAAAAACTTCAGTTCCACGGAAGCAGCGAAAAGTATCGTAATCATTATGCTTTCAAGGAACTTCTGAACCTTTGTTATGACAAGGACTGGATTCCGCACTGCAAGAAAACCTTTAACGGTGCACAGTCCGTTATTAACTACCTTGGAAAGTATACCCACCGGATTGCCATCAGTAACCATCGTATTATCCGTATGGATGAGAATACCGTTACCTACTATGTGAAAGATTACCGGGAAGAAGGCAGGTGGAAAGAACATACCGTCTCCGGCATTGAGTTTATTCGCAGATTCCTGATGCATGTGCCTCCCAGGCGTTTTGTCAGAATCAGACATTATGGTTTGCTGTGTACCAGAAGCAAGACCCGACATCTGACATTATGCAGGAATCTGCTTGGCTGTAAACAGTATCTTTCCAGGCTGAGGGATATGGAAACTCCGCAGATACTTGAAACACTTTATGGTATCAAGGTCACTGTTTGCAAGTGCTGTGGCGGACACCTTGGTAAACCACAGCAGAGGATACCTCTACGGATTTAAAGCTTGATATTCATAGTTCTTGAAAAACCTCAGAAATGAGGTCTATTTGTCGTGCCTTAGATTTTGATACGAAACCTCGGCTGTAATGGTATAAGCTTTACATTTCGGCATAGTGCAAAGATTGAAAATCCATACATACCGGCTCCGGTGACGCGACTTTGTTCACTATAGAAAAATCGAAATTGATGTAAACGATAGGGCAGTTTATTAAATGTTGTAAGCTGCTTTATCGTTTACACCAACTTCGATTGGTTTCTAATCAATTATCTATGCTTTACAATTTCTAATATTCTTTTCACATAATCATCTGCATAATTGATTGAAAATTCCCCATGATACATATTTGGCAGAACCTGTATATCACTATCCTGCAATTTATCATGAATTATTTTAGCAGATTCTTTCATTAGGCGATTTTCTTTTTCTCCGACAAAAATTTGAACCGTTGCTTCACACTCTTCAATCCCCGCTTTTAAAGAAAATACTGAGTTTTCCTGTAAAAAGGCGATCATATCACGCTTCGAAATAGCACAAGTATCTTTATAATACAAATCAAACAGATTCGACTTTATTCGAAGTGATTTGAATTGTAATTTTGAAAACCACCTATACTTTATTAATCCATAACAACTACCAAATGCAGGTTTGATCATAGAATATGTAAATTTCGATGGTATCACAAGTGCGCTTTCCACAATTGCATACTGACATATATCCTTGCGCTGAGATAAAATCTCAAGCAAAATTTGTCCTCCAAGTGACAATCCTCCAATCAGTAAGACAGAACCACCAAATTTACTATTTATAAATTCTATAAACTCCGAAGCGTTGTCCTCTATCGTTGTAAATTGTTGTTCACTGCCTACATGACCATCTAATATAGGCAAAATCACATGATAATCTGTTTGCAGTATTTCCGCAGCTTCTTTGTAATTCCACCAAGACAAACCGCCTCCGTGCAAGAGGATCATTACATCACTATTTTCTTTTCCATATTCCACATAATTCAACCTCTTACACCTCGTTGTCCCCATAATATTCCTTGATAGCTTTTCCTATGGCAGCAGTTACCCCGGTACCGTATAGAGAATCCAGCACTTGTGCTGTCTTATCATTTGCAAGATATCCCTCTGCTACTTTTAATAAAATATACCTTGCATTTGCAGTACGATACATCTTCTTTGTATTGTCTTCCAGTCTTTTTACGAGCGTCTGCGTCTCACTAAATTCCCCTGAAGAATCCCTAAATGAAAAGTAAATATTCTTTAGTTCCTCCTGAAGCTCTGCATTGACTTCCGGATGCTGCGCACTTTCCTCTATAACACTTAAATATTTTTCTCTGCTGCCATATATTTGCAGCAGCTCAACACCAACTTTTCCATCAACCATATTGCTTTTTAGAAGCTCACCTATTTCGGAAATGGCAGAATCATTCATATCATAGCTGTCTGCTATCGTCTCTCCTACTTTCTCTGCATCTTCTTCATGAAATGCTTCAAAGCTAATCGGATCATTTTCCAAACTCATACCATCTGCAACATCAAGCAACCCTTGCAATCTATTGATTTTTCGAACTAAATTTTCACGGTGGTTTTTCAGTATTTCCTTGTAATCATAGTTTTCGGAATTTACTGCCTCTTTGATAGTTTCAAGCGGTATATCTAATTCCTTCAGAAATAAGATTGCCTTTAGCTTTTCTAAAGCATGATCATCATAAAGCCGATATCCTGAGTCAGTCCTATCTGTCGGAACAAGTAAACCGATTTCATCATAGTATCTCAGTGCACGGATACTGATTCCTGTTAATTCTGATACTTCTTTTACAGTTTTCATACGTACGCCTCCTTTGGATTTGATTCTAAAGGGTCACGCTATGAGAGAGTCAATACCTTTTTCTATGCGCAAACGTCCAAACTTATACTAGTATTTCTATCTCTGCTTATCTAAAAGTTCTTTTAAAGCCTCCTCACCTATACTAACCCATGCATCTTCTTCCTCTGCATTTAATCCGAGATATTGAGCCAAAGTTCGCTCATCATCACTGATTCCCCATTGAAAAGTATATTCATCAATTTCTTCAAATTCGATTTCACCTGCAAGATAACGTTCTTTATATGTTGTCATTTTATATTTCTCCATTCTTTTTTCTTGTTTTGCACCAAATAGACAGTGACTTTTCTTAATACTCCAAGCTGTCCGCATTCAAAAGAAAATATTTCATTCCCATGATGACAAATCCTTCATCATTGCGCCACGGTTTCTTGGTTCCGCCTACAATAACAATCTTTTTGAAAGAATCCGGAATATTACGCAGTGAATTAAACTCCTGGGTCTGTTTTTCTTCTGAAGTCATATCATAGGCAACCTGAATGTAATATCTCTGGCTGCCCTGATTTACCACGAAATCAACTTCCAGCTGCTTGCGGACACGCTTTCCTTCTTTGTCTTTACCATACACATCAACAACACCTACATCAACATTGTAACCACGGATCATCAGCTCGTTATAAACAATGTTTTCCATAATGTGAGTCGGTTCCTGTTGTCTAAAATTTAGTCTGGCATTTCTTAGCCCCAGATCAGTAAAGTAATATTTCAGATTGGCACCGATATACTTTCTGCCTTTGATGTCATAACGACTGGCCTTAGATATCAAAAAAGCTTCGGCCAAATCGTCAATGTGGTTAGAAATAGTTTTATTAGTATAACTCATCTGGCGTTCACTGGCGAAAGTGTTTGCAATCTTTGATGGGTTAGTAGGTGTTCCGATTGCGGAAGCAAGTACATCAACCAAAATTCCAATCTCGTCAACATTCTGAATCTTGTTTCTCTCAATAACATCTTTCAAATAGACATTGGCAAAAATGTTTTTCAAATACTCTGCTTTCTGTCGCTCACTCTGAAAACCTACCACCTGTGGCAGTCCACCGTAAATCATATAATCATCCCAGGCATCATCATAATCTTCATCATAGGCAGAATAAAACTCTGCAAAGGAAAGAGGATAAATTCTGATTTCATCACCTCTGCCACGGAATTCAGTCACAATATCACTAGAAAGGAACTTGGAGTTACTTCCAGTGACATACATATCAATATTGCTCATGCGCAACAGGCTATTTAACACTTCCTCAAATCGTGGCATAAACTGAACTTCATCCAGGAGCAAATAATATTTTTCATCATCCTTCATTGCATCTTTAATGTACTTGAAACAAACCTTGGGATCTCTCAATTCTTCATTTTCGATACCATCCAAAGCAATCTCAATGATATGATCAGAGTCAACACCGTTTTCCAAAAGATATCTCTTAAAAATGTTAAAGAGCAAAAAGGACTTTCCGCATCTACGAATACCGGTAATTACCTTAATCATACCATTATCTTTACGCAGGATTAATTGCTGCAGGTAAGCATCTCTTTTAATTTCCACCATACAACTCCTCGATTCTGTGCACTTGCACATTTTTTAGTAATGATATTTTATCACAGAACATCTCAAAACACAATGTTTATTCCTATTTTCTGTGCATTTGTATGTTTTTATGTAATAATTTTTTCAAAAAAACAGCCCCTACGGGTATACTCCCATAGAGGCTGTCCTTAATTTAGATTATTTCTTTAATTCATATTCTTTTGTAAGTTTTTTTACAATTCCAATGCATGGAAGCAATGCAATTAAGTTTGGAAGAACCATCAGACCATTGAACATATCTGACATATCCCATACAAGCTCAACTTTTAATGCAGATCCCACTGCAACACAAAGTACTACAATGACTGCATATACTTTTACTGCTTTATCACCAAACAAAGCACGTACATTTACTTCTCCGAAGTAATACCAGCCAACAATCGTTGTGAATGCAAAGAATAACATACAGAAGGCAATAAACACTGGACCAAAAGATCCTAAACCAGCATTAAATGCGCTCTGTGCAAGTACCGAACCTGTTTCGCCATTTCCTAACACGCCTGTTGAGAGAATTACCAATGCTGTCATTGTTAAAATGATAAATGTATCAATAAACACACCCATCATAGCTACAAGTCCCTGATCTGCAGGATGTGCAACTTCTGCTGTTGCATGAGCATGTGGTGTAGAACCCATCCCTGCTTCGTTAGAGAAAAGACCTCTGGCAACCCCATAACGCATTGCTTTCTGAACAGTCACCCCAAGAGCTCCACCCATAATTGCATTTGGTGCAAATGCACCTACAAAAATCTGCTGAATTGCAGTTACAAGTCCTGCAGGGTTTAATACGAGGATAATCACACATCCAATCACATATAAAACCGCCATAATAGGAACTACTTTTTCAGTAAAACTTGCAATTCGTTTAATACCACCAATAAAAATAAATCCGGCAATTACTGCACATACGATACCAACTGCCAATGGATTTACACCAAAGGCTGTGCTAAAAGCACTTCCGATGGAGTTCGACTGAACCATATTTCCCATAAATCCAAGGGCTAAGATAACTGCTACTGAGAAAAATGTTGCTAAGAAAGAACCAAATTTACCTTTAAAAATATGTTTGATGTAGTAAATCGGACCGCCAACATAGGTTCCATTCTTTTCTACACGTGTATGCTGTGCCATGACTGCTTCACCATAGATTGTTGCCATTCCGAAAAACGCTGCAACCCACATCCAGAAAATCGCACCCGGACCGCCTGCTGCAATGGCTGTTGCTGCCCCCGCAATGTTACCGGTACCTACCTGTGCTGCAATGGCTGTTGTCAATGCCTGAAAAGAACTTAATCCTTTTTCCTTCTTTTCTCCTTTCAAAGAGATGTTCCCAAAAAGAAGCTTCATACCCTTACCAAATTTTCGTACCTGAATAAATTTCAGTTGGAAAGTATAGAAAATACCTGTTCCAACTAACAGAACTAACAATGCATAGTCCCATAATACTGTGTTGACCAAATCAACTACTTTTGCAATAAAATCCATTTTTTCATCCCATCCTCTTCTGATTATTAAGATTGCATGTGATAAAAGTCATAAAAAAAGTCCGAAGAATTATATCTACGGACATTAATCTATTTACCATAAAAAAGAACATTCTTTTCGTGATAAATATTCCACTGTCCTTTAGCCTGAGAGATTCGCGTTTTCGCTTTCACCTTCGGCACCCGTTTTTCAGAGCTTCTCCAGCGTGTCATCCAGTTACAGTCTCACTTCTTTATCAAGAAATACCTGAGAGCATTATTCCTTCGGTGGGCTTAGCGCCACTTTCCTGCAACCTTCATTTGACCTATATTCAAATGCATATGTTTCATTATAATTATTTCATTTCATTAGTCAAAGTAATTATACTTATAGTTTTTTATTAGAATTATTAATCCAATCACAAGGACAACCGGGAAAAATGTTGCTGCAAGCAATCCTGTTTTTAGATTTCCTCCTGCCAGTTCGGAAAGGCTTCCCACCATCGCAGGGCTTACCATCGCACCAAAATCACCGGCCAATGCCAAAAATGCAAACATTGCAGTTCCGCCTCCTGGACATTTCTGGGAGGATATACTGATAGAGCCCGGCCACATAATACCCACTGCGAAGCCGCAAAGAGCACACCCTGCAAGTCCAAGGATTGGCAATGTAGACAGCGAAGCCAACAAATAGCAACCGGCACACATCATCCCACAAACAAGCATCACCTTGGTCAAATCCAGTTTTTCGCTGAACTTTCCATACAGAACACGGGATATTCCCATAAGCATTGCAAACAGACACGGTCCCGCTAAATCACCAACTGTTTTGGAAACACCAAGTGCAGATTCTGTAAAAGCAGATGCCCATTGAGCCATAGACGCTTCTGATGCACCCGAACATACCATAAGGATAATCATCAACCAGAAAATCGGCGTTTTCAGCAATCCTCGAATCCCCATACTCTTGCCCTCTTCCACCAACCGTTCGATAGGACAGTTGATGAAGTTGAAGGTATTATACAGGGGTACCAGTGCCCAAATAAACGTAAGTATCTTCCATTTTTCCACACCAAATACAGCAAAAAAGAGTGTAGAACCTAAAACAACACCCATTGCTCCCCAACAATAGAAGGAATGCAAAAGACTCATCATTCCATCCTTATTTTCAAAAGGGCAAGCTTCAACAATCGGGCTTACCAAAACCTCAATAAGTCCGCTTCCCACAGCATAAAGTACTACTGAAATCAGAATACCTATAAATGGTGCAGAAAGCACTTCCGGCAAAATTGCCATCAAAAAAAGACCTACAGCTGATAACACTTGAGATGCTACAACGCAGGTGCGATATCCTATTTTATCAGCAAATTTGGTAGCCGCAAGGTCAATAAGTAATTGCGTTAAATAGAATACCAATGGAATCATTGCAATCTTCTCAAGTGTAATTCCGTAGGTACTTCTAAATGTTAAAAATAAAAGTGGCGCAAAATTAGCAGATATCGCTTGTGTCACAAAACCAAGATAGCAAGCGATTAACGTTTTTTTGTAATTCTTTTGTTTTTTCATAATGTTTTTCTTCAAGTTTAAGTAATATTTTTTCGTTTTAATCATTTGTTTCCATTGAATCCAAATTTTTCCATCCATAACGATAAATGGATATGATCATAGATGCCTCGCTGACAATTTCATCCAAAATTCCCGCCCAGGAGCCAACAATTATATCGTATATAATCCACAGAGGAGAATTGATAAACATTCCTGCGATACGAATTTTACGGGCATTGTATGTATATCCGCCTATTGTTGATGCAATATTTGCAGCGACCGGCAAGATAGACCACCATCCGTCCCAGGTAAAAAACAATGTTGTCATTTGCAGTATACAAATGATCCAGCACATCCATTTTGCCCTCAAAAAAGTATGCTTGCTGCCCAAACAAAAAGAACGCACGGTATTTAAAATATAACTAATTCCTCCTGTTGTCGCACCTAACATCAGTAAATGCGTCGTATAACATAAATACGACGCAAACTGAACCCGAAACAACTTTTTATTACTTTTGCATTGATAAGATAGGAAAAATAAAATTGTTCCTAAAAAACCTATCATCTGTATAAATATATATTTCATTGATATAACAAAACCTTATCCTCGATATTTTGTTTTATATCCGTGATTTTCCTTCGGTCTTAAATCATTTGGATACATAATATCAGCATAGATATCCTTCTGCAGTTTTTTCACCATCTGATAAACTTCGGTATAGTTTGAGATACTGTTGATGTTCAACATTGCAGGCATATTCTTTTTTGTAAATTGATTTGTTGTAATTTGCACATCGCCCACATTGAACATTTGGTCAAAAATTCCTCTATGTAAATTTACACGGGATAATTCCGCAAATGTTTTTGTTTCAAGATTCATTGTAAAGATTCCGCTTGAAACATATATCGCGTGATCTGTTACGATATAATAAGTATTCTGGTATCTTCTAAATGAAAAAATGACCCCTCCCAGATAAATCCATACTGGCATCATATGAAACAGCATAAACGGAAGCATGAATACCGGCATACCTCCTCCCATGCCAAAACCTAAAAATCCCATATCAATTACTGCCCAAATGATTGCTACAGGCAGCAATGGATTAAAAATGCTTTCAAAAATAAAACATTTTTTATCTGGTTTTCCTTCGTATAAAATCGTTTCGTCCATTCCGACCATACTTTTTAATTCTTCTACCATAACAAACTACTCCATATATTTATTTCTATGACAACTGATTTGAGAAATATTGTGCCGCAATCGCATATTCCAGGTCGTCTTCTATATACATAATAATCGGATTGTTTTCCTCATCTTCATCCACTTCATAAAGCATATAACTTTGAGAAAAATCCATTTCTTTTTCCCCTATCAGCGGAAGTAATGCAAAATATTTTTTATCATTAACCTCAAAGTAAGAATATACTCCGCACTCCATAGTTGTTCCATCTCCAAACGGAAGTGTCACAACAATATCCTCTAATTTTTTACCCATAAATTCCATAATATTCGCTCCTTAAATCTTTAATATTAATCAACGTCAATATGTTCCATATTTGGAATGTTTGCACAGCTCACACAATCAGCAGCATCTTCTGAAACAAAGATATCTGCATCGCGCTGTTCCTCTTCCACAAGGCAAGCTGCCAGTTCATTTACACTTGTTTTAATCCCTTTGGAAATTGTCTCTCCATTTCCCACTACAAAACTTGCTTTTTCGCCATCAAACTCCGGTTTGATAGACGCTCCACCTTTCTGGCTGAAACTATCCAATAATTTTACTAAATCATCAACATTCATCTGTGCCATAATAAATTCTCCTTTTCTCATTCCATGATCTCAACGACCTGCTCAACCGTCAGAGCAATCTGTTCCTCGTTCGTGATTACAGGCGTTCCATCGCCATCCTGAGCACCATACATACCAAAATAAGCATGACAGCCACCGTCAATGACAATCTCGGTAAAATCCTCTGGCAGATTTGACTTATTATCATCGTATTTCTCACGATTCATCACCTTATCCTCGCTGCCATAGATTGAGAGTACGTCAAGGTCAGTATCAGATAGATCAGTCGCTGCATATGAGCCAAGCAAAATAAGCCCGTCATATTCCTCTGCATTATCAGCAAGATACGATGCCGCCATTGAACCACCAAGCGAATGACCACCTATGTACCACTCCTCTATTTCAGGATATTTCTCCTGTATACCGTCTGCGGCATTTACATCAAACACTGCAAGGTTGAAAGGCATCTCCAAAAGTACACACATGATGCCTTGCTCTGCGCAAGCCTGCATTAAGGGAATATATGCTGTGTATTCCACCTTTCCGCCAGGATAAAAAATGAAGCCCTTCGTTGCTCCGTCTAGCTCAAATATAATGGTATCATTATCAAGCTTCTTATATTCCATTTCATTTGTCAATGAGAAAGCTTCTATCGCATCCACATCCGCTCGGTAATAATCGCCGAGGTAAATTGTACATGCTCCTATGATAATTGCAAAAACGAGAACAACCGCTATCGTAATTATGATTGGTGAACTCAATTTTTTTGAATTATCACTTATTTTTTGTTTATTCAAAATTATCTCCTCTTTCCTTTTATAGATATGATTTATATCTTACTCTCAAATCTACAAAACCATAATGACGGTTCCAACTCCAATCAGAATACATCCCGTCAATGACTTTATCGTAAATTCTTCATGCAGAAATACAAAAGCTAAAACCAAAGTAAATACCACACTTAATTTATCAATTGGCACCACTTTTGAAGCTTCACCCATCTGTAATGCTCTGTAATAGCATAGCCAGGACGCCCCCGTTGCCAAGCCTGATAATATCAAAAACAGCCAGCTTTTCTTACTAATCTCGGTAATACCACTCTGGGCATGTGTCAAAAAAACCATCCCCCACGACATAATTACTACAATAACCGTTCTAATCGCTGTCGCAAGATTCGAATTCACTCCATCTATACCGATTTTTGCTAATATAGAAGTAAGTGCTGCAAATATTGCTGACAATAATGCAAATACCAACCACATGCTTTAATCCCCCTATAAATCGTACTTCTCTACTATATTGCCATATAGTTTTTCTTCTTCAGTATTACCGGCGTTACATTTCCTGCATAAAACGGATATGGTTTCCCGCTAATTTTGCCACCCATTTCACATACAATTTTTACAGTCGTATCGCGGGCAGTCATATGTATTTCATCAATTCCCTCAGCAAAAAGATCCTCAAATGAATATCTTGCCAGCTTCGGACCAATCCTTCGACCTCTCATAGATGGAATCACAACAAAACGCCCCCAATGCATCACTTCTTTTTCTTTCCATGCGATTGCAATTCCATATATTTCTCCATTTGCTTCTGCACACCAACAGATTGGCTTTCTTTCTAAAAATTCCTGAACATCATCTTCTGGAATCCCCTGTTCAATATAAAAAATATTTGATTGCATTGCAATTATTTTTTCGTATTCATAGTCGTGCGCTCTTCTGTAAATGATATTTTTCATACATCCTATTCCAACCAAGTCATCATGACATTATTTTCATACATTATAACACAACTTGCTAAATATACGACATACATTCAGACTTTATAAATAATTCCTTATTATAGTCTTTCTGGCATTTTCCAAATCTTCATGCTAAAATAGATTTAAAGCAAAAACTTGGGAGGAACTCAAAATGTTAGCAAAAGATAATGAATATTTAGAATCTGCAGCAAATTCATTATTTGAAGCCAACGCAGATCGCATAGTTCAGGAACGTTGTCGAGCACGCAGAGAAGCAGAACGTCGTGAACGTACATTGGAACGAGATATCAAATTATTAAAAGATGAAAATACTACTCTAAAAGAAAAAAATGACACTCTCGAAGCCCGTATTAAAGAATTAGAACTACAACTCTCTAAATCAATCGAGTAGGAGAAAATTCCTCCGATTAGGAGAAATTTTCGACCTCTCACACCACCGTGCGTACCGTTCGGTACACGGCGGTTCAATCAACTTAACAAGTAACACACCTTTCAGTGTAGTAATCTAACATGGAGACTAAT
>JBGVRS010000029.1:0-5233 GCA_045128635.1 Lachnospiraceae bacterium
TTATGTTTGAAGCACAGCTTGGTGCTCTCAGAGATATTGACTTTGGAATTTATCCGTATACTTCAGCATCCACGACATTGGCCTCCTATGCACCAATTGGTGCAGGCGTGCCTTTTGCGAAGCTGGATGAAAGTATCGGTATTATGAAGGCTTATTCAAGCTGTGTAGGAGAAGGTCCGTTTACTTGTGAGCTGTTTGGCGATGAAGCGGAAGAACTTCGTGCAGCCGGCGGAGAGTATGGCGCAGCAACGGGACGACCCAGAAGAGTAGGCGGCTTTGATGTTGTGGCTTCCAGATATGGTACAAAAATGCAAGGTTGCACATATGTGGCACTAACAAAATTGGATGTACTTTCCTATATGGATAAAATTCCTGTATGTGTAGCATATGAAGTTGATGGGCATAGAGTAGAGACATTTCCGTCCGGTATAGAAGAGTTAAATAACGCAAAGCCGATTTATGAATACATGACGGGATTTCAATGTGACATAAGTAATTGCAGGACAGTGGATGACCTTCCAAAGGAGGCATTGGAATATATAAGATACATTGAAAAAATGATTGAATGCCCAATCAAGTATGTATCTGTCGGTGCAGAGCGTGATGCATATATCACTATGTTTTAAGAAAGGTAAAACAATGCAAAATCAAAAGATATTAATTTTAAATTTTGGCGGACAGTATGATCAGTTGATTGCCCGTAGAGTGAGAGAGTGCAAAGTGTATTGTGAGGTCAGACCTTATACTATGACGCTTGCGGAAATTCAAGAATTCAATCCTATCGGCATCATTTTTACAGGCGGACCTGACAGTGTGTATAAGGATAATTCCTATCATCCGGCAGAGGGGATATTTGAATTAGGCATCCCGATTTTGGGTATTTGTTATGGTTGTCAGTTGATGGCACATCATTTGGGTGGCGAGGTTACGGCAGCAGAAGATGAAAATGCCAGAGAATATGGAAAAACACTTACCTTTTATGAGAATTCCTGCCTTTTGTTTGAAGAACTGAAAGAAGAAGGAATTTCATGGATGAGTCATGGCGATTATATGAAAAAGGTACCCAATGGTTTTACCTTGGTTGCTCATAGTGAGAAGTGCCCGAATGTTGCGATTTGTGACGAAGAAAGAAAATTCTATGGAGTACAATTTCATCCTGAAGTAAATCATACAGAAAATGGCACAGCGATGATTCGCAACTTTTTATATCGAATTTGTGGCGCAGTGGGTGATTGGACAATGGAAGACTACATGCATCGTTGCATAGAAGAAATTCGCAGCAAAGTCGGTTATGGTCAGGTGTTGCTGGCTCTGTCCGGTGGTGTGGACTCTTCTGTCTGTGCTGCATTGTTTGCGGAAGCCATAGGTGCTCAACTCACCTGCGTCTTTGTGGATCATGGGCTGCTTCGCAAGGATGAGGGTGATGAAGTAGAGGAAGCATTCAAAAAATGGGATATTAATCTGATTCGTGTGAATGCAGGAGAGCGTTTCCTTGGAAAATTGGCAGGAGTCACGGAACCAGAACAAAAACGAAAGATTATCGGCGAAGAATTCATCCGTGTGTTTGAAGAGGAAGGCAAGAAAATCGGCAGAACGGATTTTCTTGCTCAGGGAACTATTTATCCGGATGTAATTGAATCCGGAAAAGAAAATGCTGAGACGATCAAAAGTCATCACAATGTAGGTGGTTTACCGGATTTTGTAGATTTTAAAGAGATTATCGAGCCATTGCGACTGCTGTTTAAGGATGAGGTAAGAGAGTTGGGAAGACAGTTGGGCTTACCGGAATATATGGTTATGCGACAGCCGTTTCCGGGACCGGGACTGGCAATCCGTGTCATAGGTGAAATAACAGAAGAAAAACTGGCAATTCTCAGAGAAGCAGATTTTATTTTCCGGGAAGAAGTGGCAAGGGCAAAATTGGATATACAGATGAATCAGTATTTTGCGGTGCTTACCAATATGAAATCAGTTGGTGTCATGGGAGATGGACGTACTTATGACTGGGCCATTGCATTAAGAAGCGTAACAACCGAGGACTTTATGACAGCAGACTGGTCAAGGATTCCGTATGAAGTGCTTGATAAGGTATCCGGTCGTATTGTGAATGAAGTTCCTCATGTTAATCGTATTCTTTATGATATTACAAGCAAACCCCCTTCAACAGTGGAGTTCGAGTAAGGAAGGATATAGAAATGACAAAGTATATATTTGTGACCGGAGGTGTAGTATCCGGTCTGGGAAAAGGAATAACAGCAGCCTCTCTTGGGCGTCTGCTTAAGGCAAGAGGTCTGAAGGTTGCAGCGCAGAAGTTGGATCCATATATTAATGTGGACCCCGGTACTATGAGTCCTTATCAGCACGGAGAAGTGTATGTTACGGAGGATGGTGCGGAAACGGATTTGGACTTGGGACATTATGAAAGATTTATTGATGAGGATTTAAACAAATACTCAAATCTGACTACAGGAAAGGTCTACTGGAATGTTTTGAATAAGGAACGAAGAGGTGAATATCTCGGCTCGACAGTACAGGTTATTCCACATATTACAAATGAGATTAAGGAGTTTGTGTACCGTGTTGGAAAACAGACGGATGCAGATGTTGTAATTACGGAAATTGGTGGAACGATTGGAGATATTGAATCACAGCCATTTTTAGAAGCGGTGCGCCAAATTTCGTTAGAGGTAGGCAGAGAGAATAGTCTCTTTATTCATGTTACCTTAGTGCCGTATTTAAGTGGTTCAGAGGAGCATAAGTCTAAGCCGACACAGCATTCCGTAAAGGAACTGCGAGGAATGGGTATTAATCCCAATATCATTGTTTTACGTTCTGATAAGCCGTTGGAAGAGTCTATCTTTCAGAAAATAGCACTTTTTTGTAATGTAAAGCCGGATTGTGTGATTGAAAACAGAACATTACCAAATCTTTATGAAGCGCCACTCATGTTGGAAAAATCTGATTTTTCCTCTGTTGTGTGCAGAGAATTGTGTATTGAGACAGCAGAGCCGGATTTAAAAGAATGGGAAAAGATGGTGGAGCGAATCAGAAACCGTTCAGAGGAGGTTCACATTGGATTAGTAGGTAAATATGTGAAGCTTCACGATGCATATCTGTCCGTGGCGGAAGCCATGAGTCACGCAGGGTATGAGTTGAATACCTTTGTGAAAATCCATTGGATTGATTCGGAAAACATATCAAAAGAAAATGTGAAAGAGGTATTTCATGGATTACATGGAATCATTGTTCCGGGAGGCTTTGGAAATCGTGGTATAGAAGGAATGGTTTTAGCTGCAAAATATGCTCGTGAAAGTAAGATACCTTATTTCGGTATCTGTCTGGGAATGCAGATTGCAGTAATCGAATTTGCAAGAAATGTATTAGGGCTTAGTGATGCACATTCCGGGGAATTTGATGAGCAATGCACCCATAAGGTAATAGATTTTATGCCGGGGCAGAGTGATGAGATTGACAAAGGAGGTACTTTACGTCTTGGAAGTTATCCGTGCAGCATTAAGCAGGGAACAAGAATGGAAAAGTGCTATAACGCAGAAATAATTTCAGAGCGTCACCGTCACCGCTACGAATTTAATAATAATTATCGGGAGAAATTGACGGAAGCAGGTTTGGTAATTAGCGGAACCTCACCGGACAATAGATTGGTAGAAACTGTAGAGATAGAAGAACACCCATTTTTTGTAGGTGTACAGTTTCATCCTGAATTTAAAAGTCGTCCGAATCAGCCGCATCCACTATTCAAGGGATTTATTTCGGCTGCATTAGAATGTTCAAAGAACTAAAGGAGTAAGAGTATGTGCGGAATAATAGGATTTTCCGGAAAAACAGAAGCCGTAAAGGTTTTATTAGATGGTTTGGAAAGGCTGGAATACAGAGGATATGATTCAGCGGGTGTTGCAGTGGTATCAACGGATGGTAAGTTGCAGGTAAAGAAGAGTAAGGGGCGTTTGTCTGTTTTGCGAACACTGTTGGAGGCAGAAGAACCAATGTCCGGCGGTATCGGAATTGGGCATACCAGATGGGCTACTCATGGTGAGCCAAATGATGTAAATGCACATCCCCATGTTGGTCAGGAAGGGAAAATTGCAGTGGTTCACAATGGAATTATAGAGAACTATCTGGAAATTAAAAATTCTCTTATTCGTAAAGGAATCAGATTTTCTTCGGATACAGATACGGAAGTAATTGTGCAGTTACTGGAATATTATTATAAGAAATATTCCAATCTGATGGATGCGGTATATGCCGTACTAAATAGGATAAAAGGTGCCTATGCTATGGGGATTCTCTGTTCTGACTATCCGGAACAGATGCTGGCTGCGAGAAAAGATGCACCACTACTCATTGGATATGGCGAAGAGGGAAATTATATTGCATCGGATGTTACCGCACTTCTTTCACATACCAGAACCGTGACATATATGGAAGATGATGAGGTGGCTGTTATTACAGCAGGCAAGGTGGAAATATATGACAGCGACAGAACTCTGCTTGAAAAAGAGAAGCATGCCATTGAGTGGGATGTGACAGCAGCAGAAAAAGACGGATATGCACACTTTATGCTTAAGGAGATTATGGAACAACCGGAAGCAGTCCGTAAGACCATATCTCCAAGGATAGCAGACGGAAAAATTGTACTGGAGGAATTAAAGGGTACGGGAGACTTCATCCGAAATGTCTCCAGAATTTATATTGTTGCATGTGGTTCTGCCTATCATGTCGGCATGGTAGGAAAGTATACCTTAGAAAAACTATTGCATATTCCGGTGGAGGCGTGTCTAGCTTCGGAGTTTCGATATAGTGAACCGTTACTTGGAGAATCTACGTTAGTAATTGTAATCAGCCAGTCGGGAGAAACCTTGGATTCTATGGCGGCACTTCGCGAGGCTAAGAGAAGAGGTTCGAAAGTTCTTTCTATTGTAAATGTTATGGGAAGTTCTATCGCAAGAGAATCGGATTATGTTCTTTATACATGGGCAGGACCGGAAATTGCGGTAGCAACCACAAAGGCATATACCACACAGATGGTGCTTTTAATCATGCTGGGGGTCTATCTTGCAAGAGAACTGGAGCAGATTGGACAGGAAGAGTACGATGCAATTGTGGAAGGTCTTTTGAGGCTTCCGGAACAGATTAAACAAGTGCTGAATGAACTGGATAATTATCAGAAAATAGCTTCCAGATATTTTAACCATAATAGTGTGTTTTATATTGG
>JBGVRS010000030.1:0-7713 GCA_045128635.1 Lachnospiraceae bacterium
CAATGAAAAACGTATTAAAGAGAAACTTGGTTGGATGAGTCCTGTTGAATACAGGCTCTCTGCCGTAGCTGCATAAAAACTGCATAGCAGCCATTAAAACTGCTATGCTTAAAAAGTCTAACTTTTTGGGGTCACCTCAAAAACCGGCTTTTTCTAATTCCCAATATATTCTGCTAACATTTCACAATAATTCTTTCTGCCCTGACCTGATAAATGAATCAAATCCTGGAAGTTTGCTCCTTCAGCATGGTCAAAGTCAAATTCTTCTGCCAAAAGATATGGTGCATTTGTTTTTTCTGCCCATGCAACCATTTCTTCCATAAGTTCTACGTAGGAGCCTTCTCTAGAATCCGTAAGCAGCTTCTCATATTTTGGTGTTTCGATAAACAGCAAGTTAATATCATATTCTTTCGCCAGCTCTACGATTTTGTCATATCCTGCAAGCTGGGATTCAAACAATCCATCTCTCACGCCCAAATCCAGCGTGTCCAAATGTTCCTTTGTCTGTCCTGCCATATTAAGCAGGGAACCTCCATTTCGAAACTGGGAAGATACAATCGCATTATTAATCGGATACATCAAAATCTGCTCGTTATTGGCTGTTACAAACATTTCGTAGAAATCTTTCAGCCCCACGTCGTTATGTTCTGCCATCAGTTTCCACGCATCCGCTTTAAAGCTCAAATCCGTATCCAGAAACATCTTCGTATCACTGATCCATGGAATGGCTGTCAATGTATAAGCATAAAAGTCAATGTATAGATTTTCTACTTTTAAATCTCGTTC
Source organism: Lachnospiraceae bacterium (assembly GCA_045128635.1). GTDB lineage: Bacteria > Bacillota > Clostridia > Lachnospirales > Lachnospiraceae > HGM12587. The sequence goes on from JBGVRS010000030.1 coordinate 787, forward strand.
CAGAATATATTCCAGTTCTTTTGCCATAAACACCGGCTGGTTGCCATTGTAAGATAAAATATACACACTTCCATCCAGATTTTCTTCCAAGGCATCAATATCCAGTCCCTGACGGAACATGGAGGATCCAATAAACAGATGGTCTACCTCACCCTGCTTAATAAGCGTTGGCATTCCATAGGTATTTCCTGCAAAAATGCTTCCATATTGATTTTTCAAAACAATTATCAAGGCTACAGCCACAATCACTGCTGCCACTGTCGTTAAAATCTTCTTCATTGTTACTCCTAAAATTGTCCATACAGGAAACTGCTGCTACCAAACTGTCCCAAAAGTAAGGTCATAGCAAGCATCGCCGCAATCCATCCGTAGGAAGTGCCCTTGCCACGGGTTCTTCTCCATTCAAATACTGCCTGGAAAAGAATCAGCAGACAAATGATCAGAAAATATGCCGCACAGGTATTGTCCCCCGTAAATGGCAATAATGACGCTGTGATCTGGTCAATAGACAAACCAAATCCCAAAATCATGTGTTTAATCATGGTAAATGCAGTTGCCAGATCTTTTGCACGAAAGAAAATCCAGGTAAATGCAACTCCAAGAATGGTAACAAGCACCTGTAAAATCTGCTTCCACACCGGATCATCATCCTTTTTCGGAGTGGAAATCATATTCCAAAGACCATGCATAGCCCCCCAGAACACAAAACTCAAACTGCTGCCATGCCAAATGCCGCTGACTAAAAATACTGCCAACGTATTCAAATGTTTACGCATTTTCCCTTTGCGGTTTCCGCCCAATGGAATATAAATGTAATCTCTTAACCAGCTGGACAAAGAAATGTGCCAGCGGCTCCAGAATTCCTTAATACTTCTTGAAAAATACGGATAATTGAAGTTCTCTCTCGTACGAATGCCAAGCATCTGTGCCATACCAATGGCCATATCAGAATATCCGGAAAAATCGCAGTAAATCTGAATGGTATAAAACGCCACTGCCATAATAGACGCAAGCCCCGGATAAGCAGTTGGTGCATCAAAAACCGTGCCAACATACAGTGCCAGTCGGTCCGCAATGGCAAGCTTCTTAAAAAGACCAATGATGATTCTCTCTAAGCCTTCCGCTGCCAGTTTATCTTCAAATTTGCATCCATATTTTAACTGTGGAATAAAATAATCTGCTCTCTCGATTGGACCACAAAGAATCTGAGGGAAAAAGCTGACATACAGCGCGTAATATCCCAAATGCTTTTCCGCATCGATTTTCCCCTTATAAATATCCACCAGATAACTGATAATCTTAAAGGTATAATAGGATATTCCAAGCGGCATCACCAGATTGAAGACAAAGCTGGTGGCTCCAAGCATATTTCCGATTACATCTGCAAAGAAACCAAAATATTTGAAAAGCATCAAAATTGCAACCAGCAAAATGATACAGCCTGCCATCCAGACTTTTTTCTGCTTCTCATTTTCTGCCTGTTCAATCTTTAAACCTGCAATGTAAGAAACCACAATGCTACCGCCAATCAGTGCAAGCATTTTCCAGTCCGCACTGGCATAAAATACAACACTTGCTAAAAGCAGCAAGCCCCAACGAAACTTATGCGGCAAAATATAATAAACTGCCAATATTATCGCAAAAAAGCCCAAAGTGCTCATTGTTCCGGTCATAGTTACTCTCCAAAATCTAACAAATAGTTATCATATTTTAACATGATTAGCCCCCAACTTCAACGGAATTAAATTCTTTACATTTTTTTGCAGTTGGAGTATAATTATCCTCGCTGAAAGAAGCAAGCTGGAATGGCGCAGTCGGTAGCGCAACTGATTCGTAATCAGTAGGTCGTCGGTTCAAGTCCGATTTCCAGCTCTTTTTTTATTTGCAGGATTGACTTTACTTTCTCCCATCAGGCGACTTAAAATAAATATAAATAAACTTAAGGAGCATCGACATGAATATTTTAGTCATCAACGGAAGTCCAAAAGGGAACAACAGTATCACACTGCAGACTGTTTTATATTTAGAAAAATTAAATCCAAACCATAAATTCAACATTTTAAATGTGGGAGCAAAGATCAAATCCCTGGAGAAAGATTTTACACCAGCAATAGAAGCAATCAGAGCGGCTGATGTACTGCTCTTCTCCTATCCTGTTTATACCTTTATTGCTCCATGTCAGCTTCACCGTTTCATCGAACTTATGAAAGAACATGGTGTAAATGTGGCCGGAAAAGCAGCAACTCAGATTACTACCTCCAAACATTTTTATGACATTACGGCTCACCAGTACATTCAGGATAACTGTCAGGAAATGGGCATGAATTTTATCCGCGGACTCTCTGCGGATATGGAAGATTTAACTACAAAGAAAGGTCAGAAACAGGCAACAGATTTTTGGAATCATTTCTGCTGGTGTGTGGAAAAAGAATATTTTGAACCGGTATACGTACGACCGGTAACCCTTGCTCTTCATCAGGCAACCGTGCCTGCACATTCTTCTGCGAACCTTGACGGAGATGTGGTAATTGTTACGGACTGCACACCGGAAAATGAATCTCTGGCTGCCATGATTGCACGTTTTCAGGCGGTTCTTCCGAAAAAGACCCGTATTGTCAACATTTCCGAATATCCGTTCAAGGGCGGATGCTTAGGCTGCTTTAACTGCGCCGTAGATGGAACCTGCATTTACAAAGACGGATTTGATACATTTTTACGTGAGGATATCCAGAAAGCGGATGCCATCGTCTATGCATTTACCATTCGCGACCACTCTATGGGCGCACGTTTTAAAATGTATGATGACAGACAGTTCTGCAACGGTCACCGTACCGTCACCATCGGTATGCCGATAGGTTATCTGGTAAGCGGCTGCTACTCTGTGGAAACCAATCTTCAGACCATCATCGAAGGCCGTGCAAATGTTGGACAAAACATCCTGGCAGGCGTAGCCACAGACGAATTTGACCCAAATGCCGAAATCGACAGACTGGCTGATTCTCTTGTCTATGCACTGGAACACAAAAATGTGGGACCGCAAAACTTCCTTGGTATTGGCGGTATGAAGATTTTCCGCGACCTCATTTACCAGATGCAGGGCATGATGAGGGCTGACCACAAATTTTTTAAGGCACAGGGGCAGTACGATTTCCCCCAGAAAAATAAAGGGCAGATTGCATTTATGTATCTGGTGGGTGCAATGCTTGGAAATAAAAAGCTGAAAGCCAAAATGGGCGGTAAGATGAATGAAGGCATGCTGATGCCGTATAAGAAAGTATTGGATGAGTTAGATAAGAAATAGACCAAAAACAGTTATCTCCATATGAGCGGATATATTTGCCCATATGGAGATATTTTTATTTATGTTTCTGCTGTTTCATCCAAATTTCCATAATCAGCTTGTGCGGAAGCAGTTTTACTGCCAGCACTTGCAACTTAATCGGCAATCCATGGATGGACACATCTTTTTTTGTATGATACAGATCATGTACTGCTGTCTTAATGACATCCTTCGCTTCATACATGACATTGTAGTAAGTTACTGCATCATTGCTTGTCTGTGTTGCATGGTCGAAAAATTCCGTTTTTACCCAGCCCGGGTTTACAGACATTACACGAATTCCTTTTGTCTTCAACTCACGATTCAGCGCACGGCTATAGCTTAATACAAAGGCTTTGCTGGAACCATAGACATTTAAATATGGCACTGGCTGAAATGCGGATAAGGAATCCAGCTGCAAGATTCTGCTGCCGCGTTTCATATACGGCAGAGTCAGCTGTGTCATCGCTACCAACGCCTTACAGTTTAAATCAATCATGCCAAGACTATCTTCTAAGGAAATCTGATCATAACGACCAAACTTTCCGTATCCTGCAATGTTTCCAAGCAGCGCAACCTCCGGTTTTTCCTTTGCCAAAAGCTTTTTATAAGTTTCAAAACTCTCCGGATTCTTTAAATCCAGCAGGATTGGACGAAGCTTGGCTTTCACTTCACTCTTTAAGCTTTCCAAAGCTTCTTTTCGTCTGGCAATGACCCAGATTTCATCAAATTTTTCTTTTTTCGAGACCTGCTTTACAAATTCACGGCCCATTCCGGAACTTGCACCGGTAATCACTGCTATTTTCATAACTCACCCTTTTCCTGTAAATAATTTAAAAATCCTTCGCATCCTTCCACAATATCGTTATAAGTCACATCAAAATTCCCTGTATACCAAGGATCTGCAATAGAAGCTCCCGGTCTTTTGGTATAGTCAAGCAACATGCTGACCTTTCCATCTTTATCTTCACCAATGATACGACGAAAGTTGCGGACATTGTTGGAATCCATGCAAATTAAATAGTCGTAAGACTGATAATCTGATTTTTTCACTTGCACGGCACGCTTCCCCTTACAGGAAATGCCTACGGACGCCAGCTTTTCACGGGCTGGCGGGTAAACTGGGTTACCGATATCGCCCCAGATTTCTTCGGTACTGGTAGCCGCGGAAGCGATGATGAATTTATCTTTTATATGGCGTTTTTCCACCATGTCTTTTAAAATGAATTCCGCCATAGGGGAACGGCAGATGTTGCCGTGGCAGATAAATAAAACTTTTACCATTTTTTCTAAATCTCCTTAAAAACCAATCTATGCCAGGAAATGCCTAGGTTTTGCCCACTTATGCCGATGTCAAAAAAATGCCGTTTTTTACGAACTTACGTTTGTTTTTTCGCATTTTGACCCCTAAAAAACCACCCATTTGTGGTACAATTTGTGGTACTTTTACCCCTTTGTACCACCAGCCTTTTTTAGTGTTTATATGCCATGAAGTGGTACTGGAAATGCTAATGCTTATGCTTCTACTACTCTCAAGAAATCTGCACGGGCATCTTCAAAGCCCATATGGGTATACGTATCCATAGTCACTGCGATTTCTGAATGTCCCATAATATACTGTAAGTTCTTCGGATTCATTCCTTTTCTCGCCATCTTCGAACAGAATGTATGGCGAAGCACATGTGGTGTAATATTCGGCAGCTGTGCTTTGTAGGTTTCGTTATACTTCATTACAATACGCTTACAATAATTCTCCCAATGAAGCGCCAGCATCGGTTTCCCTTCCTGATCATAATTAAAAAAACCGCTTTTCCCATCAACTACCATATCCAGTTCCCTATTTCTGCGATTTTTCCACATGTTTTTAAAACATTGTGCAACTTCCGGTGTCATAGGAATATCTCTTATCCCTTTTGCTGTTTTTGTAGGTTCATAACGATAAACCATATCTGAAAATCGAACCAATTGACCTCTGACATGAATACAGTGATTTTTGTAGTCCACATCATTCTTCGTCAATCCACAAAACTCAGAAATACGAAGACCCGTATTAAGCAGCACATAAAATCCGTCATAATATTTGGAGTAATGAGGATCACTTTGAATAAATCTCAAAAATTCTCTTTCCTGCTGCGGTGTCAATGCTTCTCGCGTCTTGCTGTCATTTACCAGCACATCCATTAGCGGAAACTGAAAAGGATTCTTTCTTATCAAATCATCTTCTACTGCCATATTAAATGCAGGTCTTAAAACACCTCGAATGGTATGAATCGTACTATACCCTTTCCCATCTTTCTGCTGTAATTTAATAAACCACAGTTTTGCATCCGATGTTTTAATCTTGCTGATTTTGTTCTTAGCAAAAGGTTCTTTCTGTAAGAAATTTAAAACAGTCTTATACCCTTGCCTGGTGCTCTCGCGAACAGACTGTTTTGTGGCAAGATAACGTTCTACCAATTCGTAAACCGTCATATCACCGCTTCCATCAATACCATCCAGTTTATCTTTTTGAATCTTTGCAATTTTTTCACGCAGGGATAAATCCGGCTTTTTACCAGGCGGAGTTTTATCCGTTGGCTTTAAACGATTGCTATATACATAGCACGTCTTTCCTGAATAATCTTTATATTTGTATAAATATCGTCCATTTTTCTGGCTCTCTCCCGTGTATAAGACACGACCTTTATCATCTTTTCTCGTCGTATTTTTACTCATGTTTGTCTCTCCTTTCATAAAAAGAGAGCCCCGATTTGACGTTTTTATTATAGCAAATGGGGCTCCTGATTTCTACCACTCTTTAGCATTTCCACCGCATCTTCATGGCATAATTCTTCTATATATTAAAACTTTCTAAATCCAGTTTTTTCGGTCCAAAAACTGTTCAAATCTTATCCTTTTGATCATAATTCTTTTACCACTCATCAAGATAAAATCTGCCGTCGGATTCTCTTCGATAATCTCACGAAGCTTCTTTTCTCCAATATGGAAATAGGAACTGGCCTCTCCAACCGTTAATGTATACTTCTCCCAAAACGGCATCGGTTTGATTCTTCTATCACTAATGCTTGTACTATTGTTACCCATAAATTTTAACTTCCTTTCTAAATTTTATATCTTTCTTATCCCCCAGTAATTTCAAAAGCTGTCCTGGGCGTTTAGCAATGTCTGTCGGAACTCTTCCATTTTCTGACTTCCAAGCTCTTTTCTGATACTTTCTCCTACAAACTTAATCGGGACACAATTTTCTAATCGGTCATAAATTTTCTTATGCATTACATCTGCAGGAGCATGGAGCGCCATCAACGGTAAATTTGTAGTTACAATCATTGGTTTTCCGCAGCTGTACCTTGCATCTAAAACGCTATGTATAATTTCCAGACCAAAGTCCGTTTCTCGTTCCGATCCAAAGTCATCAATGATCAGCAGCGAGCAACGAGAAATTGATTCGATCAAATCATTTCTTTCATCAAAGCCAGTATTTAAAATATGACTAAAATTCAGCATCCTTACGGATACTTCTTTCTCAAGCAAGGCATTTGCAATGCAGGCTGCAAAATAAGTTTTCCCTGTACCAATATCGCCCCATAACAGTAACCCGATATTTTGAT
>JBGVRS010000031.1:0-21758 GCA_045128635.1 Lachnospiraceae bacterium
ACGCCGCCAGCGTTCATCCTGAGCCAGGATCAAACTCTCATGTTTAAATGTTTGATTCCGTTCAGAACAACACTTGGCTGTTCTTCCGTTTATTACTGTTTGAATTTCTGTTCTTTATGAACTGTCTTTCCAGACACTGACTGAACGCTTGCGCATTCCGTCTAACTCATAAAAGAATTTCAAGGTTTTGCATATGTTCTTAAAGAACTTTGCATGTATGTTCTAACACTTCGTATTAGAACTCGCTTATACTGTTTAGTTATCAATGTTCATTTGCTGTTCGCTCACGCGTCAGCTTGATTAATTTATCATATCTGTTTGCTCTTGTCAACAACTTTTTTTAATTTTTTCAAATCTTTTTCGCTCTTTCAAAGAAGGCTCTTAAAAATCATTGATTTTTGTTGTTGTCGTTTGCGACAGCTTGGTTAGATTATCACATACATTTTCATTTGTCAACGACTTTTTTAAATTATTTTAATTCACTTATTCCTATATCTTTATAAGGATTTGTTTTTGATAATCCGACCTTGACCGCTTGCCCTTCAAACGGACCAAACTGCTTTTGCATTACCTCAAATCCTTTGCAAAGCTGGTCAGCGGTAAGCCGTTTTGCCAGTGTTGTATGTGGAAACCACCCTAATGGCTGATATCTTTTGTCACTCTCTATTTCTTTATAAAGCGAAATTTCTTTATTATATATTTCCGATAAACCATATAAATATTCATTTAAAACCGGAGCAATGTAAATTACATTTGGCAAAAAGCTTCCTACCGTAACCCAATACACCTTTCCGGATACAGTTCTAGAAGACGCATTCCTAAAAATCTGTTTTGCCTGTTCTTCTGATTCTGCATGAAAAGCTGCAATCGTAATATGCGGTGGTACATTTCCATCCAGCATTGCAGTATTTCCCGTATACTTTGCAATCTGTTTCATATATCCACTGATTCTATTTTCTGTTTTTTCGTCAAAATATAATGAAATCAGATACATAACTTCTTCCTTTATATATAGTATGGGTATTTTCAATTTTCTGATATTTTTTTCTTTTCGTCAATGTATTTCTGCGTTACAATGAATTTGTTTTCAGGAGGTTATTCTCATGGTTGACATGTCAAATTTATTAAACTTGCAGATTACAATTTTCTGCCTTATGGCAGCTGGCTTTATTCTCACAAAATTACAGATTTTATCAGCAGATGCCAGAAAGCCTCTTTCCAATTTATTGATCAATTTTATTTTGCCCTGCAATATGATCACATCGTTTCTTATGGAATTTAATCAGAAGATACTTATGGACTGTCTTGTAATACTTATCGTATCCATATGTATTCAGGTGTTTGCAGTTCTTACCAGTAAATATTTCTATCCTAAAACAACCGACTCAAAGCTTCCGGTTCTGCGCTACGGGACCATTGCTTCAAATGCAGGCTTTATGGGAAATCCTATCGCCCAAGGTCTGTATGGAGATCAGGGACTTTTGTATGCTTCCATTTATTTGATTCCAATGCGCACCGTCATGTGGTCTTTTGGTGTCGCCTGTTTTACCGGCACGAAAGGAAAAGGGGTTATTAAAAAGATTTTAACTCACCCATGTATTATTGCAGTCTTCATCGGATTGTTTTTGATGATCACACAGATACAGCTCCCACAAGGCATTGAACAGACACTACGTTATGCCGGAAATGCCAATACCGCTCTTTCCATGATCTTAATTGGAAATATTCTGGCGGAAGTTCATGCCTCAGAAATTTTAGATACAAACGCATGTTGGTATTGCGTTGTCCGACTTGCCATCATTCCTATCATCGTTTTGATTACTTGCAATTTTGCAGGAATTGATGAAATGGTCAAACAAGTTTCTGTTGTATTGTCAGGGATGCCTGCAGCTGCTACCACAGCAATCCTCGCAGCAAAATATGATGGCGATACACATTTTGCCGCAAAAATTGTATTTATATCCACTTTATTATCTATGCTGAGTGTGCCACTTTTGTGCATACTTATGAATTAAGAAAGCCCCTCAGACGAGGGGCTTATATTTTTCCTTTTAATAAAACAATTCTGCAATTGGTGAATCTTTATCCAGGACAATGGTGTTATCACCTTTTTTCAATGTTGCTTTTACAGCATCCAGCTGTCTTACAAATCCATAAAAATCAGCTTTGCTTTCATCATTATAGGCTTCACTTAAAATTTTCATATATTCCGCTTCACCTTCTGCTACCAGTGTAGCTGCCTGTTTTTCAGCTTGGGCAAGAAGAATGGTTACCTGTTCATTGGTATCATTTTTAATTTCCTGTGCCTGCTGTTCACCCTGAGCAGTATAGGAAGCTGCAATATTGTTTCTTTCCGAAATCATACGGTTGTAAACTGCATCCTTATTTTCATCCGGTAAATCTAACATCTTTGTTTCGATTTTAGCCACTTTAATGCCATAAGCTTCTAAGTTCGTACCAAGACGCTCTGTTAAAATCTGAGCAAGTTCCCCGTCACGTCCAGAAATCACTTCTTCCTGAGATAAACTGCTGATTACGTTTTTTAATGCATTATAAACATTGGAGCTGATTCGGGATTCTGCATTCTGCACAGAACCGGAAAGCTTCTGGATAAATTTTACAGGGTCTTCAATTTTCCACATAACAAAACAGTCTGCAATCATGGATTTTTTATCGGAAGTCATAACGTCACTTACCGGTAAGTCGCTTAAGCGCATTTTGGAACTGATGACAGTTTCTGACTGGATAAATGGAATCTTAAAATTCACACCGTAAGAAGATCCATCGTTTTCATAAACATTTACAATTCTACCAAATTGCTTAATCACACGATATTCGCCTGGTTTTGTCACTACAAAAGAGGACATCAATACAGCAAATGCAACGATTAAAATCGGGATAATAATCACTTTCTTTTTCATATTAGTTTCCTCCTCCATTTGTACTGTTTACATCCACATTTGCGAATGGTTCTAACGGAAGCATTGTCTGAGTGGAACCATCTGTAATATAAATGTTCATATTCGGCAGAACTTCTTCCATAGTTTCATAGAACATACGCTGTTTTGTAATTAACGGGAACTTAATGTACTCTTCATAAAGGGAATTAAAACGTGCCACCTGACCTTCTGCTTCTGCAATCAGAGCCTCTTTTTCAGCCTGAGCATCTTTTACGATTTTATCTGCCTGCGCATTTGCCGCAGGAATTCTTGTATTTGCATCAGCATTTGCATTGTTAATAGCTGTTTCCATGCCCTGCTTTGCATCTTCTACATTTTTAAACGCCTGTGCAACTTCTGCTGTTGGAACTTCTGCATCCTGAATGACTGCATTGGTAATCTGAATACCGATGTCCTCCATCTCAAGACGTTCCTGAAGCAGTGTTTTGATTTCTGACTGGATTTCATATTTTCCGGTTGTCAGAACTTCATCTACATCATGGCTTCCCACTGTATCACGAATGTAGCTCTGCGCCAGATTCTTTACAATTACTTCCGGTTCTTCCGATGCGTAGAAATATTTCACAGGATCTGTAATCTGATACTCAAAATAAAAATCAACATTTACAAAGTTATAATCATTGGTAATCATGAAAGATTCTCTGTGAATTGATTCATTGGTATCAATGTCATAACCTACCGCAAACTGCTTAGAAGCCTTACTTACCTTATACACCTTTTGAATATACGGAATTTTAAATTTGATACCCGGTGTTTCTTCCACCTGTACATAGCCCCAGGTCTGAATTACTGCGTATTCATCTTCTTCTAAAGAATACACTGCCTGAAGCAAACTAAATGCAAGGAAAAGTCCCAAGAAAAATAATGGAATGATTTTTAATCCCTTTCCAAAATTAATTTTTTTCTTTGGCTTTTTTGATTCCTCCGGCTCACTTTCTTTAAATTCCGCATCATAAACATTTTGCGATGTGTTTTGCTGCTGGAACTGATTAAAATTAAATGGTCCTCTTTTAAACATATTGTCTCCTCCTCTTTTTGCAAGTACTGACATAGCAGTTTGTATGATAGCATTATACCCTTTTTCTTTATTGCTTTAAAGTGGCGCCTTCCAAAATTAATAAAGAATTAAAAAAAGACTCCTATCATGACAACTGTCATAATAAAAGTCTTGCTATCTCATTTGTTACGGATACCTCTCGGTATCGGTTGACGGTCGCAAATACATCTTTTGGATGTTTAGCTACTCCCTTTTATTTTGTACATCTTAAATATACTACCAAACCAAAAGTTTGTCAACAATTTATCAAAGTTATTTATAAATATTTTGCGAGCATATCACTAACAGAACCTATGATAAATCCCAGAATCATTAAATATGTTTGTTTCGGATATTTTTCCATCAAATGTTCTAACAACTTGCTTAGAGAAAGCACTCCAACAACAACCCCTAATCCCAGCGGAATCAAAAAGGTCAATTGGATATTCCTTACTGCATCCAACAGTGACTCGTATAACCCAAGGATTAACAAAAAATGAGTAAAACTAATTCCAGGAAGTATCAGTGCCACGGCCGCTGCTGTTCCTGACAAAAACAGGCGCAGCCAAAATCTGCTTCCAACATTCGTCATACTCTGAAATACATCACTTGGCAGTCTGGAAATAGAGGTTACCAATAATGCACCAAAAATCAGGTACATAAGCGCCTCAAAATTTATCTTTTGAACTCCACTCTTTTTTCCAATTGTCGGAATTCCGCATAAGACTATAAGTACAAAAAAGCAAATTGTAGGAAATTCAAAATTTTCTAAAAACCATGATACCGGAGTCGCAAATAAATAAAACCCACCTCCTGCACCGATTGCGAATAAAGCAAGAAACAATACATTCTCTTTTACATTTTTATGAAAGGAGCTGACTGCTGATATAAGACGGTCGTAGATGCCCAAAATAATCGCCATTGTCCCTCCGCTGACTCCGGGAACGATCATCGTCGCCCCAATGATTCCTCCTTTTAGCACAGTGTTCCACAAACCCCTCATTCTCCAATCTCTCCTTTATTTTTACTTTTTGAAATGCTATGATATTTATATCTATGATGCTCGGAAAGATAGAAATGATACAAAGATAGATTTTTAGGGGGATTTATAATGGAGAAAAGAATTTTGATTCCGGATACTGATTTAGCAGTTTATCCAATTGGTCTTGGAACTGCCGACATTGGCTTAAAAGCTGATGCGCCTGCACCGGAGAAAGTATTTGATACCTATCTGGATTTAGGGGGAAATTTAATTGATACTGCTCATGTGTATTCCAACTGGGTTCCTGGAGAACGCGCACGCTCTGAGCGCATCATCGGCGACTGGTTAAAGAGCAGCGACAAAAGAAATCAGGTCATTCTCATGACTAAAGGCGGACATCCTGAAATCGTAGAAGGTGCTCCTGAATGGGGAAAGGCACGACCATATCACGATGCAATGGTATCTGATTTAAATCATTCCTTAAAACAGCTCCAGACTGATTATGTGGATGTATATTTTTATCATCGTGACAACAGAAACCAAACCATTGAAGAAGAAATTGAAACAATGGAAGGTTTTGTAAAAGAAGGAAAGATTCGTTACTATGCATGCTCCAACTTCGATACTGATCGTATGCAGGCAGCTTATGAATATTGTAAAGAAAAAGGATATCGTGGATTTGTAGGCGATCAGTGTTTAATGAATCTTGCCATGAAATATATGAATGAACCTGCCGACCCAACACTTCGCTGCATTCGTGGTGACAATTTTGATTATCATGTAGCTCACCCGGAACTTATGGCAATGCCATTCTTTGGAAACTGCGCAGGATATTTTCATAAATATCTAGCAAAAGGTTCCGATGCAGTAAAAGATATGTATTACGATACAGAAAAGAACCGCAAGGTTGCTGAGAATGTAAAGAAACTGGCAGAAAAATATGAATGTTCCATCACGCAGGCTGTTATGGGCTTCTTTAGATTCCAGCCATTTACCTGTGTACCTTTATATGGCACTTCCTCTCCAGAACACATCGTGGATGCATGTAAAATGCTAGATGTACCATTTACAGCGAGAGACTATGAAGATGTATTAAACGTATAAGCATAATATAGAGCCCCGTCTATAAAGATACGCCGAGGTCAAGCGCAGCCTCGAGGCGTTCCTTATAGATGGGGCTCTATTTAATTATCGGTTTTCTTTTAATACATCTTCAATTCTACTCTGAACCAGATTTGCAAGTTCATTGGTCTTCATGCCTGTATATTCTTCTGCATAGATTGGTTTCAGATAATGAATCTGAACATTTACCGGTTTACATCCTTTTTCATCCAGAACTTTATAGCTGTTTACAAACACTACAGGAACAATCGGTGCTTTTGTTTTTAAAGCACATTTAAAGCTTCCATGGTGGAATTCTAACATCTCATTTCCCTTTTTGCTTCTTGTTCCTTCCGGGAAAATAAGATAGTTACGTCCATCTTTTACTTCTTTGATGACATTGTTGATAACCGTCATGGACTGTCTCACATCTTCGCGGTCCATAAGAAATGAATTGGTGCACTGTCTAATCTGTTCTACAAAAGGAACCCCACCCAGTTCTTTTTTTAGTACTGCCGCCAATGGATTTGGACAGGTCGCACCGATTGCGACGATATCAAATAATCCCTGGTGATTCCCGTACATGAGAAATCCATTTTCCTTTGGAATATTTTCCACACCGTGGCATTCAAAATCAATGTTACCGGAAGTTACAGCCAGTTTTAAAATATACTGAATGTGCTGCCATTTGGTCATTTCTTCATATTTTTCTGTATTTTTTGCATAGTGGCAAAGCTTAAACCACGCTGCCGGTACACGCCAGAAGTTCTGGAGTACCATAAGTAAAATTCTCTGCATTTTCTTTTCCCCTATTTTCTTTCTAATTTCACAACTGCTTCCGTATGAACCGTATGTGGGAACTGATCCACAACCGTTCCCTTCACAACCTCATAGCCTTCACCAGTCAGATATTTTAAATCTCTCGCCAGTGTTGCGCTGTCGCAGCTGACATACACAACTCTCTTTGGTCTCATCTGTACAATGGTCTGCAAGAGAGCTTCATCGCAACCTTTTCGTGGCGGGTCAACTACAATGACATCTGCCTTAATACCTTCTTCACGATATTTCTTAGGAAGCACTTCTTCTGCTTTTCCAACATAGAATTCCGCATTGGTAAATCCATTTAAGGCTGCATTGTGTTTTGCATCTTCAATTGCCTGCGGTACAATTTCCACACCGTAAACCTGTTTTGCCTTCTGAGCAAGGAATAAAGAAATGGTTCCAATGCCACAGTATAAGTCCCAAACAGTCTCTCCGCTTTCTACTTCTGCATATTCCAACGCACGCTCGTAAAGCTTTCTTGTCTGCACCGGGTTTACCTGGAAGAATGACAATGGCGAAATCTGATATTTTACATTTCCGATATAATCTGTAATGTAATCCTGTCCCCATACAGAGCGCATTTCCTGACCCATGATCACATTGGTCTGCTTGGTATTTACATTGATAGTAATACTTGTCATGCCAGGAATCTTAACAAGCTCATCTACCAGTTCTTTTACTTCCGGCATGCGTGTACCATTTAAAATCAGGCACACCATTAATTCACCTGTGGTGAATCCTTTACGGATCAGCACATGTCGAAGCAGACCTTTTCCAGTCTGCTCGTCATAAGCCGGAATGTTATATTTTTTCAAATGAGCTAAAATGATTTCTAAAATCCGCTCATTTTCTTCCACTCCAAGGTAGCATTTGGTGTTGGAAATAATGCTGTGAGTTCTTCCCGCATAAAATCCCGTTACAATCTCTCCGTTTTTATCTGTTCCAAACGGAAACTGCGCTTTATTACGATACTGATATGGTTCGTCCATACCAATCAGATCAAATTCCGTCAGTTCTGTTAATCCACCAATGCGTGTCAGATTATTTAAAACCTTTTGCTTTTTATATTCCAACTGTTTGTCGTAGGAAAGTGCCTGAATCTGGCATCCGCCACACTGCTTATGGTATGCACATTTTGGCTCTACACGGTCAGGCGAAGGTGTCAAAATTTCCATCAAACGGGCATAGCCGTAGTTCTTTTTCATCTTCATGACCTTGGCAGTGATCACATCACCAATCAGTGCATCTTTCACAAAAAGAGTGCATCCGTCCACATGACCGATGCCCTCTCCGTCGACTCCCATATCTTCAATTGTTAATGTTACGAAATCGTCTTTTTTCACTATTTACTCGTCTTTCTAATATTAGATTCTAATAAGCGGTTATAGCCCAGCCAGTCATTCTGTTCTCCAGCCGCCTTGAATATTTCTTTCATGGTTTCCATCTTTGCATCTGTATTATCTGCAAAATTCAATGCCACAGCTTCCACCAGTGCCGGTTTCTTTGGTGAACCAAATTCCAGTTCTCCGTGGTGAGCTAAAATACAGTGCTTCAATTCATTTCCCAATTTCTTTGGAAAACCGTCGATTACACGAATCTGTTCTCCAACCATTTCACAGCCCATGACAATATGACCGAGAAGCTGTCCATCATCTGTATAGTCATTTAACGGAAAAGCAGAAAGTTCGTAAACCTTCCCGATATCATGGCAAAGAGCTGCTGTATATAATAAATCTTCATTTAAGATTGGATACTGTTTTACGTAGAACTGGCAAAGCTTCAATACACTTAAAGTATGCTCTAAAAGCCCTCCAACAAATCCGTGATGTACACTTTTTGCTGCACTGCTGAACTTAAACTGTTTTACAAACTCTGTATCATCTACAAAGAAATGCTTTGCAACTTTAGAAAGATATGGATTTTTAATTCCGTTTACAAACGTAAGCAGCTGCTTGTACATATCTTCAATGTCATATTCACTGACCGGAAGGTAGTTTGATGGGTCGTATTCTCCTTCACGCACCTTGCGCACGCGTTTGATACTTACCTGTAATGCTCCCTGAAAACTGGAAACATCTCCGACCACTGCTACATAATCCATCATGTCAAAATCATCGATTCCCATAGAGTTTGGTTCCCAGATTTTTGCATCAATGGTTCCTGTTTTATCCTGCAAAATCACATTTTCATATGGTTTCCCATTTTTGGTTACTGCAGACTGTTTATATTTGCAAAGGTATACGTCATTAATACGTTCTCCTTCACGTAATGTTTCGATAAATTTCATATAAGCTCCTATTCTAATACACTTAAGGATGTCTGATAATTTGTCTTTTTATATCCATCCCTGGTAAGTCTTCGTACTTCCAACGTAATGTTCTGACGGTTTGACAATCTGGAAAGCACATCGGAAAGTTCAGACATGGACAATACCTTCTGTCCGTTGATTGCCTGAATCACATCTCCACTCTGAATGCCGCCTTTCATGGCCGGAGAATCAATTTGCACCTCTGTTACATAAACACCGCTTGGAACACCTGATTTTAAGGCCTCATTTGTTACGGACACACCTTTAATTCCGAGGTATGCAATATCCTGATTATTGGATAAATGTTCCAGAAGGCTCTTAATATCAGAAATGCCGTATGCTGTTAAGACATTCTCCATGTTAGAAGACAAATGCTGCTCCTGCATGATACCGATTACTTCACCATTTAAATTAATGAGTATGCCATCCGCACCTGCATTTTTCATCATATCAGTCACAAGAATCGTATATTCTGCATCTACTACACTTTGTTTATTATGGGTAGAAGTTAACGTACCCACTTTCATGGAATCCTCACTTCCATCTGCTCTTCCGATTGCAAGAACCGGAGTTCCCGCTTCCAGACGAATCGAATTTCCAAGGGTAGCTTTTACAATTTTTGCTTTTGTATTTTCAGAAATATCACTTAAATTGATACTGATGACCGCAAGATTTGTGGTTACATCATATTTTTTCAAAACTGCATTTACAATGGTATCATCTACAAATGTCACATTGATACCGTCACAGGATTCGATATTAGAATACTTTGTCAGAACCAAAAGTTCCACACCATTATCTCCAATAATCATACCGGAACACTGTCCACGGTTCTGATACTCTTCATTAAACCAGTCCACATCATTATTAAGTGCAGTCACTGTTACCAACGATTTCTGTACATCTTTGGCTAATCCCCGGAAGTTTGCATACAAAACCATGTAGTCTTCAACGGTAATCTGAGGATCCACAACAATTGTTTCTGAAATCGAAGGCTCTGTTTCAGAATCAGTCACTTCTGGTGCGACACTTTCTTCCACCGTATCCTGCGGAATCTTGATGTCAGTCATCGCTTCCTGTTCCTTTTTATTCTCTATCCAGTCGCTCACTTTCGAAAAAACCGCGCTGGAAATCAAACCAAAAATAACAGCCAGAGCAACTGTTGCAGCCAATATTTTCACCCATTTTTTCTTATAAAAAGGCTTGTCTTTTATTTTTTCATTCATAAAAGAAAATTCTTCATTCATGGAAATTCCTCCGAAGACTCTTTTGCATTAGTATACTATTTTTTAAAAAAGGTGTCTATCTTTTCCTCTGCAAATCGGGTAAAATAGGTTTTAATATAGGATTTTTGGAGTTTTAGAATGAATCAAAAAGCATTAAAAGTTTTAGAATATGACAAAATTATAGAGTTACTTATTGATAAAGCATCCTGCGATCTTGGCCGTGCACAGTGTGAGGCACTGGTGCCAATGCATGATCTGGAAGAAGTACGTTTGGCGCAGCGCCAGACAGCAGATGCACTCAGGCGCGTTTATGCAAAAGGCAGTGTTTCTTTTTCCGGAACCAAAAGTGTCGGTGCATCCCTAAAGCGTCTTGAGATTGGCGGTTCCTTAAATGTAATCGAACTTCTTACAATCTGTAAGTTACTGGAAACTGCAGGCCGTGTAAAACAGTATTCACGAGGCGATGAACGAAATGATGATCAGAGAGACTCTCTGGATGATTATTTCGATGCACTGGAGCCGTGTTTTCCATTATCATCCGAAATCAGACGCTGCATTTTAGCCGAAGATGAAATCGCAGATGATGCCAGCGGCAACTTAAAAAGCATTCGCCGTCAGATGAAGCAGTTGAATGACAAGGTTCATTCTACTTTAAGTTCTCTTCTGAATGGTTCCGCAAGAAACTATCTGCAGGACGCAGTTATTACCATGCGAAATGGTCGTTACTGTCTTCCTGTAAAGGCCGAATACCGCGGTCAGGTTCCTGGAATGATTCACGATCAGTCCTCTACCGGTTCCACACTTTTCGTAGAGCCGATGTCCGTTGTAAAAATCAACAATGATTTGAAGGAACTGGAATTAAAAGAACAGGAAGAAATTGAAGTTATTTTAGCAGGTTTGAGTGCAGAGGCTTCTTTATACATGGAAGCAATTGATACTGATTTAAAGGTTCTTGCAAAACTGGACTTTATTTTCGCCAAAGCACTTCTGGCAAAGGATATGAATGCCAGCGAACCAATTTTTAATACTCATGGAAATATTTATATTAAGGATGCCCGTCATCCGCTTTTAGATAAGAAAAAAGCAGTTCCAATAACCGTTTCCTTGGGACGTGATTTTGATCTTCTGGTTGTTACAGGTCCAAACACAGGTGGTAAAACGGTTTCTTTAAAAACCGTTGGACTTCTTACCTTAATGGGACAGGCCGGACTTCATATCCCTGCCTTTGACCGTTCCAAACTGTCTCTTTTTGATGAAGTGTTTGCAGATATTGGAGATGAACAGAGTATCGAACAGTCTTTAAGTACATTTTCATCTCACATGACAAATATTGTGTCAATTCTAAAAACAGCTACACCAAACTCTCTCGTTCTTATGGACGAGCTTGGTGCCGGAACAGACCCAACAGAAGGTGCTGCACTGGCAATTTCGATTCTCTCTCATTTACACGGACAGGGAATCCGCACTATGGTCACAACCCATTACAGTGAATTAAAGGTTTTTGCGCTCTCTACACCAGGTGTAGAAAATGCCTGCTGCGAATTTGATGTTGAAACACTTCGTCCAACTTATCGTTTATTAATCGGTGTCCCTGGAAAGAGTAATGCGTTTGCCATTTCCAGCAAACTGGGACTTCCTGATTTTATTATTGAAGACGCAAAGCAGCATCTCACTGCTCAGGATGAAAACTTTGAAGATTTATTATCCGATCTTGAACAAAGCCGTAAGACCATTGAAGCAGAAGAAGAAGAAATCCGTCGCCATAAAGCAGAAATTAAAGCGCTGCGCGATGCCTTAGAAAAGAAACAGGACAAGTTGGAAGCCCGCAGAGAAGAAATTCTTCGAAAAGCCAACGAAGAAGCCCGTGCAATTCTGGCTGATGCGAAAAAAACTGCTGATGAAACCATTCGCGATTTCCAAAAATACAGCACCGCCGATGCTTCTATCCGTGAAATGGAAGCAAAACGAGCAAAGCTTCGTGAAAAAATGGAAAAAGCAAACAAAAATGTGCAGGAACAGAAAGCCAAACCTAAAAAACCTGTTTCTGCAAAGAAACTTCATCTTGGTGATGCTGTCAAAGTCCTTTCCATGAATTTAAAGGGAACCGTAAGCTCGCTCCCTGATGCAAAAGGTGATCTTTTTGTTCAGATGGGAATCCTTCGCTCCAAAGTCAACATTTCTGATCTGGAACTGATTGACGAAGTAACAATCATCGCTCCGGCAATGGCAAAAACTAGTACCGGAAAGATTAAAATGTCAAAATCCGCTACTGTTTCTACTGAAATCAACCTGATCGGTATGACTGTAGATGAGGCTCTTGCACATCTGGACAAATATCTGGATGATGCCTACCTTGCTCACATGCCAAGCGTTCGCATCGTTCATGGTAAGGGAACCGGAAAGCTTCGCGAAGCAGTGCAAAGACATTTAAAAAAATGTAAATATGTAAAAACTTATCGTATGGGTGAATTTGGCGAAGGTGATGCTGGGGTTACCATTGCTGAATTTAAGAAATAGGAGGCTGCGTAATGGCTACAAAACAGAAAATTTTAATCGTCGATGACGATACCAATATTGCAGAGCTGATTTCGCTCTATCTTACAAAAGAATGTTATGAAACAAAAATGGTACATGACGGCGAATCCGCATTACGGGAATTACAGATTTTTCAGCCAAACCTGATTTTACTGGACTTGATGCTTCCTGGAATTGACGGATACCAGGTTTGCCGTGAAGTTCGTACAAAATCTCAGGTACCAATCATTATGCTTTCCGCCAAAGGAGAAGTTTTTGATAAAGTTTTAGGGTTAGAGCTTGGAGCAGACGATTATATCGTAAAACCATTTGATACAAAAGAACTGGTTGCCCGTGTGAAAGCGAATTTACGCCGTTGCCAGCAGGTAGTTGCAGAACCTGTAAGACCTGTAGATGCAAAAATTGTGGAATATCCTGATTTAATCATTAACCAGTCCAATTACTCTGTATTATATCAGGGCCGTACCGTAGAAATGCCTCCTAAGGAATTAGAACTGCTCTATTTCCTGGCTTCTTCACCAAACCAGGTATTTACCCGTGAGCAGCTCTTAGATCACATCTGGGGCTATGAATATATTGGTGACACCAGAACTGTAGACGTACATATTAAACGTCTCCGCGAAAAGATCAAAGATCATCCTCGCTGGTCTTTGGCAACTGTATGGGGAATCGGATATAAATTCGAAACGAGATAATTTATGAAACTTTCTATTTACATTAAATTTGTGATCATTTATCTTGTAGCGGCTGTTTTAAGCTTTGTCTTTGTAGCAGAAGGCACTTCAAGGATGATTACAAACCATGTGACAACTGAAAAAGCGGATAATCTATATCGGGAAGCTCTTCTTTTATCCACGGAATATGCGGAAGATTATTACCGTTCAAGAAGTGCAACTTCTCTTGAAACTGTAGCTTCTCATCTGAATGCCATTGCCACCTATATCAATGCAGATATCTGGATGATTGATATTGATGGAAAAGTCATCTTAGAAACAGGAAAAAAACTGATCAGCCCGGAAAACAATACACATATTCTGGAAAGCTTCGATCCAACAGCCTTTGGTACTTCCTACTATATGACAGGAGATTTTTTTGAGCAGTTTTACGAAGAAATGTTAAGTGTTATTTCTCCGATCAACTACGGCTATAAAGTCCATGGCTATCTGGTCATTCACACAGAAATCTCAGAATTGATGGCCGAAAAAGAAGAACTCCTTAATATCATGTACATTACACTGGCCGTTCTTTTGGGCGTATTTTTAATTGCGATTCTAATCATTGGACATATTATTTATTATCCAATGAAAAAAATCATCAAAGCTGCTTCCGAATATGCAGACGGAAACCTGACCTATCAGGTAGAACTGGAAAATGAAGATGAATTTGGCCGCCTTGCAGATTCCATGAACTTAATGGCAAGGGAATTAAATGAAATGGAAGAATATGAACGAAAATTCGTAGCAAATATTTCTCATGATTTCCGCTCACCGTTAACTTCCATCAAAGGCTATGTAGAGGCAATGATGGACGGAACCATTCCGATTGAATTTCAGGAAAAATATTTTAACATTGTACTTTTCGAAACCGACCGTCTAAAAAAACTGACGGAAGAACTTTTGACATTGAATTCATTTGGTTCCAAGAGAGGCATGCTGGAAATTACCACTTTTGATATCAATGCAGTAATCAAAAATACAGCAGCTACATTCGAGGGACGTTGTCGTGACCGCAAAATATCCATTGATCTTTTGTTTGAATCCTGGCATCAACCTGTCAAAGCCGACATGGGAAAAATCCAGCAGGTGCTTTATAATCTAATCGACAATGCCATCAAGTTCAGCAATGACAATTCTTCGATAGAAGTAGAAACAACTGTCAGACACGAAAAAGTGTTTATTTCCGTCAAAGACCATGGCTCTGGAATTCCAAAGGAAAGCCAGAAAAAAATCTGGGAACGTTTTTATAAAACCGACACCTCCCGAGGAAAAGATAAACGCGGAACCGGACTTGGTCTGGCCATTGTAAAAGAAATTATTCAGACACATGATGAGCATATCAATGTGATTAGTACCGAAGGAGTGGGAACTGAATTTACTTTTTCCCTTCCAAAAGCATAAAAAACAGGCTTTACTCAAGCCTGTTTTTTTATTAATTACGATTATAGTTAATGAGGCATCCCTTCAGAATGATCTCTCTCTCATCATCTGTCAGTTCGCCAAGTCTTAATGTGATTTCCTGAAGTTCCTCTTTTACCACATACGCTTTAATTTCAGTTGCTTTTTCTTCCACTGCTTTCTTAATATCCGGGATAAACAGATAATCATCATTCTTAAATGGAAGTTCTCCTTCGTCGATTAAGAATGGAAGCATTCCCCAGTTAATTAAGTTCGAACGGTATCTCTTTGTTGCATAACCATTGGCAATGTTTGCCCATCCGCCAAGTACTTTCTGACAGGATGCTGCCTGTTCACGAGCAGAACCATCTCCCGGTTTCACTGCAAAGATTGTGCTGCCAACACCAAGATTTCCTTCTCCAACTTCTGGATAAGAGTTTCTCACAACTGCCATCACTGGTTTTAATTCTTCCACTGCTTCCAATGGACATGTTCCTGCTTCAATTGCTTTCTGTGCCGCCTGAATAGCTTTTGCTTTTCCAACATATGCAGGATCTTTTCTGGAAAGCGTAAATTCTGCAAGTCCTAATGGGTTTGAACGGTAAGAAGACGTTTCTCCTGATGGAATCAGTTCGTCTGTTGTAGTAACAGGGTCATGAATTTCAGAAACAACTTTTAATACCATGTTTTCAGGTAATGCAGACATCTTCGGCCAGTCTTTGATGTTTGGTCCCATCTTGATTTCCTGATCAGGGTCTGCAACACCCTTGCTGTCAAATACGCGGTTTGCGTAAATTGTAGAATCAAAGTAATATTTTGGATTTGTATATTCTACATCAAGATCAGTTGCTGCTGTCAAATACCCTTTATTTGCCGCTGTCGCTGCAATTGAGCGGGCATCCATAAGAGCAACAGATGCAATCTGACCATTCTGAATCTTAGAACCTTCTCTGTTCGGGAAGTTTCTTGTTGAATGTCTGATACTAAATCCATTATGAGATGGTGTATCTCCGGCACCAAAACATGGACCGCAGAATGCAGTTTTCAGTACTGCACCAGTTGCCATTAATTTTGCTGCTGCACCGTTTTTAATGAGTTCCATGTAAACCGGCATACTTGCAGGATATACATTTAATGTAAATTCATCACAGCCTGTGCTTCTGCCTTCTAAGATATCAGCTGCTGCACAGATATTTTCAAATCCGCCACCGGCGCATCCTGCGATAACACCCTGGTCTACATATAATTTGCCATTGCGAACCTTATCTTTTAATGAGAAGTTCACTTTTTCACCGAAAGATACTTTTGCTTTTTCTTCGCAGTCTGCTAATACATCTAAGAGGTTTGCATTCACATCTTCAATTGTATAAGTATTGCTTGGATGGAATGGCATCGCGATCATTGGTTTTACTTTGGCAAGGTCCACAACGATCATGCCGTCATAGTAAGCAACATCTGCAGGATTTAATTCTTTATATCCATCTGCACGTCCATGAATTGCATAGAATTCCTGAATTTTTTCATCTGTTTTCCAGATAGAAGACAGACAGGTTGTTTCAGTAGTCATAACATCGATGCCGATACGGAAGTCTGCGCTAAGGTTTGCAACACCGTCACCGATAAATTCCATTACTTTATTGTTTACGTAGCCACATTTAAATACTGCACCGATGATTGCAAGAGCAACGTCCTGAGGACCTACACCTGCTGCCGGTGATCCTGTTAAATAAACACCAACTACCTGTGGCATGTTGATATCATAAGTTTTATTTAAGAGCTGTTTTACTAATTCCGGTCCGCCTTCACCCATAGCCATAGTACCTAATGCACCGTAACGTGTATGAGAATCAGAACCTAAGATCATCTTACCGCTTTCAGCTAAGACTTCTCTTGCAAACTGATGAATAACTGCCTGATGAGGTGGAACATACACACCACCATATTTTTTCGCACATGTTAAACCAAACATATGGTCATCTTCGTTAATGGTGCCACCAACGGCGCAAAGGCTGTTGTGGCAGTTTGTAAGAACGTAAGGCACTGGGAATTTTTCCATCCCTGATGCACGTGCTGTCTGAATAATTCCTACGAAAGTAATGTCGTGGGATGTTAATTTATCAAATTTAATCTGAAGTTTTTCCATATTTCCGGAAACATTGTGATCTTTTAAGATACCATAAGCAATGGTTCCTTCTTTGGCTGTTTCTTTTGATGGGACATTTCCCAATTTACTGCCAAGAAGGGCAGCTGCGTCTTTATCATCTGCAATGATTTCGGTGCCGTTTAAAACATAAGCTCCGCTATTTAACATTGTAATCATAATTTTTCCTCCTCAAAGTGCAAAGCACTAAATTGTATACAATTATACAACCTAGTGCTTAATAATTCAACCCTATTCTTCTGTTTCTTCCTCTAAACTTGCCTCTAAATTTTCTTCCAAAATTCCAATGGACATATCTTCCGGCAACGCTTCTAGCTTCGGAAACGTAATTGTTACTCTGAAAAGATCTCCGTCCAGATAAACATAAAATTTCCCTCCCTGAAGCTCTGTTAAGTTTTTTGCAATGGAAAGTCCAAGTCCGGAACCTTCTGTACTTCTGGAAATATCCCCACGAATAAATCGCTCTGTTAAATCCTTAGCTTCAATATTTAACCTCTGTTCAGAAATATTTTTAATAGAAAATTTAATCTCAGTTCCAAGATCGATCAAATCCACATAGACCCTTGTATTTTCCATCGCATATTTTGCAACATTGTTGAACAGGTTTTCCAGAACACGCCAGAGTCTTCGTCCGTCTGCTCTGATAAAAAGCGGTTCCTGTGGCATATTTTCAATAAGTTTTAAACCTCTCGCTTCGAATTTATCTGCAAATTCTCCGCCCGCCTGATAAATCATTTCCTGCATCTGAATCTGCATACATTCCAGTTTAATATTTCCGGAGCTGATTTTAGAGGCTTCTACAAGGTCTTCTGTTAAATGCTTCAGACGACGAGATTTCTGTTCCAATACTTCGATGTAACCTCTCGCCTTTTCATTTTCGATATTTTCACGTTTGAGAAGTTCCACATAATTAATAATAGAAGTAAGCGGTGTCTTAATATCATGAGATACGTTCGTAATCAGATCTGTCTGCATACGTTCATTCTTCATGCTTTCCATCACTGAATTTAAAAATACTTCATTGACACCATTTAATGTCTGTGCAAATTCTTTTCGGAATCCTCCAAACGACTCTACATCATACTGATAATTGAGTTCTCCCTCTTCTATTTTTTTCATACCGTCCAAAAGTTTCTGATCCTGCAGTGCTTCTTTCAACAGCAGTCCAGCCACAGCAACATTGAATATAACGCTCAAAACAAATCCAACAGCTCCAATATTCTGCAAAATATAGTTTATCGCTACATATCCTGCAAAAAGCAGCAATACCTTCGTGGAGCGTTTTCCGTTTGCAAAAACTCCCTTTAAAAGTTCAACAATCTGGTATGAAAGGCTATTATTCCATAATGTTTTTGCCTTTGCACGACGCATCAGGCTAAGCCAACCGACCAGGAAAACACAGTTTTCACCCAGCGCAACAAATCCAATAATTCCTTCATTGGTCAGGAAAGAAAAATATTCATCTATAACAAACAGCGGAACAATCCCCAAAAAAGCAAGTGCTGTAATGACAAATGCACCAATTTCTGTTTTCCAATGATCAAACCAGTTTAACTGGATTCCTTCTTTATCCGGATCTTCTCCTGCCTTCGCTGTTAAAAATACAATTGTGATAAAATAACCTACAATTCCGATCACACCAGCCATCAAAGCAATCCATGCAATCGGCTGCAATGTCTGATAACGCTCATATCCACCATAAAGCACATCCTTCGCAGGATATGCAGTATCAATCCCTAAACCAAGCACATAATTATCAGACCCTGACATACCATATTTTTCTGCATATCCGTATAAATCTGTTACAGACAGCATCACATTCTCTGCATCTACCGACAGAATCTGATTATCATAATAGCAGTAAGCTCCCAATGATTTTATATATTCTTCAATTTCTGTTTCGGATGCATTTTGATACTCTGCTACATTGGTATAAATCTGTTTTAACTCACGATCCACCAAAAAGTAACGAACATTGCTGGATTCCGGCGAAAAAATGTTTACATTGTCACGATAAGATAAAACATCTGATACGATATTTTCCAATGTTTTATCCATCAGGGTATACACTGCTTCCAGATCCATATCATTTTCTGTGGCATATGATACAATACTTCGATAATTTTCCGGCTGATAAAGTTCATTTAAAACACGTTTTGTATATGCCTCGTCATAGGAAGTATCGGATACGCCGCTGACATTCTGATAATACTGGTAGTAAGCATTCCATTCCTGGCTGGACATCAGAAAGTATTTTTCCAAATCTTCCTTTAGTTCCGAAGCATTTGTCGCATTCTCCAGATGCAGTGTCAAATAACCTTCTGCATCAATCTCTACGGAACTGTAATTCCAGCCTTTTTGTGCCCAGTTTAAAAGGTCTCCTAAACGATAGTAGAGCCCTTCTGAATCATATTCTCCGGTAATGATACCTTTGTTTGCATATTCTTCAATGTTCACAAAACGTTCCGGATCATAAACTCCATTCTCTTCAAATCGGGTGGCACGAACTGCAGCTCTAAGAGCACGGGTTACCTGATTGACTGACTGGGTCTGAAAATATTCTGACTCTTCATAGGTTCGCCTGGTCAAAAGATCATCCCAAGAACCACTGTTAACACCATAGTTACTGGAAATGATCAGTACTACGATCAGCAGCAAAGCAAATATTTCATTGAGAATGATAATCGCAGTTTTTACACCACTGCTGATTCGAAACTTAAACATTACAACTCCCTACACAACATTACTGTTTTTCAATCTTATATCCAACGCCCCATACGACTTTTAAGTATCGAGGGTCTTTGGGATTGACTTCAATTTTTTCACGAATATGACGAATATGAACTGCTACCGTATTATCCGCACCAATGGCTTCCTCATTCCAGATACTTTCATAAATCTGGTTGATCGAGAATACTTTCCCCTGATTTTTCACAAGAAGAAGTAAAATATTATATTCAATCGGTGTTAATTTTACATGTTCTCCGTCAACGGTAACTTCCTTCAGCTCATCATTGATCACAAGACCTCCCGCCTGATAAATCGAGTCATTAACTGCTGTTTTATTACCAAGCTTTGTATATCGACGAAGCTGTGATTTTACTCTCGCTGTTAATTCCAATGGGTTGAATGGTTTGGTCACATAATCGTCTGCTCCCACATTTAATCCCAGAATTTTATCCGCATCTTCTGATTTTGCCGATAAAATGATAATCGGAATACTGCTTTCCTGACGGATTTTTAATGTAGCACGAAGCCCATCCAATCTTGGCATCATGACATCGATCACAAGCAAATGTACTTCATTATTTTTCAACACTTCCAAAGCTTCTATGCCGTCATATGCCTTTAATACTTTATAGCCTTCCTGAGTCAAATAAATATCTATCGCTTCCACGATTTCGCGATCATCATCACATACAAGAATCGTTTCCATACCTTCACCTCTCCTGTTTATTAATCATTGACGAATACTCCGCATTCGCCACCCCATATCTTATTTTATACTAAATCTTTATTAAAATCAGCGCTTGAATTTATAAAGATTTTCTTAAGGTGCTTTTTTTTAATTTTCACATAATATGGCTCAAATGGCAAATACTAAATAAAAGTATTTTTTGGAGGAACGTATGATTCAGGGAAAACAAAGTATTGCCTTTGAGCGGCCGCCATATATTTTAAGCTATGCCTCAATCGCAGGACAAAAAGAAGGGGACGGACCCTTGGGAAAATATTTTGATAAGATAGAAGCAGACCCAATGGTTGGAAAATCCAATTGGGAAGAAGCTGAAAGTGAATTACAAAAACAGGCTGCACAAATGGCACTGAAAAAAGCAAATTTATCGTCGGAAGATATCCGGTATCTTTTTTCCGGTGATCTGCTTGGTCAGATTATCGCATCTTCTTTTGGTATGCTGGAATTACAGATTCCTATGTTTGGTCTTTACGGCGCCTGTTCTACCGCCGGCGAATCCATTTCTCTGGCGGCAATGACAGTGGCTGCCGGGTATGCCAAACATTGTCTGGCAGTTACTTCATCCCATTTTGCCAGTGCTGAAAAGCAGTTTCGTTATCCACTGGAATACGCTAGTCAGCGCCCATTATCCACAACATGGACTGTTACCGGAAGCGGAGCCTTTGTCATCAGCGAAACAGGAACTGTAAAAATCACAGGAATTACTACGGGAAAAATGATGGATTATGGGGTGAAGGATTCTATGAACATGGGGGCTGCCATGGCGCCGGCTGCAGCTGATACCATTTATCAGCATTTTATAGATTTTAATCGCACACCTGAAGATTATGATTTGATTGTTACAGGTGATCTGGGTATTGTTGGACGAGAACTGGTATTAGACTTGTTAAAAGAAAAAGGATATGATCTGGCAGATAAATATTTCGACTGCGGAATTGCAATTTTTGATGATCATACTCAGGATACTCATTCCGGCGGCTCCGGATGCGGATGCAGCGCTGTCACTCTTGCCGGTTATCTGCTTCCAAAGCTGGAGTG
>JBGVRS010000032.1:0-3056 GCA_045128635.1 Lachnospiraceae bacterium
CATAATGCTTCGAATTTTTTGACCCTTTGCATCAATAAGGCCAAATTTACAGCACACACTTTTCACCTCAGGATGCCCTGCAAATACGTCACACATTTTTGAAATTTTATTAACACTCCAAACATCATCCTGATCCGCCAAAAAAACAACATCTCCGGCACATAAACTCATCGCATAATAAAAATTAGCCGGATATCCTTTACGTTCCAAATTCTGATAAAGTTTCCAACAACCTTCCCGCTTATTATCTCGAATAAATCGCTCCACTATATCAACGGTATTATCTTCTGAACCATCATCACACAAAATAACTTCATCAACAGCCCTGGTCTGTTCTAGCAAACTGATAAGCTGTTGCTCTATATATTTTTCTCCATTATAAATTCCCATACATACTGAAATTATCATATTTTTCCGCCACCTTTGATTTCACATCCAACTCCAAAGTAATTTATGCAAAAACATTTCTATCCAACCAAACGACTCATCTATTATATAAGATCAATCTTATTCTCAACAAAAGATAACTATGGTTTTATCTCAACCAGCCCCATCAATCCGTTTCAACTTTTATAAAATATGATAATAGCTAGTTTATCATATTTATCTATTTCCAGTCAAGAACTCCTCATTATTACCCAGGGTTCTTTCACGAAGAAATTATTCATACCTCATAGACATTATATCTTATTACCATAGCTACTTTTTCGACTAAACAACTTAACATTGTGCCTCGGGCAAATAATTATCCCTAAAATGCGCAAAAATCCCCCCCTGATCTTACTCTGGGATTTTTTCAAATCAATAGAAGCTTTCTATTTCGCTAAATATATACTTTGCCGTTATCTCCGGATGATCACTAAAATAATCCATCATCCGCTGTAGGCCCCATTTCGGATGTTCTTTTAGAATCGCCAGGCGGAGCACATTATAAGCAATCTTCCGGATCAGTGCCAAATTGTTTTTCCCTCCCTTTGCCGTGGAACGATCCTCGTCGAATACATTATCCAATTCATAGTGGAGGTTGTTCTCGATTTTCCAGTGGCTCCTTTTGTATCCTGCCATTTCTTCTGCTGACAATGTCAAGTCGGATATCATTCCCACCTGCTGGACGGCATCACTGATTCCATCTCCCTTCCGGGGTCTGGGTTTTCGGTGCGATCCTTTTTTCAGAAATTCCTCCTTACTGACAGTGATATCATTCCCTTCTTCATCCTTTTCCACCGGTACGCGTATCTGCGTTGCACATCCTACACTTTTTACGAAAGATGCCTCCCCATTCCTGACGCACTCTAGAAATGTAGCATCTTGGCACACCGCCATCTCCCTGTATTCTATCCGCTCCCTGTTCTTTTCCTGACTGTACCATTTTTCGTACTTCTCTACATATTGCTTTAACTTCTGCGCCCGTTCTTTTTCTTCTGTTGCAAGCTCCTTTTCAAATGCCTCAAAACCTGTTATAATCTCTTCATAGAGGGTGGGTTGGTTCTTTTTTACCTGCAGTACAAAATGTCCGCCATTTTCAACGATCAGTCTCTCAATATTTTTCTGTGTCCCAATCGCATCAATTGTGAACACATTGTCCTGTATGTCCAATAATTCCAGCAGTTGGGGGATAGAGGTTATCTCATTGGTCTTTTCACTGATCGCAAGCTGGGCGATCACCAGCTGTGTGGCAGCATCAATGGCATTGAGTACATATGGAGTATTCCCACCCTTTGTTTTTTCTGTTGCTCCCCTCAGCGCTTTTCCATCGATTATGATGTGTATCCCACGTTCCTTCAGCAGTTGGGCCACCCACTCCATGAACACCAGCGCGAACATTTCCTCATCTATTCCCTTCAGCAGCCTCGATATCGTCGATTCTGAGGCAATACCGCTCTTTAATCCCATGTATTTTTGCAGCATATCTATATGCTCTTTGCACCAGTTCAGAGCTCTGGCCACAGATGTCCTGCCATTTGCATAACCCGTAATGATGCAGGCGAGCATTTCTGCATGGTTATGGGGCTTCTCACGGTCGCACCGGTAGTCCGGTACTTTTTTCAAATGTTCCAGAAGGGACTGTACATAAAAAAGCTTTCCTTCCTTAAGCTTCCAGTTTCACGCCAATGCGTTCAAGCAGTTTTTCCTGCTCCCCATTGATGCGCGAAACTGCCTCCTCTTTCCCGATACGTACGAGGTAAATCGTCTTTAATTGTTCCAGTTCCTTCAGGTCGATACCGTGTTCTTTGTAAATACGGCGGGATAACATACCAGCCTGTGCTCCAAACGAGCAGTGGAATGTTTCAGGATCTTTGGCTATATAGCCATTCCCCAGGTATGTCTGGGGTGACCATTTCAGGATCAGTGTCTTCAGCACATCTTCCCATTCATCACCCACTGCATCCTTCCAGCCCTGCGGGCACAGTTCCCATAATACTTTTGAATATCCATACTCCCTAACTTCTATATCCGAAAGAGTTACTTTCTTTTTCTGCGTCCTGACCACTCCATCCGGTGTGATGATGCCTATGTAGGTATCAACCGGCTGCGGATACTTCTTCCCCGGGACACGTCTTGACGTCCTCTTATATAGGTAATAAGCATCTCCCTTTTTCTTTACTGTCGTACCTTGTGTACGGTGCTTTTGTACCCAATCTGGATATACCTTTTCTGTAGCTGGCATAATGCCTCCTTTCCGTATAGGTGGCGCATACCTATACTATATAGACATTATACCTCTACATGGCAAAAAAGTCTAGGGTTATGAACAAAAATGTATAGTGCCCATAACCCCAGATTAATTCAGGTTTTATTTGGTTTTAAAATTTACTTCATGAAAGAACCCTGAAGAAAAGTGCCAAAATATTGGCGTTCTGCCGCTTTTCTCGCCGCAACGGCATCTTCAAATCGTTCATAGCTGCCAAAATCCATGATTTTTCCCTTGAATCTCAGGCGGGCGCGCCATTTGTTGCTCTTCTTTTCATAATAGACGCCACGGACACCGCTGGTGTTGGCAGCTGTGAGTTTTACATCTTTAATTCGGCAGATCTGGGTGCCTCCTACATACCCTG
>JBGVRS010000033.1:0-4353 GCA_045128635.1 Lachnospiraceae bacterium
CAATGTTCTTTTAGAAATTCCCTGTTCCTCAGCCATATCAAAAATCTCATTACTCTGTACCGCATTAGCAGTCTCTGCCAGTTCCCGAAGCATCTGCTTTGCCTGCTCCAATTTATTTGCTTTTGGGGCAATACCGCCAAGTACTTCATCTGCTGTAATCTCATAATCTCCCAGCCACTTAAAACCACTTTCCATCAGTTCAAATGCCTTGGGATGTCCGAACTGTGCCAAATTATTTTTTATCTGAACAACTGCTCTGATATTTGGTTCTCCTTCCACTCTGCCAACTAGCAACACGCTCCTTGCTACCGCAAAGAAATCAAAGGAACCCATGCCCCTATAAGCCGCCTTATTACCGGATGCCTTATTCATATGACCGATAAGAATAATGGCACATTTATATTTCTCTGCCAAAGCTCCTAAACGCTTCGTCATATCCCTTGCTTCATTTGCCCTGTTCATATCCATGCCACCGCCCAAGTAAGCCTGTATCGGGTCTAAAATCAACATCCTCGCTCCGGTCTGTATAATAGCTTCTTCCAGCCTTTCATCTGCCATAGAAAGAGACTTGTCGCTTTCATCAATTACCACTATCCTCTCACAATCTGCACCTGCCTTTTCAAGCCTTGGCTTTACAGTATCAGCAAGACCATCCTCGGCAGTCTGATAAATAATGTTCATTGGTTCCGTCAGCTTCATATCATTATCCAGCCCCTCTCCTTTGGATAACTTGGCTGCAATATTTAATATCAAGGTTGTCTTTCCGTCTCCCGGATCACCTTGTACGATCGTCAGCTTTCCATAAGGGATGAATGGATACCAAAGCCACTCTATCTCCTGCGACTGTACTTCTGACATCTTAATCATTTTCAGTTCTGTTTTCTTTTCTTCCATAAAGTCCTCCGTTTCCTAAAATCTCGTTGTCACACGGAAGAACCTCTGTTATACTTATGCTGTGATTACATAGGTAACAGAGGTTTTCCTGTTATCAAAAGTCCTAGCAGTTGCCACTGTTAGGGCTTTTTTCTTTTTCAAAATCCAGCATCTCCGCTACTTTTCTTTGTTGATTCGGATATAAGTGTCCGTAAGTATTTAATGTGATACGGATATCCTTGTGTCCTACCCTCTCCTTTATCAGAATAGGCTCAATTCCTTTATTGATTAAGTACGCCACATGTGAATGTCTCAAATCGTGAACTCGGATTTTCTTTACTCCGGCTTTCTCCATTTGATGCTTCATTTTGTGTTGTACCGCTTCTTGCACAATGGGAAAGAGTCTTTCATTCTCCGGCATACCATAATGACCATCTATAAAATCCTTAATCTCCTGTTTGAGAAACTCCGGTATTTCTATCAGTCTTACAGATTGCTTCGTCTTAGGTTCTGTAATCACATCCTGCCTTTCTGTCCGGTAGTAAGTCTTGGTAATGCTGATTTGATTTCTCTCAAAATCAATGTCCTTTGGTGTAAGTGCCAACAACTCTCCAATTCTACATCCCGTCCAAAAGAGGATTTCAAAGATAAGATAGTATCTGCTTTCCGGCTCCATCGTTTGTATGAACTTTTGGTACTCATCTACTGTCCAGAAGTCCAAACTTCTGTTATCCGAACTTCCCATACGCTTTACTTTTTTACAAGGATTTGTGTGTAAATCGTAAATTCGTGAGGCATGAGTGAAAAGACTGGTTAACTGATTTTGTATCATTCTTAAGTAGGCTTCCGAAAATCCTTTTGTCTGCATTTCATTCTGCCACTGGATAATCTGCCCGGCAGTTATCTCACTCATCATCTGATTACCGAAGTATGGAATAATGTGTTGCTCCATCATATACCGCTTGTTCTTCATGGTGCGTTCCTTCAACTCATTCTGCTTATCTTCAAAATAAACTTCCATGAATTCACTTAGCTTCATATCCATACTTCTGATGTTATTTAATTTCTTCTGTCGCTCATACTCAAGAGCTTCACGCTTTGTCTCAAAACCTCTTTTTCTTCGCTTTTTCTTTTCGCCCTTGGCATTTGTTTCAAACCATTGGGCTGTCCATTTCTTTGTGTCTTTCTCCTTATACGCCATAATGACCTTCCTTTCCTTAATTTGCTACCAATTCATAGCCAAACATCTTAGTTGCCCAGAACGCTCTTGGAATTCGCCCAGGCATTGTCACATAGCCCTGACTATCCAATTCCTTGTTCATCGACTTAATAAGCTTGTATGCGTGTGATTTGGAACAATTCAGTTCTTTTGCAACATCTTCCGCACTCATCATATATTGATAATTCGCCATATATTCGTCCTCCCTTCATCATTTCTAATTTCGTTACATTTCTTGTATTTTGTTTGTGTACGAATTTCGTAAACTCATATTAGCACCATATCTTTTCTTTGTCAACACTTCGTAAAATTATTTTTACGATTTCCGTAAATAATATTTTTTTGTAATTTCCTATTTTATGTTTTTCGTAAATATGCTATTATAGATATTGTAATTATGTTTTTCGTAATTTGTCTATGTATGAATATAGGAGGTTGTTCATGGGCGATGGAAAGAAATTAAAAGAACACATTGATAACAAAGGTACCAATGTGCGTAAGATTGCTAAAGAAACCGGCATCAGTGCCACTACACTTTATACTATTATTCAAAAGGATACCAACATCCGATTTGACTTTGCTCTCCGTCTAGCAAATGCCTTGGAGATTGATGTGAATGAGATATGCTCCGCAAGTCCGTTCTCCGGGGCCATTACAGAAGAAGAAATCTACCCTACCCTTCCGGATGGTTTGAATGGTGCATTGGATTCCAGCAGAATAAAAACCTACTTAAAATATTCTCTCTATCCTCTTATGCACCTGTTTGGCAAAAACAGTATGCCGGATGTGGACAATCTGCTCACATCCTTTTATCAGTTGGATGATGAAGCCCGGAAAGAGGTTGTGGAAACGATACAATTTAAGCTGCAGTATCATAAAGATGCGGAGAGGGCAGAACAGGTAAAACAGATTAAGGGATGGTAATTGACATTTCTGCATATTTCCCTTATAATTAACATAGAATATAAATCAACGGTGGTTGATTTTGGGCTGGTCGAAAGACCCTGGTCCACCGAGCGGCGGGGAATTTCCCCGCCATTTTCATATTCAAAATTGCTACAAAAGGATGATTGTATGTCAGAAAAGATACTTAGCGTATTCATAGACGAGTCCGGGGACTTTGGTCCTTATGAAATCCATGCTCCCTACTACTTGGTTTCTATGATATTACATAATCAAAATACTGATATTTCTGAAAACATAAAAGTTTTTGATGCTCATTTATCCAATCTAGGATACCAGCATCACGCTATCCATACAGGACCACTGATAAGACGTGAATCCGTATATTCTAATGATTTGGTTGAGGAAAGAAAGCGCTTATTCAATGCCCTGTTCAACTTTGCACGTAGACTTGATTTTCAGTATTCGTGCATCAAAGTAAAGAAAAGTGAATGCTCGGATGTCATAACAATGACTTCAAAAGTATCAAAAGCTCTGGCTGACGTACTGCGAAGCAATGAAGACTTTTGGAATAGCTTTGACAAAGTTATTATCTACTATGACAACGGACAAATTGAGCTAACGAAAATTCTCACATCGGTATTCAGCACACTATATACCCATGTTGAATTCCGCAAAGTAAAGCCTGTGGATTATAAATTGTTCCAAATTGCAGACCTTATTTGTACAATGGAACTTCTTTCCGAGAAGGCTGATACTAATTCTTTTTCTCGTTCAGAAATGGAATTTTTTGACAATATCAGAGACTTTAAAAAGAACTATTTAAAACATTTAAAGAAGAAATCATTATAAAAATTACTCCAACGAATATTCAAATTCGCTGGAGTTTTTATTTTTGGCACCGTTTTGACACCGCCAACCCTATTTTTCGCTATTCTTTTCACCTTTATCAAAACGTAAAAAGGGCTTCCCGATTTCTCGGAAAGCCCATAAAATCAATATAATTTTTAATTATTCGATAATTGTAGCAACACGGCCTGAACCTACAGTACGTCCACCTTCACGGATAGCGAATGTAAGACCCTGTTCCATAGCGATTGGGTGGATCAGTTCGATTGTCATTTCTACGTTATCACCTGGCATACACATTTCTGTACCTTCTGGTAAGTTACATACACCTGTTACGTCTGTTGTTCTGAAGTAGAACTGTGGACGGTAGTTGTTGAAGAATGGAGTATGACGTCCACCTTCGTCTTTTGTTAATACGTAAACCTGAGCTGTAAATTTGCTGTGGCATTTTACTGAGCCTGGAGCTACGAGAACCTGTCCACGCTGGATATCTGTTCTGTTTACACCAC
>JBGVRS010000034.1:0-4376 GCA_045128635.1 Lachnospiraceae bacterium
TACTGCTGTCTGTGACCGTTTTTCTTGTGATAGCCAGATTTTCTTTTGTATTTGTAAACGATAACTTTTTTAGCTTTTCCGTCACCGATTACAGATGCTTCAACTGTAGCACCTTCTACGAAAGGCTTACCAACTACTAATTCGGAATCACATACACCTAATACTTCGTTGAATGTGTAAGTGGAACCTGCTTCAACATCAAGTTTTTCAACTTTGATGATATCGCCTTCTGCTACTTTGTACTGTTTACCACCTGTTGCAATAATTGCGTACATATGGCACCTCCTATAATATTTACTCGCTAACTTCGGTGGTCATTTGCATGACTCTTAAACCCCATTACGCGGCATCTGCTATATAATAACAGTAAAACCTGCTTAAGTCAAGCTTTTTTCAATAATTTTTATATATTTTTTTCCGTGATTTTCCTGAATATCTTCAAGCCCTAAAACAAGAGAATCCATGAGAAGTTTTGCTTCTTTTGACAACGGTAATTCGGTAAATTTCCAGCGCACCATTCCATCTGCTGCTTCTGCCTTAAATGCATCATCTGTAAATTTTTCAATAGAGTTAATGGTATTTACTGTCAGCACGGAAACTGCGGCGCAGATAATATCATAGCCTTCCTCCGCATATCCGGCATGGCCTTTGCTTGAAAATCCCACATATTCACCATTAGATTTTCTAATTTCTACGGTAATCATAATTGCCTAACTGCTCCCTTAAGCTCTTTTTCACTTTCTTACGGGTCACTTCCGCAAGATTCAATTTTGTCATATCAACCAAGCTTGCTTTCACCGGATCTCTCTTTAATGCCTGATTTAATGCAGAAAGCACATCCAGCTTATCTGCTTCTGATTTCATATCAATAAAATCAATGATTACAATACCGGAAATATTTCTAAGGCGTAACTGTTTTGCAACTTCCACAGCAGCTTCCTGATTGATTTTTACAAAGGTTGCCTCTGCATTCTTACCACCTTCATATTTGCCCGTATTGACATCAATGACTGTCAATGCTTCTGTAGGTTCAATCACAAGATAACCGCCGGATTTAAGCCATACACGGGTTCTGGTGGCATCATCCAATAATGATTCGATTCCATAAAGATTCCATAAAGAATAGGAATTATCATCATATAAACGAAGCTTGTCCAAGTCTCCCGGCTGATGTGATTTTAAAAACTCATAAGCCTGATCATAAATTGCTTTATCATCAGTGATGATTTCTTCCAGTTCATCCTGGCGAATATTGCGAAGTTGTTTGATATATGGCGCTTCATCCTGCATTAATAAAGAAAATGGTGTTTTATGAATGCCATAATTTACAACTTTATCATGAACTTCTTTCAAATATTCAAATTCTGCATCCAGTTCTTCTTCTGTGGCATTCTTCGCATTGGTGCGAATGATCATACCAAATGCATCTTCTTCTCTTTTTGCAGCATATTCCTGAAGACGTTTTCTGTCTTCTTCCCCAAGCTTATTGGATATACCAAGCTCATCTTTACGTTTGGTTGTTAAAACAAAATATCTTCCTGTAAAATTTAAGTTTGTAGAAACAACAGGTGCTTTTGTTTTTACACCATCCTTTAAAACCTGTACAAGAAGTTCATCTCCTACAACAAGCTTTGAGTTTTCTTTTGGAGTTGTAAAAATCGCTCCTTCTGCTTCTGAGAGCGGAAGGAAACAAAGCACTCCTTTTTTGATTTCTACGAATGCTGCTTCAATATTTTTAACAATATTTTTTACTTTCCCAACGTAAATATTCCCAATCAGAGAACGTTCTTCTTCGATATCGCAGGAAATTTCCATACATTCTTTATTGTTCATCAGAACAGATAATGTTTTTGTCTGATCATCAGCTGCATATCTGCTGACATATGGTACTTTTGTAATAATTAATTTATGACTCAATGTCTTCACCCAATTCCTCTAATGGTACAAGTTTCTTAGCTGTTTCATCACCAAGGTCTGCATAAACTTCCAGTCTGCATACCTCTAATGCGAATGGTGCAAGTTCGATTCCTGCATCCTTCGCAAATGCTTCCATCACAAGCTCCGGTTTCAAGTTATTGACGCTTCCGCAGGCTACCTGCATGAAAATGCCGCCATCACGAAGTTCCGTTTTATACAGCATTGGTTTTAAATCAACTTCTGCTTCAGAACGTTTTGTTTTCTTTACGATCAGCATTTCTTCTTTTTGTAAAAATGCATTGAATTTTTCTTCCCAGTTTTCCGGTACATAACCTTCACGCCATTTCACAAAATAGTCTGCCGCTGCAACACTGGACATGGCATTTTTTACATTTTCAGGAAGAAGTTTAAATGATACAACTTCCATTCCCTCAACCATCACGCTGTTCAGTGCATCTACCGCCGCTTTAGAGCTTGCACAGGAATTTACCTGTAAATCTACGTATTCTCCTTCAGATGTCAGTCCTACACCAAGCGGTGCTGCAAAGGACATGATCATATGAGGACTGAATCCTTCCGAATATGCAATATCAATGTCTGCACGTCTGATTGCTTTCTGGAAATATCTCATGATATCCAGATGACCGATAAACTTCATGCAGCCATGCTTTTTAAATTTCATTCTAATGTTCATAGCAGACACCTCCTTCGTACTTCATTGCCCCGCAGCCGGAACACTGCATACGACAGTTTGGAGTGACTGTTTCTTCTGTGGCACGTTTCCATTCTCTTTCAAGGAATTTCTTTGTCACACCAATATCAATGAAATCCCATGGGAATACTTCATCCAAATCTCTTTCTCTTGTTGTATAGAAATCAAGGTCCAGACCTGTTTCTTCAAAAGCTTCCAGCCATCTGTCGTAATGGAACTGTTCACCCCATGCATCATAGATACAACCTTTTTTGTATGCTGCCAGAATCGCTTTTGCAACTTTACGGTCACCTCTTGCAAGAAGACCTTCTAAAATCGTTACATCTGCCTGATGCCAGTTATATTTTAAACTCTTACGGTTCAACTGTTCTTTTACTTCTGTATTTACCACACGGGCTTTACCAAGGAATTCATCCATAGTGCTCATTGGTGCCCACTGGAATGGTGTAAATGGCTTTGGAACAAAGAAAGATGTACTGATTGTAATCTGACATTTCCCATTTCTCTGATCCTTTGGAATCTCATAGTATCTCTTGGCAATCTTTTCAGCAAGATGAGCAATTCCTTTCATATCTTCCTCAGTTTCTGTAGGAAGACCAAGCATAAAATAAAGTTTTACTTTATTCCAGCCACCTTCAAAGGCAAGTCCCGCACCACGTAAAATATCATCTTCCGTCAAACCTTTATTGATAACATTTCTCATGCGCTGAGAACCAGCTTCCGGAGCGAAAGTCAAAGAACTCTTTCTAATATCCTGAACTTTACTCATTACATCCAAAGAGAATGCATCGATACGTAAGGATGGCAGGGAAATGTTGATTCCTTTGCCTTTAAATTCATCGATTAAGAAAGTTACCAGTTCTTCTAAATCCTTATAATCACTGGAGCTTAAGGAACTTAAAGAAATTTCCTCATGTCCTGTATTTTTCAGCATTTTATATGCGTAGTCTTTTAAAACATTGACATCTTTCTGACGTGTCGGACGGTATAACATTCCCGCCTGGCAGAAACGGCATCCACGGATACATCCACGCATGATTTCAAGAACCACACGGTCCTGAGTTGCCTTGATAAATGGAACTACAGGTTTTTCAGGATATGGGGCTTCTGACATTTCCATCACGATCTGCTTGTCCACAGTCGCCGGAACATCTTCAAATTTGGGCTTCATTTCCAAAATTGTACCATCTTCTTTATAGGATACTTCATAGAGGGATGGCACATAAATACCAGGAATATGGCTTGCAATACGAAGAAATTCTTCTCTTGAAGCTCCGCTTGCTTTCCATTCTTTATATGCATCCATCAGCTGACCATATACAGTTTCTCCTTCACCCATGTAGAACAGATCAAAGAAATCCGCCAAAGGTTCCGGATTGTAAGTACAAGGACCTCCACCGATTACAAATGGATGTTCCATTGTACGTTGTTCTGCCAGCAATGGAATCTGTGATAATTCCAGTACCTGTAAAATATTTGTATAACACATTTCATACTGGATGGTAAT
This sequence comes from Lachnospiraceae bacterium, assembly GCA_045128635.1. Lineage (GTDB taxonomy): Bacteria > Bacillota > Clostridia > Lachnospirales > Lachnospiraceae > HGM12587. The sequence continues at coordinate 4,137 of JBGVRS010000034.1, forward strand.
TCCAAGAAAATCAAAATCCTTGATTGGATCCTGACTTTCCAGCGCAAACAGAGGGATGTTCTGCTCCCTCATAATTTTATCTAAATCTGTCCATGGAGGATACACTCTCTCACACCAGATATCTTCTCTTTTATTAAACATATCGTATAAAATCTGGATACCAAGATGAGACATCCCGATTTCATAAACATCCGGAAAGCACATTGCAAAACGTACTGCAATGTCATTTTTATCTTTCAT
>JBGVRS010000035.1:0-8290 GCA_045128635.1 Lachnospiraceae bacterium
GCACTACGAACTTGAAGAGGTAGATAGTGAGCTGACCTATAATGGCGTTGTATATAATGAAATGAAAGGTGCTTTTTCGTCTCCGGAAGATGTTTTGGAACGAGAAATCATGGCTGCACTTTTCCCTGACACACCGTATGGTAATGAATCTGGTGGAGATCCGGATGTGATTCCGGAACTTAGCTGGGAACAGTTTTTGGATTTTCATAAAAAATATTATCATCCATCCAACAGTTATATTTACCTTTACGGGAATATGGATATGGCAGAAAAGCTTCAGTGGTTGGATGAGGAATATTTAAGTGCTTATGATGCGATTGAAATTGATTCCGAATTACCTATGCAAAAGGCGTTTGGAGAAACAAAAGAACTGATTTTGGATTATCCGATTTCTGATGCGGAAGAAGAGGCTGATAATACATTTTTATCTTATAATAAGGTAATTGCAACCAGTCTGGATCGCGAACTTTATCTGGCGTTTCAGGTAATCGAATATGCATTGCTTGCTGCACCGGGAGCACCGCTGAAACAGGCAATTTTAGATGCAAAAATTGGAAAAGATGTTATGAGTTCCTACGATAATGGGATTCTTCAGCCAATTTTCTCGATTATTGCAAAAAACGCTAATCTGGAACAGAAAGATGCTTTTGTGACTTTAATTCATCAGACACTGGAAAATCTGGTTCATAAAGGACTGGACAAGAAAGCATTGGAAGCAGGTCTGAATTATTACGAATTCCGTTACAGAGAGGCTGACTTTGGAAATTATCCAAAAGGTCTTATGTATGGACTTCAGGCATTTGACAGCTGGCTTTATGATGAAAACAAGCCGTTTATTCATTTGGAAGCGTTGGAAACCTTTGCTTCTTTAAGAAAACGTGTAGACACAGACTATTATGAAAAATTAGTGCAGAAATATTTGTTAGATAATACACATGCAGCAGTTGTGTGTGTTGTTCCGAAAAAAGGTCTTTCCCAGGAAAAAGAAGAAGCACTGGCAAAAAAACTGGCGGATTACAAAGCTTCTTTGTCAAAAGAAGAATGTGAGAAACTGGTTGCATTTACAGAGCATTTGAAAGAATATCAGGAAGAAGAAAGTTCACAGGAAGATCTGGAAAAGATTCCGGTATTAAAGCTTGAAGATATCAGTCGAAATGTTCGCCCGTTTAAAAATGAAGAACTGAACATCGAAAATACAAAGGTTCTTTATCATGATTACAATACCAACGGCATTGTATATGTTGATATGACATTCCGAATCAATCATATTCCGCAGGAATTACTTCCTTATGTGTCAATTTTGAAAAATGTATTAGGCTATGTGGATACAGAGAACTATTCTTTTGGTGAATTATTTAATGAGATTAATCGTAAGAGTGGTGGTATTAGTTCTACATTAGGCATTTATGCCAATGATGAAGATGATGATAAAAATATCATGACTTATGAGCTTAGAGCAAAAGCATTGGAAGATCAGCTGCCTTTCGTGTTCTCTATGATTGAAGAGATTCTGACAAAATCAAAGCTGGATGATGAAAAACGTCTGTATGAGATTCTTGCACAGATGAAATCCAGATTGCAGATGGTACTGCCTTCTCATGGACACTCTACAGCGGTGACAAGAGCTACATCTTATTTTTCTGAGACTTCTGATTTTTCGGATAAAACAGGCGGTATTGCATTTTATCGTGTGGTTGAATATCTGGAATCTCATTTTGAAGAGGAAAAAAATCAGATTATCGCCAAAATGAAAGAAGCTTGCGAATACATTTTCTGTCCTGAAAATCTTTTGGTAAGCGTCACTTGTGACAGAAAAGTACTGGAACACTTAGGAGAGTCATTAAAAGTTTTGCAGTTATGCTTGAAATCTGCTAAGACAGTGGAAAAAGCATCAAAAGCTGAATTGTGTAAGAAAAATGAAGGGTTCCTGACATCTTCACAGGTGCAGTATGTTGCGGCAGCAGGAAACTTTAAAAAGGCAGGTCTTGATTACACCGGTGCACTCAGAGTGCTAAAGGTAATTTTGAGTTATGATTATCTATGGATTCAGATTCGTGTGAAAGGCGGTGCTTATGGATGCATGAGTGGATTTACAAGAAATGGGAACGGTTATCTTGCAAGCTATCGTGATCCAAATCTGAAAGGAACCTTTGATGTATACCGCGGAACGGTAGAATATCTGAAAAATTTTGCGGCATCTGACCGTGATATGTTAAAATATATTATTGGTACTATCAGTGACATGGACATTCCGCTGACTCCGTCCATGGCAGGAAAACGTTCTTTTACTGCATATTTGACAGGAGTTACAGAAGAGAGAATCCTAAAAGAAAGAGAAGAAGTTCTTTCCTGTACAGTTGCTGATATCAGGAAACTAGCTGATTATATCCAGGCAATTCTGGATGAAGAGGCAATTTGTGTCCTTGGAAATGAAGCACTGCTGAAAAAAGAAAAAGAGCTGTTTGGCACACTGGAACCATTATTCCAGTCATAGAAGAAAGGTAATTTATGAATACAAATGCAAATTTTAAATCTGGTTTTGTAACATTGATCGGAAGACCAAATGTTGGAAAATCCACCCTGATGAATCGCCTCATTGGACAGAAGATTGCGATTACATCAAATAAACCACAGACAACAAGAAATCGTATTCAGACTGTTTATACAGATGAACGAGGTCAGATTGTATTTCTTGACACACCGGGAATTCACAAAGCAAAAAACAAGCTGGGGGAATACATGGTAAATGTGGCAGAACGTACCTTAAAAGAAGTAGACGTGGTACTCTGGCTTGTTGAACCAACCACATTTATCGGCGCAGGGGAACAGCATATTGCGGCCCAGTTAAAAACCATTAAAACACCGGTGGTATTGGTTATTAATAAAGTAGACACTGTAAAAAAAGAAGAAATTTTAAAATTTATCGATGCATACAAAGATATCTGTGAGTTCGCGGATATCGTACCGGTATCTGCGCTGAAAGGACAGAATACAGATACTGTATTGGAAGTGATTTTTAAATATCTTCCATACGGTCCGGCATTTTACGATGAAGATACAGTGACAGACCAGCCGCAGCGTCAGATTGTAGCAGAAATGATCCGTGAAAAGGCACTTCGTTCTCTTGATGAAGAAATTCCACATGGAATTGCCGTGACAATCGAAAAAATGAAAGAACGTCCAGGTGGAAAAGTGGTAGACATTGAAGCTACTATCATTTGTGAACGTGAAAGTCACAAGGGAATCATCATCGGTAAAGGCGGAGCAATGCTGAAAAAAATCGGCAGTGCAGCACGCTTTGAAATTGAACGAATGATGGAAATGAAGGTGAATCTCCAGATTTGGGTAAAGGTTCGTAAAGACTGGAGAGACAGCGATTTATTTATCAAAAACTTCGGATACGACAAGAAAGAAATCTAAAGGAAACGTTAATCATGAGAGATGCAGTAACGCTGACAGGAATTGTTTTATCATCAGCCCCATCCGGGGAATATGACAAACGTGTTGTGATACTGACAAAAGAAAGAGGAAAAATTACTGCTTTTGCCAGGGGCGCCAGACGCCCGAACTCTGCCCTGTTAGCATCTACTGGATCTTTTGCTTTTGGAACATTTCTTTTATATGAAGGACGTGATGCTTATAGTCTGGTGCAGGCAAATATTTCAAATTATTTTTCGGAGCTTATGAGTGATTTTGGCGGTGCGTATTATGGAATGTATTTCTGTGAACTGGCGGATTACTATACAAGGGAAAATAATGATGAAATAGAAATCATGAAGCTTTTATATCAATCTCTCAGAGCTTTGACAAAAAAGAGTCTGGATAGGGAACTGGTGCGCTACATATACGAGTTAAAACTGTTTACCTGTTCCGGAGAATATCCGGAAGTTTTTCGTTGTACGCAATGCGGAACAGAAGATATGCTAAAATATTTTTCAATGTTTCACGGCGGAATGCTGTGCCAGGAGTGTAAAGCAAAGGCAAAAGATGGATTGACTTTAAATCCATCTACTGTGTATACGATGCAGTATATTATTAGTATGGCAGTAGAAAAATTGTATACATTTACAGTTTCATCAGAGGTGTTAGCTGAACTTCGTATGGTAATGGACCGCTGGAGAGAACGATATTTGGATAAAAACATGAAAAGCCTTGAAATATTGGAGAGTGTCAAAGATATTTGTTGAAATTTTAGTCTGATAAAGGTATAATGTCTTAGTGTATCCAAATTTAGGAGGAGAAAAATGGGAAAAAAATTAAATTTCCTGCTGATTTTGTCTATGACATTTTTATTGTCGGGATGCAGTCAGAAATTTGAACCAACAGAAAGTACCATCTTTATAACATCTAAAGGTCTTGTACAGAGTGCTGTGATTGAGTCTTTCGATAAGTCGTATTATGATTTTGATGAACTTTATGAGACGGTGGAAAAAGAGGTAAAAGCGTATTGCCTTGATAAAAATGAAGAAGCAGTTACAATCAGTTCTTTGGTTGAAGAGAATAATTCTGTAGCTCTTTTGATGGATTATCAAACAGTGAAAGATTACGTGGAATTTAATGAAATTCTGTTATTCTCCGGTACATTTTCAGAGGCGGCAGCTGCAGGGTATCTTCCGGAAGAACTATATGATGTGGATGGGAATTCCATCGAGGTTGATATGGAAAGTCTTGCTGATTTGAAGGTTATCGTAACTGAAGAAAGTGTATGCATTCAGACAAGCGGCAAAATCAAATATGTCAGCGATAATGTAACTGTTTTGGATAAAAAACAAGCAAAAGCAATGGAAGCAGGGAAGACGCATCCGGCTTTCGTATTATATAAATAAGAGTGAGGAGAGAAAAAATGGAAAAGACAATGGAAAAAATCGTAGCATTGGCGAAGAGCAGAGGTTTTGTTTATCCAGGCTCTGAAATCTACGGTGGACTTGCAAACACATGGGATTACGGAAATCTCGGTGTTGAACTCAAAAACAACGTAAAAAAAGCATGGTGGCAGAAATTCGTACAGGAAAATCCATACAATGTTGGTGTTGACTGTGCAATCCTGATGAATCCACAGACATGGGTAGCTTCCGGACATTTAGGCGGTTTCTCAGATCCTTTAATGGACTGTAAAGCATGTAAGGAACGTTTCCGTGCAGACAAATTAATCGAAGATTACATGGCTGAAAACAACATTACCATCGAAGGAAGTGTTGATGCATGGTCTGCTGAAGAAATGAAAGCATATGTTGACGAACACGATATCGTATGTCCAACATGTGGAAAGAAAGACTTCACAGATATTCGTCAGTTCAACCTGATGTTCAAAACATTCCAGGGTGTAACAGAAGATGCAAAAAATACAGTCTACTTACGTCCTGAAACAGCACAGGGTATTTTCGTAAACTTCAAAAATGTTCAGAGAACATCCAGAAAGAAAGTACCATTTGGTATTGGTCAGATTGGTAAATCTTTCAGAAACGAAATTACACCAGGTAACTTCACATTCCGTACAAGAGAATTCGAACAGATGGAACTTGAATTCTTCTGTAAACCAGGTACAGACCTTGAATGGTTTGCAAACTGGAAACAGTACTGCATCGACTGGTTAAAAGCACTTGGAATGAAAGAAGATGAACTCCGTGCAAGAGACCATTCTCCAGAAGAACTTTGCTTCTACAGCAAGGCTACAACAGACTTAGAATTCAAATTCCCATTTGGATGGGGCGAACTTTGGGGTATTGCTGACAGAACAGACTACGACTTAACACAGCATCAGAATGTATCCGGTGAAGATATGTCATACTTTGATGATGAAATCAAAGAAAAATATGTACCATACGTTATCGAGCCATCACTTGGTGCAGACCGTGTTGTTTTAGCATTCCTTTGCGCAGCATATGACGAAGAAACATTGGAAGGCGGAGATGTAAGAACAGTGCTTCATTTCCATCCTGCATTAGCTCCTGTAAAAGTAGCAGTGCTTCCACTTTCTAAGAAATTAAATGAAGGTGCTGAAAAAGTATTTGCAGAACTTTCTAAGAAATACAACTGTGAATTTGACGACAGAGGAAACATCGGTAAGAGATATCGTCGTCAGGACGAAATCGGTACACCATTCTGTATCACATACGATTTTGACTCTGAAGAAGACGGTGCAGTGACTGTTCGTGACCGTGATACAATGGAACAGGTTCGTATCAAAATTGATGAATTAGATGTATATCTTGCAGATAAATTCACATTCTAATCAAAACACAAAGAAACAGTAAAGAAAATAACAAAAACAACAAAACAACGGCGAAATGCCGTTGTTTTTTGTTGTTTTGTACAAGTGTTTTTGTGGAATTTGTTGGAAACCTATTGACGAATCTCCAAAATATGGTATGATAAATGTGTGCGCACACGAGTGCGCTTTTTTTCTCTGAAAGGGAGAAGGACTATACTTATTATTTACTAATTTTAGGAGGAACGCAATTATGGCAAAATGGGTTTATATGTTCAGCGAAGGCGATGCTAGCATGCGCAATACCCTCGGTGGTAAAGGTGCTAACCTTGCTGAAATGACCAAAATTATCGGTGCTGACGTAGTACCACAGGGCTTCACAATTACAACTGATGCTTGTACACAGTACTATGAAGACGGAAGAAAGATTAACGATGAAATCATGGAACAGATCATGGAAGCAATCGTTAAAATGGAAGAAGTTACAGGAAAGAAATTTGGTGATTTAGAAAATCCACTCCTCGTTTCTGTTCGTTCAGGTGCTAGAGCTTCTATGCCAGGTATGATGGATACAATCCTTAACCTTGGTCTTAACGAAGAAGTTGTTAACACAATGGCAACAAAATCAGGCAACCCACGTTGGGCTTGGGACTGCTACAGACGTTTCATCCAGATGTATTCTGACGTAGTTATGGAAGTAGGTAAAAAATACTTCGAAGAACTCATCGATGAAATGAAAGAAAAGAAAGGTGTTACACAGGACGTAGACCTTACAGCAGAAGATTTACAGGAATTAGCTGCTCAGTTCAAAGCTGAATACAAAGCTAAAATCGGTGAAGACTTCCCAACAGATCCAAAGGTACAGTTAATGGGCGCTATCCAGGCTGTATTCCGTTCATGGGACAACCCACGTGCAAACGTATACCGTCGTGACAATGATATCCCTTACTCATGGGGAACAGCTGTAAACGTACAGTCTATGGCGTTCGGTAACATGGGTGAAAACTGTGGTACAGGTGTTGCATTTACTCGTGACCCATCCACAGGTGAAAAGAAACTCATGGGTGAATTCTTAACAAACGCTCAGGGTGAAGACGTAGTAGCAGGTGTTCGTACACCAATGCCAATCGCTCAGATGGAAGAAAAATTCCCAGCTGCATTCAAGAAATTTACAGAAATCTGTGCAAAACTTGAATCTCACTACAGAGATATGCAGGATATGGAATTCACAGTAGAAAACGAAAAACTCTACATGTTACAGACACGTAACGGTAAGAGAACAGCTCAGGCAGCTCTTAAGATCGCTTGTGACTTAGTAGATGAAGGCATGAGAACAGAAGAAGAAGCTGTTGCTATGATCGATCCTCGTAACTTAGATACATTATTACATCCACAGTTTGACGCTGCTGCATTAAAAGCTGCTACTCCAATGGGTAGAGGTCTTGGAGCTTCTCCAGGTGCTGCTTGCGGTAAAATCGTATTCACAGCTGATGATGCTGTAGCATGGAATGAAAGAGGAGAAAAAGTTGTACTTGTTCGTCTCGAAACATCTCCAGAGGACATCACAGGTATGAAAGCTGCTCAGGGTATCTTAACAGTTCGTGGTGGTATGACATCTCACGCAGCCGTAGTTGCTCGTGGTATGGGTACATGCTGTGTATCCGGATGCGGCGACATCAAGATGGATGAAGAAAACAAGAAATTTACATTAGCAGGAAAAGAATTCCATGAAGGAGATGCAATCTCTATCGATGGTACAACAGGTAACATCTATGACGGAATCATTCCTACAGTTGATGCTACAATCGCAGGTGAATTCGGAAGAATCATGGATTGGGCAGATAAATTCAGAACACTTAAAGTTCGTACAAACGCTGATACACCAGCAGATGCTAAGAAAGCTCGTGAACTCGGTGCAGAAGGTATCGGTCTTTGCCGTACAGAGCATATGTTCTTCGAAGAAGACAGAATCGCAGCATTCCGTGAAATGATCTGTTCTGACACAGTAGAAGAAAGAGAAGCAGCTCTTGAAAAGATCCTTCCATACCAGCAGGGAGACTTCAAAGCATTATATGAAGCACT
>JBGVRS010000036.1:0-2302 GCA_045128635.1 Lachnospiraceae bacterium
ACTTAAATTAGTAAAATAAATTGCAAAGTTTGGATTAAAGTCATATTCAAAGAATCCAGTACTTGCTATTATTCCTATAATGCCTATCGCGCAATACATTGATTGGAATACAATTTGTGTATCTCTCTTTTTTATCATAGTGTATATTTCCTTTCAAATCTACATAATACCCCTCTAATTTATCATAATAGTACAACGATTGCAATAATTATAGGTTCCTTGAGTTTCCGTAGTTTTATCCACAGAACCCCCAATTTACTGCTTTCATAATAAACAACTTTACAAAAATGCCTAAAATATAAGGAATCTCATTCCTTTTTGATGTAAAATTAAGCTACCAAACAAAAATCTCACTAAACAAAAAAGAAAGGGATTCCTTATGGCTAATTTTACATCAAATACTTACACTTTGAAACGGGAAATTTTAACTTTTTCCAATAAAATTTCCCGCAAGCTTTCAAAACCCGATAAAAAGTTTACTGCAGATATGACCTACGGCATGCTTGCCTCCAGCAGTTGTCTTCTGACAGACATTGTCGACCAACTTCATGAAGATTCCAAAAAGGTTAATTCTGTGGAACGACTAACCAGACACCTAAATAAAGGAGTTCCGGTCAAAGCTTTAAAACTGTATCTTAACACCATTCGCAAATGGGTTCCTTCAGAACCAGTCATCCACATCGATGACAGTGATGTTGTCAAACCGGATGGTTACAAATTTGAGGCTCTCGGAATGGTTCGGGATGGTTCCAAAAGCACTGACACGAAAACTGTTTTTCAAAAAGGGTATCATGTAACGGAAGCCTGCGTCCTGACAGGTAATGGACATCCGGTCAGTGTCTTTTCACAGATCCATTCTTCCAAGGAAAAGAACTTCACTTCCATCAATGATATTACTTTTTCTGCAATGGAACGGGGTGCTGCACTCTTTGGTAAAGCCACCTTCGCTCTCGACAGGGGCTACGATGACAACAAGATGTTCCTAAAACTCGACGAACTTAAGCAGGATTATGTCATCCGTCTTACTGCAAAACGTAAACTTTACTTTCATGGCAAATGGATTCCTGCTACGCAACTTAGAAACCAGCGAAAAGGAAAAATCAAAACACCGCTCGTCTACAGGGGCAAAAAGCGTGATGCGTATCTCTCCCATGTGAAAGTGCAGATAACTGCCTCTAAGAAAGATATTTACCTTGTGCTGGTTTACGGTATCACTGAGCATCCCATGATGCTTGCCACCAACAAAGAGATACGTTCAAAAGAAGATGTTATAAATGTCGCAAAAACATACTTCTCCAGATGGCGCATTGAGGAATATTTCCGCTGTAAAAAGCAGATGTTCCAATTTGAAAATTTCCGTGTGCGGAAACTAGCTGCCATTAATGCTTTAAATTTTTATATCACCTTATGCATGGCATTTCTGGCTCATATATCTATGAAGTCAGAATCCAACGCATTAAAAGCTGCAATCATACAGAAAGCTGATCCAATAAAGGAAAAGGTACATTTCAGCTATTACCGATTGGCTAAAGGTGTCTCCGGCATACTGTCGTATGCGAAAGAGGGTATCAGACTCTGGTTCCGGACAAAACGTCCGGCATACCGTCAACTCTGCCTTAAGCTAATCGCTTAGATAGATAAAAGAATAGTTCTCCCAAGGCCCGACTCCGGTGGGGTTTATTAAAGTGCCTCTTTTCATAGAACTGCCATTCTTAAGTTCTATGAATAGAGGCAGATTGGTGCTTTAAGAGAATTTATTCTTTTTTCGATTACAATTTACGGAAACTCAAGTAAAAAAGTGTCTTCGACACTTCAACTCCCCTGCCCCTCAATCTTTGCAATGTCATTAAGATAAGAAAATATATTATACCGAACAGATATGATATCTTACATATCTGTTCTTTTTTTCGTTTTTTTAGAAAAAACACTTGACAAATCAACAGAAAAATGCAGCGAAGCCCTTTGAATATATTACATTTTAGGAGGTTTCGCTTATGCAATTTTCGGAAAAGGTAAAAAGCCGACTATGGAATTTAATTGATGACATGTCTTTGAATGCTTCAGAATTCACGGTTAATCCAAACAAAGATTTTACAAGAAAGAAAAAATGGGATTTTGCAACACTGATGAAATTTATTATTTCAATGGAAAGTCAGTCGTTAAAAAATGAACTTCACAAATATTTTGGTTATACTACAGACTGTCCCAGCACAGCATCGTTTAATCAAAGAAGATCACAAATTCGTGAGAATGCTTTTCAGTCACTTTTTGAATCATTTACTTCTGAATATAGCAACAACAC
>JBGVRS010000037.1:0-3395 GCA_045128635.1 Lachnospiraceae bacterium
GTACATCCTTTCTTAAAGTAAACCTTTTCCGGTGTTCTCATCCAAAGCATGTTTTCTCTCCTTTCAGCTACGGTCTTAATATTAATTAAATGTTTTACACCTACATTTTCAGATACAGAGTTACCTCCCCAGGAACCACATCCAAGAGTCAGAGATGGCGCCAGTTTGAAGTTATAAAGGTCTCCGATACCGCCCTGAGAAGATGGTGTGTTGATCAGAATACGACAGGTCTTCATTGCCGCTTCAAACTGATTCATCTTTTCTTTTTCTGCTGTATTAACATAGAGGGAAGCTGTATGTCCATAGCCACCGTCTGCTACTAATCTTTCTGCTCTTGCAATTGCTTCATCAAATGTAGCTGCCTTGTACATTGCAAGGACCGGAGAAAGTTTTTCATGGGCAAATTCTTCGCTGATGTCTACAGAATCCACCTCTCCGATTAAGATTTTTGTTGCTTCCGGAACTTCTACACCAGCCAGTGCCGCAATGGTTGCAGCTTTCTGACCTACGATCTTCGCATTTAATGCGCCATTGATAATGATTGTTTTACGTACCTTTTCTGTTTCTTCCGCATTTAAGAAATAGCAGCCTCTGTAAGTAAACTCTGCTTTTACCTGATCATAAATGCTTTCTAAAACTGTTACAGACTGTTCTGATGCGCAGATCATACCGTTGTCAAATGTTTTAGAATGAATGATGGAGTTGACTGCCATACGAATATCTGCGGAATCATCAATGATGACCGGTGTATTTCCAGCACCCACGCCAAGGGCTGGTTTTCCTGATGAGTATGCAGCTTTTACCATGCCCGGACCTCCTGTTGCAAGGATAATGTCCGCATCTTTCATAACCTGATTGGTAAGTTCTAAGCTTGGCACATCAATCCAGCCAATGATTCCTTCCGGTGCTCCGGCTTTTACAGCTGCTTCCAAAACAACTTTTGCGGCTTCGATGGTACATCCCTTCGCACGCGGATGAGGGCTGATGATGATGGCGTTACGTGTCTTTAATGCCAGTAATGTTTTAAAAATTGCTGTAGATGTTGGATTTGTTGTAGGAATGACTGCTGCTACCAGCCCAATCGGCTCTGCAATTTTTCTGATTCCATAAACCTTATCCTCCTCTAATACGCCACAAGTTTTTGTATTCTTGTAGGCATTATAAATATACTCTGATGCGTAATGATTCTTAATGACCTTATCTTCCATTACGCCCATGCCTGTTTCTTCCACAGCCATTTTTGCCAAAGGAATTCTCATTTTGTCTGCCGCTGTTGCTGCCGCTTTGAAAATCTTGTCAACCTGCTCCTGTGAGTATGTTGCAAAAATTTCCTGAGCTTTTCTCATGGCAGCCATTTTTTCGGCTAAAGCTTCTGGTGTGTCTACAATGTTAGTTAATAAGTTTGCTTCCATAATAAGTCCTCCTGGATTTTTATATTGCATAATATCCTCGTTAATATATTAACGTTAAATATTTGTCAATCTTTTATCTATTTTCGATATTAGTATATCGTTAAAAGTTTGTCAATAGTTTTTTGTTAATTTTTTATCGATGTCTATTATAGTTATCAGGAGCACTTTTTTTCGGTTATAATAAATTTATGAAGAAAAATAATGATAAACGGCACAAAATCTGGTACAAACTGGATCTCTCTGCCAATGTTTATCCAACATTGCAGCGCAAAAACTTTTCCAACGTGTACCGTATATCTCTGTCCTTAAAAGAAAATGTTCAGCCGGACATTTTACAAAAGGCACTTGATATGACGCTCTCTCGATTTCCTACTTTTCAGGTAGCACTTCGAAAAGGGCTTTTTTGGCGTTACTTAGAAGCCAATCACAGACCGGGACCATTTGTACGGGAAGATATTGAAAATCCTTGTATGCCAATGCATTTCAAAGCAAACAATCGATATCTCATCCGAATCTATTATTACGAAAAACGTATTTCCATCGAAGTTTTCCACTCTCTTTCAGATGGTGCCGGAACATTATATTTTTTAAAAACTTTAACGGCTGTTTATTTAAGACTGCTTGGACATGACATTCCAAACGGAGAAGGGGTTTTAGATATTACGGAAACACCGGATCCTGAAGAATTTGAAGATGCGTACCTGCGTTATGCTTCCTCCAAAGTCAGTCGTCCGCGAAGTCAGGGAAATGCCTATCGCGTGCGAGGCACAAAGGAACCATTTTATACATTAAATATTATCTGCGGAGTGATTCCGGTAGATAAACTTCGTGCAGTTTCCAAAGGCTATGGGGTGACCATTACAGAATATTTAAACGCAGTTCTACTTTATGCGCTGCTGCAAAAGCAAAAAGCAGAAAAACCATTTCGTGAGCGTCCGGTAACACTTGCCATGCCGGTAAATTTGCGGAGCTTTTTCCCTTCTAAAACATTGCGAAATTTTATTTCCATGGTTTATCCAAGCATTGACCCGCGTATGGGTGTTTATACATTTGAAGAAATTTTGCAGCATGTACACAACTACATGCGTTACTATATCAATCCGAAATTTTTAAATGCAGACATCGTAACAAACGCATCGGTACAGCAGAATCCTCTGATTCGTATCGTACCGTTATTTATCAAAGACTTTACGGTACGGAAGTTTTACGCAAATGTACAGGATGGTCAGTCCAGTGCCGGGCTTACCAACGTGGGGCTTACGAAACTGCCAAAGGAAATGCAGGAACATGTGGAACGATTTGATGTTTTGATGGGACAACCATTCTCAGCACGTACCAATTGTGCGATCATCAGTTATCAAAATATTCTGACGGTCAATTTTACCAGCAGTATCAAAGAAACGGATATTGAACGCTATTTCTTTAGAAAACTTGTACAGGACGGTATCCCTGTAAAGATTGAAACCAACCGAAAAATGGAGGACTAACATGTCATATTGTGTAAACTGCGGTGTGGAACTGGATGTTACCGCTTCCGCCTGCCCATTATGTAACACAAAAGTATATAATCCGAATCAGCCGGTGGCAACGGATGTTCCGCCACCTTATGCGACAGTCAAAGGTCATACAGAACCGGTAAAGATGAAGGAATTTACAATTCTTATGAGTATTGTTTTAGTTGTCACTTCATTGGTCTGCTTATTTTTAAATTTATTTACCATCCAGATTGGCCACTGGTCCTATTATGTGGTAGGAATCTGTGCAATGCTTTGGATATTTTTCATCCCATTGTTCTTTCCACAGAAAGCAAATATTTATGTACAGCTGGCACTCAACGGCATCAGCATTGCTCTGTTTTTAGGACTGGTATCTTACCTTCATCCAAACAATCACTGGTATGAACATATTGCACTGCCAATCGTGGGACTGGGAACCATCCTTCTGGAAATTATTTGCGTCTTTGCAATCAAACTAAAAAGTTCC
>JBGVRS010000038.1:0-4332 GCA_045128635.1 Lachnospiraceae bacterium
GCACTTGCAATGTGTTATGCAAAAGAAGGACGAATGGAAACTGCAGTAGAACATCAGCCGGATTATCTGCGTCTTTCACAGGCGGAGAGAGAACGAGCTGAAAAGGAAAAGGCAGCAAAATAATGGGTGAGATCATTATTAGAAAAATGCAGCCTGAAGATCTGGCTGAAGTTTGTAAAATCGAAAAAGACAATTTTTCTCTTCCATGGTCTGAAAAATCTTTTTTGGAAAGTATGGAGAGAGAGGATACTGTATTTTTAGTTGCTTTGGAAGATGAAGATGTAGCAGGATATATTGGCTGCTATTGTATCGCCGGAGCAGGTGAAATTACGAATGTCGCAGTGAAAGCTTCTCATCGACGAAAAGGCATTGGCGGAAAGCTTCTTCAAAAACTGTATGAGGAAGGGGCGGCTCTGGATACGCAGGAATATTTCCTTGAAGTACGTGAAAGTAATGAAGCTGCCATTGGATTATATTTGAGCCAGGGCTTTGTAAAAGAAGGAATTCGAAAAAACTTTTATGAAAAGCCCGTAGAAAATGCAGTGATCATGTGGAATCATTTCCCACTAGGAAATGAACAATAAAACAATTATGATGAAAATTGTCACGAAAGTGGACGATGGGAGGAATCATATGCGTTTTTATAAAGATAGAGAAAAAAAGATACTGGAAAAGGTTTTATGTAATTGCTGCGGCAGGGAACTGACCATGACCGGACGACATGTGGCGGAAGGGGTTATGCATGTATGCAAAGACTGGGGCTATTTTTCGGAGAAAGATTTGGTTCGCCATGAATTTGATATGTGCGAACAGTGTTATGATAAGATGACTGCGGGATTTCAGATTCCGGTATCGGAAAGAGAAATTCTGGAAGTATAAAAGAAGGATAGGATATTATGTTAGATGTCTGTTTACTTGGCTGCGGAGGAATGATGCCGCTGCCTTATCGGTGGCTGACATCCTTAATGGTACGCTTCAATGGAAGCAGCCTTCTCATTGATTGCGGTGAGGGAACTCAGGTGGCAATCAGAGAAAAGGGATGGAGTTTTAAACCAATTGATACAATCTGTTTTACCCATTATCACGGGGATCATATCGGTGGACTTCCGGGTCTGCTGCTGACCATGGGGAATTCCGACCGTACGGAACCACTGACATTGATTGGTCCTCCGGGTCTGGAAAAAGTGGTAAACGCACTTCGTATCATTGCACCGGGACTGCCGTTTCCAATTGTTTTTAAAGAGATTACAGAACCTGTGCAGACATTTGAATTAAACGGATATCGTTTAAAAGCATTTAAAGTAAATCATAATGTGACCTGTTATGGTTATACGATGGAAATTGACCGAGCAGGGAAATTTGACGCGGAAAGAGCCCGTGGTGCAGAGATTCCGTTAAAATATTGGAGCAAACTTCAAAAAGGCGAGGTTATTACGGAAGAAGGCGTTACCTATACGCCGGATATGGTCATGGGTCCTGCTCGCAAAGGCATTAAGCTGACTTACTGTACAGACACCAGACCAACAGAATCTCTTGTGGAGAATGCAAAAAAATCAGACTTATTCATTTGCGAAGGAATGTATGGAGATTTGGAAAAGATTCCGGATGCAAAAAGTAAAAAACATATGATGTTCCAGGAAGCTGCAAAAATTGCGGCACAGGCAGAAGTAAAGGAACTTTGGCTGACACATTACAGTCCGTCGCTTCCAAGACCGGAATTTTATATGGAGGAAGTACATAAGATATTTAGCAACACATTCCCGGGAAAAGATGGAAAATCCGTAGAACTGGGATTTGAAGAGGAATAATCGTGGAAAAAGATATTTATATTTTGGCAATCGAAAGCTCCTGTGATGAAACAGCAGCTGCAGTCGTGAAAAATGGAAGAACTGTTTTATCAAATGTAATTTCTTCTCAGATTGAACTGCATAAGCTGTATGGTGGCGTTGTGCCGGAGATTGCATCCAGAAAACATATTGAAAAAATTAATCAGGTAATTGAAGAAGCGCTGGAACAGGCAAATGTCACATTGGAAGATATTGATGCCATTGGAGTTACTTATGGTCCGGGGCTTGTTGGTGCTTTGCTGGTAGGTGTTGCGGAAGCAAAAGCGATTGCTTATGCCGCAGGTAAGCCGCTGGTAGGTGTTCATCATATTGAAGGTCATATCAGTGCCAACTATATTGAGAATTTGGATTTGGAACCACCATTTGTATGCCTGGTCGTTTCCGGTGGACATACCCATTTGGTTGTGGTTAATGATTATGGGAAATATCAGATCATTGGTCGCACGAGAGATGATGCGGCTGGTGAAGCCTTTGATAAGGTTGCCCGTGCCATTGGCCTGGGTTATCCTGGAGGACCAAAGATTGATAAGCTTTCCAAAGAAGGAAATGCTAATGCAATCAAATTCCCAAAAGCAAAAGTGGAAGATGGGCCATATGATTTTAGTTTCAGCGGTGTAAAATCTGCGGTACTCAACTATTTAAATGGTGCTCAGATGAAAGGTGAAACCGTAAATGAAGCGGACATTGCTGCTTCTTTCCAGAAAGCAGTCACAGATGTACTGGTGGAACATGCAATGATGGCAGTGAAAGACTTTGGAATGAAGAAATTTGCCATTGCCGGTGGTGTTGCATCAAATTCTACTCTTCGCGGAGCAATGAAAGAAGCCTGCGAAAAGAATGGAATTGAGTTTTACCATCCATCACCGATTTTCTGTACCGATAATGCGGCAATGATTGGAGTTGCAGCTTATTATGAATACATGGCAGGAGTGCGCCATGGATGGGATTTGAATGCGGTACCGAACTTGAAGCTGGGAGAGAGAATCTAATGAAAAATGTAGCGATCGTATTGGCAGCTGGCCAGGGGAAAAGAATGAACAGTAAAGTGCAGAAGCAGTTTCTTTTAATTAAAGAAAAGCCTGTATTATACTACACATTAAATGCATTTGAGACAAGTTCGCTGATTTCTGAAATTGTTCTTGTTACAGGAAAAGAGGAAATCGAATATTGCAGGCAGGAAATTGTAGAAAAATATGGATTTCAAAAAGTGTGCAAAATAGTAGCTGGTGGAAAAGAACGTTACCATTCTGTTTATCATGGCATTCAGGCGATTGATGAGGCTGATTATGTATTTATTCATGACGGTGCCCGTCCGTTTGTTGACGGAGAAACCATTGAGCGTGTGTGTGATGCTGTAAAAGAGTATCAGGCATGTGTTGTTGGTATGCCTGTAAAGGATACGATTAAAATTTCCGATGAAGAAGGTTTTGCAGCCCAGACTCCAGACAGAAGAAAAGTATGGCAGGTACAGACACCGCAGACTTTTGAATATCATTTGATCAAAGAAGCTTATGAAAAATTAATTGTTGAGGAACCAGAAGGCATTACAGATGATGCCATGGTTGTGGAAACCATGACAAATCATAAAGTAAAACTGGTAGAAGGTTCTTATCGCAATATAAAAATTACAACACCGGAAGATTTGGATATTGCCACAATCTTTTGTGGTTGATTTTAGCATCAACTACAAGTGGAAAAAAGTTGTAAAACTTTTTTCAAAAAGGGTGTTGACAGATTCAAAACTAAATGATATTATTTCACTTGCACTGAGGAACGCAAATTCCGAGGTACACAAGTGAATATGCAGAGGTATCGAAGTGGTCATAACGAGGCGGTCTTGAAAACCGTTTGTCCGCAAGGGCGCGTGGGTTCGAATCCCACCCTCTGCGTTACAACTTAAAAGATTTTATGAGAACAACCGATAAGGTTGTTTTTCTATGAAAAAAAGTTGTTATTCAGGCTATGGAGAAATACCCAAGAGGCTGAAGGGGCTCCCCTGGAAAGGGAGTAGGTCGTTAATAGCGGCGCGAGGGTTCAAATCCCTCTTTCTCCGCTTCGAAAATCTGCGCGAAAGCATGAGGCAAGCTGAAATGCTCGCATTTCAATTTGACGACGCTCGCGAACCCTCAAACGTGTTTGAGGGTAAAAAAGATTTTGAAAAAAATTAAAAAAAGCTGTTGACAAGCTCAGTAAGATATGTTAAATTAATCAAGCTGACGCACGAACGACAGCAAATGAACATTGATAACTAAACAGTATATAACATGCAAAGTTCTTTAAGAACATATGCAGAACCTTGAAATTCTTTAATGAGTAAATGTCTGGAAAGACAGTTCATTAGAACGAAATTCAACAAACAGTGAAAAACGGAAAAATAGCCAAGTGTTATTTTGAACGGGAAACACAAACTTTTAAACATGAGAGTTTGATCCTGGCTCAGGATGAACGCTGGCGGCGTGCTTAACACATGCAAGTCGAACGAAGC
>JBGVRS010000039.1:0-13399 GCA_045128635.1 Lachnospiraceae bacterium
AAATTCGAAAAAACTTCTTTGAGTTGGATTTATTCTTGAACATACTGTTGCATATACAGCATGTCCATTACAAGAATCTTCTGATTCTGAATATCAATTATCCCCTGTTCTTTTAAATTGTGTAGGATGCGGTTAACGCTGTTTCTGGTAGAAATACCACAGAATCCCGCAATATCTTCATTTGTAACAGGAAAATCTATCAGCCAACCATTTTTATGTTCTTTCCCAAATTGATGAACTAAAGTATAGAGGAATGCGCAGACGGCACCGGTTCTTCCATTCATGCTCATTAGTTGTTGCCGTTGGATGGCTTCGGCCAGATTTAAGCGATAGTATTCCTTGACGTAATCTTGGAGTTTCCTATCATTGTTTATATAATTCCAGAATTCAACTCTGGGGATTAAATAAAATGTAGCTTCTTCTGTTTCGACACGAACATTGAATGGGGCTGAGGTATAGCTGCTGATCTCATCTCGAAGCAGAGAAATAATGTTAGGTCCTTTCAGATAAGCAATGTTAAATTCTCGTCCGTCCTTGAGAATAATGCTGGTTTTAACGACTCCTTCTTTGAGAATATAGGTATACTGCTGCTCCAGCCCGCAATATGTCAGGTAAGCATGGCGTTTACGGGTAATGGTGGGAATATTTCTTTGACTTAAAAAGGATAAAAGATAGCTGTTATTCATCAAACCCCTCCTTGTTTTCTGTTTCCCTGCTTATACTTATAAAGTAAAACGCAAAAAACGTCAACAAATGTTACTATCAAATGTGGTTTTTGTATGTATTGAAATATGCCATACTCTTTCAAAAATGAAAGGAGTTATAAATTATGTTTAAAATGGAAGTACCTTATGACAAAAGAATAATGCAAATAAGTCTGGAAGATAAGAATTTAGCTGGAGTACTTGTAGGGAGACAAAGTGATTATGTTAGTGACAAAAGTGAAAAAGAGATTGTGGAGGAATCTTTGGATCATGTCATTGGTTCACAGACATTAGAGGAACTTGCAAAAGGTAAGAAGGACATTGTAATTATCAGCTCTGATCATACTCGTCCGGTTCCATCAAAAATTATTACGCCAATCCTTCTTCGAAGAATTAGGAGTGTGTCACCAGATGCAAGAATCAGAATTCTTGTTGCCACAGGATTTCACCGTCCAAGTACCAAAGAAGAGCTAATTGATAAATACGGAAAAGAAATCGTTGAAAATGAAGAAATTGTCATGCATATTGCGAAAGATGACAACTCCATGAAAAAAATCGGAACTTTGCCAAGTGGAGGTGCATGCATTATCAATAAGATTGCGGCAGATGCTGACCTTCTTATTGCTGAAGGATTTATTGAAGCACATTTTTTTGCAGGATTTTCTGGAGGTAGAAAGTCTGTTCTTCCAGGAATTGCTTCTTATAAAACAATTATGGCGAATCACAGCGGAGAGTTCATCAATGATAAGAACTCACGTACAGGAAATCTAAAGTTTAACCTGGTTCATGAGGATATGGTTTATGCAGCACGCAAAGCTGGACTTGCCTTTATCGTTAACGTAGTTTTAAACGGGGAACATAAGATTATCGGTTCTTTTGCAGGAGATATGGAGAAAGCGCATGAGAAAGGTTGCGATTTTGTGCGTTCTCTGGCATGCGTTAAGAGAGTAGACTGTGACATTGCAATTTCCACAAATGGCGGATATCCTTTGGATCAGAATATTTATCAAGCCGTTAAGGGAATGACTGCTGCAGAAGCAACGCTTCCGGAAGACGGTGTAATCATCATGGTTGCGGGCTGCCGTGACGGTCATGGAGGACAGGATTTCTATGATAATATTGCAAATGTAAAAGAACCGGGCGAATTTCTGGAAAAAGCAATTCATACACCAAGACTAGAGACAGCTCCGGAACAGTGGACCAGCCAGATTCTTGCCAGAATTTTGGTGCATCATAAAGTGATTCTTGTTTCTGATCTTGTAGATCCTAAGCTTGTTTTTGGGTTGCATATGGAACTGACATCAACAGTGGATGAAGCTTTGAAAAAAGCATTTGCTTTTAAGGGAAAGGATGCAAAGGTCGCTGTCATTCCAGACGGGTTGGGTGTTGTAGTAGAAGAACAATAAGAGAAAATACATGAAAGGATATTTAAGAGATGATACATAATATAATGTCAGAGTTCTTAGGAACTGCCCTGATGATTGTTTTTGGTGTTGGAGTTCATTGTGACGAAGTATTGAATAAAACAAAATATAGAGGAAGCGGACATTTATTTGCGATTACTACATGGGGATTCGGGATTACCATCGTGTTGATGGTATTTGGAGGAGTCTGCATCAATCCTGCAATGGCTTTCGCACAGGCAATTCTTGGCATGATTCCGTGGAACTGTTTTATACCTTATTGTGTGGCAGAATTTCTTGGAGGATTATGCGGAGCATGCATTGTTTATGTAATGTATGCAGATCATTTTAAAGCGAGTGAAAACGTTGTTGATTCGGTGGCAATTCGAAATATATTTTCTACGAACCCAAATATCCGAAATCTTTCGAGAAATTTCTTTGTGGAAGCATTTGATACTTTTGTCTTTTTGTCATCAGTTCTTGGTATTGCAAAATATTCTGAAAAAATGCTTCCTATCGGAGTGGGAATTTTGGTATGGGCAGTAGGTATGGGCCTGGGAGGCCCTACAGGCTTTGCCATGAATCCAGCCCGAGATTTAGGTCCGCGTCTGGCATATACATTATTGCCAATTAAAAATAAGACGGATAATGATTGGCAATACGGATTACTTGTTCCGGGGATTGCACCTTTTGTAGGGGCTGTATGTGCGGCATTATTTGTAAGAGGGTTTCTTGGAATTTAATATATAATTTCTGATTCAAGATCCCTGTGTAAGTTTAGTTAAACAATTTAAAAAGATACTATATGGTAATGGAAAATGATAGATGAAAGGAGAAAGCCAAATGCATAAAACAACAAAAAAACTTACTTTATCAGCCATGTTTATAGCGGTTGGTATGGTTCTGCCTTTTTTGACAGGACAAATTCAGCAAATTGGAAATATGTTGCTTCCGATGCATCTTCCAGTTATTCTGTGCGGCTTGATATGCGGATGGCAGTACGGAGCATTAGTCGGTTTTATTCTTCCGTTTCTGCGTTCGGTTACATTCGGGATGCCGCCTTTGTTCCCTACAGCCATTGCGATGGCATTTGAATTGGCTACTTACGGATTGGTTATAGGATTTATCTATGGACGTTCTCACTGGCAATGTTTGATTTCTCTATATAGATCGCTGATTGCGGCTATGATCGCAGGGCGAATTGTTTGGGGCATTGTCCAGATTGTATTGCTTGGACTAATTGGAAAATCTTTTACATGGCAGATGTTTATAGCAGGGGTCTTGTTAAACGCCGTTCCTGGAATTCTTGTGCAGTTGACATTAATTCCTACTATTATGGTCGCATTAAATCGTACGGGTTTGGTAATTTTTCAGAGAAAGCAGCCGTTAGAAAATTTGGCTGTTCGGTAAATAAAAATGTTGATACAAGATATTGCACAATTACTTCTAACCGAAATAAAACAGCGAAGCACGTTGGTGCTCGCCATTGACGGCAGATGTGCTGCAGGTAAGACCACCCTTGCAGCACGCCTTGCCGAACTGTGTGATTGTAACGTCATTCATATGGATCATTTTTTCCTGTGCTCGAAACAGAATACAATGGAACGTTTACAACAGGCAGGAGGAAATATAGATTATGTGCGATTTTGTGAAGAGATTTTGATTCCATTACATGAAGGACGGAAATTTTCTTACCGCCCTTTCAACTGCCATAAGCAGGAAATGGAAAAACCTATTTTAGTATTTCCCCAAAATCTTACTATCGTGGAAGGCTCTTATTCCTGTCACCCGGTTTTAAAGGATTATTACGATTTATCGGTTTTTCTGGATGTAGAAGCCGCAAAACAAATACAACGTATTCGCCTGAGAAACGGTGAGGACGGCGTTCTAATGTTTCAAGAGAGATGGATTCCGATGGAGAACACCTATTTTCATTCGTTCCGTATTCAGGAAAAATGTGATTTATATTTTAAAACTTAAAGAAGGTTTTGAATTGAAAATATTTTCTGAAGACACAGGGTATGATTAATGAAATACTATAATCAACAGGAACTAGGAAAACGTATTAGACATGCAAAAGAGATTATTACAGTAGATGTTTATGGAGATAAAAAAGAACTTATTGGAGATTGTCTGGATGTTCTTGAACCATTTATTGCAGAAGTGATTCCAAAAGATTCGGAAAAACAATACATGTGAACTTATTAATATAGATGAGTTTATCGAGGAACTGTTTGATGAAGAAGAAAAAGAAGTGAATATAGTAAGTTGAACTAAAGGTATAGGGGCTTAGGTGACCTCTGTACCTTTTTTTGTTAAAAGCTGGTCGAATGTTTGTTCTGTACAATTTGTGTGATGTTTGGTATAATCAAAGGCGAAGTTACACGAATAAGTTTCAAAATTACACGAATTTTGTGGTTGTACATGACTGCACTAACTTCTTCAAAAAGGAGATTTTTGATGGAAAAATTCATTCTTCATTCAGAATATAAACCTACCGGAGACCAGCCGGAAGCAATCAAAGCACTGGTGGATGGCTTCAAAGAAGGCAATCAATTCCAGACTTTACTAGGGGTTACGGGATCTGGGAAGACTTTTACCATGGCAAACGTCATTGAGCAATTGAACAAGCCAACCCTGATCATTGCACATAATAAGACCCTTGCAGCGCAGCTCTACGGAGAATTCAAGGAGTTCTTCCCGGAGAATGCGGTGGAGTACTTTGTATCTTACTATGATTACTACCAGCCGGAAGCCTACGTGCCATCTACAGACACCTATATTGCAAAGGATTCATCCATTAACGATGAAATCGATAAACTGCGTCTCTCTGCCACCATGGCTCTTGCAGAACGTAATGATGTCATCATTATTTCGTCCGTATCCTGCATCTATGGTCTTGGTTCTCCGATTGATTACAAGAACATGGTAATCTCCTTGCGTCCTGGTATGGAAAAAGACAGAGATGATTTACTGCGTAAATTGATTGATATCCAGTACGATCGCAATGATATGGATTTTAAGCGTGGTACTTTCCGTGTGCGCGGTGATGTGGTTGAAATTTTCCCGGCAGAATCGTCAGATACAGCCATCCGTGTGGAATTCTTTGGAGATGAAATAGACCGAATTTTAGAAATTGATGTTTTGACAGGTGAGATTAGAAGCAGTCTGGAGCATATCGCAATCTTCCCGGCATCACACTATGTAGTGCCGATGGAAAAGATTTTAAAGGCGGCTGAAAATATTGAAGCGGAATTAGAAGAACGTGTTCGCTACTTTAAAAGTGAAGATAAGTTAATTGAGGCACAGCGTATTGCTGAGCGTACCAATTTTGACGTAGAAATGATGAAAGAAACCGGCTTTTGCTCCGGTATTGAAAACTATTCCAGACATTTAGCGGGACTGGAACCGGGAGCAATGCCGCATACTTTGATGGATTATTTTCCGGAAGAGTTTCTTATTATAATAGATGAATCTCATATGACGGTACCGCAGGTACGAGGCATGTATGCAGGTGACCAGTCCAGAAAAACTACACTGGTGGATTATGGATTTCGTCTGCCATCTGCAAAGGACAACAGACCATTGAATTTTTCGGAATTTGAAAGTAAAATTGACCAGATGATGTTTGTATCTGCTACACCAGGTCCATACGAGGCAGAACACGAAATGCTTCGTGCAGAGCAGATTATCAGACCGACAGGTCTGTTGGACCCTCATGTGGAAGTGCGCCCGGTAGAAGGTCAGATTGATGACCTCATCGGCGAAGTGAATAAAGAGACTGCCAAAGGTAATAAGGTAATGATTACCACTCTGACAAAGAAAATGGCAGAAGATTTGACAAATTATATGCGTGAAGTGGGGATTCGTGTTCGATATTTACATTCGGATGTGGATACACTGGAACGTATGGAAATTATCCGTGATATGCGTATGAATGTGTTTGACGTCTTGATTGGTATCAACCTTTTGCGAGAAGGCTTGGACATTCCGGAAATTACACTGGTAGCTATTTTGGATGCAGACAAAGAAGGATTCCTTCGTTCTGAAACATCTCTCATTCAGACCATTGGACGTGCGGCACGAAATGCAGACGGACATGTGATTATGTACGCAGATACAATTACAGATTCCATGCGCCGTGCGCTGGATGAGACGAATCGAAGACGTAAGATTCAGGAAGAATATAATGAAGCTCATGGTATTACACCGCAGACCATCCGCAAAGCAGTACGAGATTTGATCAGCATTTCCAAGGAAGTGAAGAAAGAAGAAACACTGTATGCGGAAAAAGATTTAGAATCCATGAGCAAGAAAGAACTGGAAAAACTGGCAGCCCAGATTCAGAAGAAGATGAAGGCTGCGGCAGCAGAACTGAATTTCGAAGAAGCGGTCGTGCTGCGTGACCAGATGATTGAAGTAAAGAAGGTACTAAACGACCTTTAAGAGGAAAACTATGAAAAACGAAAAAAACTATATTCGCATTAAGGGAGCAAGCGAACACAATTTAAAAAATCTTGATATTAACATTCCAAGGGATGAGTTTGTTGTTCTGACCGGTCTTAGCGGCTCTGGAAAATCCTCCCTTGCTTTTGATACCATTTATGCAGAAGGACAGAGACGTTACATGGAGTCTCTTTCTTCCTATGCGAGACAGTTCTTAGGACAGATGGAAAAGCCAAATGTAGAGAGCATTGAAGGACTCTCACCAGCCATTTCTATTGACCAAAAATCGACCAATCGTAACCCACGATCGACCGTTGGTACAGTGACGGAAATTTATGACTATTTCCGACTGCTCTATGCAAGAATCGGAATTCCTCATTGTCCAAAGTGTGGTAGAGAAATCAAAAAGCAGTCTGTAGACCAGATGGTGGATCAGATTATGGAACTGCCGGAACGCACCAAGATCCAGTTACTGGCACCGGTAGTGCGCGGCAGAAAAGGAGAACATGTCAAGCTTTTGGAACAGGCGAAAAAAAGTGGTTATGTTCGTGTGCGTATTGACGGGAACCTTTATGAGCTGACAGAAGATATCAAATTAGAAAAAAATATTAAGCATAATATTGAAATTGTCGTAGACCGACTGGCAGTAAAACCAGGCATCGAAAAACGACTTGCGGATTCCATTGAGACAGTTCTGGATTTGTCAGACGGACTTTTGTTTGTGGATGTTTTTGGAAGTGAAATGCTTTACTTAAGCTCCAGTTATGCCTGCCCGGACTGTGGGATTAGCGTAGAAGAAATTGAGCCGAGAAGCTTTTCGTTTAACAATCCATATGGAGCCTGTCCGGATTGTGTAGGACTTGGCTATAAGATGGAGTTTGACATTGATTTGATCATTCCTGATAAAACTTTAAGTATCAATCAGGGCGCAATCGTGGTGCCAGGCTGGCAGTCATGTAATGACGGGAAAAGTTTTGCCAATGCGATTTTAAGAGCTTTGGGAGAATTTTATGGCTTTGATCTGGACACACCTTTTGAACAGTATCATGAGGATGTGCAGGACATTTTAATCTACGGAACCGGAGGTCAGAAAGTAGCAGTGAAATATACCGGCCAGCGTGGTACCGGTGTTTATGACATTGCCTTTGAAGGGCTCATTGAAAACTGTAACCGCAGATACAGAGAAACATTTTCTGAAAGCTCCAGGGCAGAATACGAAACATTTATGCGCATTACCCCATGTAAAACATGCGGTGGTCAGAGATTAAAAAAGAGTTCTCTGGCGGTCACAGTTGGAGATAAAAATATTCATGAGATTACGTCCATGAATATCAGAAAGTTATATGAATTTTTACAGAATCTGGAGCTGACAAAGCAGCAGCACCTGATTGGTGACCAGATTTTAAAAGAAATCAGAGCAAGAATTAAATTCCTTATTGACGTAGGATTAGATTATTTATCCCTTTCACGTGCGACAGGAACTCTTTCCGGTGGCGAGGCACAGCGTATCAGACTGGCAACCCAGATCGGTTCCGGTCTTGTAGGTGTGGCATATATTCTGGATGAACCAAGTATCGGGCTTCATCAGAGAGATAATGACAAGCTGCTTGTCTCTTTAAAGCGTTTAAGAGATTTGGGAAATACCTTGATCGTTGTAGAACATGATGAAGATACCATGTTTGCAGCAGACCATATCGTGGATATCGGTCCGGGTGCGGGTGAACATGGTGGAGAAGTGATCGCCCAGGGAACGGTTCACGATATTATGGCATGTGAAAAATCCATTACCGGGGCATATTTGAGCCGTCGTAAGCGTATACCTGTACCGGAAAGGAGAAAAGAGCCGACAGGCTGGCTGACAGTGAAAGGTGCGGCAGAAAACAACCTGAAAAATGTTGATGTGAAAGTACCTTTGGGTGTGTTTACCTGTGTGACCGGCGTATCCGGTTCAGGAAAAAGTTCACTGGTCAATGAAATTTTATACAAACGTCTTGCTAAAGAGTTAAATCGTGCAAGAACCATTGCAGGAAAACACAAAGCTATTGAAGGCATTGAACAGTTGGATAAGATCATTGCAATTGACCAGTCGCCGATTGGACGTTCACCTCGTTCGAATCCTGCAACCTATACAGGGGTGTTTGATCAGATCCGAGATCTGTTTGCGGCAACCTCTGATGCAAAGGCAAAAGGTTATAAAAAAGGACGTTTCAGTTTCAATGTCAAAGGTGGACGTTGCGAAGCATGTGCCGGAGATGGTATTATAAAGATTGAGATGCATTTCCTGCCGGATGTGTATGTTCCTTGTGAAGTGTGTCAGGGAAAACGTTATAATCGTGAAACTCTTGACGTAAAATATAAAGGGAAAAACATTTTTGATGTGCTGGATATGACTGTAGAAGAGGCGGTGGAATTCTTTAAAAACGTGCCGAGCATTTCCAGAAAGATTCAGACGCTGGTGGACGTAGGTTTATCCTACATTAAGCTCGGACAGCCATCCACCACATTGTCAGGCGGTGAGGCTCAGCGTATCAAGCTGGCAACAGAACTTAGCAAGCGCAGCACCGGAAAGACCATTTATATTTTGGATGAACCAACTACAGGGCTTCATTTTGCAGATGTCCATAAACTGGTGGAAATTCTGCAGAGACTTTCAGATGGCGGAAATACAGTGGTCGTTATTGAACATAACCTTGATGTTATCAAGACGGCAGATTATATTATAGATATGGGACCGGAAGGCGGAGACGGCGGCGGTACTGTCGTTGCAACCGGAACTCCGGAGGAAGTGGCAGAAAATCCTGCATCCTACACCGGTATCTATGTGAAAAAATCATTAGAATCCTAGATTGGAGAATTTATGTTAGAAAAACTTCAGAAAGTGCTTGGAGAAGCGAAGGTTCTGGTAAATGAGCCAATGGCTTCCCATACAACGTTTCGAATTGGTGGTCCGGCAGATTATTTTGTGATGCCGGAGACCGTAGAAGAAGTCGCAGCAGTGCTGAAACTTTGCAAAGAAGAAGAGATGCCATATTTTATTTTGGGAAATGGCAGCAATCTTTTGGTAGGGGACAAAGGTTTTCGCGGTGTTGTGATTCAGCTTTATAAAAATTTTGATGAACTTCAGATAGAAGGTACAACTGTCACTGCAAAATCCGGTGCCATGCTGATTCGTGTGGCAAAAGAATCCGGTAAAGCTGGCCTTACAGGTCTGGAATTTGCATCAGGGATTCCTGGAACCATTGGTGGCGCCATGGTCATGAATGCAGGTGCTTATGGCGGAGAAATGAAAGATGTTGTAAGTGCAGTGACTGTACTTACAAAAGATGGTGAGATAAAAACACTGACAGGGGATGAAATGAATTTCCGTTACCGTGGAAGTGTGGTAGAAGATGAAGGTTACATTGTGCTGGAAGCCGTGATGGAATTAAAGAAAGGTAATCTGGAAGAGATACAGGCTCGGATTGAAGAACTTTCGATTCAGCGAAAGACAAAACAGCCAATTGAATATCCAAGTGCCGGAAGTACCTTTAAGCGTCCGGAAGGATATTTTGCAGGAAAACTGATACAGGATTCCGGTCTTCGCGGCTACAAAGTCGGTGGTGCACAGGTATCTGAAAAGCATTGTGGTTTTGTCATCAATGTAGGCGGCGCTACAGCAGCAGATGTGATGCAGCTGATGCAGGATGTATCAGATAAAGTAAATGCACAGTTTGGTGTTACATTGGAACCGGAAGTGAAAAGAATCGGCGAGTTTTAATTAGGGGAATTAAAGTGAGATTTGTATTTGTAACCGGGTTATCCGGTGGGGGAAAAAGTACAGCGCGAAAAATGCTGGAAGATCAGGGGTACTTTTGTGTAGACAATCTTCCGTTTGCCATGGTTCCGATCTTTATGGAGATGGCATATGCAGGTGCTGGAAAAATGGATAAAGTGGCGCTTTGTGTGGACGCACGAAGCGGCAGTGATTTAAGTGAACTGGAACATATTTTAGAAGAGGTGACCGTTAAAGGGTATCCGTATGAAATTCTTTTTATGGAATGCGATGACGAAGTGCTGATCAAACGTTATAAAGAAACAAGACGAGCACATCCAATGGCGCCAAGAGGCCGTATTGAGACGGGGATTGCCAGAGAGAGAAAAGCGCTGGCATTTTTAAAAAGTCATGCGGATTATATCATTGACACCAGTAACCTTTTGACAAGAGAGTTAAAGGCTCAGCTTGACCGGATTTTTGTGGATGATAAAGAGTTTAAAAATCTTGTGATCACCGTATTGTCTTTTGGATTCAAATATGGAATTCCAAGTGATGCTGATCTTGTATTTGATGTGAGATTTTTACCAAATCCGTTTTATTACGAAGAAATGCGTCCATTAACAGGAAATGATGCACTGGTACATGATTATGTGATGGACTTTGACGTGGCAAAAGAATTTTTGAAGAAATTAACAGACATGACAAAGTTCCTGATACCAAACTATATTAGTGAAGGAAAAAATCAGCTGGTAATCGCAGTTGGCTGCACCGGTGGTAAACACCGTTCAGTGACACTGGCATCAGAATTATATGATGCGTTGAAAGACAATGATAATTATGCGATTAAAATTGAGCATCGTGACATTCAGAAAGATGCAAAAAGAGCTGGAAATGTGACGTAGATAGAGAGGAAAAATATGTCATTTTCTTCAAGAGTCAAAGAAGAATTAACTACAATTTCAAGAAAAGACTTTACTTTAAAGCGAAAAACAAGTAAGATGTCAACTAAAGGACTCATAAGGGACGCGTTTTTACGTTCCGGGTCAATTAGCGACCCTGAGAAGTTCTATCATCTTGAGATTGTTTTTACTTCCCATGAGGAAGCAAAAAGCATTCAAAAGATGTTGGAAGACTTCGGTCTCGATGCCAAAATTGTCGAGAGAAAAGGGCATTATGTTGTTTACCTCAAAGAAGGCGCTCAGATCGCCGATATGCTTCGTATCATGGAAGCACCATTGGCATTAATGGAATTTGAGAATATAAGAATCGTGAAGGAAATGAGGAATTCTATTAACCGTCAGGTAAATTGTGAAGCGGCTAATTTAGGGAAAACAATATCTGCTGCAGTAAAACAGGTAGAAGATATCAGATATATCTGCAGCAAGGTCGGGCTTGATAACATACCTGAAAGCCTGGCAGAGACTGCTAAGATACGCTTGGAATATCCAGAAGCTACGCTGAAGGAATTAGGGGAGTTGATGGATCCACCGTTAGGTAAATCCGGGGTGAACCATCGTTTGAAAAAGTTAAGCGAATTGGCAGAAGACTTGAGGAGTCATAAGGAGGAGAAACTATCATGATCAAAAAAAGTATGACAATTCAGCTCCAGTCTGGATTGGAAGCTCGTCCGGTAGCACTCTTAGTGCAGGTTGCAAGCCAGCATGAGTGCAGCATTTATGTGGAAGCCGACAACAAAAAGGTAAATGCAAAAAGTATTATGGGTATGATGACCTTGGGACTTGCACCAGGTGAAGAAGTAACTGTAACTGCAGATGGTGCAGATGAAGAAGAAGCAATTCAGAGCATCGAACAGTATCTGTCTGCAAAATAAGAAATCAAAGATGATGGCTCTGCTACGAATGTGGCAGAGCCATTTTAAGAGGGAGAAATAACATGGCAAAAGATATGACATCGGGAAGCCCGGTGAAACACATCATAGGATTTGCAATTCCAATTTTTATCGGAAGTATTTTTCAGCAATTTTATAACATTGTAGATACCATGATCGTAGGGCGATTTGTCGGAGTCAATGCCTTGGCAGCGGTAGGAAGTACGGCATCCATTATGTTTTGCGTACAAGGAATTGCCATGGGGATGACCACCGGTTTTGGCGTTATGATTTCCCAGGCGTTCGGGGCAAAAAATGACAGAAGTTTACGTCATAATGTTGCCATGTCTATGTATTTGACGATTTTGCTATCGGTGATTGTGACAACCATCCTGCTTGTGATCAATAAACCATTGCTTCACATTATGAATACACCGGAAGAGATTTTCGGTGGAGCATCTACCTATCTGGGGATTATTTTTGCGGGTTTCTGTGTGACCATGGCATATAATGTATTTGCAGCGATCCTGCGAGCCATTGGAGATAGTAAAACTCCGTTATATTTTCTGATTATATCGTCGGGATTAAATATTATATTAGATTTGGTGTTTGTAATTACATTCCAGATGGGAGTTGCAGGCGTTGCTTATGCCACTGTGATTTCCCAGGCAGTATCAGCAGTTTTATGCTTTATTTACATGAATAAAAAATATCCTCAGGTTATGAGAGCGGAAGCAGAAGAAAAATTATTTTCTTTTAGAAGTGCAGGAAAGCTTATGGGAATGGGGATTCCGATGGCGTTGCAGTTCTCGATCACAGCCCTTGGAACCATGATCGTGCAGTCTACACTGAATCTTTTGGGAGAAACTGCAATTGCAGCGTATGCAGCAGCTCAGAAATTGCAGGGACTGGTGGGGCAGCCGTATGTTGCCCTCGGCACAGCCATGGCGACCTACAGCGGACAAAATGCAGGGGCAAATGATTTTGCCAGAATTAAAGACGGTTTGAAAAAATGTATGATGATACTTGTCGTGACCGTTGCAATCACTTTTGTATTTGCAAGAACCTGTGGCGGTTTTGGAACTATGCTCTTTGTGGATTCGGCAGAAACAGAAGTTATCCGATTATCAGAACAGTATTTTTCCATTGCATCCTGGTTTTATTTACCGCTTGCATCTATCTTTATTTTCAGAAACACGTTACAGGGAATCGGATATGGTGTGGATGCCATGTTTGGAGGCGTGTTTGAACTGGCAGCCAGAGC
>JBGVRS010000040.1:0-19391 GCA_045128635.1 Lachnospiraceae bacterium
CAGGAACTGATGGATACCATTCGTTTCGTAAGAGATCATTTTGATATGACAATCCTTTTGATCGAACATGATATGAGACTTGTATCCGGTATTTGTGAAGAACTGACAGTATTAAACTTCGGTCAGGTTCTCTGTCAGGGTAAAACAAGTGACGTATTAAATGATCCACAGGTTATCACAGCATACTTAGGAGAATAGGAGGAGATTTGACATGGCAATGTTAGAAGTAAAAGATCTGCAGGTTTATTATGGAATGATCCAGGCCATCAAAGGGATTTCCTTCGAAGTAAATCAGGGCGAAGTTATTGCATTGATCGGTGCCAACGGTGCCGGTAAGACAACTATCTTACACACAGTAACAGGTCTGATTGCTCCAAAAGCTGGAAGCATCGTATTTGAAGGTCAGGATATCACAAAGATTCCTGCACATAAAATTGTATCTATGGGTATGGCACATGTACCGGAAGGTCGTCGTGTGTTTGCACAGCTTTCCGTATATGACAACTTAAAAATGGGTGCCTATACAAGAAAAGATAAAAATGAAATTGAAGAGTCTTTGGAAATGGTTTACAAACGTTTCCCAAGACTGGAAGAAAGAAAAAATCAGATGGCAGGTACACTCTCCGGTGGTGAACAGCAGATGTTAGCTATGGGACGTGCGCTTATGAGCAAACCAAAGATTATCTTAATGGATGAACCATCCATGGGTCTTTCTCCAATTTTCGTAAATGAAATTTTTGATATTATTCAGGAAGTAAGTGCCAGCGGTACAACCGTTCTTTTAGTAGAACAGAATGCGAAAAAAGCACTTTCCATCGCTGATAGAGCATATGTATTAGAAACAGGTAACATTGCACTGGAAGGCGATGCAAAAGTCCTGATGAATGATGATTCAATTAAGAAGGCATATTTAGGAGAATAAGGAGGAAGCGATATGAAACATTTGGTTATTACAATCGCAAGACATTTCGGCAGCGGTGGTAGAACAGTTGGTATGATGCTTGCAAAAGAACTTGGAATCAACTGCTATGACAGAGAAATTTTAAGAATGGCATCTGATGCCAGCGGTATCAATGAAACATTGTTCGAAAAAGCAGATGAAAGACTGAAAAGCAATCTTTTCAGAATCAGCAGCAAGGTTTATAAAGGACAGCTCATTTCTCCTGATAAATCTGATTTCGTTTCCAACGATAACCTTTTTAACTATCAGGCAAAAGTAATCAAAGAACTTGCAGAAACAGAATCTTGTATTATCGTAGGCCGTGCAGCGGACTTTGTATTAAAAGATCATCCGGATGTTACACGTATTTATGTGTATGCAGATGAAAAATTCTGTCTGGAACGTTCCAAAGAATTCCTCGGTATGTTTGATGACGATAAGGAAGTTATGGATCATATCGAAAAAACTGACAAGTTCCGTGGAGACTACTACAAATACTACACAGGTAAAAACTGGGATGATGCCAGAAACTATGACCTGTGCTTAAACAGTGGTGTTCTTGGATTTGATAAAACAGTGGAAGAAATCAAAGCGTACCTTAAAGTTCGTTTTGGTGAAAATGTTTTTGAAAACATCAAATAGAAAGATACATAGAGCTCGCAGTTTGCGGGCTCTTTTTCAAAAAAGGAGATTTGCATATGATTATTAAAAACGGTTTGTTGATCGATCCTGTAAAGGAAATGACTTATGTGGCAGATTTAAGAATTTCCGATGGAAAAATTGCAGAGATTGCAGAAAATATAGAAGCTTCCGGCAATGAAGAAATCATCGATGCATCCGGGAAATGTGTTGCCCCGGGACTGATTGATGGTCATGTACATTTTCGTGATCCTGGATTTACCTATAAAGAAGATATTCATACAGGTGCCCTTTCGGCAGCAGCAGGTGGATTTACAACGGTTATCTGCATGGCAAACACAAAACCTGTGGTAGATAATGTAGAAATATTAAAATATGTTTTAGATACAGGGAAAAATGAAAAAATCAATGTACTTCAGGCAGGTGCGGTTTCTGTAGGGTTCAAAGGTGAAGAAATGACAAATTTCGAAGAACTTCTTGCAAACGGTGCAACAGGACTGACAGATGACGGAATTCCTTTAAAGGATGAAAACTTCGTAAGACGCGCTATGGAAAAGGCAAAAGAACTGGATGTGGTACTTAGCTTCCATGAGGAAGATCCTGCCTTTATTACCAATAATGGCGTGAATCGTGGGAAAGCAAGTGAATTTTTCGGGATCGGCGGTTCTCCGGAAGAAGCTGAAATCTCTCTTGTGAAAAGAGACTGTGAGCTTGCAAAAGAAATTGGTGCAAAAATTAATGTACAGCATATCAGTTCCGGAAAAGCAGTAGATTTGGTACGTCAGGCAAAAGCCGCCGGAGCGAATGTATACGCTGAAGCAACACCGCATCATTTTACATTGACAGAAGAAGCATGCATCAAGCATGGTACACTGGCAAAAATGAATCCGCCGCTTCGTACGGAAGAAGATCGACTTGCGATTATCAAGGGTCTTCAGGATGGTACTATTGATATGATCGCAACAGATCATGCACCACACAGTGCAGAAGAGAAAGCAAAACCAATTACAGATGCACCGAGTGGAATTATTGGACTTGAAACTTCTCTTGCACTTGGAATTACAAGTCTTGTAAAACCAGGACATTTAAGTCTTGTAGAGTTAATCAAAAAAATGTCCCTGAACCCTGCCGTCATTTACGGTCTGGATAAAGGAACATTAAATATCGGTAAAGACGCCGATCTGGTAATTTTCGATACTGAAAAATGCTGGACACCACAAAACTATTATTCAAAAGCAACCAATACTCCATTTACCGGAGCAGAGCTTACCGGAGAAGTCGTGATGACAATCTGCGGTGGAGAAATTGCTTTTAAGAAGTAGGTTTTTTAAGAAAATCAACGAATCTTTGACAGGCATCCTGCTGCTCTTCTGAGAGTGCCAGGATGTCTGTTATCATTTTTGCCTGCTTTGCAGTCATAGGAATGACAACGCCATTGTCACTGACACCGCGATACAAGGTACGGTCTGCCATATAATTTCCCGATTCTTCAATCTGTCTTGTGAGACGATAACTGATCATTTTATCTATTGTAAGATTATAAAACATTGCGATTTTTCGCATTGTTTCTACATCAGGCGTACGTTTATTATTTTCATAATTAGAATATGCCTGACTGGTAATGTTCAAAAAATCACTAATATCTTTTTGTTTGTAACCATGATAAATGCGAAGCTCTCTAAGAACTTCTCCATAACTTAATTCATAAGATTCTGACATAGGAAACACCTCGTTTTATTACGTTGTATTATAAACAAATTGTTTCACTGTATGAGAAAATAGAAACAAAATGAAATGCAAAACTAAAAAGATAAACAATCTGTTGTTTTTAAAGAGATTGACTACGTTAGAAAATTGTAAGATAATAAAATGTACGAAAAGGAGATGCTATGGAAGAAAAGAAGCGAAAGAAAAGAAAAAAGAGACGTAAAAAAACGGATCATTCATTTTATATTATTCAGGGACTGCTGATTCTTGCATTTGTTGCAGTGATCGTACTATTTGTAAAAAGTGATTATGCAGGCGGAATTTTTTCTCTGCGAAGTCAGGCAATTGAAACGGTAAGAAATTCTACAATCGAAGACATGCAGGGACAGCGTGTGGGAACAATTTATGATGCCCAGGGCGGAGTCATTGCGGAACTTAAGAATGAAAGAAATATTCGATATCTTACATCAGAAGAAATTCCGCAAACGGTAAAAGATGCTTTTGTAAGCATTGAAGATAAACGTTTTTATAAACACAACGGTGTGGACTTTTTCGCGCTGACCCGTGCGGTGACCAAGCTGATCAATAAAGATGCCATTACGCAGGGCGGAAGTACCATTACACAGCAGCTTGCGCGAAATATATTTCTGACTCATGAGGTCAGCTGGCAGCGTAAAGTAAAGGAAATGTTCACAGCCTGGGAAATAGAGAAAATGTATTCCAAGGATCAGATTCTGGAATTCTATGTAAATAATATTTTCTATGCCAATAACTGTTATGGCATTGAAGCTGCTAGCCAGAAATATTTTGGGAAGCCAACTGCAGAATGCAGTATTTCAGAGGTTGCCTTCCTTTGTGCGATTCCAAACAGTCCAAGTCGATTTGATCCTCTGGATCATAAGGAAAATACATTGACCCGCCGTGATGTGATCCTGGAAGCAATGTATAAAAACGATAAGATTTCCGAAGAAGAATATAAGGATGCACTTGCGGAAGTAATTCAGGTCGATAGTCACAGCAAGACGTATGAACAGTCCTGGTCTAGATCCTATGCGATTCATTGTGTTGTAGAAGAAATGATGAGAGCAGACGGATTTGAGTTCCAATATGATTTTCCACTGGTAACAGACAGAGAAGATTACGAAGAACTTTACGATGCTACATTTGCAGAATATCGTGAAAAACTGTTCTTATCTGGTTATCAGATTTATACCTCTATTAATCAGGTTCATCAGAATGCACTTCAGAATGCAATTGATGTGAAGCTGGAGGAATACAATACAAAAAATACAAATGGAACTTATGCGCTCCAGTGTGCAGCGACTTGTATCGATAATGAGACAGGTCTGGTGACAGCTGTGGTTGGCGGAAGAAGTCAGGAAGATATTTCCTATGATTATAACCGTGCATATTTAAGTTCCAGACCACCTGGAAGTGCGATCAAACCGCTGGTAGTTTATACTCCGCTTCTGGAACGTGGATATAGCGCAAGTTCTATGGTAGAAGATAAAAAAGATCCGGAAGGACCAAAGAATGCAAATGGTCAGTATTCAGGTTCCGTATCTATTAAAACAGCTGTAGAAAAGTCTATCAATACGGTTGCATGGTCGAAATTCAATGAACTGGGTGCGGAAACTGCGATGCAGTATTTATTAGAAATGGAATTTGCCGATATTATGCCGCAGGATTATACAGGTTCCTCCGCACTTGGCGGATTTACTCGTGGTGCAAGTACCCTTGAAATGAGCGGCGCCTATACTGCATTGGCAAACGGTGGTGTGTACCGCACACCAAGCTGTATTGTCCGTGTGGAAGATTCCTATGGAAATGTGGTATATGAACATGCTCCGGAAGAAAAGCAGGTCTATGAAGCAGCTGCGGCAGATGCCATGACTGAAATTCTTCAGGGCGTTATGACAAATGGTACCGCAAAGGGACAGGGCGTTAGTGGTATGCCGTCTGCCGGAAAAACAGGAACGACCAATGAGAATAAAGATGGCTGGTTTGCCGGCTATACACCATATTATACAACCAGTATCTGGGTAGGATATGACAGCCCGCGCTGGTTAAAAGGATTGACAGGAAGTGCGTATCCTGCAGAAATCTGGCATAATTTCATGACAGAAATACATACGGGTCTGCCGGTAAAGAATTTTGGAGAATAGAATGAATAAGAAAAAACAGGCTTTGGAAATTATCGAAAGACTGAAAAAAGAATATCCGGATGCAGATTGTACACTGGATTATGATGATGCATGGAAACTGCTTGTCAGTGTACGTCTGGCAGCACAGTGTACAGATGCGAGAGTCAACGTGGTCGTACAGGATCTGTATGCAAAATTCCCTACCATGGAAGCTCTGGCAGCTGCAGATGTGAATGAGATTGAAGAAATTGTCCGTCCATGTGGACTTGGAAAAAGCAAAGCCAGAGATATCAGCTTATGTATGAAAATGCTGATGGAAGAATATGGAGGAAGAGTACCGGATGATTTTGATGCATTGTTGAAACTTCCTGGAGTTGGACGAAAGAGTGCCAATCTGATCATGGGTGATGTGTTTGGAAAACCTGCTATTGTAACAGATACCCACTGCATCCGCCTGACGAACCGTATGGGGCTTGTGGATGGCATCAAAGAGCCAAAAAAAGTCGAGATGGCATTGTGGAAAATCATTCCACCGGAGGAAGGCAGTGATTTCTGCCATCGTCTGGTATACCATGGAAGAGATGTATGTACAGCAAGGACGAAACCATATTGTGACAAATGTTGTTTGGCTGATATTTGTCCCAAAATAGGTATTCTGCGTTGACTTTTGAAGCCAAATTATTTAGAATTATATTATTAAGGGAAGGTGTGTCCTTTCAATAAGAATAAGGGGTGTTTACAATGTACTTAGAAGCTTACAAACGCTGGATGGAAACAGAATTAGAAGATGCTGCATTAACAGCAGAATTACAGTCCATCGAAGGAAATGAAGAAGAAATCAAAGATCGTTTTGCAGTTGCATTATCATTCGGTACAGCCGGATTACGTGGTGTATTAGGCGCTGGAACAAACCGCATGAACATTTACGTTGTTCGCCAGGCTACACAGGGTCTTGCAAACTGGGTAAAAACACAGGGCGGAAATCAGTTAGTAGCAGTTAGCTATGATTCACGTATCAACAGTGATGTATTTGCAAAAGAAACTGCAAAAGTTTTAGCAGCAAACGGAATCAAAGTTCGTATTTATGATGCATTAATGCCAGTTCCAGCATTAAGCTTTGCTACACGTTATTATGAAGCAAATGCTGGTGTTATGGTTACAGCATCTCATAACCCTGCAAAATACAATGGTTATAAAGCATATGGTCCAGACGGATGCCAGATGACAGACGACGCAGCAGCAGTTGTTTACGCTGAAATTCAGAAGACAGACATCTTAACAGGCGCTAAGATCATGTCCTTTGAAGAAGGTATGGCAGCAGGTCTTATCGAATACGTTGGTGATGATTGTAAAGAAGCTCTTTACGATGCAATCAAAGCAAGAAGCGTTCGTCCAGGTCTTTGCAAAACAGCTGGTCTTAAATTAGTATATTCTCCATTAAACGGATCTGGTTTAGTTCCAGTTATGAGAATTTTAAATGATATCGGTATTGACGATATTACAATCGTTCCAGAACAGCAGTATCCAGACGGAAACTTCCCAACATGCCCATATCCAAACCCAGAAATTTTCGAGGCTCTTCGCTTAGGTCTTGAATTAGCAGAAAAAGAAGGCGCAGACCTTATGTTAGCAACTGACCCAGATGCTGACCGTGTTGGTATCGCTATGAAATGTCCAGATGGTACATACGAACTCGTTTCAGGAAACGAAGTAGGTGCTCTTCTTTTAGACTATATCTGTGCAGGACGTATCGAAAAAGGTACAATGCCAGAAAACGCTGTTGCAGTTAAATCTTTAGTATCTACACCACTTGCAGATGCTATCGCAGCTCACTACGGCGTAGAAATGAGAAACGTTCTTACAGGATTCA
Organism: Lachnospiraceae bacterium; assembly: GCA_045128635.1. Lineage (GTDB taxonomy): Bacteria > Bacillota > Clostridia > Lachnospirales > Lachnospiraceae > HGM12587. Next base: position 7,301 of record JBGVRS010000040.1, read on the forward strand.
AATGGATCGGTGACCAGATCGCTCAGTTAGAAGCAGCTGGTGAAGTTGACAGATTCATCTTCGGTTTCGAAGAATCTTACGGATACCTTGCAGGACCATACGTACGTGACAAAGATGCTGTTATCGGCTCTATGTTAATCTGCGAAATGGCTGCATACTACAGAAGCATCGGTTCTTCATTAAAACAGAGAATGGAAGAAATCTATGCTCAGTACGGACGTTACTTAAACAAGACAGACAGCTACGAATTCCCAGGTCTCTCTGGTATGGATAAGATGGCTGGTATCATGGCTGACTTACGTCAGAACCCACCAGCAGCAATCGGCGAATACAAAGTAGTGAAAGTGATTGACTACAAGAAACCAGAAGAAACAGGACTTCCAGCAGCAAACGTTCTCGTTTACAAACTTGAAGGCGGTGCAGAAGCAATCGTTCGTCCATCCGGTACAGAACCAAAGATCAAAACATACTTCACAACATTAGGAAAAGATTTAGCAGAAGCTCAGGCACAGAAAGATGCTTTAGCAGCAGCTATGAAACCAATCTTCTCATAAGAAAATGAATTAGTTTTTTGGACCGGCTCCTCGAAAAGGGGAGCCGGTTTTTTTCGTTTTTAGAATAGAAATATTTTGTGCAAAAAGTATATTTTTATCGAAAAATTTGTGATTTCTCTGGATAATAGTATCGATAAGTGATATACTAAAACTCGTAGAAATACGGTTTGTAAATCAATTTCATAAGGAAGGTGAGAAATTGGAGAACTATACAAAATATAAGTTAAAAGATACCGATGAACTGAAAGAGTTGTTAGGAGGCAAAGACAACTTATTCATCGTTGCTTGTAACAAGTGCTTCAAAGAATTTGATACCGTAGACGAACCGGATTGTGGTGAATTTGAACAGCTTGCTGCAGAATGTGGAAAGAAAATCACAGGCAGTGTAAAAGTGGACTTTTTGTGTAACAAAACACAGACCACAAAAAAATTACAGGATATCGTTCCGGAAGATACAGAAAATGTAATTGTAATCTCCTGTGGTTTGGGAGTTCAGACAGTTGCTGATCTGAAAAAAGGCGATATGCCGGTATATGCTGCTGCAAATACACTGAATTATACGGGTCATCACGGCATGGCACTTACAAAGAAATCCTGTGATGCATGTGCTCAGTGTTATCTGAACTTAACAGGAGGCATTTGTCCAATCGTTGACTGCTCTAAGAGCTTAATTAACGGACAGTGCGGCGGTGCAAAGAAAGGAAAATGTGAAGTAGATCCAAACAAAGACTGTGCATGGGAAAAAATCAATAAGAAGCTTGAAAAACAGGGCAGACTTTCAGAATTTTTGGCTCAGCCGGTTCAGTTACGTGATTACTCTAAAGTTAATTTCAAAGTAATTAACGATTATGTGAAATCTATTCGTGAAAGTAGATTTGAAGGATACTATGGAGGTATCCATCCATCAGAAAACAAAGAATTTTCTGAACATGTTGATCTGGTAAGATTCCCAGATCCTGAGACAGTCATCATCCCATTATCTATGCATGCAGGTGCACCGGCAAATGCAATCGTGGAAGTGGGCGATGAAGTAAAAGTTGGTCAGAAGATTGGTGAAGCAGGCGGATTTATCAGTGCACCTGTTCATTCCAGCGTGAGCGGTACAGTTACTGCAATCGAAGTACATAAACATGCAACAAGAGGCGAATGTCTGTCTATAGTGATCAAATCAGACGGAAAAAATACTCTGCATGAATCAGTAAAACCAAACAAAGATCTTGACAGCCTGACACCGGAAGAAATCGTAGATATCGTTCGTGAAGCAGGTATTGTAGGTATGGGTGGTGCAGGATTCCCAACATTTGTAAAATTAAAACCTGCAAAACCGGTTGATACAATCCTGTTAAATGGTTGTGAATGTGAACCATACCTTACAGCAGACCATAAACTGCTTGTAAATTTTGCTGATGACATTGTCTTTGGTCTGAAAGCAATGATCAAAACAGTAGGTGCTGAAAAAGGTATTATCGTTATTGAAGACAACAAAGAAGATGCAATCGAATTAATGCAGGCTAAAGTGGCTGACATTGATAACATTGAAGTGGTTGTTGCTAAAACAAAATATCCACAAGGGGCTGAAAAAATGCTCATCAAGCGTGTTATGAAACGTATGGTACCAAGTGGTGGACTTCCGGCAGATGTTGGATGTGTTGTAGCCAATGTAAGTACAACAAAAGCAATTTCTGATGCAATTCAGAAGGGTATGCCATTAACTGAACGTGTTGTTTCTGTAACTGGTGAAAAAGTGAAGAATCCAGGAAACTTCATCGTGAAGATTGGTACAAATTCAAAAGATCTGATTGATTACTGCGGCGGTGTAACAGATGATGATGTTACATATAAAGCAGGTGGTCAGATGATGGGATTTGTACTTGCTGATACAAATGTTCCAATTATGAAAGGTTCTAACGGTATCATTGCTGTTACACCAGATGTAAGCACACCTGTAGAATGTATCAAATGTGGACGTTGCGTAGATGTCTGTCCAATGGAATTAACTCCACTTCATTTTGCAAAACTTGCAGATAAGGAAGACTGGATCGGCATGAAAGAAATCAACGTGATGGATTGTATGGAATGTAGATGTTGTGAATCTATCTGTTCATCCAAGATTCCATTAGTTAGCAAGATTAAAGCTGGTAAAGCTGCGATAAGGGGGATGAAGTAAGATGTTAATTACTGAAATGAAATCAAAAGAAACTCTTTGCTCCCTGATCAGCGGAAAAGTTTTTATCATTAACTGTCACGGATGTAAAGAAGTTCGTTTTCCAGAAAAAGAAGCAAAAGAATTCCAGAAAGAATTAGCTTCTGAAGGAAAAGTAACAGGAATTATAACAACAGATTATATTTGTAATCCTGAAAATATGAAGCTTCGCCTTGAAAAACACATGAGCGAAATTGAAGCAGCTGATATGGTGCTTGTATTCTCCTGTGGTGTTGGCGTACAGACGATTGCTGAATATTTAGAAGATAAAAAAGTGTGCGCAGCATGCGACACTTATCCATTACCAGGATTCCAGGGTGTGACACCACTTGAATACGACTGTAAACAGTGTGGTGAATGTTACCTGAATATCACTGGAGGAATCTGCCCGATCACTGCCTGCTCTAAGAGCCTTGTAAACGGACAGTGCGGCGGATCTAAAAACGGTAAATGTGAAGTGGACAGCGAAATGGAATGTGGCTGGGAACGCATTTACAGACGTCTTGCACAGTTAGGACGCCTGGATGTGTTAAAATGCCCTGTTCAGGTGCGCAATTACGCAACTGACGATGAAGTGTCCAAAGATAAATAAAGGAGCAATCGGATATGAGAATTACAGAATTATTTGATCGTGGTGAATTTGTAGTTACTGCAGAAGTAGGGCCGCCAAAGGGGATTCATGTAGAACATTTGGTGGAAGAAGCAAAAGAATATTTAAGCGGTATCACAGCAGTGAACGTAACAGACAATCAGTCTTCTGTTATGCGTCTGGGTTCTCTGGCCACTTGTAAAGCTCTCAAAGATGCAGGGCTGACACCAATTTTCCAGTTAACATGCCGTGACAGAAACCGTATCGCATTACAGTCTGACCTTTTAAGCGCAGCAATGTTAGGAATTGACAACGTATTATGCTTAACAGGTGACCATACAAAAATGGGTGACCACCCACAGGCAAAACCGGTATTTGACCTTGATTCCGTATCTTTATTACATACAATCGGTCAGTTAGAAAAAGGTGTTGACCTTGGCGGAAATGAATTAGTAGGCGAACCACCTAAATTTGCAAAGGGTGCAGTAGTTTCTCCTTGCAGCGATTCTGTTGATGCACAGCTTGCAAAAATGGAACGTAAAGTAATGGCAGGTGCTGAATACTTCCAGACACAGGCTGTTTATGAACCGGAAAAATTTGCTGAATTTATGGAAAAAGCAAAACAGTTTGGTAAACCGGTTCAGTTAGGTATCGTTATTCCGAAAAACGTTGGTATGTGCCGTTACATGAACGCAAATGTAGCTGGTATCCATGTACCGGAATATATGATCGACGAACTGAAAGCTGACAAAGAAAAAACAAAAGCTGGTATTACAGGTGTTGAAATTGCAGCTCGTATTATCAGAGAATGTAAACCATATTGCCAGGGTGTTCATATCATGGCACTTGGATGGGAAGCAAAAGTTCCTGAAATCCTGAAATTAGCAGGAATCTAGTCATTTTATTTTATATAGAAAGTACAGGACGGATAATAATATATCCGCCCTGTACTTTCTTTTTTTAAAAGAAAACAGTCTGGAGCTATAAGAAGAACTCAATAAGTTAAAAAACTCTGGAGATTACATTTTTCGATGCTTTCAACAGAGTTTTGTGATTATGAGTAGAGTTTTATAATTTCTTCAGCAATGGATCGCTTTGCAATACAGCGATCCATTGCTTGTTTTTCTATGTAGCGGTGAGCGTCTGGTTCGTTCATTTTTAATTCGCTGATCAAAAGCCATTTTGCTTTATTGACCAGACGGATTTCCGCCATTTTTTCTTCAATAGACAGAGACTTTTTCTCAAATTGTCTTAGTCGCTCCCTTGCACTTTCCATCCAGTTGAGTGCATGTATCATAGTTGGTTTAGAAGTTGGTTTTGGGAGCGTAAAAACACCATATTCAGCTACTTTGTCATGAATTTCAGCGTGAATATCACTTTTGACCAGAAGCAGTACGGCGGTTTGTTTGGTAGTGCATGTATCAATGGCAAAACGAATACCGGTGTCATCAGGAAAAGGAGAGTTTATGATGATAAAATCAAAAGTTTTTTCAGAAAGTGCTCGTTTAGCGACACTGACACTTGCAACTGTATGAACAGGATCGTATCTTGTTTCAGGGAGTAAGTCAGCAAAGGCAGAGGTGAAACTATCTGTTGCAGATACAACGAGTATACTGTAAATACGTTCTCTTAAACTCATATAGCACCTCCTCCTTTATTGGCTTGCATTACTGTTTGCAGTAAATATCTAAGATGGTTTTCGGTATATGTTTTTTGATGAAATCACTGCTTGCAGCAACAACACAGGCGGCTCTAAAATCTTTTGGCAACTGTCTGAAATTTGCAAGAGTAGCTTCATCAGCTTTATATAGATTAATATCCGCAGGGGTCGGCAATTCCAGTTTATTCTGAATACCATCCAAAATGGCATAAATTATTAAGGCAAATGCCAGATAAGTGTTTGCGGATGGATCAGGAGAACGAAGTTCGGCACGACGGTATTCGCCTATAGCTGCTGGAACTCGTACAAGCTGAGAACGGTTTTCACTGGACCAGGATATATATTGCGGTGCCTTATTGATACCAAAACGCTGATAAGAATTCTCCGTAGGATTTAAAAAAATGGTCATATCTTCAACCTTATCCAAAATACCTGCAATCAGATAATTCATTGTGTCTGTACCATCAGAAGACTTCACAGATATATTGATATGAAATCCATTTCCGGGTTTATCTTCCAATGGTTTTGCACTGAAATCTGCAAAAAGTCCGTTGCGTCTTGCGATTGTTTTTACAACTGTCTGAAATGTCATAGCATTATCAGCAGCAGTTAAAGGCTCAGAATAGCGGAAATCAATTTCATTTTGTCCAGGCCCCTCTTCATGATGTGAACTTTCCGGTTGAATACCCATTTGTTCTAAGGTCAGGCATACCTCACGACGAATATTTTCTCCTTTATCTTCGGGTGCAATATCCATGTAACTTGCATTATCGTAAGGCGTCTTAGTCGGTTTACCGTTTTCATCTAAATTGAAAAGATAAAATTCTTGTTCTGCACCAAAGAAAAACTGATATCCGGCATGTTCCGCATCCTGAATTGCTTTTTTTAAGATGGCACGTGTATCACATTCAAAGATTCTTCCGTCCGGATAGGTAATGTTACAGAACATTCTTACGACACGTCCGTGTTCTGGTCTCCATGGAAGAGGCATCAAAGTATCTGCTTCTGGGTGGAGGAACAGATCGGAATGATTTTCATCACCAAAACCCACAATGGCGGATGCATCAATGGCAATGCCATATTCAAAAGCACGAGGAAGTTCCTGTGGCATAATGGATATGTTTTTTTGTTTGCCAAATACATCACAAAAGGCAAGGCGGATGAATTTTACATCTTCCTCCTGTACGTATTGTATTACCTCTTCTTTTGAATACTTCATATACCTACCTACTTTCTTTTTGTTTATAAGATTTTAATTTGCTACATACATCTGTTTGTACGGATTTTTACTGTCGGGTGTGATGATTGTAAATGGAGCAGATAATAGTTCATCCACAGAATATCCGAAGTCTGTACAGTATTCGGAAAGATATTCCCGGATTTCCTCTAAATCCTTCGGGGCGGCAATTCTTGCGGTTACCTGTTTCGGAAAGCTGATATCTTCACAGCTCCCACGCAGGAACATCTTGCCGCCATGCATTCCGGTACATGGGAAATTTCCTACGATACGTTTGTCACCTTTGTGAAGTCCAAGGACGATAATTACGCCGCCAGCCTGATATTCCCCAAGGAAGCTTCCGGTACATCCGCCGATGATCATGACAGGAACCTTTTCTTTGTATGCTTTCATATGAATTCCGGCACGGTATCCTGCATTTCCCTGTACATAGATTTTGCCGCCACGCATGGCATATCCGGCAGCATCACCAATATTGCCATGGATCAGGATCTTTCCTTCATTCATGGTATCACCAACAGCATCCTGTGCATTGGCATTTACAGTGATCTGCGCATTGTTTAAATATGCGCCAAGGGCATTTCCTGGTATTCCGTTAATCGTAAGTTTTTTATCGGACATTCCAGCAGCGATAAATCTCTGTCCGCAGCATCCCAGCAGCGTACAGTCCCGGTCTGTCTCGCGAAGCGCTTCGTTTACAGCTTTGTAATCTAAATTTGTAGCATCAATGACCTGCATATTATACCACACCTCCAAAAAATTGTTTACGCTTTTCTACAGAAAAGGCTGTAGAAGTAGCAGTTTTTTTCAAACGGTCAAAATCTATAGAGCTTAAAGGAATGCGTTCCCGTATCAAAGAGGTATAGATTCCGGCACGATCGGTTGCTCCAATCAGAATGAAACCTGTCAGATACCCATCTTTTGTAAACAGTCGTTTTAAAGTGTTTTCTGTTTTTTCCTCATATAGTTCGCCGCCCTGTTCGGCTGCATAGTAGCTTCCGGCAGTCATGGCATGTAATCCAAAGAACCCTATGGAGTTCATGGGGATTGCTTTGTCGAAGACAGATGATCCGCCAGCCATATTGATTCCTGCACAATTTCCCTGCATGTATGCGTTTGGCAATATGGCAAGGACACGCTTTCCATGGAAGGAAATATCTTCGCCTTCCGTACAGTCCCCTACGGCATAAATATCAGGAATGGAAGTTTCCATTTTGGTATTGACTAGAATACCACGGTTTATTTCTCCACCAATATCTTTGATAAGAGAAGTATTGGCACGGACACCGACGGCGAGTACCAAAACATCAAAGGTAACGGTTTTTCCGCTTTTCATGACAGCCTGATTCTTTTCAAAAGATACAACGCTGTCCCCTAATAAGAATTGGATGCCATTCTCCTCCAGATGTTTTTGCATCATGGCGGCACATTCTGTATCAAGGATACTGGACAGTATACGGTCAGCAAGATCACAGACAGTGATACTTGCTGACCGTTCCTTTAAGCCTTCGGCACATTTTAAGCCGATAAGTCCGGCACCTACGATCAGCACATTCGAATTTTCATTGATGGAAGCTTCCAGTTCCAGCATATCATCCATCGTCATAAAGGAATGTTTCTGTTCCACTGATTCCAGACCTGTAAAAGGAGGTATAAACGGAGAGGAACCAGTGGCAATGCAGAGTTTATCATAAGAAATCACGGTATTATCGTTTAGGGCTATCTGTTTTGTGGAAGGATCAATTTGCACAGCTTTTTTTTCATAGAGAACTTCACATCCCATTCTTTCATAAAAATTCTTATCACGATATGCCATTTTCTCCAGATTCGTTTTGCCTTCCAAATAATAGGAGATAAGTGGGCGACAGTATACAGGATGCGGTTCTTCTGAAATTACGATAATCTTGCCTGTTGTATCCTCTTTTCGGATACCTTCAATGCATCCTACAGCAGCAACGCCATTTCCAATCACAACATATTGAGCCATTCTACTCACCCCTTTCTTCATAGACGATTGCCCGGTTCGGACAGCCTTTTACACAGGCAGGTTCCCCGCAGGTGTTGGCAATGCAAAGTTCACATTTTTGCATGATTCCATTTTCATTTGGCGCCAATGCTCCATATGGGCAGACCAGAACACAGGTAAGGCATCCCACGCATTTGTTCTGGTCAATATGGACAACTTCGTCAATCTTTGAGATTGCACCTGCAATGCAGCTTTTTATGCACATTGGATCGGTACAGTGTCTGCAGGAAACGGCGTAGCAGATTTTTTCGCCTTCTTCAATATGGATACGGGGGAAAATCGGTTTTCCCTTTAATGCCTCTGCCATATCCGTTACTCCGGAATTAGCAAAAGCACAATTATATTCACACAAATGGCATCCGAGACACCATTCTTCTTTAACATAGACTCGTTTCATTTTTTATTCTCCTGCATGTGAGATACCAAGTATCTCGAGTTCTTTCTCTGTCAGACCGATGCCACGCAGCATCAGGCGGTTTCCTCGCAGTGCTTCGATGGAATTGATACCCATGCCTCCCATCAGCTCTTTAATTTCATGTTTCCATGCGGTCATAAGATTGACCAGACGTTCGCTTCCTATTTCCGGGTTTAGTCTCTTTACAAGTTCTGGTTTCTGGGTTGCAATTCCCCAGTTACATTTACCGCTTTGGCAGGTTCGGCAAAGATGACAGCCAAGAGCCAAAAGGGCAGCAGTCGCTACATAACAGGCATCTGCTCCCAGTGCAATGGCTTTTACCACATCAGCAGCACTTCGGATGCTTCCACCGACGACCAGTGATACATTGTTTCGGATACCTTCATCGCGAAGTCTCTGATCGACAGCGGCTAATGCAAGTTCAATAGGAATCCCAACATTGTCACGGATTCTGGTAGGAGCAGCTCCTGTACCGCCACGGAAACCATCAATGGCAATAATGTCAGCACCGCTTCGTGCAATACCGCTTGCAATAGCTGCAATGTTGTGAACAGCAGCAACCTTTACAATAACCGGCTTCTTATATTCCGTAGCTTCTTTCAGTGAGAAGACCAGCTGGCGTAAATCTTCGATAGAATAAATATCATGATGCGGAGCAGGTGAGATTGCATCAGAGCCTTCCGGGATCATGCGGGTACGTGATACATCCCCGACAATTTTTGCACCGGGGAGATGTCCGCCAATGCCTGGTTTTGCTCCTTGTCCCATCTTAATCTCTATGGCAGCACCTGCTTTCAGATAATCTTCATGGACACCAAAACGTCCGGAAGCGACTTGCACAATGGTATTTTCTCCATAGCAGTAAAAATCTTCATGAAGGCCGCCTTCCCCCGTGTTATATAAGATGCCAAGCTCAGTAGCTGCCAGTGCAAGGGATTTATGAGCGTTGTAGCTGATAGAACCATAACTCATGGCAGAGAACATGACAGGCATGGAAAGTTCCAACTGTGGCGGCAGTTCGCAGTCTAATTTTCCGTCTGCTGTTCGACTGACTTTTTGCGGTTTCTTTCCAAGATAAACTCGGGTTTCCATTGGTTCTCTTAAAGGATCAATGGAAGGGTTGGTTACCTGTGAGGCGTTGATCAGGATTTTATCCCAGTATACAGGCAGTGGTTTGGGATTACCCATGGAAGATAAAAGGACACCGCCGCTGTTTGCCTGCTTATAAATCTCCTTAATCGTATCGTTTGACCAGTTTGCATTTTCACGCAGGGTACAGTCACTTTTTACAATTTTTAATGCTCTGGTCGGACAAAGAGAAACACATCGCTGGCAGTTGACACATTTCGATTCATCGCACTTCATAGTTTTATGTTCTTCGTCATAACTATGTACTTCATTGGCACATTGTCGTTCACACACCCGACAGGCAATGCATCTGTTTTCATTTCTGATTACTTCAAATTCCGGATAGATAAATTCTACACTCATTAGTATGCACCTTCCTTTACTTTTACAATGACTGGTTCACCACCGGCAGGAGACCATATGTTTTCGGCATTCGGTTCCATGGTTCGGATGGCTGCCTCTTCGCTGGCAATGAATACCTTGTCGTCTTTTTCCCCGACTACCATAGAGCGCAGTTTCAATCGGTCGTTCAGAGCCATCAGTCCGCCGTCAAATCCTAACACGATAGAGAAAGGTCCGGTCACAAGCAGACTTGGGAACAGGGTTCTAAGATAGGTGTGTTTTTTCTGGTCTTCCAAATCTGTTTTTGCTGCAATGGTACTCCAGAATGGAGCAGCAATAACACTTGCAGCTTCACCAAGGCTAAGTCCCTGTACACGGAGCAGATAATCCATGATATAGGTAATGACTTCGGTATCGGTCTGGAGCGTACATTTGTAGCCAAACATTTCGATAAATCGGCGGTTTGCATCATAAGAGGAAATTTCTCCATTATGTACGATAGAATAGTCAAGCAATGTAAAAGGATGTGCGCCGCCCCACCATCCGGGAGTGTTTGTTGGGTAGCGTCCGTGGGCAGTCCATGAATATCCTTCATACTCATCCAGTTTATAAAAAACACCCACATCTTCCGGGAAGCCCACTGCCTTGAAGGTTCCCATGTTCTTGCCGCTGGAGAATACATAAGCACCGGACATTTCTGCATTGATCTTCATGACTGTTCTGGCAACAAATTCTTTTTCATCCAGCTGAAGGGAAGTCAAAACGGATTTAAGTGGGGCAACAAAGTATCTCCATATAATAGGTTCATCCTTAATCGCCGGAATCTTGCGGGTAGGAATAATCTCAGACTGCACAATCTCAAAATTCTCTTTTAAGAATGCCTCACATTTTTTTCGTGTATCACGGGTGTCAAAAAACATATGTAATGCATAAAAATCCTTATATTCCGGGTAAATACCATAACCGGCAAAGCCTCCTCCCAGACCATTGGAACGGTCATGCATGGGTATCATGGAATTTGTAATCATTTCACCGGACATTTTATTTCCGTCTTTGGAAATCACTGCTGAAATCGCACATCCGGAAGGAATTCTCACTTGACCTTCAATCTTCATAAATCGTTACCTTCCTTTCAGAATAAATCAAATAAAAAAACAAAGACGCTCATTTTAGGGGCAGATAAGTTCTGCCCTAAAAATGAACGCCTTTGCTCATATTCAATATTTTATACATCCATTGGTAAGTTTTGTCAAGAGACTTATATTAATTACTGCTCATTGATGATTTATTTAAACTGTAAATGAAAGTAATTTTTTAGATACTTAACAATTACACTCCCATGGAAAAAAGAATTTTTATGGGGGTTCTTCTTCATTTCACGCTTAGGTTATGCGGATAACCTTTGACTTATCTGCACCAAATGAATAGAATAAAAGAAAATCATCACCTAAACAGGAGGGGAAACAGAAATGGAACATCGGGTACGGATCTGTGACATTGCGGAAGAGTTAGGACTAAGCACTGCTACGATATCGAATGTAATCCACGGTAAAACAAATAAAGTTTCCGATGAGACAGTTCAGCGTGTAACAGCCTTGCTGGAGGAGCGTCAGTACATTCCTAGTATGGCAGGGATTCTCCTTGCTCGGAATAGTTCCAAAATCATCGGTGTTTTTGTCAATGACCACGACAAATATGAAGGACACACGTTGGATGATTTTTTTATTGCCTCTTCCTTAAACTTTCTTTCCACAGAAATTGAATCCAGCGGACGGTTTATGATGGTAAAAAAAGCCAAATGCGCTGAGGAAATCATTCGATTTGCCTCCATGTGGAATATGGATGGGATTGTTGTGATTGGATTTTGCGATCCGGATTATATGTACCTGCGTAATCATATGCGAATCCCTTTTGCGGTTTATGATGGCTTTTGCGAA
>JBGVRS010000041.1:0-2897 GCA_045128635.1 Lachnospiraceae bacterium
CCCCAATCTTCGCAGACTTCTGTAACATCTACATACATCTTTTTCTTCATAGGCTTCTTCCTCCTTTCTCTTTTTGTAATCCACATCACATCATTCACAATCAGAACTCATTTTGGTTCTAATTCGTATTCACATTATACAGAACCCATACAAGTTCTGTCAAGTCTTTTTTAGAACTTTTTTTGGTTCGGTTTTTCTGGAAATGTAAAATGAACTATGATATAATACTTAAGGAAAGTATCATAGTCAGAGCAGTCAAAAAAAGAACAGATTTACAAAATGTAAAACTGCTCTGAGTGTGATTCTTTCCTATTGTACCAAGTTGCGACCGTGTAGCCGGTACTTATATGGAGATAGTATTCACTTGCTTATTCCAAAATAGTTTATTTTAAGGTAAAAAATAGTGTGTTTGGATAGGTAATGATACAAATTTATTATTTTTGGGCATGCTTCGCAGACCACCCGAGGGCAGCCTAGTATAAGGGAATATTTGGTAAAAACGTATTTATGACGCATAGGCACGTCCAAGGTAGACCATGGTGCTTTTTCCACATGCAGGGCACTGACAAATATCAACATTCCATACTTTCTTGATTAGGTCCTGCATGGAAAGATTGGTGAAACGTCGCTTGAAACGCTGATGCCCCTGAAGCTTAAAGATCAGTTTCAGGTTTTCAGATTTCTTGCGATTGTTCAAGAAACCATAATAACGTATCTTTTGAAAACCGGACGGTAACACATGCATCAAAAAGCGGCGGATAAATTCCGTGTTTGGGAGCGTGATGGTTCGTTTTGGTTCACCCGGCCTTTTGCCACGGGCAGAAAAAGTAGTCTCTGTTTCGGTAACTGACAGGATACGGCTGTTTGAAATGGCAATCTTATGTGTGTAACGACCAAGGTATTCAATTGCATTTCCAAAACCATTGAAGGTTTCCTTGATATATGGGCACCAGTCTTTCTGATAGAGACTATCCCTGAATTCGCTCCAGTAATAACTGTTTTTTACTTTTTCGCAGGCACGGGAAAATATAAGTTTTTCCTGTTGGTACAGTTTTTGGAGTTCAGCAAGGAACTTACCTTTAAATTTATCACGTAAAACATACACAGGTATAAAAAATTTACCTTTGGATCTTTTCAGTTTTCCGGTTTCAGTAATGCCGCCACCAGAAATGATGCAGTGCATGTGTACATGGTAATCCAGTTCCTGATTCCAGGTATGAAGAACCTGAATGATACCGGGTGTTGCTCCGAGATACTTCCTGTCTTTTGAAAGTTCAAGAAGTGTTTCGGCGGAGCATCTGTGCAAAAGTCCATAAAGAAGTTTTTGGTTGCAATAGAGTAGAGGATTTAACTCATGAGGCAGTGTAAAGACCACATGAAAGTAAGGAGCATCCATGACTTCTGCTCTGCGTTTGTCAACCCAGACTTCTTTTGAAACTGCCTGACAGTTTGGACAGTTGCGATTTTTACAGGAGTTGTTGTGGATCTCTATATGGCCACAATCGGTACATTGGTTTACATTGTATCCAAGATTTCCAGTTTTGCAGTTTATTATCGCACGAGATGTCTTATCCTGTACCTCGGAACGTAACGGGTATTTTTCGCAAAATGCATCATAAGAAAAATTCCAGATCTGTTGTATCTTCGAATTATTCATGTGCAATACCTCCCATCTTGTCGAGAGGATTTACCACCTCAGAAAATGAGGTGGATGCCAGGTGAACATAGATGGTTGTGGAATTCAAAGATTTATGTCCAAGAAAGGCTTTGATGGTCAGTAGATCGGTGCCATTTTCATAAAGGTGAGTTCCTAACGCATGCCGGAAAGAATGACAGGTGATGCGTTTCGGCCATCCAAGGCGTTCTTCGTGTGCATGAATGTGACGGGATAAGAAATAGGTATCGATCGGTCTGGACGGATCTGTTTGTTTAGGAAAAAGCCAGCCTTTCGGTCTGTCACACTCAAACCAGTATTGTGTAAGAATATCGAGAGCAAACTTGGAAAGTGGTGCAAAACGTTCCGATCTGTTTTTCGACTGACGGATATGTACCCTCATGGAACTGCGACTGATATCATCATAGCGAAGATGACAGACCTCGCCAATACGAAGACCGGAAGAATACATTACAGCCACCATGGCTTTTTGTTTTATGTCAGGGATGGTGCTGATGAATTCAAACGTCTCTTTCTGAGAAGGAACAAAGGGAAGATATTCATCGAATTTTCGTTTTGGAAGCTGATTATCGTCCCAAGGTTTATGTAAGACATAGATAGTAAAAAAGCGAAGCTGTGAAATGACACAGTTGATGGTGCGGTCAGCAAGGTTTCGTTCTTTTTGAAGCCATTTGATAAAATCCCGCAGTTCCTGCCATGAAACATCCTCGGGAGATTTGTGAAGAATATTTTGCAGATAATCAAGGTAACTGCGAATGTAAGTAGAATAACTTTTCAGGGTATGGTCAGTGAGACCGCGAAGTGAGATCAACTCACGATAAAGATTAAAATATTTGTCCATAATGGAACCTCCTTAAAATGATTGAATGAAATAAAAATGAGACAAACAATCATTTATGGAGGAGGACGAATAAAAAATTTAGATATTTGGTTGTTGTTAAGTTTCGAAAAAAATGTTATCATAATCATAGCAGTTGGCGGTATTTGTGTGGCGTTTGGTGTGGTAACTTAACAATACTACAAATATACAAAAACTGCTATTTTTATTTTTAAATAGTGGGAAATTAATTGTAACTGGGGCTAGCCGTCGCGCTAGCGACTTGGTACAATGAAAATAGTTAAAATGATCCGGGAAGAAATGATGTGATACTTTCCCGAAAATAGGAGGAAGAGACATATCAGCGACATTTTGTATATGGTGTTACCTTGTTACAATGAGGAG
>JBGVRS010000042.1:0-1649 GCA_045128635.1 Lachnospiraceae bacterium
CCAGACCAGCAAAGGAACTATACAGGAGTTTCTTCGCTTCGGCGCTGACCCCTTTCCCTCAACTGCAGGACTGTATTCCTTACGCAGAAAAGATACTCTTTGTCATGCGCACCTCAGATTCTTTATGGCTTGTATTATATACTATAAATGAGTAAATCCCAAATATTGCACAAAATAAAGATACCCTCCGTTGAATGATGTATAATTGAAGTACCAACAAACAACATACACATTTCAACAAGGGGGTGCCTGTTGCAAACAGTATACATCATTCTAACAGTATTTACAATTACTTTAACGCTTTAAAACTCGGATTATTTTTGTCCGATGTGTACCTGAACCATTTGATGACCATTATCGTTTCTGTTTTCCTTCGAGGTTACAAAGGAAAAACCATCGATTTTGCAGAAGTCAGCTCTATGCACCGGACTACAACTGCTTATTTCCTGAATCACGGTAAATGGGATGACTATGCTCTCCAGACTGTTTTGAAAAACAGTGTGATACAGGTTGTCTACCAGGAAGCACAACGTTCCGGGAACCCCATTCTCTGTATCGTGGATGATACCATCGCTTCACATACAAAGCCCTCGTCACAGGCATTGCATCCTATTGAAGCAGCATATTTCCACCAGTCTCATTTAAAGAGACGACAGGATTATGGACATCAGGTTGTTTCTGTTATGCTTTCCTGTAATGGGATCACCCTGAACTATGCAGTTATCCTGTATGACAGATCAAGATCCAAAATCCAGATCGTACAGGAGATTGCCCGGGAACTTCCGGAAGCGCCAGTGGTTTCCTATTTTCTCTGTGACAGCTGGTATACTTCTGTAAAGGTTATGGATAGTTTTATCCAAAAAGGTTTTTACACCATTGGTGCGTTAAAAACCAATCGGATTATCTATCCCTGTGGGATCCGCCAAAAAGCCAGTGATTTTGCCCTTCATTTAAGAAAAACAGATAAGAACGTCAGCCTCGTGACCGTTGGCGGTCGTAAATTTTATGTGTATCGTTATGAAGGGAAACTCAATGACATCCCGAATGCGGCAGTGATCCTCAGTTATCCCCAGGAAGCTTTTGGAAATCCGAGAGCTTTGAGAGTGTTTATATCTACCAATGTGGGATTGTCCACACAGGAAATCCTGGATACGTATAGCAGGCGGTGGCCAATTGAGTTATTTTTTCGCCAAAGCAAGGGAAAACTTGCACTGGATAAGTGCCAGATCCGTTCCCGGAAAGGAATCCAGCGTTATTGGTTGATCATGTCATTGGTGCATTACATGTGTTGTATGCATTCTGAAAACTGTACCTTTGAAGATGGGTATCGGTATTTTCAGAAGCAGTTGAAAACAGAACAACTGACAAATCTTCATACTTTCATAAAAAATGGAGCGTCACTTGAAGCTGTTTTCGAAATGGTAGGGTAATTTTGTGCAAATTTCAATATTTGCTCATTTATAGTTTACAAATTATTCCAGATCATAAATGTCATCTGTGATCTCATTCGGACTTCTGACTACTACAACCTCAAAATCTTCCTCTTTCATTGATACAAAGATTTTCTCTTTACCCTGCACGATATTGATGTTATTTACAATGAAACTGTTTTCAAAGTAAATACGTGCAAGTCCTTTGATGTTACTGCC
>JBGVRS010000043.1:0-1886 GCA_045128635.1 Lachnospiraceae bacterium
TTATTAGGTGTTCAGAGTCCTTTTGATAAGAGAGCTGGTGGAATAAATGGTTAATCCTACAGTACAGGATATATTTCACCAGTTTTATCCACTCTATTTAGAGCAGTATTCTCCTTCACCGCAGCAAGCAAAGGTGGCTCATTGTATTATCAACTGCAAAACCGGAGCTTACGGTGCTAATGTACAATTCTGTGAAGACTGTGGACATCCACAGATTCACTATAATTCTTGTCGTAACAGATGCTGTCCCATGTGCCAGGCGCTCCCAAAGGAAAAATGGATGGATAAACGTCGGGAAGATGTTCTTGAAGCTCCTTACTTCCATGTGGTGTTTACTGTACCTCAGGAACTAAATTCATTAATCTATAGCAACCAACAACTTTTGTATGATGCACTGTATCATTCTGTTTCAGCAACTATCAATGAATTAACAAGCGACACAAAACATCTCGGTGCAAAGGTTGGATATATTTGTGTATTACATACCTGGGGATCCGAAATGAATTATCATCCCCACATCCATGTCATTCTTCTTGGCGGTGGACTGACTGCTAAAAATCAGTGGCGTGATAAAGGTGAAGAATTCTTCCTTCCGGTAAAGATTTTGTCAAAGCTGTTTCGTGGTAAATATATGGATGAACTGAAACGCTTGTGGAATGAGAAGAAGCTTCAGTTTCATGGGAGTAGCGAAAAATATCGCAATCATTATGTTTTCAAAGAATTGCTGAATACCTGTTATGAAAAAGACTGGGTCCCTCATTGTAAGAAAACCTTCAATGGTGCACAGTCTGTCATTAACTATCTCGGAAAATATACACATAGAATTGCTATCAGCAATCACCGTATTATTCGCATGAACGAAGATACCGTTACCTACTATGTGAAAGATTACCGTGAAGAAGGGAAGTGGAAAGAGTGCACCATTCCCGGGATTGAATTTATCCGCAGATTCCTCATGCATGTGCCACCGAAACGATTTGTTAGAATCAGACACTACGGATTACTATGTACTCGAAGCAAGACCAAGCATCTGACATTATGTCGGAATCTTCTTGGTTGTAAGCAGTATCTATCACGACTGAAAGATATGGAAACACCTCAGATACTTGAAACACTCTATGGTATCAATGTCACTGTTTGTAAATGTTGTGGCGGACATCTTGGCAAACCACAACAGAGAATACCTCTACGGATTTAAAGAGTTCTATTTATATTTTTTCAAAAACCTCAGCGATGAGGTCTATTTGTCGTGCCTTGATTTTGCAAAAACAACCTGTATTTTTACAATCAGCACAATCACTTCATAATCTTCGTGAAAAGATTAAGAATTGAAAGTCCATACAAATCGGCTACACGGACGCTTACTTTGTTCACTTTGGCAAAATCAAACGCGGTGCAAACGAAAGGGCAGTTTTTCTATAGTTTAAGACTGCTTTTTCGTTTACACCGCTATTGATTGTAGCCTAAAGAAGCTTAGCAAGAGAAATTATTATGACAATGTAGCATAAGTGGTCAGAAATTACGGCTAGAAGCAGGATCAGCCAAGAACGATAAATAAATTGTTTGTGGTTGATTTTGTTAAAAAATAAAGGTTAAAAAAAATGGCAACATTATGCAAGAGATATTTATAAAAATTTTGATGTAAATTTTTATTAAAATATTGTATATAATATTAACATGATATATAATCGAATTGGGAAGGAGGCTGATACTATGAGTATGACGTTATTAGATTTTACAGAAAGACTTGTTCCTATTTCTGATTTCAGCCAGGGAAAAGCCGGAAAAATTTTTAGTGATGTGGCTGATAACGACAAGGAATACATTGTTTTGAAAAATAATCAGCCTACAGCTGTAGTAGTATCTGTAAAGGAATATAGAGATAC
>JBGVRS010000044.1:0-14375 GCA_045128635.1 Lachnospiraceae bacterium
TCTGTAAGAATCAATGGAAATACTTCACTAAACATTTCTTTTCCCAGCTTCTTTTCCAGCATGTCGATTGTATTCACCGTATGCCTCATTTCTTTATTTTCCAGCAGAAATGCCAGCATCAGTTTTTCTTTTCTCCAGAAAAATGTCTGCAGGACCTTTCCACCTTTTGTACCTTCAACGGTGTCCATCTCTACAACTCGTTGAACAGGATTTTCTTCCATCTCCTTTAAAAAATCCTGATACTGATGTCCCAGCTTTCTTGCAGGACTCACTTTTACTTCGGTATGTTGAGAAGTTCTCTTTTTATATCTTACAGTCCTTCGCATATCCAGATTTCTGGCTGTCAGATATCCATTCCCGATATAATTGTAAAGAGTTCTTTCACTGCAAGGAATCTCATCCGCATGTGCTGACATGATATGCGCTATTGGCTGACCTTTCTTTATTAAAGGCGTTACCAGATCATCTAATGCAATCAATTCTGCTTTTGTCAGGTTGATTCCCTCTCTTGATTTATGAAGTTTTTCCTCATACTCTTTCTGAGCATATCTGGCATTATACAAGTATTTATCAAACAGACAGCTGATTGACTTATTGCAGCCATTACATACATACGGTGCCTTATTTTCCACCTGGCACGGATAGTCAACGAAATCCGGACAGCGTTTATTACATGATGTACATTGTCTGCAAGGTATTTTGCATCGATATTTTAGCTTCTTACCGCAAATGTTTCTTTTACGGCATGTATCCCGATATTTGCATCTGTTCGGAACAATCCTTCTTGCATCATGAGGTTTATGATATCTGTGATTCCTGATTTCTTTTGAGATTGTATCTGGCGAACAACCAATGATCAGTGCAATCTCCGTAAAGGTTCTTCTCTCACGAAGTCCTTTCTGGATTTCGTATCTGTCCTCCGGAGTAAGATGTTTTCCCTTCTTTCTTTTATCTTCAGGCATATTTCCTCCTTACCGTCAGGAGGATACATACTCATTATCTCATATTTTCTGCAAGACTTATTTCTGATTTGATACGCTAAATCAGAAATTAAAAAAACATATAAGGTAAATAAAAAATCCTAAAATTGCTGTCACAGCTTCCGTTACCGGGAAGCAAAGCCAGATACCATTCATTCCCCAAACCGCTGACATCACAAATGCCAATGGAATAATCAGCACCAGCCCGCGAAGCAACGACAAGATATGTGCAGGTAATGCCCTCTCCACAGATGTAAAGAATGTGGCAACAACCGTATTAAATCCTACAAACAGATTGGATGTAAAATATAACTTCAAGCCAACCTCTGCAATTTGCTGAAGAACTTCATTTCCCTCACTGTTAAAAATTCCTGTTACCTGTGGTGCAAAGATAATTAAAACTGCATACATTGCAACCGAGAGCAGAATCATGGTGAACTGACCGTAATTCATAATCTTTCGAATATGTTCCTTATGATTTAATCCATAGTATGTACTGATTAGTGGCTGTATTCCCTGGGCAAGTCCTGTATAAAGTGCCGTAACCACGATAGAAATGTTTGCGATGACACCATATGCCGCAACTCCCACATTTCCTTCCAGTCCAAGAATCAAAATATTGAATATAATCATAACGATTCCTCCGGACACCTGTGCCAGCAGAGATGGAAATCCAAGGGAAACAATCTGGGTAATATTTCTTCCTACCAACGTTGTTTTTACAAAATGGAATGTATTTTTCTTCTTTAACCAATGTGGCAGCATAATCAGCATGCTGATCACCGGTGCAGAGCCTGTCGCAAGGACTGCGCCTAAAATCCCCATTCCCATCGGGAAAATAAAAATATAGTCCAGTACGATATTGGCAAAACTTCCTGCCAGCATGGCAAACATGACCATATTCGGGGATTCATCATTTCTTACAAAGCACTGCAATACCGCATTCAACATAAATGCCGGTGAAAAAATTAGTATCCAGCGCAAATAAGTTGTCGTCATTTCAAGAGTCACTTCATCTGCGCCGAGAAGCATTGCAAGTTTTTCCGCGCCAAATAGTCCAAGCAGTACAAATATCAGGGAAAGTGCTGCTGTGAAAACTATCGTATTGGAATATACCACATCTGTTTCTTCCTCATGCTTCATTCCTTTTAAAACAGAAAATCTGGTAGCTCCGCCAACGCCCATCATTAATCCGCAGCCAAATATAAAATTATAAATTGGAATCGCCAGATTCAACGCTGTCAGACCGTTTGCCCCACATCCTTTTGAAATAAAAAACGTGTCTGCAATGATATAACAGGAAATTCCAAGCTGTCCTAAAATACTAAGTGTTACATAACGAATAAATTCTTTCATGATTAATCTCCTTGTTCATTTTTCATTATCAAAAATCCACCGGCATAAAAAAACGCCGGCATTTTTCATCTTCTAAGGCCTAACGATGAAAAAGCTGACGTAAAATTCTTTACCCGGCGGCAAAGAGTTGTCATTTATTGTTTTGATTTATGGTTTTATTCTATCACAAAATATAATATAATGGAACTGGTATTTACATCGGGAGGAAAATTACATGAAAATTAATCTAAAAGAATTGTTGTTAAGAGTCATTATTTTAATGATTGGCTTAACAATTGCACATTTAGGAGTTACACTTTTTATTCTTGCAGACTTAGGCTCTGATCCATTTAATGTTTTAGTACAGGGAATCTTCCGTACCATCAGCAACGTTGTAGACTGGTCATTTATCACTCACGGCAGAGTACATATCGTCATTTGCTTTATCATTATTCTGGCACTGCTCGTGGTTGACAGAAGCTATATTAAAATCGGAACTGTTCTCTGCATGATCTTTGGCGGACCGATCATCGATATGTTTACAGTGGTTCTTGCTCCGATTTTTACAATCACAAATTCTCTGATTTTTAAAATCGTGATGCTGGCACTTGGCTGTGTCATCTTAGCTTACGGTATGACGATCGTTATCAAATCTGATGCCGGTACAGGACCAAATGATTTGGTATCCGTAGTCATCAGTGATAAGACAAAGAAAAAATTCAGCATTGTACGAATCATCGTAGATGTATCTTTCGTTGTTGTCGGATTTGTACTCGGCGGTTCTTTGGGAATCGGTACAATCATCTGTGCATTCTGCGTCGGACCTGTTGCCGGACACTTTTTACCAATTAATGAGAAGATTGTAAATTCAGTATTGAAGAAATTTATTTAGAATTAATTATAAGAAAGCCTTCTTCGGATATACTTTTATATTATCCGAAGGAGGCTTTTTATGAATCCTGAAATTCTATTATCTGAAGCAAAAGAAATGCAGCTTCTGCTGACCAAACACAGAAGATACCTTCATACACATCCGGAACTTGGTTTTGACCTGAGACAAACAAAAGAATATGTCAAAAAAGAATTAATCTCTATCGGCTACGAACCTGTCGAATGTGGAAAATGCGGTCTGGTTGTTTTAGCAGGTAGTAAGAATTCCGACAAAACCTTTTTAATCCGCGCAGACATGGATGCACTGCCAATCTTGGAACAGGCTGATGTTAAATTTAAATCTGAAAACTCTGGGAAAATGCATGCCTGTGGTCATGATATGCACACCGCCATGCTTCTCGGAGCTGCGAGGCTATTAAAAAGACATGAAAACGAACTTAAAGGAACCATAAAACTGATGTTTCAACCTGCTGAAGAGACTTTAGATGGTTGTAAAGATATGGTTGGTGCAGATGTATTAAACAATCCAACTGTTGACGCTGCATTAATGCTTCATGTCACTTTAGGAATGCCACTTCAAACAGGCAGTGCAATCATCTGTGATGGCGGCATCAGCGCCCCTGCTGCAGATTATTTTGAAATCAAAATTCAGGGAAAAGGCTGCCACGGTGCCATGCCGGAATTAGGCGTTGATCCAATTACCATTGCTTCGCATATTGTCATTGCCTTACAGGAATTACATGCCAGAGAACTTGCCATGGCAGATGATGCGGTTCTCACAATTGGTACTATGCAAGCAGGTGATGCCAATAACATTATTCCAGATACGGCAGTCTTACGTGGTACCATGCGTGCATATGATGAAAACATCCGAAAACGTTTGAAAGTACGTTTAGACGAAATCAGCAAAGGAATTGCAAAAACATTTCGCGGGGTAGCAGATGTTAAATTTACCAGCGGATGTCCTACTCTACTCAATAATACAAATGTTTCTGTAGATGTCACAAAATACTGCAAAGAGCTTTTAGGTAAAGACATGGCGTTTTCTCAATCAGAATTAAGATCACTGGCTTCTTCCAATGCCAACGCTACGAAGGCTGTTGGCTCAGAGGATTTTGCTTACATCAGTCACAAAATTCCATCTATCATGGTTGCATTAACAGCCGGAAATGCAGAAAATGGATATCTTTATCCTTTGCATCACCCAAAAGTGATTTTTGATGAAAATGCATTGGCAATCGGCAGCTGTATTTATGCCTATTCAGCCATGCGCTGGCTTGAGGAGCATTCCTAAATATAAAAAGTGTAAGGTCTTAATCACTAAATAAGACCTTACACCTTAATTTTAAAGTTACTTTTTCTTTATGGTTTAAAATTATCTGTATTCACACCAAGGGCATGCAATTTGTTTTCCTGTACTTTTAACTGATAGTCCAATTCTAAATTTGTGCCTGTCTCAGCCGCCTTGATTCTCAACAAATTCACATAAAAATTGATTTCGTTGTTAATCATTTCCAATTGCTTCATTTCATCAAACATCCTTTCACGCACCTTTCCTCTATACTGATAAGTATATTATAAAGTGCTTTCGTTGCAGGTGTAAAGCCTTATTTAATTATCAACGTACTATGGATTGGATAAGTCGGCAGATTCATTGCCCAGATATAATGAGAAGCCCCCAAAAAGCAGAAAATGAGAGGGAAATGTGCTCCCCTCTCATTATGATCTTTGTATTATATTATACATTTATTCCGTAAAATGGCTATTGGCATATTATACAAATTTTAATTCTAAAAATTAGTTTCCATTCCTTTCACTAATCTTCCTTCGGCAAACTCTGCATGTATTCATGCATGGCTTCTGCAACCACCTTGCTATGCGCGACAGCTTCTACAACGGTACGAGCACCATTTACAACATCACCGGATGCAAAGATTCCTGGTCTTGATGTAAATCCTCTCTCGTCTGCTGCAAGAAGTCCTCTTGCATTTGCCTTTAAACCTTCTGTTGTATTCACCAGACGCGACTGTGGTCCCTGACTGATGGAAATAATAACACTGTCTGCGGTATGTAATGTATCACTTCCCTCTACTTCTTCAAAAGTACCATCTTCATGTTCAATCACATCTCTGAAAATTACACCTTCATCTACAATTTCCACTGGCTTTTTATTGTAATCAAATTTTACGCCCTCTAACTGCGCATAACTAAACTCATAATCACTGGCTGCTACCTTTTTTGTCAGTGAATAGCAGGTCATATCATGAGAACCCTTGCGAATTGCTGTCCTTGCCACGTCCATGGCCGCATTTCCAGCACCAATAACAATGACCTTGTTGCCCAGCTTATAGCTGTCAGGATTGTTCAGATAATTGATTCCAAAATGAACATGTCCTAAACTTTCCCCTTTAATCTTCAGCGAATTTGGTTTCCAAACTCCTGTACCAACAAAAATTGCCTTGTACCCATCGCGGAATAGATCTTCGATTGTAATGGCACCACCAATGGTCGTATTTGGTCGAATTTTAATTCCTTTTAATTCCAAATGGCGATACTCAATATCATCCAGCACAGACTTTGGAAGTCTGAATTCCGGAATTCCATATCTTAAAACTCCACCAATCTTATCTTTCCCCAACGTGAACCGCCACGATTTGCAAGCAAATTGTGCCGTAGCGGAAAACAAAAATGTTTTCCTTCATTATCTCATAATTAAAAATCAATGGTAGGTACTTTTTTTAGAACATTTACGACAATTTTAAAAAATTGTATGTTTCCTATACATTTTCCAGATATTTGTCAGGTTTTCTTTTGTTATTGACATATGTCACAAATAGGATTAATATATAATTATAAATGGCATATGCCACAAATAAAGAAATGAGGTAATCGACATGCCAAGACCGAAAAAGTGCCGCAAGGTATGCCACCTTCCGCATGAAAAAGAATTTATTCCTGCCAACGGATGTAACGGACGTCCTTTTATTGTAATGACCGTGGATGAATACGAAACAATCCGCCTCATTGACAAAGAAGGATTTTCCCAGGAAGAATGCGGCGATTACATGCACATTGCCCGCACTACGGTCCAGCAGATTTACACCAATGCACGTAAGAAACTTGCAGAGACTTTGGTAGAAGGGCTGCCGCTTCGCATTGAAGGAGGCGATTACCAGCTTTGTGACGGAAAAGAACATTCCTGTGGATGCGGTGGATGCCGTAAACACAGAGCAGAAAAAATGTTATAGAAATGAATGGAGGAAATGAATATGAAAATCGCAGTAACTTATGAAAACGGACAGGTATTCCAGCACTTTGGACATACAGAATTTTTCAAAGTATATGAAGTAGAAGAAGGTAAAGTTGTAAGCGCAGAAGTTGTTGATACAAACGGCAGCGGACACGGTGCTTTAGCAGGCGTTTTAGTAGAACTTTGTGTTGATACATTGATCTGTGGCGGTATCGGAGGCGGTGCAAGAAACGCTTTAGGTGCTGTTGGTATCACAATTTACGGCGGTGTATCAGGAGACGCTGATGCAGCAGTTGCAGCACTTTTAGCAGACAGCTTAAACTTTGATCCAAATGCAAAATGCAGCCACCACGGCGAAGGACATCACCATCATGAAGAAGGACATACTTGTGGAAGCCACGGATGTGGAAGCGGAAGCTGTCACTAATTTTCACACCAATTTCGCCTCTTAGGTTTTATGAAAAACGCTCTCTGAATCTGCATCAGAGAGCGTTTTTTTAACTTTTAAATCATTTTCGATATATTCAATTTACTCATTAACGCTTCTTGCAAAACTCTGGATACATTAATATGTGCTGCCTCAGCTTCACGATTTAACCAGTTAGGCAACGTCACATTTCTTCGAACCATTTTCATATCATTTTTCTGTCGATAAACAATCAAGTCTACGTCAACAATTGATACAAATGTCTTTCCATCTTCGTAGAATGTACTTGATTTCGCATCAATTTCTTGAATTTTACTTGGATAGGCTATCTCTTCATCTTTATCTTCCTTTGAAATACAATGCAAGCCAATTGCATCTCGTGCCATTGCAACTGCATCTGCTAAATTACCTATTTTTCCATTTTCAGAATTTGATTCTGTAAAAATTCCCAAGTCTGGTATCTCTATCAAAATATTAGTATCTGTTTCTGTAAATATGGTTGGATATGCTACTTTCATTTTTATACCTCCAATCCCCATTTTTTCAAAATTGCTTTTGCAAGCTTTTCATTTATCTCTTTATGTCTTGGAATCTGCTCGATTTCATGATTTCGTCGATAAATATCATGGTTTCCTCCATGACGTTCAAATTGAAAGCCAATGCTTTCTAATTTCTTAATTAAATCTCTTTGCTTCATTTGTACTTCTCCTTTTATTATACACATTTAATGTGTATTTTCAATATTACAAAAATATTTAACCCCGCATAAACATCCCCCTTATATTTGATTCGACTTGGAAACTTTGGCGAATTGCCACGAAAGGAAATAGTTGAAACTATTTCTGACAAAGCCATCATAACATTTTCCTATTAGAAGTACAAATTAACTTTTTATAAATTCTTAAGCTTTCCTTAATCCCATTGACAACTAAATTCCTCCCGGCTATTATATAGATAATCTATATATAGAGCTTCTACATATAAGGAGGAACTTTTATGCCGATTGATAAAACCTTGATTTCCGGCAGCATGTCTATGCTGATTTTAAAATTGCTGTCAGAAAAAGACATGTACGGATATGAAATGATTGATACATTAAGAAAACGTTCTGAAAATGTTTTTGAATTAAAAGCTGGAACATTATATCCACTTCTGCATTCTTTGGAAGAAAAAAATTATTTGAGCTGCTACGAACAGGAAGTTTCCGGAAAGGTTCGAAAATATTATCAGCTGACAAAGGAAGGTCGAAAATTTCTGGAAAAGAAGCAGGTCGAATGGGAACAGTATGCAAAAGCAGTCACCAAAGTTCTTGCATTTGAAATGTAGTCTGGGAGGTTGCTTATGAAATTAGATGAATATTTGGAACTTGTTTCTGAACAGATTCGATATACAAAAATCCGCTCTACCGTTGCGGAAGAATTAAAGAATCATATTTTAGATCAGGCAGAAGCTTATGAAGCATGTGGTGCTTTTCCGGAGGAAGCATTGGAACGCGCTGTCAGGGAAATGGGAGACCCTGTAGAAACAGGTGTGGCTTTGGACAGAATCCATAGACCACAGATGAATTGGGGAATTGTGATTGCCATTGGAATTATCAGTATTTTGAGTATTGGGATCTTTTATGCTGCTAATATTTTGGCACATGATATTTTTCCATGGCAAAGACAAGCATTGTTTGTTCTGATTGGATTTCTTCTCATGCTGCTTGTTTATCATTTAGATTATAGCATATTAGGGAAATTGGGTTGGAAACCTGCATTTACTTTTCTTCTATTTATGATTTTGGGATGGCTGTTCTTTTCACAAGAAGTTTACGGTGTCAAACGCTGGATTCACATATGTTTTTTCAGCATCTCTATCTCCGAAGCAATGTTACTGTACGTTCCATTGTTTGGCGCTGCATTATATTCTTTACGTGGCAATGGATATGGTGCATTACTTAAAATCCTCCCTCTGATTCTGTTGCCTGTGTATTTTGTTTTTATTACACCAGATATCAGCAGTGCGATGATTCTGTTTATTTGCCTTTTCTGCATGTTTATTTTTGCAGTATGGAATAACTGGTTTCAAATTCCAAAAAGAACCGTTTCCTTTATTTCCAGCGGAATTGTTATCCTGACTCCAGTGGCATATGTTGGTTATTTTTACTTCTTTGGCGCAGAATATCAAGTAGCTCGTATTCAGGCTTTTTTCTCTCCTTCAGAGTACGTACGATATGGCGGCTATATTGCACACTTGGCACAGAAAATGCGTGAAAGCAGTACCTTTCTTGGAAGCAGTTACATTGCTCTTGAAAGCTTTCTTACAGGACCGTCCACAGATTTTTTGACAGATTATATTTTAGTATCTATGTGCAGTATTTATGGAGTTTTCTTAACTGCTGCAATCATAATGGGACTTCTTTTCATTATTGCAAAAATTTTCCGAATCTCTATGACTCAGAAAAATCAGCTTGGTATGATCGTAGGTGTAGGCTGTGGGCTTGTACTTTTGTCAAAAACAGCGATTGGTATTTTGATAAACTTACAACTACTGCCTTACGTTTCCATCAGCATACCATTTTTATCTTACGGTGGCAGTAGTACGATTGTTTCCTATATCTTATTAGGACTTGTACTTAGCGTTTACCGTTACAAAAACATTCTTCCAAAAGAAAGTTTACAAAAACCAAAACGACATTTAAGACTGAAATTAGAATGGGAGACAAGATAACTTGTCTCCCACATTGTTTTCTAAATATTTACTTGCACCACCAGTTCATCCAGTTTTTTCTGAATAGTTTCTTTCTGCACCAGCACCTGTTCTTTCATTTCATGAAGTTTTTCCATGACATGTTCAATCTGCTCTTCTGTGTTTTCCACCTGATGCTGAGAATTATGTATTTTATCCATGACAGCCCAGTCTGCAAACAGGTTATCAAAGAAGAAATCTGCAAACTGTAAAAATCCATCAATCTGAATATTCATTTCTGAATCAATGGTCACATCTGCAAGTTCTGTTTTAAAGCGTCGGAGCTGATCCTGAAGTTCTTCAATGAGCAGCTGTGCATCATCTAAGTCAGAATATTTCATTGCATCTGCAATAATTCCACCGCCTAAAATATCGAAAGTTCCCCAGCTTTCTGCACTGTCAAGACTGTTTAAAACTCTTTCTGTCAAATCAAGTGCTTCTTCACCCGCAGCGATTGCTTCCTCAAGTTCTCTTTCCTGATTATTCAAATAAATCAGTCGCTGTTCGTATTCAAAAACCTTTTCCATTGCCCAGTGACCGATTTCTTTCATTCGTTCTTTTTTCAGTACCAACAACTCTTCATATTCTTTTTCGCAGCCGGCGAGCTCAGCTAAATTTGCTTCATTTTTCTGAAGATCAATTTCTACCTTTGAAAGTTCTCTGGCAGCTGCATCATATTTTACTTTCGCTGCATAAGCTTCTTCTCGTTCTTTTGTCAGCTTTTCATCCATTTTACCGATGACATTATAAAAGAAGGATGCAAGACTGCCGCCCTCTAATCTTTCTACATCCGCCTGTTCTTTCAGACTGGATTTCTTTAGTTTTTCAACCTCTTCCAGCAGCATATTCTTCTGCGAAAGAAGTTCCTCCTGCAATTTTTCCAAATGCTGTTTACGACATACCATATCATAAAGCACTCTTAATTGTTCGTTATATAAAATCATTTAATTCCTTTCTCTTTATTCAAATCATTTCTAACCAGCTGATACACCGATGCTACAGTTGGTACTCCAAGCAACATTCCTGTGATACCCATAATACCGCCACCAATCGTGACTGCTGCCAGCACCCAGACACCCGGAAGTCCAATAGAGCTTCCAACCACTTTCGGGTAGATCAAATTTCCTTCCAACTGCTGTAAGATTACAACAAACACCAGGAAAATCAATGCCTGTACCGGTAATACCGTCAAAATCATAAATGCTCCGACGCCGGCACCAATATAAGCTCCTGCAACCGGAATTAATGCAGTAAATCCGATGAGTGTACCAATCATCATCGCATATGGCAGTCTTAAAATCGTCATACCGATAATACAGAGAACACCTAAAACGACCGCTTCGATACACTGTCCTACAATAAATTTATGGAAAGAATTATCAAAAATTCCTACCACATAGCGGATTTTTTCATTCCATGCCGGTTTCAGGTAATGTTCCATCAAACGGTTCACCTGGCCGCCAAGTGTCTCTTTTCCGATTAATAGATAAATTGCAAAAATGAGTCCAATCACAAACTGAGCTACTCCGGAAACTGTTGCCGAAACAGCATCTACTGCCACCTGAGCAACACCGCCCACACCAGCTGCCAGCACAGAAATCAATTCTGTCATTTTTTCCTGCCAGTTAATAGACATCAGGGAGGCGACCGCATCTTCTGTCATTACAGTTGCAAGCAATCCGGTCTCTTCTAACCACGCTACAGCACTGTCAATTGCCTCAGGAATCTCCGCAATCAATAATCTGATACATGCTGCCAGCTCCGGTAAAACCAATCCAATAATCAGCACCACTACTGCGACCAATGTCAGCATTGCCGCAAGCATACATACCACTCTTTTACTTTTTTCTACTGCCTTGCTCTGGTTTTTCGGAAAATAATGCTTCTCATAAAAGCTCATTAAAATATTCAATACATACGCAATGACACATCCAATAATCAATGCACTTGCTGCGCTAAACAGCACCCCAATCAGTCCAGTCAGACTGCTCCAGTAATGGATTGCCAAAAAGGTAAGAAACACTGTCGCTCCCAGGCGAAAACAGCTCTTCCATTCAAGTTTCATATTTTTCTCCTCAATATTCATTTATTCCACATCAAAGGTATTTGTCGCCTCTACATGTTCACGAAGAGAATCCATTCTCGCATCCAGCTGTGCGCTTAAGTCCGCACAATCCTGAAGTTCCTTCGCCATGTCTTCCGTAAAATCAAAATCCTTTTTATAACGCAGCTGATGCTCTAAGCTCGCCCAAAAGTCCATGGCAATGGTACGAAGCTGAATTTCCACCTGCATAATACGTTTTTCATGCTCTAAGAAAATCGGCACCGTTACGATTAAGTGCAAACTTCGATAACCATTTGGCTTCGGATTTGCTATGTAATCCTTCTTTTCCAGAAGTGTAATATCATCCTGTTTTAAAAGTGCATCTGCCAAAAGATATACATCATCCACAAATGAACATACAACACGTACACCTGCCACGTCATGAATGTGTTCTTCCACAGTTTCCAATGTAAACGGCAAATCTCTTCGTTCCAGTTTTTCCTTAATACTGTCCAGACGTTTTAAACGGCTTTTAATCCCGTTGATCGGATTTCTGTCGTAACGAAGGGAAAATTCTTCATTCAACACGTTGAATTTCGTTTCCACTTCCATAATTGCACAACGATAATATGCCATCAGTTTATTATATTTTTGAAGCATCCCTTTTGACCACTGCATCATGTCTTCGTCAAAAAATGCATCCAATAATTTTCGTTCTCTTACTTTTTCTTCCAGTACACTATTATTCATCTTCTGTACCTCCGCAAGTCATCTATGATAAATAAATTATACCTTTTTTATCCTTTTTCTTCTATAAAATGTTCCTTAATTTTTTATAAAGTCTTTAAGAAGGCTTTGCTGCCTTCCACACGTTGTACCCAACAATTGCCGCGATTACAATCACTGCTCCCACAAAAGAAAGAGGTGTCACAGTTTCATGATAGAACACTGCTACCAAAAGCGGATTTAAAATTGGTTCAATCGCGGTTGTCAGACTTGCCGTAACTGCCGGCACTTCATCCAGACCTTTTGCCATGAAAATGTAAGCCAGCGCCAGCTGAAACACACCAAGTGCCACGATTCCACCGATTGCTGCCACGCCAAAATCAGTTTCTCCAAATACGAACCAGACACAAGTTACTGCCGATAAAGACTGACCTAAAAAGATAGACGATAAAGAATCTGATTTTTCAAAGCTGTTCATCATAAATACTCCGGCATAACCAATTCCCGAAAGTACTGCAATCACATTCCCCAGCATATTTCCGGTGGACAGACCATCAACAAAAAAGCAAATGATACCAATAAATACAATGACACTTGCAATGATGTCCACGCGCTTTGGTCTTTCTTTGAAGAATATCCACATCAGTAAGATAACAAACACCGGCGCGGTGAATTGAAGTACAATAGTGTTTGCCGCTGTTGTCAGTTTATTGGCAATGGTAAACAATGTCGTGGTTGCTGCCATACATACAGCGCCAAAAAGCACCGCCGGATTGAATACAATTTTATGATGGGTTGCTTTTAAATAGATTCCAATTAAAATCGCTGATATTAAATTTCTCGTTCCGTTAATCGCCAGCGGTGACCACGGCACTAGTTTGATACAAAGGCCGCCAATACTAAAAAGTACTGCGGCCATTAATACATAGAAAATTCCTTTTGACTGTTTCATAATTCCTCATTTATGCACGTTTTGGGCCTTGCTCCAATATGCCCTTAATTTTTGTAACGAAAATGATTGTAGTCACTGCTGCGGCAACAATATCGCTGACCGGCTCTGCCAAAAATACTGCAAACACTTTATTTTCAAAGAATAATGGCAGAATGAAGATCAACGGAATCAACAGTACCAGTTTACGTAAGCATGCAAGGAGCAGACTTGTCTTTGCCTGTCCAAGTGCCACGAATGTCTGCTGACAGCTGATCTGGAAACCAAATGCAAAGATTCCTGCCATATAAATTCTCATACACCAGGCAGCATTTTCAATCAGTGCTGCATCACTGCTGAAGATTCCCGCAAATACCTGTGGTACTGTCATGGTTAGTATCCATCCAAGCGTCGTGTAACTTGCACAAATCAATAATGTATATTTGAAAACAGATAATACACGCTCTTTATTTCCGGCACCAAAGTTATAGCTAACAATTGGTTGTGCGCCCTGACAAATGCCGGATAACGGCAATGTGATCAGCTGACTCACACTGCTGATGATCGTCATGGAACCAACTGCCAAGTCTCCTCCAAATCTTGAAAGACTGGAGTTGAAGCTGATGCTTAATAAACTTTCTGTGCTAAGCATAATAAAGCCGGAAATACCAAGTGCCAGACAAGGTAAAATCACTGACGCTTTTAATTTCAGATTTTTCAGCTGAAGTTTTAAAATCGTCTGCTTTCCTGTTAAAAATCGAAGCACCCAGATGGCACTGACACACTGGCTGATAATGGTCGCCAAGGCTGCACCACTGACACCCATATTCAGTCCAAAAATAAAAATCGGGTCCAGTACAATATTGATCACTGCACCAATCACAGTCGTTATCATTGCAAACTTTGCAAATCCCTGAGTCGTCAGAAATGGATTCATCCCCATAACAATCAGAACAAAAATACTTCCGAGCAGATAGATTCTCATATAATCCATCGCATAAGGAATCGTATTTTCACTGGCTCCAAATAACCACAGCAATGGTTCTGCCGTAAGGCTCAATGTC
>JBGVRS010000045.1:0-3710 GCA_045128635.1 Lachnospiraceae bacterium
TCAGCATTTCAGAGAGGGTCAAAGAAACCATACTGGATTATGCGAAAAAGCTGGGGTTAGGCATTGGTATCATAGGATTGTTTAATATTCAGTTTATCGTGGATAAAGAAGAACAGGTATTTATCATCGAAGTAAATCCCCGTTCCTCCAGAACAGTCCCATTTTTATCAAAAGCGACCGGATATCCGTTGGCTGATATTGCAACAAAGGTCATTCTTGGAAAGAGTCTGGAAGAACAGGGGATTGAGAATATCTATCCCAAAGAGAAAGGAAGATGGTATGTGAAAGTACCGGCATTTTCTTTTGCAAAATTAAATGGCATGGATGCGTACCTGTCACCGGAGATGAAATCCACAGGGGAAGCAATCGGAT
The DNA here is from genome assembly GCA_045128635.1 of Lachnospiraceae bacterium. Taxonomy (GTDB): domain Bacteria; phylum Bacillota; class Clostridia; order Lachnospirales; family Lachnospiraceae; genus HGM12587. The sequence goes on from JBGVRS010000045.1 coordinate 373, forward strand.
ATGATAAAAAGCTTCACAGGGCAATGTATAAAGCCATGATTGCTTCCGGTATTCGTGTGCAGAATTATGGAACAGTCATTGTGACGCTTGCAGATGAGGATAAAGACGAAGCCCTTCCGCTTATCAGACGCTTTTATGATATGGGCTTTAATATAGAAGCAACATCTCTTACAGGAGAGCATTTGAAACAGCATGGAATCCGTACCCGTATACTGGGGAAACCATCAGAAGGTAGCAGTGAGATACTGGATGCGATCCGTGCCGGATATGTTAGTTATGTGATCAATACCCGCGCAATTCTATCCGGTGTTCATTATGAAGATGGAGTTGCGATTCGAAGTGCAGCAACTCAGAACAATATCACAATGCTCACTTCTCTGGATACGGTAAAGGTACTTTTGGATGTTTTGGAGGAAGTGACCATTGGAGTGTCAACGATTGATGCAGAATGAAAGGAGAATAACATGATCAGGCCGAACATGCATTATAGCGAATTAAAAGATTCGTATCTATTTTATAATATCGCACAAAAAACAAAGGCATATGTAGAAGAACATCAAGGCACAAAGCTTTTAAAAATGGGGATTGGAGATGTTTCATTACCACTTTGTGATGCTGTTATTCAGGCATTGCATGAAGCCGTAGACGACCAGGCTTCGAAAGACAGTTTTCATGGTTATATGCCGGAATGCGGAGCACCGTTTTTGAGAGAAACGATTGCAAAACATTATAAGAACAAGGGAGTTTTTTTATCTTCGGATGAAGTGTTTGTGTCGAGTGGAGCCAGTGATGAATTGGGAGATATTTTGGATCTGTTTGACCGTTCCGGTTCTGCCCTAGTCATTGAACCGGCATATCCTGCCTATGTGGATGCAAATGTTATGGCGGGACGTAAGATTGTGCATCTGGCATCTGGGGAAGAAAATGGTTTTCTTCCGGAACCGAGTGAAGAAATAAAGGCTGATCTGCTGTACATTTGTTCTCCAAATAACCCTACGGGAGCAGTATTTTCTCGCAATCAGCTTCAAGCATGGGTAGATTTTGCTAATGAAAATGATTCCATCATTCTTTTTGACGCAGCCTATGAGGCATTTATTGAAGACGAGACACTTCCGCACAGTATTTACGAACTGGATGGGGCGAAAACCTGTGCAATTGAAATCTGCTCTTTGTCTAAAACTGCCGGATTTACAGGAACCAGACTGGGGTATACGGTCATTCCAAAGGCGTTGAACAGAAATGGAATGAACTTAAATGAAATGTGGGTGCGTAACCGTACAACCAAGACCAATGGAGTATCCTACATCATTCAGAAGGGTGGAGCAGCAGTTTTTACAGAAGAAGGCCAAATGCAGATTCATGAGAATATCCAGATTTATAAAAACAATGCGAAGGTACTGATGGAAGCTCTTGATAAACTTGGAATCTGGTATTGTGGTGGGAAGAATGCTCCATATATTTGGATGAAATGCCCGAATGGAATGGGAAGCTGGGATTTTTTTGATTACCTGCTTCATGAGATTCAAGTGGTAGGAACACCGGGAGAGGGCTTTGGTGCTTGCGGCGAAGGCTATTTTCGATTCTCAACTTTCGGTTCGCCGGAAGATACAAAAGAAGCAGCAGAAAGACTTGTGAAGTTACTTTCAAAGTAAAAGGTAAGGTGAGAAAAATGCGTGATTATCAGAAAGAATTTCAAAAACGAGTAGAATTTATAAAGGAAGTTTTAAAGAAGAGCGGAGCATCGGGAATTGTTTTTGGAAACAGTGGAGGAAAGGATTCAGCACTGGTAGGGATTCTTTGCAAAGCAGCCTGCAATGATACAGTTGGGATTATTATGCCGTGTAGTACAAAACGAAATTATAGGGAGGATATGGAAGATGCCCAAAATATTGCAAAACAATATGCAATTGAGACAAGAGTTGTAGACCTCACTGCTGTGAAAGAGGCAGAAATTGAAAGTTTGGAAAGCTCAGTGAATCTAAATAAAGCTGCACTTGCCAATATGGCTCCTCGTCTTCGCATGATTACTTTGTATGCGATAGCAGCAAGCGAAAATAGATTGGTAGCGGGGACGGGTAACCGAAGTGAAGCCTATGTAGGTTACTTTACAAAGTGGGGTGATGGAGCGCATGATTTTAATCCGATTGCTGATCTGACGGTAACTGAGATTTACGAGTTTTTGCGTTACTTGAAAGCTCCGGAATATATTATAAACAAAGTCCCTTCCGCAGCTTTGTTTGACGGGCAGACAGATGAGGCTGAAATGGGAATTACGTACAATGAATTAGACCAATATATTGCAGGTGAAAATTTGGATGAAGATAAATGCAGACTGATTGAGCTGCTGCATCGAAAAAGCGAGCATAAAAGAAAAGAGATTGTGAAATATATGCTTGAATGAAAAAGTAAGTTCAAGTTTTTGGTACTAAAAGCGTGTATTTTGCGATTTTAAAGAAGAATTGATGATGAACGCTTGAAGCAAGGAAAGACTTTGTTAGGAGTCACTGGCTCGGGAAAAACCTATACCATGGCAAATGTTATTGCAAAATTGAATAAACCAACATTGGTGATAGCACACAATAAGACGCTTGCAGCACAGCTTTATAGTGAGTTTAAAGAGTTTTTTCCGTCCAATTCTGTCCAATATTTTGTATCCTAGTATGGCTTTGACCTATTTGGGGTGCTGAAACGTCCATTTTATCCAGATTTTCCGTATAATTCGGACTGAAAAACATGGTTTGGACGGAATAACACAAATCGGATTTGTGACCTGAATTCGTGTAAAGAAAACTGTAATATATAAAGTGATAAATTATTATAAGAGATATATTATGAATAAAGCAAAAAATGTAGAAAGAATGACAACCTATGTTAAAAAGGTGAATGCTTTGGTCGAGAAGAAAAAGCAGAATAGGAAATAAGGTATGAGAGGTAGCGGAAGCTGCCTCTTTTACATATTATAGGATATTTGTAAAATGAATATTTTATACGGAATCGTATTAAATATGCAATGAAGGAGAGCCACCATCGCTTGTTACAGCTTTTTCCACAGCTTCGGAGATTGCACAGCCGAGGCTTCCGGTAGTTCCCGGATGCTTTGCAAGAATCTTTCTTCCAACTTCTGTTTCCATGGAAGGAGATGGTGTTACCGATGCACCGTATGTGCGCATGACTTCACGTCGGAAAGGTTTTTGCTCATAAGAGCATTTTACCATATATACTTTACAGTCAAGGTCAAAGTAGGAACAAGCCATGGAAAGGGCAGTACCCCATTGACCGGCTCCGGTCTCTGTTTCATATCGGCACGCAGATTATACCATGCCTTTGGCATCTCGGAT
>JBGVRS010000046.1:0-48416 GCA_045128635.1 Lachnospiraceae bacterium
TCTTCATTCTTTAATAGTACGGCACTTTCTTCTGCAATCTGTCTTGCCAGTTCATAATGTGCCTGCATATCTGCCGGTTCTGCAGTTTCATGTGCCGTTTTTGCAATCAGTTCCAGTACACGTCTGGCACTTCTCGTAACATCTTCCTCTGAAAGTGTTCCATTTTTTACAGCTTCTGCACATTCTTTTTCCATATAATCAGAGCCGCCTGGCATCATAAGGTCACAGCCTGCCTGAAAACCTTTAATTCTATCACTCATTGCACCCCAGTCGGTTACCACAAGGCCATCAAATCCCCATTCATCGCGCAAAACTTCTGTCAAAAGCCAGCGATTGTCTGAGCTGTATGTACCATTAATCTTGTTGTAAGAACACATCACAGTAGATGGATGACCTTCTTTTGTCGCTGTTTCAAAGCTGGCAAGATAAATCTCACGCATGGTTCTCTCATCCACAAGACTGTCCGATGAAAAACGTTTATATTCCTGATTATTTAATGCAAAATGTTTTAGGCTGCTGCCACATCCTGTTTTTTCGATTCCCGAAATATGGGCAGCTGCCATTTTCCCGGAAAGATATGGATCCTCAGAGAAATATTCAAAATTTCGCCCGCAAAGAGGATTTCTCTTAATGTTCGCCCCCGGTCCAAGAACAAGACTTACCTTATTGGCAATAGCCTCTCTTGCAATGGCTTCCCCTTCTTTTTTCAAAAGTTCTTTATCCCAGCTGCATGCTGACAACACCGCTGTAGGAAAGCTGGTTGCAGGCACAGATTCATTGATGCCAAGCATGTCTGCTGTTTCCGGCTGTTTACGGAGTCCGTGAGGTCCGTCACTCATCATCATTGATGGAATCCCTCGATGAGACATTTCTTTCGTATGCCAGAAGTCTGCACCGCTGCAAAGGGCTATTTTTTCTTCCAATGTCATCTTTTCCAAAATCTGTTCTATATTCATATGGTTTGCTCCGATATTTTAAAATTCTTGTTCTATTTTATCTTATTTTTCAACGATTTCATAGTATGAACTAAGCATTTGCATAGAAAAACATTTTGCTTTCTTTGGCTTTCTCACGTAAAATATATACTATAAAAACATTCTTATAAAGGAGGTTTTCCATGAAAAATGTTTACAGTTCTTATAAAGAAAAACTGCGCACACCGGACGAAGCTGTGAAGGTCATCAAGAGCGGGGACTGGGTCGATTACACTACAAATGTAGGTTTTCCTGTACTGTTAGATGAAGCTCTCGCCAAACGCCGTGATGAACTTTTCGATGTAAAAATTCGTGGAAACCTTATGTTCGGACCATTAAAAGCGGTAGAAAGCGACCCTACCAGAGAACATTTTATGTATAACAGCTGGCATTACTCCGCCTATGAGCGTCGGTTATCGGATCGGGGACTTTGCAACTATATTCCAATGATTTTCCGTAATCTAATTCCTTACTACCGTCACTTCCTTACAGTAAATGTTGCCATGATGTGTGTAACTCCGATGGATAAGCATGGATATTTTTATCTTTCCTGTGCTACAGGTGCAGCCAAAGGAATCCTTGATAAAGCTGATGTAGTAATTTTGGAAGTCAACGAACGTCTTCCGAAAATTTATGGCGGTTTTGACGAATGTATTCACATTGATGAAGTGGATTATGTGGTCGAAGGCGAGCATGGTCCCCTTCCTGAAATCCCAATGGGAACACCATCCAAAGAAGACATTATGATTGCAGATCAGATTATTCCATATATTGTGGATGGTGCCACCTTGCAGCTTGGTATTGGTGATCTTCCAAATGTTATCGGCGCACGTATCGCCCAGTCTGATTTAAAAGACTTAGGTATGCACACAGAACTTTGCGGAGATGCCTATTATGAACTTCATAAAGCCGGAAAACTTACCAATAAACTGAAAAATCTTCATCCAAACAAAGGTGTGACCGGTATGGTATTTGGTTCCCAGCCACTGTATGACTGGGTAGACGAAAACCCTTCCATCATGATTGCTCCACTGGAATATGTCAATGCACCAAAGACTATCAGCAAACTCGATAATATGGTTTCTATTAACAACTGTATTGCGGTGGATCTCTATGGACAGATTAGTTCTGAAAGTGCAGGGAAGCGTCATATCAGCGGTACCGGCGGTCAGCTGGATTATCTGACCGGAGCAGCCATGTCTCGTGGCGGCAAGGCATTTATCTGTATGAATTCTGCACACCGTGCCAAAGACGGAACTTTGCACTCCTGTGTATTGCCTAATTTTAATGGAGATATCATTACCAGCCCTCGAAGTCAGGCGTATTTTCTGGCTACAGAATACGGAGTTGTCAATCTAACCGGAAGTACAACCTGGGAACGTGCAGAAAAACTCATCTCCATTGCTCATCCGGATTTTCGCGATGAACTAATTCGCGAAGCCCAGGCTCAAAATATCTGGAGACAGTCTAATAAAAGATAATAAAATACAAACAGGGGAATCGCCGTTCTACGATTCCCCTACTTTTTTCTTTCTTCTGGCAGCTATTTTTCTTTCTCCATCTTATAGAGTTCTTCCGTTGCAAGACGTGCTTTACTTACCGATACATTTTCTTTCGGGAAGCAAAAATAAGAAAATTCATTATCTCCAATTCCAATAACATCACCAATTTCATACCAGTAATAATCAGAATATAATGTATGAGAATAAACCGGTGACTGACGATAATCCAATTTCCCGTCTGCTCCGGTCAAATGGAAACCTGTCAGCTCATGCGTTAAATGACCTTTTCCAATCATGCATACACCGTCTAAATTCACCTGAACAGCAATCTCTACATCTGTATCCAGTAAATAGGTGCCTTCTTCCAATTCCTTACGAACACAAGCTCTCTCCCACTGATACCAGTCAGGAATATGTGGATATTCTGTATCTGCTCCGTTGGCTGATAACTGTCCATATTCATCCATGGTCCACTGCTTGCCACAGGCATGACAGGTCAAATGAATTCCTTTTCCTTCCATCTGATTTTCAGTACCGCAGTGAGGACATTTATAAAGAATTCTGTGAAGCCCATCTGCACGGAAAGGTACATCAATAGAGACTTTATTGTCTCTCTGCCATGCAAAGTTATCAAAGGAAAATGCCTCATCCAGTAATGCATCCAGCTCTGCCACGGATTTTTCTTTCAATTCTTCTGCCGTAGCAATACATTTTACATGCGCACTTACTTTTACATCACGAATCTGAAGCATATTGTACAGAGGATCTCTGTGAAAAGCGCCCTGCGTAATAACGGTCACCACCGGAACTCCCAATTTTTTCATCAAAACACCCAGTTTCCTAGGCAGGGTTGTGGTACATCCATCAAAGGAATATCCAGCCTCCGGATACATCAATACACTGGTCTTGTTTTTCTTCAGCATATATTCAAGATCTTTGATCAGTGTAAGATCTGTTACATACTTATGAGTAGGTGTACATCCAAGCAAACGCATCAATTTTCCTAAAATTCCGCTCATTGCATCTACAGATGTAACAATCCCGAATTTTCTTGGATAAAAAATTCCGTATGCAAGCTTCATATCTGTAAAACTACAGTGATTCATTAAAATCAAACATGGCTGATCTCCCACCAAATCCATACGTTCTGTCGTATAAGAAAACTTTGTTTTCCATAATGTAGGCGCAATGGCAATGCGCACAATTGTAGCCAGCCAGCCTTGCGGCATCATAGGTTTCTTATGCTGGAGCCTAGGTAATTTCAGCATCTCATCATAAGACATCTCTTTCGTATTAATTTTCATTCATAAACCATCCCTTATAATCTAAATATATTTAGATTGTATTATATTCCGCCATTTTTCGCAATCACAGCTTTACGATTTCTTTTTAGACTTCCAGTTTCCATCCATGATCACCATGGTAAATCATCTGTTTTGTCATCCCTCCGTCAATGCAGATGTTTTCTCCTGTGATAAAACCTGCTTTTTCAGAACAAAGAAATAATACCATATTTGCAATATCCAATGGGTTTCCAACTCTTCCCACCGGCTGCTGCACTGCATCCGGACCTTCATATACAATATAATCTGTGTCGATCCATCCCGGAGAAATGGAGTTTACACGCACTTTTCCTGCAAGGCTAACCGCCAATGCATGGGTCAGTGCTGCAATTCCACCCTTGGCTGCCGTATAGCTTTCTGTCTGCGGCATACTCATACGGTCACGGGAGGACGAAATATTGATAATGGATGCTCCCTCATTAAAATATGGCATAAATAACTTCGACAAATAAAATGGAGCTGTAACGCCTACATTTAGAGCATACTGAAATTCTTCAAAAGTACATTCATCAATGCCTCGTGTCATTGGGATTGCATTATTGATCAGATAATCAACCTTTCCGTACTTTTCAATGACATATTTTACAAATGTTTCTAAAACTTCTTTCTCACTAATGTCTCCCACATAGTGGTCACCTTTTGATTTATCAATAATGCAGACCTTTGCTCGTGCTTTTTCAAATTCTTCTGCAATTGCTTTTCCGATGCCACGGGCACCACCTGTGATGACTGCTACTTTGTTTTTGAATTCCATTTTTTACCTTACTTTCCTGCCCAGTACTGTACTGCCTCACATAAAAGCTTGGCACAGCCCTGCTCTTTTCGATCATAATATTTTGTAAATCTTTCATCTGCTACATACATCATGGCTACACCTTTATGGGCTTCCACATTGTATTGTTTCCACGTCATACAAAGCCATTCTTTGTGAAGTTCCACAATTGTTTTCGCCGCTTCACTTTCAACTTCTATTCCATGCGCAACACAATCTTCCAGACGTTTTAAAATTTCTTTTTCCAGTTTCTGAAATCTCTCCCACTGTGCTTCTGTCATGTTTAACATTTTCTGGTTAAATACATGAACCTCTTCATCACCATATTTCTCTCTGGCTTCGGCACCGTACATTTCTTCGTTTTCACGAACTGTTTTTTCCTTTAATGCCTGAAATTTCTCTTTATCACTCATTACACATTCTCCTTTTATCGATTGAATTGTCTTCTTCACTGTGAGAATCAGCGCTTCTGTATTCACTTTTTGTTTCTCCAGTGCCAGAAGATGTTCTTCCATGGCATTTAACATATCAAAATTTTCATCATAAATGATTTTCTGGATTGTTTTCAATTCAAATCCTCGTTCCCGGTAAAAGAGAATTTGCTGTAAAACTGCTGCTTCGCTTTCCCCGTAGTAGCGATAGCCTGCCTCATTTACCCGTAGTGGCTTTAATAGTCCAATCTCATCATAATAGCGCAGTGTCCTCGCACTGATTCCCGCAAGTTCTGATAACTCTTTAATGCTATATTCCATGTTCGTTCATCCTCCTTGTTTCTAAGGATAATGCTTTCCGTAACGTCAAAGTCAATCACATTTTTATTTAATAGTAATTCTGCCTTCCGGGGCTTCATATTTCTCCTCTAATTTTCCTCCCAACACATCTGTCATATAAGTAATCAGAACTTCATAATCCAATGCACCTTCATTAATCAGCAGTTCATTATCCATAAACATATTGGAACCGCCGCCGCCATTTTTGATCAGATAATTATGCGATGCAAAGGTATATTCTCTATTTGGATCTAGTACTTCTAATGTTCCATCCTCTTTTTCCACATATACATCTTTGACTCTTCGTTCACCTGTAACAGCAATAAAGTTTCCATTTTCATCCAATTCTACAGATGGTTCAACAGAAGTATCAATCGTATACTTCATCCCGGAAACGTGCAAAAAGCTTCCATCTTCGCCAAGTGCATTTTTTCCATCGGTTCTTTCATTTTCTGTCAACTGACTCGCCATTTCCAGTGCATCTAGAATCTCCTGACCAGTAGCAGTCACTTTGCACAATGTATTTCCAAACGGATGTATTGCAATTAAATCTGCATAAGTAATTTCACCTTCTGTTAAGTCAGCACGGATACCGCCGCCATTTACCACAGCGATATCTGCCTGTGCCACTGCTCGATAAGCATCAGCACAAAAATTTCCAATGGCAGTTTCGCGGTTACGAACCATACGAATACCATTTTCATCATTACAGCTTAGAGTCATATCTGCCGACGCCATAACTTTGGCAAGTTCTGTTTCATAAGACTCTTTAATTTCTTCAATTCTGTTTTCCATTTCTGCATCTTTTTTATCAAAATGCGAAATCAGACCTGTGGTAATGTTTCCGCTTGGAGAAATCACAAGCTGTCCAACATTTGCAAGTTTTGTACCCGTAGATGCAAGTAAAACTTCTTCTCCGCCTTCATCTTCCAGTATCATACAAAGAATTGTGCTATGAGAATGAGCATCCAGCACCACATCAATGCCTGACGTATTTTCTACGACTTCCACCGATGTATATGGACTTTCTGCCTCGCCATCACCCAAATGTGCCAGTAAAACAACATATTCTGCACCTGCTTCCAAACATTCATCTACATTTTTCTGAATGCAGTCATACAACTCCTGACCTTCATTTCCGCGGCAGAAATCATATACATAGTTTCCGCTTTCATCCATAAAATAGGTTGGTGTGGAGCTGGTGATACTATTTGGCGTTGTTGCACCGATAAATGCCACATCTGTAGTTCCGTAAGTAATGATTTCATATGGCTTTACAGATGCCAACCCATTTTCACCACTTCCTGTATAACTGATATTACAGCTTAAATACTGGGCTTGTGCTTTTTCAATTAAAGTTCCAAGCTGCTCCATACCATAGTCAAATTCATGGTTTCCTAATACTGCCAAGTCATAATCAGCCTTATTCATTAAATCCACCAAAAATTCACCTTGAGAAACGGTTCCAATGGTATCTCCCTGAATGGCATCTCCGCAGTCAACCAATGTAACATATGGAGTTTTTTCTTTCACAATATCTTTATAAGCAGATAATCCTGCATAACCAATATTTTCTTCAATGCCACAATGTACGTCATTTGTAAATAAAATCACGATATCTTCCTGTGTTTTAGAAGTATGATTTGTTGCTGCCATTGCATAGATAAAAATAATCAAAAATGTAACCAGCAGCCCCGTTACAATTTTTCCATTTTTTGTTAGTTTCATAATATTTCTTTTCCTGTCATTTATTTTATCTGTTTGCCATACAGAAAATGTTATATACATCATCTACTTTCAGTTTTCGAATATACGAAAGTTCCATCGTACCGCCCATGGTCGCATCAAGAGATAACATTTTTAATGTTTCCTCATCTAATACACCTACTCCAAGTTCTGAAAGGCAGGTCGGCATCCCGATTTCCTTAAAATATGCAATAGTTCGTTCAATCGCTTCTTCTGCAGCCTGTTTTACATCTTCCGTCTGGATTCTCCACACTGTTTTCGCATAATGTTTAAATCTTTCCGGATCATTTTCGTAAACATATTTCGCCCAGTGTCCCCAAATGGTTGTTAAGGATGCACCGTGAGCAACATCAAATTTGGCACTCAACGCATGTCCAAATTTATGAACACAAAAATCTTTTCCTCTTCCAAGCCCGGTCAGATCGTTATGTGAAATACTTCCACACCACATAATCTCACTCATGGCATCATAATCTGATGGATTTTCCACAGCAACCGGACCATACGCAATCATGGTGCGAAGTACCCCTTCTGCAATTTCATCGGTCAGACGATTATGCTGATTCGGAATAAAATATCTCTCCAATGTATGCATCATAATATCCGCAATACCACAGGCAATCTGGTACTTTGGCAATGTATAGGTCAGTTCCGGATTCATAATGGCAAATTTCGGACGATTTTTCGGTGTTCCAAAGCCTGATTTTTTCCCAATCTCTTCATTCGTCAGCACAGCAGAATCACTCATTTCACTGCCCGCTGCAGAAATGGTAAGAATAACACCTACCGGAAAAACATTTTCAACAGTGATTTTCTTTGTCCAGATATCCCACAGATTGGTTCCCGGATTTGCTCCCCCATGGGCAATGGCTTTTGCAGTGTCAATACTGCTGCCGCCGCCAACCGCTAAAATAAAGTCCACATTTTCTTTTGCAGCAAATTCACATCCTGCCTGTGCATGGGAAAGCCTTGGATTTGGCTGTACACCGCCCCACTCTGCATAAGAAACGCCGACTTCAAAAAGCGCACGCTTTACACGTTCTAATAGTCCGCTCCGTACCACACTTCCGCCACCATAAACAATCAGCGCCTTTGTGCCGCCATATTTCTTTACCAGTGTCCCAACTTCATTTTCTGTATCTTTTCCAAATACCACTTCTGTCGGTGCATAATATGTAAATTTCTGCATAAATTCCTCTCCTTGTTCTGTTTCCAAATCTTTTTTCTATCATAGCACAATTTTATAATCTAATCGCAAAAAATATAAAATTCTTTGAATTCAGAAAATTATCTACTTGCTTTTGTCTGCCTTGTATTTTAGACTAATGATAGGGGAAACTGACTTTTTGAAAGTCAGTACTAATAGGGGGAAATACTATGAAATCAAGAAAAAACTACAAGCCTGAAGAACTGCATTACCTTCAGCTGCTGGCAAAACAGTATCCAACTGTACAGGCAGCCGGTACTGAAATCGTAAACCTTCAGGCCATTTTAAATTTACCAAAAGGAACTGAACACTTCATTTCTGATATTCACGGAGAATATGAAGCATTTCAGCACATTTTAAACTCTTGTTCAGGGGTTATCAAAGAAAAATTAGATGAACTTTATGGCAATAGTTTCTCTCGTCGCGGAAGAGATGAACTTGCTACTCTCATCTACTATCCAGAAGAAAAACTGGAACTCATTGCAAAAGAAAAAAGTGATGAAGATATGGAAGAATGGTATCGCATTACGCTTCACCGTCTCATTGGTCTTTGCCGCTATGTTGCCGGAAAATATACCCGTTCCAAAGTTCGTAAAGCACTTCCAAAAGGATATGCTTACATCATCAACGAATTGATGAACATCAATCACGAAGAACAGGAAAAGAAAGATTACTACGAAAATATCATTACTTCTATTATTGAAACAAGACAGGCTGATGATGTTATCACTGCCATTGCAGAAGCGATTAAACGTCTTGCGGTAGACCACTTACATATTGTTGGTGATATTTTTGACAGAGGACCTCGTGCCGACATCGTTATGGATGAGCTTTGCGCACATCACAGTGTAGACGTTCAGTGGGGGAACCACGATATTTTATGGATGGGTGCTGCCAGAGGTTCCAGAACATTGGTTGCAACTGTGCTTTCCAACTCCATCCATTACAACAACTTAGATGTTATCGAAACAGGTTATGGTATCTCACTTCGTCCGCTTTCTATTTTTGCAAATGAAGTCTACAAAGACTGTGATACCAGCTGCTTTAAAGTAAAATTAACCGGACCGGATGCAGATGAATATACAGAAAAAGACAAACTGCTCTCCGCTCGTATGTACAAAGCGATTACAATTATCCTTTTTAAACTGGAAGGTCAGAAGATTCTTCGTCGTCCGGAATACAAAATGGAAGATCGTCTCCTGCTTAATATGATTGACTACGAAAAAGGAACCATCACATTAAACGGAAAAGAATACGAACTTTTAGACTGCGACTTCCCAACCATCGATCCAAAGAATCCATATGAATTAACAGAAGAAGAAAGCCATGTGATCGATCAGTTAACACTCTCCTTCAAACAGAGTGAAAAATTACAGAAGCATGTTCGTTTCTTATATTCTAAAGGCGGACTTTACAAGGTTCAGAACGGAAACCTTTTATATCACGGAAGTATCCCTATGACAGATGAAGGTGAACTCATTTCCTTTACCATCGGCGGCAAGGAACGTTCCGGTAAAGAATTCTTAGACTACGCAGAACAGCTTTGCCGTAAAGCATCCTATGACAGAATCGGTACTCCTGAAAAACAGTATGGTCTGGACTTCATGTGGTGGCTCTGGACAGGACGTAACAGCCCGGTATTCGGTCGTGACCGTATGACTACCTTTGAAAGACGTTTCCTTCCGGATGTGGATGACGTTTGGGCAGAACCAAAGAATGCATACTACACACTGTATCAGGATCCTGAAATCTGTGACAAAGTCTTAAAAGAATTCGGATTAAACGGTCCTCACTGCCATATCATTAACGGTCATGTACCTGTTAAGGCAAAGAAAGGGGAAAGTCCAATCAAGGGCGGCGGTAAACTCATCGTTATCGATGGCGGTTTCTGCCGAGCATACCAGCCAACCAGTGGTATCGCAGGTTATACCTTGATTTTTGACTCCCACAACATTCGTATCGTATCTCACCAGCCATTTGAAGGTCGTCATGATGCGATTTATCATAACCATGACATTGCAAATGATGCATTGGTATTTGAAAGAATGAGTTCCCGAATGAAAATTTCCGAAACTGATCAGGGACGTGAATTACAGGAACGAATTGATGACCTGTTAGCACTTCTTGAAGCATACAGAAATGGTGCAGTCACAGAAGCTCACGAGGATTAATCAAAATATAAAACAAGGGGAAATCGATTGATTTCCCCTTTCATAATTCTTACATGTATTTAGATTTTAATTCAGCAACTTTTGCTCCATAAGCCTGATTCTGTTTCTGATTCAGAAGATTTCTTCTGATCTGTTCTTTCACTTCTTCAAATGCTGCTACTGTTGCTTCATTCTTTGCTTCTACTTTGATTAAATGATAACCAAACTGTGTTGCAACAGGTCCTACCACATGACCGATTTCAGCTGCAAATGCTGCTTCTTCGAATTCTTTCACCATCTGACCCTTGCCAAATTCACCAAGGTCTCCGCCCTTCTGACCTGATGGGCATGTAGAATACTGCTGTGCAGCTTCTTCAAAAGCTTTTCCGGCAATGATTTCTTCTAAAACTTTCTGGCATTTTTCTTCTTCTTTTACAAGAATGTGTTTTGCACTCACTGTAGCGCCTTTTTCGAAGCGTGCTTTGTTTGCTTCGTAGAATTCTTTTAATTCTTCTTCTGTTACTGCTACGTTACGAACTGCTTCTCCGATTCCCATGCTTGCAAGAATGTCTTTTCTCGCATTGTTTAAAATTGTCTGGAACTCTTCTGTTTCATCTAATTTTAACTCTTCTGCATATTTTGCAAAAAGACGGCAGTTAATTAACTGTTCTAACATCTGCTGGCGGAACTGTGGGCTGGATGCATACATCTGCTGTTCCTTTGGCATAGACTGAATAAATGCATTTAAATCTGCTGCAGTAATATTTTCTCCAGCAACAGTTGCTAAAATTTCCTGATTGCTCATATAAAAAATCTCCTTTGTGATAAAAATAACTTCTGATAGTTTACCACAAAGGAGACTTTGACTCAATCTTTTTATATTTTTATAACATAATTAATAAAATTGCTACGATAAAAATAATACTGCATACAATGGAAATAGAGTTCACCGCACTGGATAATCCTACATCCCCTTTTAAATCTGCAGTAAATGCAGGTGCCGCAGATGCAATTGGACTGAATGCCAAAATTACAAGCGTCTGACGTACTTCCAGTAAAAACGGTAAAATGAAATAGCTTACCAGTGCAACCACCAATGCAATACTGTAACGTACTGTGAGGATTCTAACGATGGAACCAATCTGGGATTTGTCACCACTCAATTTAAATCCAACACCAATCATCAACATCGCCATAAACGCATTAGCATTGGCGATGATTTCCGCAAAGGATACTACCACCCCTGGCAATTTAATATTGAAAATGGTCAAAAGCACCATAAGCACATAGCAATCAAATGCTACTGATTTCGAAAGAGCTTTCAAAATTTTCATTGGAGAAAATTTTCCTCCACCTTTTACAATAGAAGCAATGCTATAAGCCCCTCCAAGGCAGATACATGCGTTTCCTACATCGAAAAGACTTGTCGTAATAACTCCCATTGGCCCCAAAAAGCTTTGAGCAAATGGCAGTGTGAAATTACCAATATTACTTCCCGCTGTATTCAAAATTTCGAATGACTGCGCTTCCTTTCCTCTTTTCGCATTTATAACATACATGATAATCATATAAATTGCACCTTGTGCAATACTGATCAGAGCCAGCGCCAACAATGCCAGATCAATATCTTTCCCGGCAAAGCTTGATACGATTGCTGCCGGCAATGTGATTTTCAAAACAATTTTCGACAATACTGTAAAATCGCCTTCTTTGAAAAAGTTTTTCTGACGAAGCACATATCCTAATATAATAATCGCAATAAAGCAGCCTGCACGTCCTAAAATTTCCTGCATTTTTCCCTCTTCCCTTAATCCTCAAAAATATCTATTTTATTTTTTACCACATTTTTTTCGTTTTGTATAGAAGAACTACTTTCTCCTTTTATATTGTTTCGTGCGCATAAATGAGCTATAATATTTACAATCTTTTCCATCTGGAATTTGCAAATGAGGAGGACTCTTATGAATAAAAATGTATCTGCTGCTTCTATGGCAATCATCAAAAAAATGCAGCAAAACGAATTGACAGAAAGTGTTATTTACGAAAAAATCGCAAAATTCGCAAAAGGGGAAGAAAACAAAAAGACCTTACTTCGTCTTTCTTCCGAAGAACGCGCTCACAACGAGATTTGGAAAAAATATACCGGCATTTCCATGAAGCCAGAAAAGCTGAAAGTTTTAAAATTTACTTTAATCGCAAGAATTTTAGGATTTACTTTTGCAGTGAAACTTATGGAAAACGGTGAAGGAAATGCACAGGAAGAATACAAGCAACTGGCAACAGATGTTCCTGAAAGTATCCACATTAGAGAACAGGAAGAAGAACATGAACAGTCTCTTCTTGAAATGCTGGATGAAGAACGCCTCCAGTATGTAGGAAGCATGGTTCTTGGATTAAATGATGCATTGGTAGAACTTACCGGTTCCCTTGCAGGTTTCACCTTTGCTATGCAAAACACCCGCCTGATTGCCCTTTCCGGTCTGATTATTGGTATCTCAGCCACATTTTCCATGGCATCCAGTGAATTTCTTGCCGCAAGAAGCGAAGGCAGAGACGACGCCTTAAAATCCTGCACTTACACAGGAATTGCCTATCTGATTACCGTAATTTTATTAATTGCACCATATTTAATTTTCAGCAACGAACAGTTTTTACTTGCTCTTGTGTGTATGCTGATTGTTGTTGTACTTATCATCGCAGGATTTACTTACTACACTTCTGTTGCACAGGATCAGCCATTCAAATCAAGATTTCTTGAAATGGCACTCATCAGTATCGGTGTTGCAGTTATCTCCTTCTTCGTAGGTGTACTTGCAAAGAAATTTTTAGGTGTTGATTTATAAGAAGCTCATACAAAAGGGATGCCCTGCAAGGCATCCCTTATTTTATGCTTTCCCAAAACTGCATGCCGGATAGTGACACTGTGCACATCCAAGGCACAGGCCCCCATGTCCCAGTACAGTAATATCCTTTTTCGTAACAGGCACTTTTGCAGCCACTCTTGGCAGCATCAGATCAAAAATTGTAGATTTGGCATACATGACACATCCCGGCAAGCCAAGCACCGGAGTCCCATCTTCAAAATATGCCAGACAAAACATTGCTCCCGGCAGTACCGGTGCACCGTAGGAAATTACATTTGCTCCGGTCTGCTTAATGGCACCCGGAGTTTTATCATCCGGATCCACGCTCATACCGCCGGTAGTAATGATGATTTCACAGCCCTTTTCTTTTAATTCCAAAATGGCATTTTTAATTTTTTCCTGATCATCATTCACCACAATACAATCTGTTGTTTCTATATGATATTCTTTTAACTTTTCTATTACTACCGGAGTAAATTTATCTTGAATCCTGCCATAAAAGACTTCATTTCCTGTAGTGACAATTCCTGCACGTTTCAGCACATACGGATAAAGCGCACAAAGCGGTGTTTCGCCTGCCTTTTCCTGTACAAGCTCCATCTTAGCCTTTTCGATTACCAGTGGAATTACTCTTGTTCCAATTAGCTTATCCCCTTTGTGAACCGGTGTGTTGGTATGTCTGGTTGCAATGATTACCTGATCTATATCATTAATCTCATTTAAACGTTCCACATCAACTACAAAAAGTCCGTCACAGTCCGCTTTTAGTTCTATTTTTCCTTCTTTCACTTCTGACGGTGACATGTGTTCGCTGATGCAAATATCACACAATATTTGCGCTGCTTCATTTTCATGATACATCGTATCATCATTTTCCCATATGTACAGATAGTCTTTCCCCATACTTAAAAGCACCGGTATATCATCTTCCGTCACAATATGTCCTTTGCGAAATCGTGCATCCTTTATTACATCTTTAATGATCTGCGTGATATCATGACATAAAATATGCCCAACTGCGTCCTCTGTTTTAATCAGCTTCATAGATTTCTTTCTCTTCTACACATTCATTTTTTAATTTTCCAACAAGAAACTGCAATGCATCTACCACATGAGGACGAATATCTCCCCCGATCAGCACATACATAATGTCATCACCAACCTGCAAATTACCCTCGTTTAACCATGCTTTCACATAGTAAATGCCATCTAACTGATATGTTTCGCTGATAGCCGCTTCTACTTTTTTCTCATCATAAGAAAAAAGCATTCCTGTAACTTCTTTCGTATTCTCTTCTCCATAACGCACCTTGGCTTTTGCAGACTGGCGCACAATTCCATTATGAGTCAGATACATTCCAATCTTCGGAGCACTTTCATGTGCTTTGGCTTCTTTTATCCATTCATCCATAGATGGACTTATCTTTTTTTCTATCATCTAATCACTTCCTATTTGTTTCTGAATTCACAAAATCTTTCATATTCTGTCATTATATAACAGTTTCTGTTTTCATACAATTGAATTGTTCTATCTTTTCTTTCACAGATTTGATATAATATTTTTAATGACTTGAAAGGCTGGTATCCCTATGATTGACTCCCACGGAAGAAAAATTGATTATATGCGAATTTCTATCACAGATCGTTGTAATCTGCGCTGTCAATATTGTATGCCGGAGGAACTTCCTTCTATCGAACATACAGAAATTCTTCGTTTTGAAGAAATTCTTGAAATATGCCGTCACGCAGTAAGTCTGGGAATTACCAAATTCAAAATAACCGGCGGTGAGCCGTTGGTCCGAAGAGGATGCCTTTCTTTTTTACGCAGTCTAAAAAATATTCCCGGAGTAGAACAGGTAACCATTACTACCAATGGTGTTCTTTTAAAAGAATGTATTTCTGATTTAGAAGCTATTGGTATTGATGGCATCAATATTAGTCTGGATACCCTAAATTCTGATATATATGAGAAAATGACTCGCAGAAATGAATTTTCCCGCGTATGGGATGCCATTCTTGCTGCCCAGGCTTCAAAAATTCGCACAAAGATTAATTGTGTGCTTTTAAAAGGATTCAATGATCATGAATTTTTTGATTTAATACATCTTGCAAGAGATTATGATCTGGATGTGCGTTTTATTGAAATTATGCCAATTGGATATGGAAAAGGATTCGAAGGATTTGATAAAAAAGAGCTTATAAAGAAAATCGCCGAAAAATATCCTGATTATCAGATTGAACAAAATATCCATGGAAATGGACCTGCATCCTACATAAGTATTCCGGGATTTAAAGGATGCATTGGTTTTATCGACGCCATTCACGGAAAATTCTGCGATCAATGCAATCGCATCCGACTGACATCTGATGGAATCTTAAAACTATGTTTATATTATGAAAACGGGATTGATTTGAAGAAATTATTACGCAGTAGAGCATCTTCTGATGAACTCTTAACCGCGATGAAAAATACGATTTATAAGAAACCTGCTGAGCATCAGTTCCATTTAACTGCAACAGAAGGTTCTGAAGAACATAAAAAAATGTCACAAATTGGAGGATAACCCCATGGCACACGACCATACACATCACCATCATCACCACGAAATCACGGAAATCTTCCGCGTTGCAGTCCTAACTTTAAGTGATAAAGGAGCCGCAGGAGAACGCGAAGACAAAAGTGGACCATTAATTCAGGAAATTGTAGAAAAAGAAAATTATCAGGTGGTAGATTACCGCGTAATTCCTGATGAACAGGCATTGACAGAACAGACTCTTATCACACTCTGTGACGATTTAAAGGTGGATTTAGTACTTACCACTGGTGGAACAGGCTTTTCCATGAGAGACCGTACACCGGAAGCAACTTTAGCAGTCGCTGACAGACTTGCTCCGGGAATTTCCGAAGCGATTCGTGCTTATTCCATGCAGTTTACCAATCGTGCCATGTTAAGCCGAGGTACTTCTGTAATTCGCGGCGCAACACTGATCATCAATCTTCCAGGCAGTCCAAAAGCTGTCAAAGAAAGTCTGGAATGTATCATGCCGGCACTTGGACACGGTCTTCAGATTTTAAAGGGAAGCGCAACTGAATGTGCAAGATAATACAAAGTGGGGATTTCTAAAAATAGAAATCCCCGCTTTTTCCGCCATGCTTTTCAACTAAATGAATTTCCTTTATTACCATTCTCTTGTCAATGGCTTTACACATATCATAAATAGTAAGAAGTGCTGCGCTGACACCGTGTAATGCTTCCATCTCGACACCAGTTTTTCCTTCCACCTTTACCATGCAAATAGCTTTGATCAGCCCTTCTTCAGGTTTTACCTCAAAATCAATGGAACATTTACTGATCATCAAAGGATGACACATCGGAATAATAGACGAAGTTTGTTTAACTGCCATAATCCCGGCAACTCTCGCTACTCCTAAAACATCCCCCTTTTTTACTGTATTCCCAGTGACTGCTGCCATAATTTCTTCCGAAACACCAATGGTCCCTTCTGCAACCGCAACACGGGATGTTGGTTCCTTTTCGGAAACATCCACCATCACGGCATTCCCTTTTTCATCAAAATGATTCATTTCTGCTGCCATATATTCTCCCTTCTGAATCTTCAGATTTCTGATTTTCTCTGAGCACGATGCATGATCATCTGTCCGGCAATTGATATAGCGATTTCTGCCGGTGTTTCAGCCTGAATATTAAGCCCGATCGGGCTGATAATTCTTTCTGTATCTGTCTCTGTAAATCCCATTTCGTAAAGTTTTTGAAAAACACCCGCCTTTTTTGAGGCCGAACCGATAACACCAATGTAGCATGCCGCTGTTTTTAAAATCTGTGCCTGAACGATGGTATCATAAGCATGCCCTCTGGTCATAACACATACATAATCTTCCTCACCGATTTCTACAAAATCAGATATTCTGTTAAAATCAATCAGCAATACTTTTTCTGCCAGCGGAAACAATGTCTCATTTGCAAATTCTTCTCTATCATCCATCACAACACATCGAAAACCTACATTTGCCAATACCGGAACCAGTTCCTGAGATACATGACCACAACCAAACACATAAACTCTGCTGGAAGAATATACCTGTTCTACATAGATTTCTTTTGCATTCTCTTTTATAAGCTTTGACTGACGAGTTAAATGAGGCTTTATCCATTCCATATTTTGGGCACTAATAAAGCCTGACTGTTTACTATACAAACTGAGTTTTCCGCCATTTGTCACATCGCACAACATCCACAAATCGCATTGTTCCTCATACAATTTCAATGCAGCGTTTGCTAAAGCAATTAGTTGCTCATCATTTTCCGAAATATAATAAAAGAACACTCTCACTGCACCACCACAGATCATTCCAAGGTTCTGCACATCATTTTTTGTTAAGAAAAAATCATGTCCAAAGCTGTTTTTCTCTTTTAATACCTGCTGTGCCATCAAAAGTGCACGATATTCTACTGTTCCTCCTCCAATCGTTCCCCAAATGCGTCCTGCTTCTGTTACGATCATATGTGCTCCTGCACCCCTCGGAGTTGCTCCTGAAGAAGCCACCACCGTTACCAGTACCATTTCTCTTCCTTGGCTCAGGTATTCAAACATTTTTTTCATATCATAATTCTCTCTAGCTTAATTCATCCAACGGATTTCTCCGGCGCGCTCTGTACCATATCCGCCAAGACGCTCTAACTCTGCCTTAAATGCATCACTTTTTAATACTTCAATGAATGCCTGTACATGAGGCAGTTCCATAAAGCTTTCCGGAATGGCAAATTCATACCATTCATCTCCTACCGGAATGAAATCAAGTCCCATAGACTGTGCTGCTGAATAAATACCCATACCTGCATCTGCACTGTCACTGGCAACCAGTGCTGCCACTGCCATATGAGTAGACGCTTCTCTGTCATAACCTTCGATCGCATCTGTCGGGATATTTTCTTTCTTTAAAAGATAATCTAATAAAATACGTGTTCCGGCACCTCTCTGGCGGTTTACGAAACGACCTTTCTTTAAATCTTCAATTGTATGAATATCTAAAGGATTTCCCTTTTTCACCATGATACCCTGAATTCTTCGAACTCCGGTGACAATGGCTGTTCTTCCACTGAAAATTCGCTTCACATAGCTGTCATTGTAAATTCCGGTTGTCTCATCCAAAAGATGAATTGGTGCCACATGAGCTTCCCCGCGCTTTAATGCCATGAGCCCCCCCATACTGCCTACATGGGTACTGGATAAATGCATTCCTTTATACATCTGTGGAATCAAGTCTGCCGCCACATCTAAGATCAGGTCATGACTTCCTGTCACTACCACTGTATTTTTAATTTCCGATGGATTGCGGTATAAAGAAACGGTTACGTCTTCTCCCGCATCCATTCCTTCACAGTTCTGATCAATAACGCAGAAACCATCTGCACGTACCAGTGACATGGCTGCTCCCGCGCCTCTTGCAAGCGGTGCTGCAATCATCTTATCGCCAACCATACCTGTTTTTACGCGGACATATTCTTTATGCTTTAAACTGGACACCAATCGTTTAGAAAGTACCGCTTTTGCTTCATAATCTTCATGAAGCACTCTCTGCCCCATCATGGCAAGCACTGGTGCTACAAAGTTTTCAAATGCAATATAGGCAGACACCGGATATCCCGGAAGACCGATCACCGGTTTTCCTTCTACGATTGCTAAAATGACCGGTTTTCCAGGTTTAATTGCTACGCCGTGTACTAAAACTTCGCCTAATTCACGAAGAACATGTACTGTATAGTCGTCACGACCTGCACTGGAACCCGCATTGATAATAACCATATCAGAGCAGGCAACTGCTTCTTTTACTGCGTCTCTGATCGTTTCATAAACATCTTCTAAAATCGGATAACGAACTGCAACTGCGCCCTGTTCGATTGCCATATTTTCAAACATACGGCTGTTAGATTCAATAATACTTCCATCCTGAATCTCATCGCCCGGTTCAATGATTTCTGTGCCTGTTGGGAAGATTGCAACTACCGGTTTCTTTACGACTTCAATCTTTGTAATACCGGCGGATAGCAAAACACCTACATCAATCGAACGAATCTGATGACAGCTTGGCAGAATCATTTCCCCAGCTACGATATCTTCCCCTACCGGACGGATATGCTGCCAGGATGCTGCCGATGCTACGATATCAAATTCATCTTCCTTTTCTGTTTCCAGCAAATCCTCTGCCATAATGACCGCATCATATGGATGATGGATTGGATCCCCTGTATCTACTACAACAAAATCCACGCCCTCTTTGATGCGAACCGGGGTTGTCTCAGATGCACCTTCTGTGTGAGAAGAAATGACTGCAATCCCATCCATGGCAGATGCATTGTATAATGGCGAGCTGTTTTTTGCATAAACCGCATGTCTTGTAACACGACCACAGGATTCGATCACCGGGATTTCTTCGTATTTTGTCTCCCAGATTTTTCCCAATGCTGTTTCGTATAAATTTTTTGCTTCCTCTACAGGAATTGTTTTCAAATATAAATTTCTTTTTCCCATAATGGTTCCTTCTTTACAATTACGTTATTTAAAATGTATGTACCCACACTTTTTCGCCGGATTTTAATCCTTCCTGCAGCATTTCAATGGTGGTATATCCATCCGCTTTTGTCATGGTAGACATGAGTCCAGATTTTCCAAAAATCGGCTTTGCAAGATAACCATCTTCCGTCTGCTCCAGTTCTACAAAAAGAAGTGTCTGTCTGCCCGGTGCCCCAGGAACATTTCCTGAAAGAACTGCCGGTACCTTTCCTTTTTCCGGTTCACAAGTAAGTTTCCGTTTTAACCAGACAAGTAACATTTCAAAAACTGCCATGGCTGCCACCGGATGTCCCGGAAGCCCTACCATTAATGTTTTCTCTGATTCATCTACACCTAAAATCGTTGGTTTTCCAGGTTTTAACGCAAGTCCGTGAGTAAATACCCCTGGAGTCGTCAGTTCATCAATCAGCAGAGCTGTCATATCTTTCTTGCCTTTTGAGCTTCCGCCGGAAATAACTACAATATCACTCTTTTCCTTTGCCTGTACGATTGCTTCTTTTAAAAGTTCATACTTATCTTTCACTGTACAGGTTGAAACAACTTCAAATCCATGTTTTGTTGCAAGAGCATCCAATGCACTGGTATTAATATCATAAATCTGGCCCTTACTGATTTCTCCACCCGGAGCTACCAGCTCATCGCCTGTGGAAATAATAGATATCTTCAGTGGTGCAAACACTGAAATTTCCGTAAATCCCTCTGCAGATAATGCACCGATTTCCTGCGGGCGAAGCTTCGTACCTTTTTTAAACAGAAGTTCTCCTTCTTTACTGTCTTCTCCGATATCTACCACATATCTTCCTACTGAAGTTGCCTGATACACAGCAATTTCTTCACTGTCAAAATGTTCACAGTATTCAACCATCACGCAGGCATCTGCTCCATCCGGAATCATCCCACCAGTCGGTACATAGGCACAGGTCCCCGGTGTAATTACACAGGTCGCTTCTTCTCCCATACCAACATCACCAATGACTTTTAAGAATACCGGAAGGCTCTCTCCTGCTCCCATGGTATCTTTTGCAATGACTGCATAGCCATCTACCATAGAACGTCTAAAATCCGGAATATTGATTTTCCCATAAATATCTTCTGCAAGCACTTGATCTAATGCTTCTTTTAACGATACTTTCTGTGCTTTTATCCAGTTTTCTCCAACAGCCTCTTTTAATTTGCCTCTGGCTGTTTCCAAAGTATCTACTTTTAACAGTTCCATTTGCTGCCTCCAAATGTTTTTTTGATATATAAACGGGGCTGTTTTTCACAACCCCGAAACTTTCTATTCTATTTCATTCTTACATTGACACACACAATCCGGTCTCACCATCACCGGAATCGGTTCAAATTCTCCATAGATTCCATCATATTGTAGCATAGTACCATAGGATACCGGAAGTCCAAGTAAGATTTTTAATGCTTCCACTGCCTGCAGGCTTCCTATGACACCGACTGCCGCACCGATTGCCGGCACCGGAATCATTTCTTTTACCGATCCAGTCTCCATACACTGCAGACAAGCACTTTTTCCTGGATCAATCGGTAAGATATATCCATAAAACCCATGTACGCCTGCCTCTACCAGAGGAATCGCCAATCTGTTACATGCTTGTCCTACAATCTTTCTGACTGCAATTCGATCCACGCAGTCTACCACCACATCAGAACCCTTTAGTAGTTCTAATACATTTTCTTCTGTTACAGTTTCATTGATCGGTTCTAATGTAATCTGCGGATTTCTTTTCTGTAAAAACTCTGCTGCTTTCTCACATTTTACTGCATCTATATCTGCTTCTTCATAAAAAAACTGACGATTTAAATTAGTCAGACTCACCTCGTCACAATCAATCATACGAATATGACCTACCCCTGCAAGGGCAAGAAAGGTAAGCACCGGAGACCCCAGTCCCCCGCACCCAACGACTGTCACTCTGCTTTTTTCCAGTTTTTCCTGACCTTCCGCTCCAATCTGCGGAACAATCAATTGTCTTTCATAACGGCTGTCTTTTGACAAATCAGCCACCTCCTACCGGTGGAAAGATTGCAAGTACATCTTCATCCTTTACCGGTGCATCCAATTTACTGTGGAATCCATTAATCAGACAGATTGCCACTTCTTCTGCCGGAATATCAAGTGCATCTAAAATATCCTGTGGACAGGACACCTTGTCCGGTTCCATAAATACGATTTTTCCTCTTCCTTCACGGAAGGTTGCAAAAAGGCGAACTTCTATCATATTGCCTCCTTCTATCAAAAAAGGCGAAGGACAAAGTCCTTCGCCCGCCAATCATAAGATTATTCTGCTAATCCCAGTCTTTCTAATGTTTCCTGTGTTGGGAACGCATTTTCCCATCCACGAGCTTCGTAGTACTGAGGTAATGTTATCTGAATCTGGCTAACCATACCTTTGGATGGACCATTTACGATCGGTTCTTCAATCAGACGTTTTGGAAGTCTGTCATCTTCCGGTTTCATACCGGCAGCTTTGTTGAATAAACGTTCGATGTTGTAAATTCTTTCACCAACTTCGATCAGTTCATCACCTGTATAGTTTGTACCTGTAGCTGCATTTAAAAGTGCTGCATATTCTGGTGCACCAAGTGCGAAAGATGAGAACAGACACATACCCATAGAGTCGATAACTGCTGTTAAATCCTGGAAGATTTTAGCCCATACAGCTTTTCCTTCGATTGTTGTACGGTCTAACTGTTCCGGTAAACCTAAAACTTCAGGAGAAATCATGTATCCACGTACATGACATCCACCGCGGTTACTTGTTGCGTAGGTAATACCGATACCCTGGATACCACGTGCATCGTATGCAGGCATTTCCTGTTTCTTAACACTCATAGAAATTTCTGGGTGTCCATAGTGTTCACATAATCTGTAAGAACCGTCTGCCATGAGTTTTGCCAATGGAAGTTTCGCTTCACCCATACGTTTTGTCCATTCAACGATTGCTTCAGAACTTCCCCATGCCAATGGGATACCATCACATTCTTCATCTGTGATGTAGCCTTTCTGGTATAATTCCATCGCTGCTGCGATTGTACATGGAGTACCGATGGCATCAAGACCATATTCGTTACACCACATGTTTGCTGCATCGATTGCATTTAAGTCATTGAGACCACAGTTTCCACCGTAAGCCCATAATGGTTCGTATTCCGGACCACCAACAACTTTACCGTCTACATTTACAACACGGCCACAAGCCATTGGACATCTGTGACATGCAGAGTTTTTCACAAGGTATGTATCTTTTAATGTTTCACCGGAAATATCATCTGCTTTGTCATAGTAAGATTCCTGCCAGTTCTTTGTTGGGAAGGAACCTGTATTGTTAATGATGTTTACAAGAACTGCTGTACCATAAGTTGGAAGACCGCCGCCTGTTACACCATTTTCTTTAATCATTTTTAAGCATTCTTTGTTTGCTGCTTTTAATGCATCTTCATCAGTTCCTTCGACAGCAGTTGCTGTTGATGTAACTGTGATTGCTTTTAAGAGTTTAGAACCCATAACTGCACCGCAGCCGCCACGTCCTGCTGCACGGTCTTTATCATTCATGATTGCAGCAAGCATAGATAAGTTTTCACCTGCAGGTCCGATATTTAATACACGGCATCCCGGATGAGCTTCTTTTAATTTTTCATCAACTTCTTCACTTAATTTGCCAACATACTCAGCTGCTGGAAGAATTTCAATCTTATCATCTACGATGTTGATATAAGACCATTCCGGAGCTTTACCTTCTACGATGATCGCATCCCATCCGGCACATTTTAATTTTGCACCCCAAACACCACCGGAGTTTGAACATCCAATCATACCTGTTAATGGAGATTTTGTTACGACCATGTAACGTCCTGAAGATAACGCTTTGGTACCTGTCATAGGACCTGTGATGTAGATTAATTTATTATCTTCTGATAATGGATCTACAGTTGCAACGCCCTCATCATAGAGCATTTTTGTGCCGAGACCACGGCCACCGATAAATTTTTTTGCTAAGTCTAAGTCAAGCTGTTCAATCTTAATTTCTCCTGTGCTCAGATTGATACGCGCCAGCTTGCCAATGTAAGAAGTCTTCATACATTTGCCCCCTTTACATAAATGTAAGTTATCTGGTTACTAAATCCTTTCCAAGCACGGGAGGCATTGATTCAAGCGGTCAATACCCAATGGTCAGGTTCCCTCTGAACAAGACTCGGATTTATAAGAATATTTTAACTTATTTCTCAATTAATGTCTATGCAATTCTCGTTGAATTATTGATTAAATTTTGTTATACTGATAAGGCTTTATGGGCGCGGTTGGGCAACTGGTGTGCTCCCTGGTCTTCAAAACCTGTGTTGGGCGTTAGGAGCGTCCTGGGTGGGTTCGATTCCCACACGCGTTCGCCAAAAATTAGTTACATTTACATAGAAAAATGCTCCGAAACTGCTCGGAGCATTTTATATTTCTATTCTGTTTAAAAGTGCTTCATAATCTTCCTGTGTATTGATATTCGCAAGCTGCCATTTGGGAATATCTGTCGTATAACTTTTACTTCCCCATTCTTTTAGCATACGAAATACAGATAATCGCTGGGCTTTAATTCTCTCCTCTATAAAATCAACCATATTTACCGGATAAATCCCGATCAAAGGCTCTAAAAAACCTTCACGTTCCAGCAAAAGCGGTAAATCTTTTTCCTCCGGATTTTCACACTGCTGTAAATGTTTTTCCATCAGGGATTCCAGAAAATCTAACGGAATCTGTGGAATATCAACCGGCAGTACCAGACAATAGGGCGTCGCAACCGCATGAAACCCTGCATGAAGTCCCCCAAGAGGTCCTACTTCCGGGTAAATATCCACAACAACCTGTGCATTCTCTTTTGCCCCCTTATATCCGGACAAAAAGATGTTTTTTATCCCCAGAGACTGAACCTTATTTATGATATTTTCCACAAATGTCTGACCCTCGTATAAAAGCTCTGCTTTATCCATACCCATGCGAGAGCTTTTTCCACCTGCCAAAAGCAGTAAAGAGTAGTTATCTGCTCTGTTCATTCAACTTTACTTTTCCTTCATAATAAATATTTCCGCTGTTTTTCCGAATAAATCCAACCAGCGTCGCATTTTCTTTTGTTGCAATGTCCACAGCCGCTTTTGTCACCGCCGCTCTGGATACCACCATTGGAAAACCAGCCTGTGTCGCTTTCGTAATATAACCGGCAGAAATTCTTCCACTTGCAAATACATACGCTTCATAGAAAGGAATCTGATGCATAATTGCATATCCAATGACCTTATCCAGTGCATTATATCTTCCGATATCTTCCATCTGGCAGATCACTTTTCCCTGATGGATCAATGCACAGCTATGAGCACAGCCGGTATCAGCAAACAAAGAACCCGGATTTTCAAAGCATTCATTGGCAACCTGAAAGAGTTCCTGTACATTGACAGTTTCTAAGATGCTGTGGCTCTGTACCTTTAATCCGTATTTTTCACATTCCTTTTCTGTCAGATCATTTGCCAAATATCGACTTCCCAGAATCATTTCTTCCATATGAGTCGGTGTACAGGAACCGTAGATTTTTTCTCCGTTTCGAAGTTCTATCGTAAAATCCTGCTCGATTGCAACTTCATCATTTTTTTCTATAAAACGATTCTCCTTTATTTTTCGAATTACGATTGTTTGTTTTTCCATAAAACCTGCATTCCTGTTTTGATAATTCCGCCTTTTTTTACTTTGGCAAATCTGCTGCTGCCTGCGAGGATGCATTTTCCCTCTTCCCCGGCGAGCTTACAAAGCTCTGGATGACAGCTTTTGATAGAGCCTGTCATTTCTAACACAGCTTCACCAAAATCAAGCAAATCTCCTTCCCTACATTCTGCAAGGGAAACTCCATCCAGCAAAATATTTTCCTTATATTTTTTAAAGCAGAAGCCTTTGACTTCCTGCGCATCCATCCATTCTTTCTCAGAAACTGTCACAAGTGAAACCTGACGTTCTCCACCATCTGCATGATGGTCACCTTCAATCCCATGATTTTCCTTTAATATCAGCTCCTGCACTTCTACCGCAGGCTCTTTTTTCACCGGATACTTAAATAGTCTTTTTACTTCCATAAAACACCCAAATTACGCACCGTAAAACTCTAAAAATCTCTTTGTTTCTGCCTGCTCCGGTGCATACAATACTTTTTCTTTTGCACCTAATTCCATAAGCTGTCCCTGATAGAAAAACAGTACTTCATCCGCCACACGCTTCGCCTGCTGAAGACTATGTGTCACCACGATTAATGCACAGTTTGTTTCTGCACAGTACTCTTTGATCAATTGTTCACTTAAGGAAGAAGTTTCAATATCCATGGCGGCTGTTGGCTCATCCAGAATCATCACATCAAAGGACTTCATGAGCACTCTCGCCAGCGCCATACGGGCAGTTTCCCCACCGGAAAGCCTGTTTGCTTTCTTCTTTGCCAGATGAGTAATCTGTAATTCTTCCATCAGTTTTGCCACACGCATCTGATTCTCACCGCCAAGGGCAATATTTTTCTCCACACTCATGGAAAATGCATAACTCTTCTGCGGCATATATCCAACGGATAATTTTCTATCCAAAATTTCTGTTTTTTTATCCGGCAAAATAATTCCTGCAAGACATTTTGCAAACGTAGACTTGCCGCTTCCATTGGCACCAATGACTGCATATATTTTCCCGGCTTCCAGTTCCATTCCTGGAAAATCCAGTACTTTTCTGCCATCATAAGTCTTTGAAAATGCTTCTATTCTCATCGGCTCACCCTCCTTTGCAGAATTGATAATACGATATTCACCACCAGAGAAATCGTCATTAAAATCATTCCAAGGGCAATCCCAAGAGAAAAATTACCACGGTTGGTATATTGCATTATCGCAGTTGTCATGACATTGGTTTTCCATGCAATAGCACCACCAACCATAGACACAGCTCCTACTTCTGCAATGGCGCGGGCAAATGCCAGTAAATATGCTGAAAATATCTGATACATACACTCATTTCCAAAAAGAAGAAATGTTTTTCCTGTTTTAAGTCCCAACCCTTTGGCAGTTTCTTTAACAGGCTCCGCAATACCCGTTACATAAGATTCCATATTTCCAATGACAATCGGAGTAATGAGTACCACCTGGGCCAAAATCATAATATCTACAGTAAATAATAATTTCATATGACGAAATGGTCCTACACCGGAAAAGAGCATATAAAAAAGCAGACCGCAAACCACCGGCGGCATTCCCATCAGTGTACGATTTAATACTAAAAAGACACTCTGCCCCTTAAATTTTGCAGTTCCAAGCCAGATACCGATTGGAACACCTAAAATCAACGCAATCAAAGAACTGCTGATGCTAAGTCTGGCTGTCACTTCCAAAATATTACACAGCTCCGGATCTGCTGTCAAAATCAATTGTATAGCTTTGTCCAATGCACTCTGCAAAACCATTTCCTCCGTCTGTATCACGCAATCTGAAACTGCGCAAAAATACCCTTGAGTATATACTCAAGGGTATTTTACCTCAAAATATCAAATATAGCAAATTACATTACGCCATCATTTGCAACAAATGTAAGGAATGTAGCTTTATCTGTCAGAATGTATCCGCCCATTTCTTCTGCCATTACGAGGCAAGCGCCCATACCTGTGTTTGCAGATACGTACCATTCTGTGTAATCAGCAAAGCTTTCTGCTTCTGCTGTAATTCCAAGTTCTTCTGGCCATAAAGATAATTCTTTTGTATGTGTACCGGAAGCATCACCACGAGAGATGAATGTGTATTTTCCATCAGCGATTGCTTTGAATCCATCGAGAACTGATTCAGCTGCTGCAACACCTGCTGGGTCAGCACTTGGTCCGCAAAGTACGAAGTAGTTATAAAGGAAAGAAATTCTTTCTGCTTCAAATCCTTCTAATACACGTCCGAATCCACCTTCAACAAACGCTTCTTCCTGAGATTTAGAATGAACTAAAATAAGGTCAGCGTTACCATTTTTTGCTGCAGCGATTGCTTTACCTGTACCAGCTGACTGAATTTCTACTGTGTAGCCATAAGCATCTTCAAATACCGGAAGAATTGCTGCTAAAAGACCAGCATCATTTACAGATGTTGTTGTTGAAAGACGGATTGTCTTTGTTTCTTCTGTTGCAGCTGCGATTTCACCTTCATATTTTACAACACCATCAAGCACATAGAATAATGTGTCATCATATTCTTCTTTGCCGTATTCTGCTGCTAACCCTAAAGCTTCTTCTGTAAGTAACCACTGAATAAGTGCATCAGCACCTGCTGTATTCACAGCAACATCAGCTACTGCATTGCCATCAGCATCTACGAATGGTGCTTCTGGATTTACAGCGATCATAGAATATGTATTGAGCATTTTTTCATCTGCTTCTTTTAAGATCACTGTGTCAACAACTACTTCCGGAGCAGCTTCTTCTGCAACTTCTTCAACTGGTGCTTCTGCTTCAGCTGATTCTTCTACTGCTGGCGCTTCCGCTGGAGCTTCTTCTTTTGCTCCACAGCCAGCGAGCATTGCCACTGTCATAGACATTGCTAAGAGCAACGCTAAGATACGTTTGAACTTTTTCATTTTTTTGTCCTCCAAAATACAAAATAAAAAACGACCCTGTTCCAAAGCCCACTACTCCCTTGGTTTAGGGATGATGGGTTCGGAAAGAGGCTCGTCCACCAACTTTCAGAACATTATAAAACATCAGGCTTTTCAGACCAGATGTCATTTTCTTTACAAAGTATATCATACGATTTAGGGTTATTCAACAAGGTTTCTTGAAAAAGATACAGAAATACGATAAGATAAAGGGCAATGATGATACCAACAATAAGGATTTTATTATGACTTCAAATAGCAACTCACTGATCCTTGCAACCCTCACAAGGGCTGCTACAGCTAAGGATTTCAACAACTGCACCATCCCTGTTCAATTAGGTTTTATTGGTGAAAAATTGGTCGCAATTCCATTAAGATGCAACACTGAAACTGCTTCTCAAACAGCAGATGGACTTTTAACAATTCCTTCAGATGTCAAGCAATACCCTGCCGGAAGTGTTGTGGAAATCAAACTGCTTCGACCACTTGAAGATTTTCATCGTTCACTGATTATGATTGGCAGCCACGATCCATTGTACGACGTAATAGCACAAATATTGTCGAAAAATGACACTTCTTTTGCACTAAAGACTTCCCATGTAGGTTCCATTGGCGGAATCATGGCAGTACGCCGTAGTGAAGCACATATGGCAGGAATTCATTTATTAGACGAAAAAGATGGAAGTTATAACACTGCATTTGTAAAGAAATATTTTCCAAATGGCGGCGTACGTGTTGTGGAATGTGTTGGACGTGTACAGGGAATTATGACAGTTCAGGGAAATCCAAAACAAATTTCTGGAATTTCCTCCCTAAAAAATTCTGACATCCCTTATATCAACCGTCAGAAAGGCTCCGGAACCAGAATATTGTTTGATTATCTTCTAAAAAAAGAGGGAATTCATTTTTCTGAAATTGCAGGATATGACCATGAAGAATTTACCCATACAGAAGTTGCTTTACAAATCGCTCAAGGACTTGCTGATGCAGGCATGGGAATTTACTCTGCCGCTTCTCTTTATGGACTGGATTTTATCCCAATCTGTAATGAACAATATGATCTTCTGATTCCGGATCATGCATGGGAAACAGAGATGGTACAGGAGTTCTTAAATATTCTAAAAAGCAGGGAATTTTCTCAGAAACTCACAGAAATGGGCGGATATACTTTGGAAAATCCCGGGAAAGTAAGATATCATTTATAAATTTTCACCAAACAAGCCACTCGCTAAATTGCAGAGCGGCTTGTTATACTTAGGACTATTTCAATTTTTCCATTAGTTTCAAAATATTTACTTCAATCTGTTTGATGGTTTCTTCAAATGCTTCATCACTTTTTCCAGTTGGATCTTCTAGGCCCCAATTATCGTCAAATCCTCTTCCAATAAACGGACACCCCACATTACATCCCATGGAAATGGCAATATCCGGTTCCGGAATATCTAACAAAAGTTTTGAATACTGTGTTTTTTCCATATCAATCCCATACAGTTTTTTCATCATACGAACTGCATCCTGATTAATCTGAGGTTTCGTTTCAGTTCCGGCAGAATATGACTCAAACACATCGGACGCCAGATGCTTTCCTAGTGCTTCTGCGATCTGACTTCTGCAGGAATTATGCACGCATATAAATGCTACTTTCTTCTTCATTTTCGGTACTCCTTATAAGTCAATCTTTTCAAATCTACTTTGTGATACTCTACATGATGCCACAGTGAATACCACATAGACAATCACAGCAACCGCCAATATAAGAAAATGTTCTCCGAAGCAGCTAAAATCCAGTGCATTCAGCCAATCAAGTCCTGGTAAGTGATGCAGAGTCTCTGCCAATCCAATAATCAGAAAATTTACAACAATAAAAGTTACAAATGGCCTTCCAATCCCATAGGCTGTTTTAAAGAATCCCCCAACAAAACTCACATTAAATGCTGTAAAAATCAGTAACACAAATGCCAGAAATACCAAATTCGCACCCATGAGAGCATTTGTCGTATAAATTCGCACATCTGATAAAAATGTCATTCTTACAACAGTACAAACAGTACAAATTGCAAAAGCTGTCATCTGCAGCAGAACGACTGTTATATATTTCGCCTTTACTACCTCACTTTTGCTGACAGGCAGTAATACAGAATATAATATATCATTGTCTTCTCTGATTCTTTGATAACTTTGAAAAATGCCAAGACAAACGAAAAATGCTCCGCAAAGAATCGGATATCCCGGTATGAATGTCATCAGAGAAAAGAGCAAAAACAGATAGGTCAGTGGCAAAGTGACAAGCTTAAATTCTTTCATCAGCAAATTTTTCATAAAGTGCCTCCTTCTCATACCGAAGCATCACATCTTCCAGAGTATTTTCATTTCCTGTAAACCCTAACATGCTTCCGGTATATACAATCTTCCCCTCTCTGATATAAGTAATCTCATCTGCGCATTTTTCCAGATCTGATATAATGTGTGTGGAAAACAAGATGGAAACTCCCTTGCTTTTTAAATACTTGAAAATTCCCAGCAGTTCCTCTCTTGAAACCGGGTCCAGACCGCTGGTAGGTTCATCCAAAATCAGTAGTTCTGCCCCATGGGAAAGGGCAATGACCAGATTTAGCTTTACTTTCATCCCTTCTGAAAGCTGTGAAGGCATTTTATTCTCATCAAGAGAAAACATTTCCATATATTTTTTATAAATTTCATCATCCCAGTGAGTGTAAAACCTTTTTGTAATATCTATCAGCTTTCTGATCTTTTTCTTTTTGTAATAATCTACAGTCCCACCGGCATATCCGATTCGCTGCTTGATTGCAGTTTCATGATCTTTTAAATCCAATCCAAAATATTCAACCGTTCCTTCTTTGATCGGTACCATATTTAGAATGGTTTTTAAAGTTGTTGTTTTACCGGCTCCATTTCTTCCGATAAAACCCATAATTGTGCCTTCTTCTACTGCAAAAGAAACATTTTGAAGCAAAAATCCGGGATACTCTTTAGAAATGCGATCTACACTCAATACTTTCATTAGAATCTCCCCTAAAAATAACTACACTTGATCAGTGCAATTCCCTGTTTTTTGTCCGCCAATAACAATACTTTTTCTCCCGGATGAATATCAAACATCTCCAGCACAGTGTCCGGAATTCGGATTGTTCCTTCCTCAGACACGTCAATCACACCCCCGATTTTATTATCAAGGGACAAAAAATCACTGTTCTGAATTTCACGCATTGGTTTGTTGACCAGCTCATCCAAAGATATTTTATATAACGAAGCAAGCTTCATACAGTTCATAAGGTCCGGATATGAATCTCCCATCTCCCATTTTGCGATAGTCTGCCGGGATACCGAGATAATTTCTGCAAGCGCTTCCAATGAATAGCCGCTTTTTTGTCTCATAAGATTTAAGTTATCTGCAATGCATAGTTTCATAATGTCATCCTCCTTATCTGAGCAAATTATAAGTGTAAGAGCGCATGAAAACAAGAAACCGGATTTAACAAAAAATGTTAAATCCGGTTACGTAAATTTATTTGCTTTCGCAAGACGTAAGATTCGTGGCCGATTATATCGCTGCATAATTACAAAAATCATATCAAATGCAGCTGCACAAATTGAAGTTATAATGAACACCCACAAGCTTCCCCACCATATAGTCCAGATTATTGGCACAAAGCTGAGCACCACATTTGTCTCGTGCACCAGTTCTGACTGACACATTGCCTGCGCAATCTCATCCCAGGTATGTTTTTCCGTTGAAAAAGCATCCGGATCATAGGTCGGCATCTTATGTT
This sequence comes from Lachnospiraceae bacterium, assembly GCA_045128635.1. Classification (GTDB taxonomy): domain Bacteria; phylum Bacillota; class Clostridia; order Lachnospirales; family Lachnospiraceae; genus HGM12587. The sequence goes on from JBGVRS010000046.1 coordinate 32,358, forward strand.
TCCATTTTTTTACTTTTAAAAAACGATATATCCTGTTTTCCATATCGCTCACCCGAAACCAGGCACGTGAATAATCTGCTTGATTATTCATCACTCTGTCATATACAAACCCAACAACCAATCGCATACAAAAATGATAGGAAATCGTCGTAAAAGTAATTGCAAGAGTTAACCAAATATCTCCTGAAAAGTTATCATTCATCATCCAAAACAGTACACAAAGGATACCTGATATACCTGCTATACATTTCATGATTTTTGCCATAATTACACCTTTAAAAGTTCTTCTATCGCATATGCAACGCCATCTTCCACATTGGATTTTGTCACATATTTCGCCACTTCTTTCACTCTCTGTGCACCATTTTCCATGGCTACAGTCGCTCCGAAATCCATAGAAAGCATAGAATAATCATTCATGCTGTCACCAAAGACCATGACTTCGTCCATGGTATATCCCAATGATTCTATATAGGATTTTAATGCCAGTCCTTTCTGGGCTTTTACATCCGTAATTTCCAGGTTGTTCTCAAAAGAAGATGCAATCGCAAGATTTTCATTTACCTGCAGCTTTTCTTCAATCTCCCTTAACATTTCCAAATCATTGGACATTGCAAATATTTTGATGATTTCCACACCGGAATCTTCCAGTTCTTCAAAATCAGCAACTACTTTTGTCTTTCCAATCATAAATTTGAACAGTTCTGTTTCTCTGGCTTCTGCCTCTGTCATGCCTTGCTCAAAAGTTAAAATATGCTGAATTAACTCCTGCTCTCTGTCTTTGGTATCACCAATACAATAATCCGCTGTCGCTGCTCCAAACAGATAGGTCAATTCATATTGTTTCAGAACCTCATAAACCATCCTGCAGTCCTGCATATTCATACTTCCACTCTGAAGTATTTCTTTTGGGGGATTTCGAACTTCTGCACCACTGCTGACAATATAATCACATTCAATGTCTGCATCTTTCATTGCATGCATCGCCTGCTCAAAGCTTCTTCCCGTAGCAATCATAAAACGGATTCCTGCCTGCTGTGCTTTTTTGATTGCAGCAATGGTGCGTTCACTTAACACATGCTCATTATTTAATAAGGTTCCATCCATATCACTGGCAATTACTTTAATCAATTATCTTCACACTCTTTTCTTTTGATTTTATACTTCCAATTCATACAACCGATAAATTTTTCTATAAATACTTCCAGTAAACATCAGCTTAAAAAATGCTCTGTCAAATGTTTTTAACTCATCTACCAATCTCATCGGTGTTAAAGAATGTTCTTTTTTGAAGCTGATTCTTAAATTTCCAATCACATTCTCAATATGATCAATACCGTAAACCTTTGTAACTCCGACATCATTGATTGGATTTTTATATTTTGACACTTTTGCAGCAAATTCTGTGTAAATATCCATCAAAATATAAATTTTTTCATATTTTTCTTCCAGAGTTTTAAAGAATTTATGTAACTGCTCATTGCTCAGATACATACTAAGCCCTTCAAGAACCACAATGACTGTCTTACTTTCCGGAAGAGCTTTAACTTGTTCAGAATCCGTTGCATCTACTGCCCTCATCTGATAGTTTCCTGTCTCTTCATAATATTTTTTCCTAATATTAATCACGTCCGGAAAATCACAATCAATCCATCGTTTGTATGGCTGTTTTACTCTGTTGCACCGGGCATCTAATCCACAGCCAATATGTAAAATGAGAGCGTCCGGATTTTGTTCAAGCATCGAATCTGTCCAGTCATCAAATACACGGGCACGCATTGCCATATTGTAAGCCAGCCATTTTGACTTGGATTTTCCATGAATCGGAAACTTTTCCGCTTCCCAGATTCTTTCAGCATCCGGGTCATGCAAAATAATATTTTGTTTGCTAACTTTTGATTTTCCATAAAGCGGAATAAATAAGGTTTTGTTTACTTCATTCATACAAGCATTTCCCTCTCTTCTGCACACTTTTGATAATAATCGATGACTATTTCGGCTCCACCCTGTAAAAATTTAAACTGAAAAAGGAATCGCCTCTGCGATTCCTCTTAGAGCTCTAATTCCTCAACTTTGGCTTTAAACTCGTATAATACATCAATATATGTTTCAACAATGATTTTACAATACTTTTCAACAATCGTTCCATCATAATCATACGTGAACTCATTTCTGACTTTCAGCATTTCCATCCAAATATCTCCTGAAATCAAGTTCAGCTCAAATGCTTTTCGAAGCACTTCTCTAGGTGACCCTGTCGCAAATCCACTCACCATATAATGCTGTAAAATGATGTCTTTCATGGTTTTCCATGCAAGATCCAATGTGATACAAAACTTTGCTCCTGTACCACTGATTACAAAGGAATCTGATAAATCCCTTGTTTTTGCTTCTGCCAATGTATTCAGGGAATTTGAGAAACTCTCAAATCTTTTATAGTATTTTTCGTCCATACTGTGCAATGTCCTCCTTCAAAAGATGGTTTGTACACTCGTCCAAATCTACGACATCAAATGAGTATAACGTCGGTATTTCTTCAATCTGTTCCCGAAGTTCTTCTATATCTTTCACTCCTGAAACCGCAATATCAAAATCACTTCTTTCATGGGCGATTCCTTTTGCTCTGGAACCAAATAAAATAGCTTCCTGAACCTTATTCGCTTTGCAGATTTCAACGATTTTTTCAAGAATTTCTTCCTGAGTCATGACATGTCCCCCAAATACATTTCATTACTTATACAAGGAGTATACCACAATCTTCTTCATTTCCTCAACCATTTCACATATTACAGGAGATATGTCTTCTCTAAACATCCCCGCAAATAATCGATTCAGATTTTCATCAAATTTCTCCGGTAAAATCCTGCATTCTTTGGAACAGATACTCTGCATTCGCTTTTCACCCGGATGTGTCATCTCATTTAATGCAAAAATAATATCAAAATAACTTGCTAAAAATTCTGTTACTCGATGATTGACACTGACAAGATCACCCCTGTTTTCCGCCTTCTTAATCTGCATGTCAAAAGACGGCAGCATACCGCTGAGTAATTTCATATTATTCGATATAATATTTTCTTTTAATTTCTGCGGATATGGAATTTTATATTTTTCCTGCAGTGCGGTAAGTTTTCCGTTTTTGTCAAATACAATCCGAGATGTAATCAGATTGTGCCACATACAGGTGGTATATCCATTCCATGAAACACAATCATCTACAACAGATGAAATCATATTTTCAAAATCTGTCAGATTTCTGTAAATGATGTCCATATCAATTCCATCATTTAAAGTAACATCATCCTCAAGTTCCCAGAAGGAGTTGCCTATTTCCATGTATCTGCAATATTTATTCAGTATGCTCTTTCGCACACTTTCATCAATGCTTTCTGTTAAATATACATAGACATCATAGTCTGATTTTTCATCATTTCTTCCGGTAGCTCTGGAACCTCCCAGTGCGATTGCCTCTACTTGCGGGATATTGCTTAATTCTTCAAATAAGTCTTCAACACGAACCAACATTTTCCTAATCTCCTCTTTCAATACAAACTTATGGAATCCACTTTAACACATCCAATGGCTTCTCTAATTGAAAAAAATCCTTTTTCTTATTATCCATGTACCAAACTGCCTGCATGGCATTCATTCCAAGGTCTCTTGCAGCCTCAAGTTCCTGACTTCCTCCGTCTCCGATATATATACATTCCTCCGGTGCAACGCCTAAGCCTGCCATACAACGTCTGTAAATTTCCTCGTCAGGTTTTTGCACACCTTCTTCATATGACAAACACACTTTATCAAAATATGGAAACAACATGCTCTTTCGAATCACTTCTGCTTCTTCTGAAAAGCAGTTGCTGATCAGTCCAATCGAAATTCCTTCTTCTTTTAATTTTGTAAGCATCGGAATGATTTCCAGATGCAGATGTTTAAAGCATTCTTCCTTTGTAGAAATGCGTTTCTGTACGATTTTTTCCAGTAACTCGTCTGTATAACAGCCATTTTCCTTCAAAATCATTTCAATCACTTCTTCCGTCCGGATTTTTCCAATGCTTCTATCCGATTCTGTCGGACGCCAAAGTGTCTGAAAATTTTTTTCCGGAATCCCAGCATCTGCCGCCATCTGTGCACCAAAATATAATGGACATTTATAATGTGTAATTAAGGTTTCAAACATATCAAAAATCACTGCTCGTATCATTTTAAACACTCCATTGTACTTATCAAGTTAATTGTTTTCTTTTATTCCGTCTGGCACGGTTAATGTGTCTTTCAAAATCACCGTTAGTAATTAATTCGGCAAGGACAAGCTGAATATAAGTTGGAACCGTGCAGGATAAAAATCCCAGTTTTTCTTCATATTCCTCTGCAAGTGTTTTTGGCAGCACCATATACCCGACACGAAAAGAAGGCGACACTGTCTTTGAAAAGGTATTCATATAGATGACATTATCCCTTAAAGAATGAGAAAACAATGTTTCTTCCGTCTTTCTTGAAACTGAAAACTCAGACTCAAAATCATCCTCAATAATATACCTGTCTCCCTTTTCTGCCCATCGAAGGTACTCATGCCGCTTGGAGGCAGTCGCAGTTACACCGCTTGGATAACTTCTGTAAGGTGAAATGTGCAATATATCCGCAGAAGATTTTTTAAGAGAAAGACTGTCAATACCGTCATCTGTCAACGGAAGCTTCTCCAATCTGACATCTGATGCCTCGTAAACCTGCTCAATTTTTTTATATGACGGAGCTTCAATGGCATACACACGCTCTCTGCCAAGCAGTTCCACAAGCAACGTATATAGATACTCAGAACCGGAACCGATGATGATCTGCTTTGTATCTGCAAGAATCCCTCGATTTTGAGCCAAATAGATACGAATTGCTTCTCTAAGTTCAATTGTTCCAAGATTCGGGGAACGCTCTAACAGCCCTTCTCCTGCTTCGCTGATTACTTTGCGCATAGTCTTGGCAAGAACCGAAAAAGGAAAGGCATCATTTGCATCCACGTGATTATTTGTCGATATTCTTCTAAGTGTGTTCGACACAGGGGAACTTACAAATCCGTCGTCAGCTCGGAAGATTATGAAAAATCCACTGCGTTCTCTGGCTTCTATATATCCTTCATCACTAAGCAGAGCGTAGGCATGCTCTACCGTTACAGTGCTGATATTGCAGTTAAGTGCAACCGTTCGTTTCGATGGAAGTTTACTTCCTGCAGGATAAATCCCGTTTACAATATCTTCCCGCACCTGCAAATACAACTGCTGATAGGCAGGTACATGAGTATTTAAATCAATCACATATTTCATCTGGTTATATAACATTCTCCATTTCTGACCATTTTAATATAATCAGTTTTATTATATTCTGACAAAGCAAATTAATCAATAGCAAAACTATAACTACTGTGAAAGGAATTTTTAAATATGAACAAAAAAAATACTACTGAAAAAATTGTGATTGCGGCAATGTTTGCTTCACTTACCTGTGTTGCAACGATGATCATTAAGATCCCATCTCCATTCAAAGGATATTTAAATTTAGGCGATTGTGTAGTTCTTCTTTCCGGATGGATGCTTTCTCCGGCATACGCACTTTTGGCGGCAGGACTGGGGTCAGCCCTTGCAGATATATTTTCCGGATATCTTATGTACGCACCTGCAACTTTCGTAATTAAAGGGATTATGGCGTTTACTGCATACCATGGCTTTAAGTTATTACATAAAAAAATAGGCAGTCTTTCTTCCAGAATCATTGCAGGTATTGCTGCTGAGACAGCTATGGTACTGGGATATTTTGTATTTGAAGGCGTTCTGTATGGTTTTGTTCCGTCAGCAGCCAATATTCCTGCAAATAGCATTCAGGGTATTGCAGGGCTTATTATCGGATGTATGCTTATCAGAGCCTTTGAAAAAAGCAATCTCACTATTTTTCGTAATTAAAAGATGTTTCTTTACGATATGCAAGCGGTGTCATATGACATGTTCTTTTAAAAATTTTACTAAAATATGCACTATTAGAAAATCCGGTTCTTATGGCTATCTCTGTTATTGAAAGATCACTGGATCTTAATATTTTTTTTGCCATGTCCATACGATAGCTTATCAAATATTCAAAAGGCGTTTGGTGAATGCTATTTTGAAAACAACGAAGTGCTTCCCTGGTACTTATCACGGCAGAGGATGCAATTTTTTCTAATGTAATCTTATCGGAATAATTCTCCTGAATATACAGCATCATCGTTAATAATCTTTCCTGATTCGCTGTAGATACAGGTATGCCACTTACTTTCATTTGCCGAATTTCTTCTATAAGCAGAAGCCAAATTTCTGAAAATATATTTCTGGTCTGAAATTCTGTATCTTTTTCTTCTCTGAGCATTGACGCCTGATATAATTTTTTTAGAATTTCTTTTTGATTAGAATTGGTTCCTCGAAGTTCTATCAAATCTATTTTTTTGTTTTGAAGTATCGGATTTAGATATTTAGTTTCAAAAATACTTCTAAAATGTCCGCTCAAAAATGTCGGATGAAACAGAAAATAGTCAAGAGTCCCTTTCTTAGGATATTTCATAGATGCCAACACATTGGTATTTATAAAATATCCTTCTCCTTTATGCAGACGATAAACTTTACTAGTAGTAGCAATTTCCACTTCACCTTCGACAACATAACCGAATTCCAATTCATCATGCCAATGCCATGGCGTAAAATCATTTTCTACACGACCGGAACTATACGGATATTCTGATGTGATATTTGCAATTTGTTCCATTTGACTATTTGTTAATTTAAGTTTCATAGTACCTCCGTAAAAACATTATAAAAACACCATATCTTGGCGATATATTTATAATTTTTGTCCTATATTTTATTTATATTAATTATTTATGGCATTATTATGATTATAACACAAAGAAATCATGTTTTTAAAGAAAGGACAGGTAAAAAATGGGAATTCTTATGATAATTTTAATTGCAGGTATAAGTTTAGGTCTTTCTTATTTTGAAAGCGCTCTGTAAATTTCATGAAATCAAAAAAGTCATAATCAACGAAATATCGTTGATTATGACTTTCAGCCTTTAAACAAAACTGAGTGTTTGAACGTCAATATGACTATCTTTTCTTATAAACAATTAATTCCGGATTCTCACCATTTTCTTCGTAGGTACAGACCAAAATAAAGTCCATGTTTGCAGCAATTCCAAAACATCTGTCTCCACCAAATTCACATTCTAATTGATTTCCTAAATAGGTCACCTCATCATCTAAAAACTTCACATATTTCCCATTTGGAAGTCTATATTCCAGATTAATATATCCACCCACAAGTGCATTAAGTTTTTCAACTTTCGGCATTCCTTCTATGTGGAGATCATTTATTTCATCTATCAGCTGCTTTTTAAATTCCTCAAATTTTTCTGCTCCGGCCAAATAGGTATATTGTTTCCAATAATTTAATTTGGGAAGTATCTCCTTCATATAGGAACGTGCTTGTTCAGGCGTAAAATGCTCATTTGACATGTTTTTTACACAAACTTCAATTAGATCATCCATGTCATGATACATATATTCTCCATCTGCATAACACCATTTACAATATTCTTCATTAAAGAAACCATCCTTCTCTTTACTGATATTAGAATCTTCTAATGGCATACCGCAGCACTGACAGATCAACTGTCTAGGAGAACCGAGAAGTGTATTAATAGAAACATCAAACAATCTTGATAACAGTTTTAATGTTTCCGTGCTTGGTGTCGTTTCTCCATTTTCCCAACGGGATACAGCTTGACGCGTAACATATACTTTTTCCGCAAGTTCCTCCTGAGACAGACCTGCTTTATTTCTTAACTCTAAAATAACCTCTTTTGTTTCCATGACTTTGTCCACCTCCATAGTTATTTTATCTTCAATATGTCAAATTGAAAAGCAACCCGCTGTTGCTATGAACATAGGAATTATGATAATCTCTTTTCAGTCTATCATTACTATATTAACTGCAATAAATTTCTATTGCTTTTGCAACAAATACAGCCGTTCCGCTTCCTGCAGCTTTATCAATATTTTCAGTAAATTCTCCACCAGAAGCATACATTGCACCAAGCCCCTTTAAAACCTGATTAGAACATTTATAAAAATGCTCAGAAATATAGTCTTGCAGTTTCTTAACTTCAAGCTGTACTTCCGAATGCTCCGGTTCCTTATCTTTCATTTTTCCAAACTCTACAAATATAAGCATAAGTTCTTTCCACGCCATTTTTTGTGTGTCTGGAGACTGATTTTTTGCATTTTTCTCATATTCCTTATATTCTGAAGTCTGACCCCATTGCTCTTTTGCCTCTCTGGCATATTCATCCATTTTTGTTGTATCAAATACTTTAAAATCCATTTTATTTACTCCTGTCGTTTTTATTTTACAAGCGAAATTAATAAGAATTTCAAGATGCTCTTTTTTCATAGTGAGCAATTCAATTTGTTGCTCCAATGCTTTGTTTCTATCAAAATTAGGGGCATCAATGATCGTCTTAATTTCTTTTAACGGGAATTCAAGCTCTTTAAACAGTAGAATTTGCTGCAGCCTTTCCATTGCTGTATCGTCATACAGTCGATATCCTGCCTTTGTATATTCAGTCGGTGGCAAGAGTCCTATGGTATCATAATATTGCAGAGTACGTATACTTACTCCGGTCAATTTGCTCACTTCATTTACTGTCATCATTGGCTTTTCTCTCCTCTCGATAAATATACTCTAAACTATTACGCAGCGTAGGAGTCAATAGCTATTTTAAAGCTTCAACAATGTTTTTTTCAATATATTCTACTCTGTCAAAGACCAGAGGTTTAAAATGTGCAGTGATAGCTGCTACAATTTGATTTTTCCTATCAATATAAATAATATTACCGCCATCACCAATCGCAGCAATTACCTCTTCTGTTCTGTGAGGGAGCCACCACAAAAAACCATAATCCTGATTTCCAAATTTCTCATCGGTGGATATGTAGGATTTTGTCATCATTTCGATCCATTTCTTACTTACAATGCGGATATTGTTATATACTCCATTATTAAGCACCATCAAACCGATCTGTGCCATTTCGTATGCAGAAAGAGATAACCCCCAACCTGCAGTTGGCATACCTGTGGAATCCAAAAACCAAACCTTTCCGTGATCGTTTCTATTCATTAAGTACTCAAACTGGTCTTCTTTGCTCTCGCATCCCGCATTGCTTCTTGGTACAATCCCCAAAGGTTCAAAAAGATATTTGTTAGCAAAATCCAACACATTCATGCCACTTGTAATTCTGATAATTCCCAAAAGGATTTGAACACCGAGTGTGTGATATCTGAATTCATTGGCGATACCTTTACGGCCACCTAAAATATCCAATGTTGTCAGAGTCCAATCTTCCGATGTGCAAACCTTCTTCCATGGTTCGCTCTTTCCCTTGTAAGGTGCTGTCATTGTGAGCAAATGTCTAATTGTAACTTTAAATATCGTTTGTTCTCCTCTTTTTGGTGTGTAAGTTTCCTTGTAATAGTCCATCACAAAGTCATCTACACTTTTTATCAAACCCTTATCAATGGCAATACCTATCAGCAAAGATGTCACCGATTTCGTTACACTCATGACATTCATGGTATCTTCCTTTTTAAATCCATCTCTATACTCTTCAATTTCAAGTATGTTATCTTTATAGGCTACAATTTGTTTTATATTTATATCGTTTTTACTTGAATAAGTATCTAAAACTTGCTTCATCAAAACTTCCTCCTGTAAAGCAGTAAAAATCATAGATTTGGACGTCCTATAATCAGCCTAAGCCAATTAAAAATTGATTTCAATAGTTTTTCAACAAAAAAAGACATCTAATTTAATAGACGTCTTTTACACAACATAAAATTTAAATCTTGAACTTAAACCATTACTGCCCTTTATTAACCGGATTGACATGCACCATAATATGCTTGACCTTCGGGAAGCTGTCTTCAATGTCTTTATGCACCGTTTCAGCTATATTATGAGCTTCTTCTAAAGTGTATGAAGCATATAGTTGTATTTCCACGTCTACATAAATCTTATTTCCAAATATACGCGTTTGAAGTAAATCGATCCCCCTCACGTGTTCATTCTTCATGACGCAATCGTAAATCTGCTTTTCTGTTTCTTCGTCGCATGAATGGTCTAACATCTTATCCATGGCATCCTTAAAAATATCATAAGCCGCCTTTACAATAAATACAAATATCACCAGACTGGCAATGGAATCCATAACCGGGAATCCTACCCTGGCTCCCCCGATACCGACTAAAGCTCCAATTGATGAAAATGCATCGGAACGATGATGCCACGCATCTGCCATCAGTGCACTGGAATCAATTTTCTTTGCATAGTATCTCGTATACCAATACATTGCTTCCTTGCTGACGATTGATACAATAGCTGCAATCAATGCCAATATCCCTGGCACCTGCAAATCACTGTAATTGCCTTGTACAATGTTCTTTAAGGCCTCTGCTCCGATTCCCAGTCCTGTAATAATTAGAACCATTGCCAAAACAATCGCTGCTACACATTCCAAACGTTCATGACCATAGGGATGTTCTTTATCCGCTTCTTTTGACGCCAACTTAATACCAATAATCACAACAATTGTACTGAACACATCAGATGCGGAATGTACTGCGTCACTAATCATTGCATTAGAATGTGCAATGATTCCTGCCAAAAATTTCACTACAGAAAGTATCACATTTCCAATAATAGTAATAAAGGACACCCTGTTTGCTACTTTGCAAAAATCATTTTCTGTCGTCTTGTTCTTCTTTGTCATTATTCTATTTTTCTCCATATCAATTACCTCCAAAAATGCAAGATAACTCTATGGCACTAAATATATGTGGGAGTTTAACGAATTGTTATTCGATAAAAAAGAATAAAAAACACCCACGAATCAGTATTAATAACTACTGTCCCGCGGATGTAGATTCCACTGTCACACATGTGACCCGACTCCATGACATTTATCACGGTCTGTTCAGTTTGTACTGTAGATTTATATGCAGTGCAAAGAGTTTTTATAGAATATCATATGCATAAGTGGTTGTCAAATTTTAATAATCTTTTCTTTTATCTCGATTTCTTTATTTACGCTAATGAAGCTCCTAAATCTCTACAAGCTTTCTTTGCTTCTTCATCTGGAGCATCCGCACAGATTACGCTATCGCAAACAAGATTTGCGCCTTTTTCTCGGCACATATCTTCCCAATTGCGCATCCATTCACCGTCTCCCCATCCATAGGAACCAAATAATGCAATGTTTTTTCCGTTCAATTTAGACTCACAGGATAAGAAGACTGGTTCAAATACAGTTTCTTCAAGAACCTCATCTCCCATTGCCGGACACCCAAATGCAACCGCATCAAATTCATCCATTTTCTCAACAGAAAAACTTTCAATTTCGAAAAGTTCTGCTTCTGCCCCTTTTAATATTACTCCTTCTAAAACTTCACCTGCCATTTCCTCTGTATTGCCGGTTCCGCTCCAAAATACAACTGCTACTTTACTCATAATATTTTTATTCCTTTCCATTTTTAATTATATGATCAACCAGCTACCGTGAGATTTTCCAGCGTCAATCCGCTTTCCCACTGAGCACAGTAGATTTCTGTACATTTTTTATATTCCTCAAATGTTTTTATCGCCTTTTTTTCGTCTCCATAAACCTTCCAACAACCCACACATTTGCAATTACATGCTTTATTTTCTATAAAACCTTCCACATCTTCCGGCGGATATCCAAGAAACAGCCCCACTTCATGAGGAATCTCTCCATTTTCCTTCATCTTCTTAATCAGTTTTACAATACAGCACGGAAAATGTGTATTTTCGTAGCCATGCTCTTTTAAGATTTTTTCTACGGGTTTCATTGAAAAGTCCTTCTGTAATTTGCTCGGTCGATAAAGATAAAGAAGCATACGTTTTTTCAGTGTGTTTAAAGGAACTAATCGTAATCCTTTTGATTCTAAACATTTATTAATCTTGCGAATTTCATTCAATAATTCTTCTTTATCCGTATACGGACAGGTAAACATATTTCCTGTTTTTAAACCGGCAAGTGTTGGGGAGCAATGTCTAACAATTAATTCTTCTGTCATTCTATGTCACCATGTGTGTTTCCAATACGTTAATGAGTGCTGCCGCACTGCTGGAGTGGGTACGAGCCAAACGAATATTATTCCTCTTTGCTTCGTCCACTGCGCTCTTTACCATTTTGTGCGAAACCGTATTGGTAAATAAAACCATCAAATCAGGATTCCCTAATTTCTTTTTAAATCCGCTTCGCTCCTTTGCAAAGACTTTACATTTGTATCCATATTTTTTACAAATCTGTTCATACTGACAGACCATACATTCATTTCCACCAATGATTACAACGCTCATCTGTTACCTCCTCTACAGTTAGTTGAACCTAACCTCTGTGTAAAAAATATAGATGTGTGAAACATCCATATTTTTTAAGTTAGCCCAAACTAACCAATCTTTTTATATCATATTAAAACAGCATTGTCAACACTTAATGTTTTCATAATCATATAGTTCGTTCCATACATTAAAATTCGGCCAACCTACCATTCCGGTTCAGTTGACCCGATCCAATTTCTCTACAAACCTGAAATTATCATCAATTCAATATATAACAAAAAACGGCAACACATTGTTACCGTTTTACTTTCTCAAACCAATCCGGAATATTATTCACTAATATTACCGTAGTTCCTCCTTCGATAATTGCAAATCGTTCGAACTCACTTGTATTATCGTAAAAAGAAATTCTATCACATTCTGAAATAATTATATTTAAGTTGTTAAATGTTTCTATATATCTACGTTCTATATCTTCCTCTGGAATTCCATGTCCACCAACTGATACTCTGTGAGCCACTCGTTTTTTGGCAATATCTACATTTTCAACTCCTACATAATGGAGTTCAACATAATAACCGAGCATTTTAGCTTTCTTAATATTTTTTAGAATATTATTCCCGCATAATGTTGTTTCTTGATTAAATGTTATTCCTTTATCAAAAAAATCATTAATCATTTTGACTGCCTGTTTTCCGGCCTTAAACGTATCTGAAATATTATTCCAGTCACCAAATTGCTTTACAATTTCATCCGTATTCACTCGTGGCATATCTTTCAGTTCATCAAGTACATGGAACAATGTTGATTTACCCGCACCATTCACTCCGGCTATCAGTATATACTTTTGCATTTAAAAAAGATTCCCTTCAACAACAAGCTTCTGTTTATTCTGTAATAGAAAATTACCAACCATTACATAAAAATCTCTTTCTTCTTGTGTCTTTGCTTCAAGAATTAATTGTAATGTATCGTCTTGTCGCAAAGATTTAATTTCTTGAAAAATATCATTATATTTTTTAACGTCACACATAATTAATCCTCTCTTTCATCATATTCTATGATATATTATATACTTGATTTTATTTTTTTACAATTACATAATCCTTTCTTTCAAATTCTCAGCCCACTGTTTTCCCTTAACTCACCGTAAACTTCAAATTCTTGCTTTCGGACTCACCAGAAGCCTGCAGGTTTCGATTCCTTATACCTTTGCACACTTAAAAAGTAATATCCCTTTCATTACTAATAGTAGAAATACTACAGCCACTGCATAAGATTCTCTTGTTATTGCAAATAATAACACTAATAATGCACTAATCGAAATTGATACCCTTGTTGCCACCTTATGATATCTTTGCATATCTAATTTTGTCAGTGTCAATTTTATAAATCCGATCACAACAAGAAAAACAATCATAATCCAGTACAATGAACGGTTCAATGATGTAGTCTGAATGTATGCAAATAGATTTACTGAATAGACAAATCCATCCACCACATTTGGATAAAGAGGTAAAACAATTAAAACAATTGCGAATACATCCAATAAACCAAATAACGAATCACACATTCCTCTTAGATTTGCTCTGTTTTCCTTTTCTGCAATAGAAAGCAGCTTGTCCGTCGATAACAACTCATCAATGGTTATCGAAAAATAATTTGATATTTCCTTTAATGAATCAATACTTGGATATCCTCTTCCCGACTCCCACTTTGATATAGCAGTTCTCGACACATATAATTCTTCTGCCAACTCTTCCTGGGTAAGTCCTCTGCTTTTTCTTAATTCCTGAAGTTTCTCATGAAATTCCATAGCAGAACCTCCTTAATTTTCTCTTTTATAACACAGCAAGACAACTGCTTTATAAATACAAAACATTCCTACACTGAGCATAATAGAACCTACAATATCCGTCACCCAATGCACACCGGAAATCAGTCTGCTAAATACCATAAAAGTAGAAAAACAAATGACCAAAGCTTTTATAACCTTTTTAACAATTTCATTTTTTGACCTGCGATTTATTTGTTCGATAAGCGTCGGCATTACGCAAAGTACAAGAAGTGTAGTTGAGGACGGATAAGACACCTCCATAAACCCTTCAATAAGTATCGGTCTGTAATTGATTGGTATCATTTCAAAAATAAGATAACCAAATATTACCAAGATATAATATACTCCTAGGAAAATAATGTCATAGTCCACTTTAAGCAGACTCCTTCTTTTCAACAATTGAATACATCCAATCCCACCAAATATCATGCAGATGAAAATCGGAATAAGCCCCAGCCAGTCTGTGATTGTATAAATCACCATATGCACCCCCGTTAACCTGTGAAACCAACAGTTAATTGTTGCAAAACCTATGTTTGTCCCATTTACACCTAAAGGCTGTACATCTACAGCTTGTATTAGCAATGTCCAGATAACAAAACCGGCTATAAATATACATCCTATCCATAATAACCTTTTTCTTTTTTCTTTCATGATTCGTTGTCCTTTCTCTTTTCATTTTGCCTATCGGCTAATTTCAAAGTAGCAAAAGACTCACTAAATAGAAAGAAACGCAGTGTCACATGCGCGACACGATTCGTATCACGCATGAAAACACTGCTTCTTACTCGTTTACTTAGAAAAGTTGTCCCGGAAGTTTCAGTTTAACTTTATAAGAAAATCCCTTATCAAATTCTTCCGCTTCGTCTTCATCCACGAAATATCCTTTTGGCGGTGTATACTCACCTGTCACTCTGCTTAAATATCCCGGAATTAGTTCTTTACATAGGAAGAAAGAATCGTCTGCACCCTCTGGCAATCCATGATAACGGATACCAAACTCTCTTGCATATGTGAATCCACTTTTCCCATAGAAGTTGATATTTCCTTCAAAACATAATGCTCCACAACCAAGTTCTGCTGCTTTCTCCAAAGAATACTCCAGCAATTTCTTTCCGAATCCCTGTCTTTTCAACTCTGGTATAATGCAGATTGGTCCCATTGTCATAATAGGAATATCTCGTCCATCATCTGCTTTGATGTTTGCACGCATGAACATATTTTGTCCAATCAACTGTCCGTTCCTCTCCATCACAAAGTCGAGTTCAGGTACAAACGCATCATCGTTTCTTAATTGATTCAGCACATAATGTTCTAAGCAGCCCGGACGATACACATTCCAAAAGGCTTCTCTTACTAATTTTTCAACTTCTCTGTATTCTTCTTTTCTTTCTAAACGTATAATACAGTCACTTTTATTCATTATTTTTTCCTCCTGATGATTGTTGACTTTCGACTCGCAAACATTATTAGATTGCTCGTATCGCTTCGCTCAATACTGGGAGGTTTCGATTTGACTGTGCTCGATAACCTCCCGGTTATGCCACAATCTCCAAGGTGTTGTTTTTTCTCAAACAGCAATCTCCTTATAATATAATATTTATAATCAAGCCTTTCGGCATGATCAACACAAATGAAACTTCAAATTGAACAAAATCGCTGCGCGATGGCCTGCCAAGGCTGTGGCGCAGTTTCTTCTACTTCTTCAAAAATAGGCAGTGACAGGATTGTCCCAAGATAGTATTGTTAAAGCACGACCTAAAACAAACTTCAAACACGGGCTTAGTC